>NZ_JBIRBB010000002.1:0-740609 GCF_044326295.1 Spongiactinospora sp. 9N601
CCCCTCACCCACCCTCAGACCGACACCTGAATCCGCCCGCCCCGCCCCCGGGACCTCCCCAGCGCCCAGCACTCCTTCCTCATCCACCGCGCGCCCCCGCTCGCCCGCCCAGACCGCTCCCGGCGCCCCCCGGTCGGCCCCTAAAGCCGGGCACCCCGAGCCCGAGATCTCCGCTAAAGCGGGCACTTCTCCCTCGTCCACCCCTGGACCGCCGCCTGAAGCCGCGCACATCGCCCCGGGCCGCGCCTCGGCCGCCTTGGGTGTGAACCCGCCCCCGCCCGCCGCTGAGCGGGCGCCCGGCGCCCCCCGGTCGGCCCCTGAAGGCGGGCGTCCCGAGCCCGGGATCTCCGCTAAAGCGGGCACTTCTCCCTCGTCCACCCCTGGACCGCCGCCTGAAGCCGCGCACCTCGCCCCGGGCCGCGCCTCGGCCGCCTTGGGTGTGAACCCGCCCCCGCCCGCTGCTGAGCGGGCGCCCGGCGACCCGCACTCGGCCCCCGAAGCCGCATATCCCAAGCCGGGGACTTCCCCTCAAGAGGGCACTCCTTCCTCGGCCACCACCCGGCCCACCCCGGATTCCCTTTCCGAGGCCCCTCAGCCGGTCGGCGAAGCTGCGGCCTCCCCCGAAGCAGGCCCTCGTTCGTCGCTTGCCTCGGCTGTGGAGTCCCCCTCGGCAGCCACCCAACCCACCTCGGGCGGCCCTCAGTCGACCCCTGAACTCCCGCAGGCCGAGCCAGGCCATCCCTCCTCAGCCGCCCCCACACCGCCGCCGGGCGATGCGCCATCGCCCACAGGCGAAGGCACCCCGCCAAGGGCCTCCGGAGCGGCGCGACCGAGGCAGCACAGGACCAGCTCGACCGGCCACGCCGCCGTACGCGCCATCCGCCCGCCCGGAGCGTTGCCCAAGCGCCCCGCCCCCGAACCACCGCCGCCACCCGCATCACCACCCCCCACCGGGGATCCACCACCCATGAGCGGCGATGAGCCGTTAACCGCCGAGCCCCCCGCCCGCCCGCCAGAAGGCGGCGAGATATCCACAGGCGGAACCGCCGCTTCGCGGTCATCCACAGAATCCGATTCGGGTGACACGAGCGGCCGGGACGAGCGGCAAACTCCTTCGCAGGGGCCGGATCGGCCACCGGATCCCAAGGAGGAGTGATGACCGGGGCAGTGCCGTCCTACCTGTCGCCGACCGGGCAAGAGGTCGTCTTCTTGCTCCTGGGCGCGGTGACCGTGGGGTCGGCACTGCTCGTCGTGACGACGAGGCAGCTCGTCCACGCCGCCCTCTGGCTCGTCCTCTGCTTCGGCGCTCTGGCCGGCTGCTATCTGGTGCTCACCGCCGAGTTCGTCGCGTGGGTTCAGGTGCTCATCTATGTGGGAGCGGTCGTGGCGCTCCTGCTGTTCGGCATCATGCTCACCCGGGCGCCGATCGGCCGATCCGCCGACCTCGACAGCGGCAACCGCGTGGTCGCCGCCATCGTCGCCCTCGCCACCGCCGCCGTGCTGGTGACCGTCGTGATCGACGGGTTCCGCACCGCCTACGCCGACCTGACACCCGGCAGGGGAGCGGCCTCCGAGGTCGGCAGCAGCCTGTTCCGCAACTGGGTGCTGCCCTTCGAAGCGCTCTCCGTGCTCCTGCTGGCCGCCCTGATCGGCGCGATCGTGCTTTCACGCACCGATATCAGGGGGCGCTGATGCATATCGTCTACCCGGCCGTGGTGTCCGCCCTGTTGTTCTCCGTAGGTGTCTACGGCGTGCTCGCCCGCCGCAACACCGTGCTGGTCCTGATGTCGGTCGAGCTCATGCTCAACGCGGTCAACCTCAACCTGGTCGCCTTCGACGTATGGCTCAAAGACCGCCTGCACGGCGGGCAGGTGCTCACATTGTTCGTCATCGTGATCGCCGCCGCCGAGCTCGGCGTCGGCCTCGCCATCGTCCTGGCCCTCTACCGCAACCGCCGCACGGTCGAGCTCGACACCCTCCGCGACCTGACCGACCCAGACATAGAGCCCCCACCACCCCCCAACGGAACCACCCCCACCCCCCGAACCACATCACTTGCCCCCGCCACAGCCGCACCGCATTCCACCTCCCCCTCAGGCAGTCCGACCTCCGCCACCACAGCACCGGCTCCCGCCCCCGCAACGGCACCGCATCCCTCTCCTGCTTCGGGTATTCCTGCCCCCAAGAGCGCACCATTGGTCTCGGCGCCCACAACGGCGCCGCATCCCATCCCGCCTTCGGGCAGCCCCGCCTCAGGCACTACATCACCGACTCCCGCCCCCACACCCACAACAGCAGCGCACCCCTCTCCTGCTTCGGGTATTCCTGCCCCCAAGAGCGCATCATTGGCCTCGGCGCCCACAACGGCGCCGCATCTCACCCCGCCTTCGGGCACCCCCGCCTCAGGCACCACATCACCGGCTCCCGCCCCCGCACCCACAACGGCGCCGCATCCCCCTCTACCCCCGGGCACTCCAGCCCCTGGGACGGCGGGGAACGTGGCCCGGACCGAGGCGCTTGGCAAGGTTCGAGGCGGCGACAGTGCCGGGGATGTCGGCCAGGTCGAGGCCATCGGCACGCCCGAGGGCGCGGGCAAGGCCCAGCGGTCCGGCGAGGTAGGGGGCGCCGGCCAGGGCGCGGGCGAGGACACAGGAGACCAGGCCGAAGGCAGGGCCGGTGAGGAGGCGGAGCCGTGATCGTGATGTCCGCCGTTGCGGCGACACTGCTGCCGTTCCTGGCATCGATCGCCGCCCTGCTTCTCTCGCGCCTGCCACGCCTACGTCGCCTGACGGGCGCGACCGAAGCTCGCCGTTCGGGCACAACACCGGGCATGGCCGTAGCTGGGCAGTCGGGCTCCACACCCAGCGTGGCCGTGGCTCTTCGGCCGACCGGCCGACGTAGCCGAGGGCAGGCCACCGATGCCGACCCGGCCCGGGCCGCCGCACGCCGAGCCGCCATCATCGCCATCGCGCCCACCGCCCTGTCCATGGCACTGGCGATCTGGATCGCCTACGCCTGGTGGTCCGCGTGGCGCGCCACGTCGTACGACGGCCGCTCGCAGGCAGGCACCCTGACGGTCATCGACACCGGCTCGCTGCCCATCACGGTCGGCCTGGAGGTGACCGCCCTGTCGGTCGTGGTCGGCCTGCTGGTGACCGTCGTGGCCCTCGCCGTCCAGGTCTACTCCGTCGGCTACCTCGACGGCGACCCCCGCTACCCCTCCTACAGCGCCTTCATCAGCCTGTTCACCAGCGCCATGCTGCTGGTGATCTACGCGGGAGACCTGCTGCTCCTCTACGTCGGATGGGAGGTCATGGGCCTGTGCTCCTACCTGCTCATCGGGCACTGGTGGGAAGACCGCGCCAATTCCCGCGCGGCGGTCAAGGCGTTCCTGGTCACTCGGCTCGGTGATGTGGGGTTCCTGTTCGGCCTGTTCACCCTCGGAGTCGGCGCGGGCAGCTTCCGGATCTCCGATGTGATCGCCGCGGTGCCCCAGATGTCCCCGGCCACCCTCGTCACCGGGACGATGCTGCTACTGGCCGGTGTCGCGGGCAAGAGCGCCCAGGTTCCGCTGCACACCTGGCTGCCCGACGCCATGGCGGGCCCGACCCCGATCAGCGCGCTGATCCACGCCGCCACGATGGTGGCGGCCGGCATCTTCCTGGTGGCCAGGCTGTTCCCGGTCTTCGAGGCCGCCGGGCCGACGCTCGACGTACTGGCCGTACTCGCCGCGCTCGGCATGCTCGCGGCTGCGCTGGCCGCGCTCGCCCAAGACGACCTCAAGCGGGTCCTCGCCTACTCCACCATCAGCCAGCTCGCGTACATGGCCGCGGCCCTGGCCGCCCGTGACGAGACCGTGGCGATCTTCCATCTGCTGACGCACGGGGCGTTCAAGGCGCTGTTGTTCCTGTGTGCGGGCGCGGTGATCCACGCCGTGGGCTCCAACCTCATGCGCGACATGGGCGGCCTCCACCGTTCGATGCCGGTCACCTTCGTGACCATGACGATCGGCTTTGCCGCGCTGATGGGCCTGCCCCCGACGAGCGGCTTCTTCAGCAAGGACGCCGTGGTCGTCGCGGTCGAGCGGGCCGGCGCGGACGGCCTGCTGACCGGCGCGGCCGGCTGGCTGCTCCACGCCTGCACACTCGCGACGGTGGCCGTGACCGGCGCGTACGCGACCCGGGCGTGGCTGCGCACCTTCTTCGGCGAAGCGCGCGTCGTCGCTCTGCCCGAGCCCGCGCCCGGCACGGCGCACGTCTTCACCGGCCAGGAGGCGCCGCGGTCGATGCGCCTGCCGATCATCGTGCTCGCGGTCCCGGCGCTGCTGCTCGGGCTGGCCGGCCTCGGCGAGGTCCACTGGGCGGCGGCCGCGATCACCGTCGCGCCGGCGCTGCTCGGCGCGGCCGTCACATATGTCGTGTGGCGCGCCGATCCGGTGGCCGATCCGGCGCGGCTGCTCGGGCCGTTCCGGGTGGCCTGCGAGCGCGCCTTCGGGATCGACCGCTTGTACCGGGCGCTGTTCGTCTGGCCGGTGCTGCGGCTTTCCCGGGCGGTCGTCGCGACCGACACGCACATGGTCGACGGCGCGGTACGCGGCTCGGGCAGGGCAGCGGTTGGGATGTCCGGTCTGCTGAGGTTCGCCCAAAATGGCAATGCCCAGCTCTACTTGAGCGGTGTGCTGGCGGGCGTCCTGCTCATCGCGGTGGGGGCGGTGATGCTGGGATGAACTGGCTGCCCATCGCCATCCTCGGGGTTCCACTGCTCGGAGCGCTGGCCGTGCTCGCGGGGCGTGACGGCCCGGGTACCGCACGAGCGCTGCGGTGGCACTCGCTGGCCGTCTCGGCGGTCACGTTCGCGCTGACCGTGCTGCTGGCCGCCACCTTCGACCACGGCGACGCCGCCCGCATGCAGTTCGTCACCGACCTGCCCTGGATTCCCGGGCTCGCCATCCACTTCCACCTGGGCGTCGACGGCATCTCGCTGCCGCTCGTCGTCCTGACGTCGCTGCTCACCCTGCTCTGCTTCGTCTACCTGGCCGGCGCCGGGAGCCAGCGCCCGCGCGCCCTGGTCTTCGCCCTGCTGCTGCTCGAAGTCGGCATGCTCGGCACGTTCCTGGCGCTCGACCTGCTGTTGTTCTTCGTGTTCTTCGAGGTCGTGCTGATCCCGATGTACTTCGTGATCGCCATCTGGGGCGGCCCGGGCCGCCGCGCCGCGGCGGTCAAGTTCATCCTGTACACGCTGCTCGGCTCGGTGATCCTGCTGCTCGGCCTGCTGCTGATCTGGGCGCAGGCCGGCACCCTGGACATGGTCGCGCTGGCCCGCACGCCCGGTGCCGGCATGACGCGGGCGGCCCAGGTGCTCGCGTTCGTCGCGATCGGCCTCGGGCTCGCGGTGAAGACCCCGATGTGGCCCCTGCACACCTGGCTCCCGGACGCGCACACCGAGGCCCCCACGGTCGGCTCGGTCCTGCTGGCAGGCGTCCTGCTGAAGATGGGCACGTACGGTTTCGCCCGCATCGCGATCCCGATCCTGCCCGAGGGCGCGGCGGCCGTCGCGCCCTGGCTGGGCGCGTTCGCGGTGGTCGGCATCATCTACGGCGCCCTGGCCTGCCTGGCCCAGCGCGACCTGAAACGCATGATCGCCTACTCCTCCGTCGGCCACATGGGTTTCGTGCTGCTCGGCTTCGCCACCCTCACGCCGGTGGGCATCAACGCGGCCCTGTTCGGCAACATCGCCCACGGCCTGATCACCGGCCTGCTGTTCTTCCTCGCGGGCGCGATCAAGGACCGGTACGGCACGGCCGACATGCCGTCCATGGGCGGCGGCATGCTCACCCGAATCCCTCGCCTGGGGGCGCTGCTCACCTTCGCCTGCATCGCCTCCCTCGGCATCCCGGGCCTCGCCGGTTTCTGGGGCGAAATGCTCGCCCTCCTCGGTGCCTTCAGCCCCGGCCCGGGCCTGCCCCGCCCGCTCTACCTGGTCTTCATGGCCCTGGGCGGCCTCGGAGCCGTCCTCACCGCCGCGTACTTCCTGATCATGCTCTCCCGCACTACCCACGGCCCCCTACCCCCGCTCACCCCACGCCCCGATCCCGCCCCATCCGGTGCCTCTCCCATCGCCTCAGCGCCCACATCGGCACCTTCGGCCGGGGCCGCTGTGCCCGATGGGCGCACCGTGGCCGCATCACCCTCTTCAGGACTTCTTCCCGCATCCGCGCCCGGCCTCGCCGCGACTGCCACCATGCCTGTGCCGGCCCCCTCGCCCGATCCCGTCGCGCCCGAGGGCAGTTCCCCCGCTTTTGCCGGCGCCTCGTCACCCACCCCGGGCTCGGCATCGGGGCCGACTTCCTCAAGTCCTTCGCCGGATGTGGGCATACACACAACCTCGCCCGTTGACCCCAAGGACCCACCAGATGCCGCGCCGATATCGCTATCCGGCACGGCCGCCCGCACATCGCCGGCAGATCCCCCATCCGGTTCGGAGGCACCTGGGCAGGACGCGGCCGAGGGAAGCGGAGCCGGTTCTGCGGATGGAGGGAGTTTCACCGAGGCAGGAGGTCCGATGCCGGATGTGCGCGGCTTCGAGTTGGCCGCATGGGTCCCACTGATCGTTTTGATCGTGCTACTCGGCCTGTGGCCAAAGGCGCTCCTCCTGCTCACCACCCCCGCCGTACAGGCCATCCTGGGAACGCCATGAGCAAGCCGCCCCGCGCCCTCCACCACCCGGCACCGCTGACGTATGGTCCCGCACACCAAGTTGGAGGGGCCGTGAGCGAGCAGATCCATGGTCTGCGCCGCAGGCAGGCCGCCATGCCCGGCGTGACCTCGCCCGTCCCGTACATCATGCTGGGGGCGCTGTGATCCAGTCGATCGACTATGCCGCCATCGCCGCCCCGCTGCTGCTCGCGCTCACGGCCGGGCTGGTTCTGCTGCTCGACGCCTTCCTGCCGCGCCCGCGCCCTGAGGCGGCTTCCACGGCCACCGCACACACGGTCCGGCCCGTGCGGGAGCGCGTCGCAGCGGACCGCGTCGGTATCAGCCCTGGCACTGACCACGGATCGCCGGGCAATGGCGTGAAACGTGCGGAGGGCGCTTCGCCGTTCTCCCGGAGCGGGCTGACCCTCGGCCTGGTCACCCTGGCCGGGCTGCTCGGCGCGCTTGCGATCGTGCTGGCACAGGCGTTGAGCGGTACGACCCTCCGGACATTCTGCGTGCCCGCCGGGCTGACCCCTCAGGGCGGCCCAGCCCCTTGCTCATTCGTCGTCGATCCTTTCGCGCTGACCATCGCCGGGCTGGTCCTCGTCTCCGCCATAGTCGTCACGCTGCTGTCGATGACCGAGCTGGCCGACGGCCGGATACCCGTCGGCGAGTGGTACTTCCTGCTGCTCTGCAGCATCACCGGAGCCGTACTCCTGCCCGCCTCCCGCGACCTGATCACGCTGGTCGTCGCCCTGGAGATCGTCTCCCTGCCCGTCTTCGCGCTCACCGCGCTCAGGCGTTACGACGGCCGCTCCTCCGAGGCCGCGCTGAAACTGTTCCTGGTGTCGGTGGTCTCCACCGCCGTCATGCTGTTCGGCGTCTCGCTCCTCTACGGCCTGACCGGCACCGTCTACCTCGACCGGCTCAGCCTCGCCACCGGACCACGCCTGGTGTCGGCGGTCGCCGTCGTCCTGGTGGTGGCCGGGTTCGCGTTCAAGATCGCCGCGGTGCCGTTCCACTCCTGGGCCGGTGACGTCTACCAGGGCGCGCCCGTGCCCGTTGCGGCGCTGCTGTCAGTGATCTCCAAGGCCGCCGGATTCGCCGGGCTCATCCTGCTTCTGGTCCTGGCCCTGGACGCCCAGGTCGCCCTGTGGGGGCCCATGGTGGCCGTGCTGGCCGGGCTCACCATGACCGTGGGCAACCTGCTGGCGCTGCGGCAGCGGCATGCCGTACGCCTGCTCGCCTGGTCGTCGGTGGCGCAGTCCGGATACATCCTGGCCCCGCTGGGCGTCGCGGCGGCCGGAACGGCCGGCGTACCGGGCACAGCGGGCACAGCGGGCGCGCCAGGGGTGCAACCGGCCAACGCCTCCATCGCCTACCTGGTGTTCTACGCGGCGATGAACCTGGGCGCGTTCGCCGTCGTGATGCTGGTCTCAAGGCGGAACGAACGCAACGAGATCGACGACTACCGGGGGCTGGCCTTCCGTGACGCACCAGCGGCCGTTGCGCTCGGCTTCTGCCTGATCTGCCTCGCCGGGCTGCCGCCGGGGCTGGCGGGCCTGTTCGCCAAGATCGTCGTGTTCCGTGAGGTGGTCGGCGGTGGCGGAGCCGTCCTCGCGCTCGTCATGGCGGTCAACACCGTGATCGGCCTTTACTACTACGTGGCCTGGACGGCCCGGCTGTTCACGCCATCGCCCGCCACCGGGGAGGTCCCGGCCACCCGCACTCGCGCCACCACCCCCGTCGCCGTGGCCGCCGTCCTCGCGGTGGCCGTCGCCGTCGCGTTCTCCGTCGCCCCGCAGGCCGTACTCGGCCTCCTGCCTGGGTCGCTGTCCGCTGCGGGCTGACCACGTCCGGGAACGATAGGTGTGTCGCCGGGCGTTGAACCAAACGAGCCCACGGAGAACCGGCCCTTGCGAAGGGGGGAGCCACATGCACCACAACGGTCTGCGGACCGCGGTCCTCCTCGGCGCGCTCTCCGCGCTGATCCTGCTGGTCGGGGCGTGGCTGGGAGGCGGGACCGGGGTCCAGATCGCGCTCGTCGTCGCGCTGGCGGCCAACGCGATCTCCTACTTCTTCTCCGACCGGATCGCCTTGTCCGCCATGCGCGCGCGCCCAGTGGGCGAGGTCGAGCAGCCGGCCCTCTACCGGATCGTCCGTGAGCTCTCGACCGAGGCGCGCCAGCCCATGCCGCGCCTTTACGTCTCGCCCACGATGCAGCCCAACGCGTTCGCCACCGGCCGCAATCCGCGCAACGCCGCGGTCTGCGTGACCTACGGCATCACCCAGCTCCTCAACGAACGCGAGCTGCGCGGCGTCATCGGCCACGAGCTGTCCCACGTCTACAACCGCGACATTTTGGTCTCGTCCATCGCGGCGGCCCTGGCGACGATGATCACCTACCTGGGCTACATCGGCGTCTTCTTCGGCGGCTCCGACGACGAGGAGGGTCCCGGCTTCCTGGGGGCGCTGCTGATGATGATCCTCGGCCCGGTCGCGGCTGGGATGATCCAGATGGCGATCTCCCGTGCGCGGGAGTACCAGGCCGACGAATCAGGCGCGCGCCTGACCGGCGACCCGCTCGCCCTGGCGAGCGCCCTGCGGAAAATCGAGCTGGGCAGCCGGGAGCTGCCCCTGCCTGAGAACGGCCGGCTCGCCTCCGCGTCCCACCTGATGATCGCCAACCCCTTCCGGGGCGCCGGCCTCGGCCGCCTCTTCTCCACCCACCCCCCGATCGCCGACCGAATCGCACGACTCGAACGGATGGCCGGCTACCGCCGCTGAGGTCCGACCACCCGGCCCGGCGGGTTCTCTGGTATCGCTTCGAGCGCAGACCGGGGAGCCCGGATGCCTCGCCGGCCAAGAGCAGGCGTCGGTCAGGAGTCGGTTAGGAGTGCAGGTGTACCGGGTCGGTTTCGTTGCCGGCCAGGGCGGGGAGTCCGTCGATGCTCATCCGGGGGTTCTGCGCCCGCTGGAGGCGGCGGGCCCGACCGGCGCCGGCCGCTCTGCCGTCGTCGAGGAGGGTGCGGTCCTGGTCGTAGTGCATGAAAGGCACGGCGAAGCCGCACGAGTCGGCGACGCGGTCGCAGGTGACGACGATGATCGTCCGGACACCCGGATGCGGGCCGAACAACTTGAGCAGGCGATCGAAGTCCTCGTCCTGCGGGGTGACGACGCGGCCGGTGCCGTACAGCCGGAGGATCTTCGGCGGGCCGGCGAACGCGCAGAACATGATGGTGATCCGGCCGTTGTCCCGGATGTGGCCGATGGTCTCGACGCCGCTGCCGTCGAGGTCCAGGTAGGCGACGGTGGTGTCGTCGAGGACGGCGAAGGTGTCGGCGTACCCCTTGGGGGACACGTTGACGTGGCCGCCCGACTCGGGGGCGGTCGCGACGAAGTAGACGGGCTGCGCGGAGATGAAGGAACGTAGGCGGTCGTTCAGGCCTTCATAGACTTTGCCCATATGAAAAACGTATCCGCATTTGTCATGACTTGAGCGTGATGTCCAGATATCGGGATGGGTGGTGTTGCTGTCCCGCTCGCGGAACCGGTGTGCCGCGGTGTCGACTTCACATGTTCATTTGACCGGAACCTGACGAACCCTTGGCTTGCCGCTCGCACGCATCTACGATCATGACGGCCTAGCGAGAGGTGCTGCCGTGTTCCCTCGGTCCGCCCCACGTTCAGTCGTCACCGCGCTCAGCTTTCTATGGGTGGTCGCCGGTCTCGCCGCGCTGGTCGCCGTCATCGTGATGCTCATCGCCGAGCCGGAAGAGGGCAGCGAGAACGTCGACACCGTCGCATGGCTCGTACTCACCGGAGCCGCCGCCCTGGCCGGCCTCGCCGCACTGGGCACCCGGCGCGCGTGGTGGGTCTGGGTCACGCTGAACATGGTCTGTGCCGGCATAGTGATCTACAGCCTGATCTCGATGAACGGCGATTCGCTCGCGTTCTCGCTGTTCGGCGTCACCATGATGGTCATCCCCCTGTGGAACCTGGCACGCTGGGAGGCCCGCGCCTACTACCGCATGCCGGTGCGGTCCAACGTGATCCCCGGCGCCGTCCCTGCCCCCGCCGACGAGCACATAGTCGAGCTCACCAGCGAAACGCCGGTGACCGGACGGGTCGTCCCGCAGGGTACGGCGGAGCGGGTGTACCGGCGGGACACCGCGTCGCTGTGGCGGGTGGGGCTGGCCGCGCTGGGCATCGGGCTGGTATGCCTGGTCATCAGCATCATGCTGATCGGCGCCGGACTACTCGACGCCGACTCACGCGGCGGGAGCAGGCTGTTCGCGCTACCGGCCGCGCTCACCGTGCTGGCCCTGCCCGTCGGCGTGATCCGGATCGTACGTGCGATCTCCTGGCGCGGCGAACGCTTCGAGCTACACCCGGATGCATTCGTCCAGGTACGACCGGGTGACGCGAGAGAGGTGTTCGGCTGGGATGAAATCGCGGAGATGCGAACTTTCACCCACGCAGACGCCAAGGGCCTCGTCCGGCTGCTCCACCGCGACTTCTGGTGCCTGGTGCGGCGGGGCGACGGAGTTCAGGTACGGCTGGACCACACGGTGCAAGACGCCGAGCGGCTCGTGAAGGCCATCGAGGAACGGGCCGGCCGGGCCCTGGCCGCCCGGACGGAGGCCATCGTGCAGTCGGGGCGGTCTGTGGCATTCGGTGCGGTTCGCCTGACTCCGGCGGGGCTCGGGTTCGGGTCGTTCGTCATCCCATGGCAGGAGATGACGGACAAAGTGGCCGTCAGCACGGACAGTGTCGCGCTGGTACTCCAACGCCGCGTCATCCCCCTCGCCGACCCGGCCAACACCCCGAACTTCCTCGTCCTCCGCCACGTGCTGACCGCCCCCGCGCCCGACTGACCGCCTCCGGCGCCGCCCAGGGCCTTTCCGCGGCCCAGGGCGCCTTAGTGGACGGCGAGCACGATGACGTAGTCATCCTCACCAAGGATGATCTTTCGCGACTTGTCCGGATTGAGGATGACCCCATAGGCCGGCGCCTCGTTCACCTTGTCCCCGCGCCGGTATCCGATCGCCGTCTCGCCCCTGCGGCGGGCCGACTCGATCACCGTGGCGAACTCGATCTCCGCCCCGGGGCGCACATAGTCCCCGGCCGGACGCGGATAGATCTCCGACCCGCGGGCGTCGAAGAGGTGGCCGAAGACCTTCGCCAGGTGCTGGTTCTCGGCGAGCTGGGCCAGCAGCAGCCCGATCACCGTGTCACTGATCACGATGTCGTCGGCCTTGGTCACCTCGGCCAGGGTCCGGTTGTTCTCGTCGTGCATCTCGCTGACGATCGAGTAGCGCTCGGCGAGTACCGTTTGCATGTCCCTGAGCTGCAACAACGTCATCAGCGTGCGCGTGTCGGCGTGCTGCGTGCTGTACCGGTCATCGGACAGGACGACCACCCGCTCGTAGACCCCCGCGCCCAGCGACTCCAGCGCGAACCGGTCGGTGGTGTCGCACTCCTTGAAGTTGACCTTGAGGTTGCGCATTCCGTGCAGACCGCTCCCCGCGTCGGGGTGTGTGGCGGCGATGTCCAGCACCGAACCCGGCGCGACATAGCCGTCCATCTGCCTGACGATCTGCGGGGCGCGGACATTCCAGTTGAGCAGCAGGGTACGTTCCGGGCGAGGTGCGGGCGACTCGGACAGTACGATCGCGTCCGCGTTCACGACCGGCGTCTCCTTGGCGAGCCGGATCAGCGAGTCGTCCTGCGCGATCAGCACGATCTCGTCGTCCTCGGCGATGACCGTGTCCATGTCCGGATTGAGCATGACGGAGGACGGCGTGCGTAGCCCGATGATGGTCGCGGTTTGGTATGCCAGCAGCGCCTCGCCGTACTTCATACCGGCCAGCTGCGGCTCCCGGCGTAGGTAGATCTCGCCGTTGTCGAAGTTGAGCAGGTCCATGCAGACCACCGAGACCCCGGACTGCCTGGACGACTGCACGATGAGCCGCGATGCCGTGTCATCGGAGTCCACGATGTGGACGTCCGGTCCGCCCGCGAGTCGTGCGGCGGCCATGTTGCCCGAGGAGGTGATCGAGGCCACCACCGGCGGATGGTCCCCCGAACGCTTGGCCAGCGCCAGCAGCGTCTTGATCACGTGCGCGTCCGGGTCCTCCCCCTGCGGGGACAGCACGACGACCGAACGCGCCACGCCCGGGTTCATCATCTCCAGGTCGGCCGGCTCGGTGGGCCGCCCGGTACGGCACACGACCCGCGTCCGCCCGGTGTCGCCCACCCGCTCGCGGATCTCGGTCTCCATCGAGATCTTGTCCTCGTCCGCCATGATCGCGATCACCGTGCCGCGCTGGCTCGCGTGCGCCTTGACCAGTTCGCTGATGATCGTGAACACCTGGTCCGACCAGCCGAGGATCACTGTGTGACCCTGCTCGACCACCCGCGACCTGCCCTTACGCAGGTCTTCGATCTTGGTCTTGAGGCCGTTGGCCAGCAGGCCGACGAGCGTACTGAAGATGATCAGGCCGCCCAGCGAAGCGGTGAGCATCAGGGCCAGGTACGCCGGAGTGCCCTCGTCGCCCGCGACCTTGCCGGGGCTGAGGGTGTGCATGAGCGTGGACCACAGCATGCCGCCCAGGCCGTTGTTGTCCGCCGCCTCGCGCGGCGTGAGCCAGATCGTCAGCACGCTGACCAGCACGATGACGGCCGTGGAGACGGCGGCGAGCCACCCGATCAACGCCACCGTGCCCTTGGACATGGTGTTGTCGAACCAGTACTTCAGCCGTTCCTGTCGAGTCGCGCGCGCCACGACACCCAACACCTCCCGTCGGACCACCAATCGGACAAGCTACATCTGCCGACGAAGTGCTCGCACCCTGGCAGGTCATGCTGAGATGACCTATGTGGCGACATCATGGGGCTTTCGATGATTATTACGAAATTGGTGAAGTGTTGGCGCGGCGGGGGTCAGGCGGTGTTCGTCCCATATGTCGGGAACGGCGCAGCCCTCGATGCGGGCGCCAAGCCGCCCATGACCGAAAGCGTCACGGTGCGGCGGTACCGTACTCCCCGACCGCCCACGGCCCACCCGACGTTGTACGAGAACGCGCTAGGCAGCGCCGCAGCCGTCCGAGAGCACTGGATCGCCCCCGCGCCGCCGCCTCGGCCCGCCGATCCCCGCCCGGCTCGCCACCGACGACCTCACCGTGGACCACACAAACCTGGACACGCTGGCCGGCGAGATCGTACGTCTGTCAGCGGACTGGACCGATTCGGTACCCGGCGACGCGACCACGCCGCACCTGATCGACGGCCGGCGATTCGAGGCCCCGCTGCTCGTCGACCTCCGCCCGCCTCGCGAGCGGCTAGCGGCTAGCGGCTACGTGTGGATGGGCTCGGCCTGAGACCGAGTGAGGGAGAGCGTGAGAACGCTTAAGGACGCGGGGCACACGCGCAAGACCGGCGCTCTCCTCGCCCGCGCTCGCGCCGTGTGCCCCGAATTCGCACTCCAGACCGTCCCAAACCGGCTAAGCCCAGGTCGGCGCATCTACCAGCCCCGATGGCTCAGCGGTAGTTGGTGAACTGCAGGGCGATGTCGAGATCCTTGCCCTTGAGCAGGGAGATCACGTCCTGAAGCTCGTCCTTCTTCTTGGAACTGACCCGCAGCTCCTCACCCTGGATCTGGGCCTTCACGCCACGCGGCCCCTCATCCCGGATGATCTTCGAGATCTTCTTGGCGCTGTCCTGGTCGATGCCCTCCTTGAGCGCGACCACGAGCCGGTACTCCTTGCCCGAAAGCTTGGGCTCACCCGCGTCAAGGATTTTGAGTGAGAGCCCCCGCTTGATCAGCTTCTCCTTGAACACGTCAAGGACGGCACCCGCCCGCTCCTCGCTGTTCGCCTTGACCTCGATGTCCTTCTGCCCGGACCAACTGATGCTCGCCCCGGTCCCCTTGAAGTCGAACCTATGCCCGACCTCCTTGACCGTCTGGTTCAGCGCGTTGTCGACCTCCTGCCGGTCGATCTTGCTGACGATGTCGAAACTCGAATCGGCCATCGATGTAGGTGTCCTCTCTACGTCCGTACCGACCTTAGCGACCTCAGACGATCAGGGTACGGAACCTCACCCCGGACAAACCGGTGTCACGCCCACCCCCGAAGTCCGCTATTCTTCTACGTGTCGCCGCGAGCAGCGGCCGACCAGGCAGGTTGCCCGAGTGGCCAAAGGGAGCGGTCTGTAAAACCGTCGGCTCAGCCTACGCAAGTTCGAACCTTGCACCTGCCACACCAGCCGATCCAGCCCCTGACCAGCGCAGACGCGGTCAGGGGCCGATCTCTTTGTGTCCGGCCGTCCATGGTCATCCACGGCCGTCTACGGGTGCCCGCGTCTCGCATGATGGCGTCCCGCCGAGTGGTGTAAATTCGCGACGATCAGTGACCAGGATCTGGCACAAAGTGAGCCACCGTGTGACGGTCGAAGGGAAGAGACTCAATCCTCCCAAAGGGACCACCCACGATGGCTCTATCCCAGTCTGACCTAACCAAGCTCCTGGAGTCACTACACGCAGCCGACAGCGTGGAGATGATCCGCCACATGCTCCAGCGCATGCTCCCGGAACTCATCGAAGCCGAAGCCACCAACACCATCCACGCCGCGCCCTACCAGCGGACCCCCGAGCGCACCACCCACCGCAACGGACACCGCGAACGACTCCTGACCAGCACCGCCGGCGACGTCGAAGTGCACATCCCCAAACTCCGCTCCGGCTCCTTCTTCCCCAGCCTGCTGGAACGCCGCCGCCGCATCGACCGCGCCCTGTTCGCCGTCATCATGGAGGCCTACGTCCACGGCGTGTCCACCAGAAGCGTCGATGACCTGGTCAAAGCCCTGGGCGCGGACTCCGGCATCTCCCGATCGGAGGTCTCGCGCATCTGCTCCGGCCTCAGCGACCCGGTCACCGCGATCACCACCGCCCTGCCCCTGGACCTGGCCTTCGCCACCAAAGGCGAACTGGCCATCGACCTGCTGCGGGATGCCTACGCCGACGGCGTGCACCTGGACTTCGTGGCCGCAGATGAGGTCTACGGCACCTGCACGAAGCCACGCGCCTTCCTGGAAGAGCACGGCCAGGCCTACGTGCTGCGGGTGCGCGCCACCTTCGCCCTCACCCTCGGCGGCGGCACCCGCCTGACGTGTGAGCAGGCGGTGGCCAGGCACTTGAAGCAGAAACGCACCTGGACGATCAGCTCGGCCGGGAACGGCTCCAAAGGGGAACGCACCTACGCCCGGGCCTGGATCGCCACCGCCGGCCCGGCCCGTTCGATCATGGCCTGCAGGAGTTGCGGCTTGGTCGCGAACGTCATGCCCTGGGGTACCTTGGCCGCCGCGCAGCGGGCCGCATCGGCGATCCACGACTCGCGCGGCAGGTAGAGTTCCCGGTCTATCAGGGCCCGGCCGCGGGAGGTGGCGTAGGCGAGGTAGACGCCGATCTGGCAGTTGGTGATCTTCCCCGCGGTGCCGGTGTACTGCCGTTGCACGCCCGCCGAGCATGTGCCCTTATTCTCAAAGCCGGTGTCATCGCCGATGAGGACGCCGTCGGTTTGGCCCAGGTGGTCGATGACGTAGTCGCGGACGTCATCGCGCATGCCCTCGACGTCCCATCTGGCGGTGGTGAACAGCCGTTGCATGCCATCCGGTGTGCTCTCACCGGCGTACTCGGCCAGCGACCGGCTGGTCTTCGTTCCAGGCCGGACAGCAGTCCTTGCAGGCAGCGGCGTGCCCGTAGCCGTACCTCACGTCGTTTGAACCGGCCCGCCACCCGGGCGAAGGCATCGTCCAGCCCGGCTTGCAGACGTGCGGGGTCAAGGTGTTCTACTCTGGCCATCGCGGCCACCGCATGATCTTCAGTTCCAACACACCTGAATGATCACAGCGGTGGCCGTCCGTCGTTGACGTGCCTACGTACCTACATCAGGCCCGGGTGCCTACTCATTGATTCGCCAAGATCGCGATGTGCGGCTGGAGTACTAGAGCGTGTTGAGCCGATTGAAGGGGATGGCGATGCCGGGGCGTTCGCAGAGGTCAGGACGGAAATGACGCGCGGTCATTTTCCGCGGCCTGGAGCGTTCAAGACCAAGACGGATGCGGTGCGGCTCGGATTGTCAGTGCGGTGGGTCATACTCCGCCAAGCCAAGATGATCACCAACAAGGCGAAGGCGTTGACATGGCACAGTTGCTGCGGAGGCTCGACGATGAGCTCTACGTCGAGTACAACACGTTCGGGCTGGACGGCACCGACCTGCCGGAGTGGGGCTCTCCCACCGATGAGATCTACCACTTCGTCGCGGCCGTGCGCATGGAGTCCTGGGACGCCGAGCCGGGGGCCGCGGACGCCTCGTGGACGCCGGTCAGTTCGACGACGTTCGTCGCGGAGAGTGGCGTGGTCGCGATCGTGGCGATGATGGAGAGCAGGGGGCATGACTTCCTGATCGGGCCGCCGCGCTTCGAGTACGGCGTGGACATGTACCTGCGTGAGCCCGAGCCGGGCGACGGGCATGCCACGGGTGAGTGCGAGGAGGCGTGGCTGCTGAGGTTCTGGCCGATCCGGGATGTCTTCGACCCGATCAAGCACGCGGCGCCGTTCTCCTATATCGCACGCGGGGTTCTGTACTACTCGATCGACCTTGAGCCCGAACAGCTCGTGCAACCTGCGGCGCGGCGGGAGGTGCCGGTGCCGGTCTCGGCAGTGGCGGACTGGGCGTCGCTGCGCGCGGACCCGGACCTGGACACCTTCGACGGCTGGCTGCGTATGTTGAGCCGCAAGGCGGAGGGCAGGGGCATCACTGTTCACGAGTTGCTGCGCGCCGCCGGCATTGACATCGAGGACGGCGCGGACCTCAACCCGGCCTCCTGCACCCCGCCGCAGGCGCGTGCAGGGCGGTTCAAGGATCCGCTGATCGACCGCTTCCACGCCGAGCAGGCGCGGCGGGGCTCGTCGTCCGGGCTCGACCTGGACGAGGATCGGCTGCGGGAGTACGCCGACGGCGAGCGCATCGCCAAGGAGTTGTGCCGCGGCGGGACGCGGACGTTCTCGGTGCCCCTCGAAGGGCGTGGCGCCCTGTATGTACCAGCGGGTGTCAGCCGCCGTGTGTGGCGGTGGGAGGACGACTTGCTCGGCGGCGAACTCATGGACGAGGGGCTGACGGTGGATCGGCAGATTCTGGCCAGGAATCCGTGGGCTAGGCAGATCCTCGTCTCCGGCATCGTGACGGTCCTACGCCGAGACCACGACAGGCACGGTTGTGGCGACACCGTCTGGTACATGGTGCGTGACGCCGAGCCGCACGAGGCGGCTAGGGTCTTGTGCGCGGAGGCCACCTGGGAGGAGGACCCGGATCAGCGCCGGGCCCTGGACGAGGTGGCCAGGGAGAAGCTGATCGACCTGCGGGCCACCTACAGGAGCCGGGAGCGCTGAGGGCCGGGCTCGCCGTCCTCGACGCCCTTTGGAACCGTCGGCTCAGCCTACGCAAGTACGAACAACACAACTGCCACGAAGCTCAAGGCCCTACGGGGCCTCTTCTGCCGTGGGGCACCAGGGGCTCGACATGCGGTAGACGGTGATGATCAGTGGCAGTTGGCCGAGTCCTGGGCTTGGCGGTTGAACTCTTCCTGGGTGATCATGATGTCGGTCCAATTGGGGGGTGACGATTTGTCGTTGTACCGCTGGACCAGGACCGATCCTGGCTTGAGCTTGGCGACGCTCTCGGCGGTGAAGCTGACGTGGTCGGTGTTGACTTGGTTGGAGCCTCGGCCCTGGTACCCGAAGGCGTGGTAGAGGACTTTCGGGCGCAGTACGAACGGTTTCGGCTCTACGTGCCAGCCGTCGTTTGGTGCGTCGAGGCGGACGGATGCGCTCTGTCCGTCCAGGGATGGTGCGATGAAGGTCACGTCATCGACGGCCGTTGCGGCCGAGGATGGGTAGTCGGGCAGCGTGTCCAATGGGCCCGAGGGGTCCTCGTGGTGGGAGATGTGCACGCCCTCGGGGGTCGCTCCTTCGCACCAGGCCAGGACGATGATCGGATGTCCCGCCGCGTCGACGCTGACTCCGGTAGAGCCTGCTACCGGAGGGGAGCAGCTTGAAAGGCACATGATCCCGGCGATTGCCAATGCAATCCCGCATAAGCGCCGCATGTATGCGCATGTTACGCCAAGCCGGCAGAGGGCGGCCGGGCCCGGTGGTGGGGTGGGGGCCCGTGATCTCACTCACATAAAGAGGACTATCAGACTCCTCTTTAAGTAGCATCGCCGTGTGCACCTGAACCGGGCCACTGACATCGGCCTTCGCATCCTCATGCTCGGCGCGACCAGGGAGGACCTGCTCACCATTGATGAGCTGGCCGAATCCCTTGTCGTGCCCAGGCATCACCTGGCCAAGGTGGTGCAGCGGCTGCAGCACATGGGGTTGTTGGAGACCGTTCGGGGGCGGCGGGGTGGGGTGCGGCTCGCCGATGTGGCGCGTGAGGCGTCGGTCGGCGGCATCGTTCGTGAACTGGAGGGCGGGACCGAAGTGGTCGATTGTGACGGCGACCCGGCCTGCCCGTTGAGCCGAGGGGGGTGCCTGCTGCGCGGAGCGTTGCGCCGGGCGCAGGAGGCGTTCTACGTGAGCCTCGATCCGATCACGGTCGGCGACCTGACCGCACCGCCGGTTCGGCAGGTGCTGCTGAACCTCGGCCGCCGTTGATCCGTCACCCATTCCCAGACCGGGAGGAACATATGCTTTCCGCCAGCAGTGCGCCGATCATCGAGGAGACTCTCCCCGTCGTTGGTGAGCACTTGGGCGACATTTCGGGTGTTTTCTACGACACGATGCTCGGTGAGAACCCCGACCTGCTCAACCTCTTCAGCCGGAGCGCGCAGGCGACCGGCGAGCAGAAGAGCGCGCTGGCCGGGGCGGTCGCCGCGTTCGCCGGGCACTTGGCCGGCCTCGGGCCGGACGGACCGGCCTTCGACCGGGTGGTGGAGCGCATCGCGCAGCGGCACTGCGCGCTGGGGATCCGTCCGGAGCAGTACACGATGGTCGGAAAGTACCTGTTGAGGGCGGTCGGTACCGTGCTCGGCGATGCGGTCACCCCGCCCGTCGCCGCCGCGTGGGACGAGGTGTACTGGCTGTTCGCCACCCGGCTGATCGGCCGCGAGGCGCGCCTTTACGCCGAGGCGGGTGTGGACGGTCCCGCGCCCTGGCGGGAGTACGTCGTGGCCAGCAAGATCAGCGAGGCGGACGACACGATGTCGTTCATTCTCACGCCGCAGGACGGCGGCCCCGCGCCCGATTTCGTGCCCGGCCAGTACGTCACCGTCGCCGCCGACCTGCCCGATGGTACCCGCCAGTTGCGGCAGTACTCGCTGTCGCAGGCGGCGGCCGTCGGCATGCTGCGGATCACGGTACGGCGGGTGCGCGGCAACGGCGGCGCCCCGGATGGCCTGGTCTCCGGGTTCCTGCACGACCAGGTGGACCTCGGCGACCGGCTGCGGCTGAGCCACCCGTACGGCGAGCTCACCCTGCGCACCGGCGCGTCGCCGCTGCTCCTGGTCAGCGCCGGCGTCGGGATCACGCCGATGGCCGCCATCCTGGACCACGTTTCGCGTACTCAGCCCACGCGCGACGTCACGGCGGTGCACGCCGATCGGAGCGTGGATCGGCACGCGCTGCGCGCCGAGATGAGCGCCAACGGCTCCCGGTTGCGCTCGTTCCGCAGCCTGGCATGGTACGAGCAGGACGTGCTGGACGTACCGGGCGCGTTCACCGGGCTCGTCGATACCGATGCGATCCCGCTCCACGAGGACGTGGACGTCTATTTGTGTGGTCCGGTGCCGTTCATGCAGATGGTCCGGGTGGGGCTGCACCGGCGCGGGGTGCCTGACGAGCGGATCCGCTACGAGGTGTTCGGCTCCGAGCAGTGGCGCCCGTCGCCCGTACCGGTGCCCGCCTGACACTGACACCCCACCCGGTTGAAATCCGGTACGCCAGGTGGTCTTCAATGTGCGGGCCGGGCGGAGCGGGCGCCCGCGGGACTGTTTGGGAGGACGGGTTTACGGGCCGGTGTCGGGTCTTCTGGGTTTTCCGGATTGTGCGGGGCCGGGAATCCGGCGCGGCGGAGGTACAGGCCCAGGAGGGTGAGCCACGCCAAGCCGGTGACAATGGTGATCCGCTGGAACAGTCCCGCATGGTCCACCCAGGGTTCGAGTTGGTTGAAACCGAGCTGGGACATCACCAATGAGGTCGCGAATACGACCACGGTGCCGGCGGAATAGGCCGCCCAGCCGTACTTTCTCCGCCTGGCGAAGCGGACCGCGATAACGAGCCCCGCGATGATCAGCGCCCCGAAGCCGGGAATGGCGACCGCGTCGTGCAGCAGGGCGGGGAGGCCTGAGTACTCGGTGGGCAGGGCGGGAGTGCCCGCGGGGTAGCCGCTGATCGGATCGGTGGTGAAGACCCCGGCCAGCACCATGGCGACCGCCCATACGCCGATCAGCAGCGGTCCCCAGAAGCCGCCTTGCGCGCGGCGCACTCCGACGGCGAAAGCCAAGCTCAGCAGGCCGCAGACGAGGAAGTTGAGGGTCTGGGTCCAGCCGAGGTCGCCGAGGGCGAGGGAACTGACGGGGTGTCGCATCGGGTCGTAGCCGGTGCGGGTGGCGCCTTCGATGAGGAAGGCGACGATGAAGAGCGGGCCTGCGATCACGCCGCAGGTGAGCAGGTTACGTGCCGGTTTGCGGGTCGGCGCCGCTGGTTTGGTGCCCATGGTTGTCAATGTAGGTTGACGTCGCAGCCTCTGTCAACTGAGGTTGACGTTGGCGGGGTCGTTCGGGTGGTCGAAGGATGGTGAGAAAGCGCGGGCGGGGTCGTGGTCGGCGGGTGCCGCGAAAGCGGGGAGTTCGTCGATCGGGCCGCTTCGATCTACGCTGGACGCTCTCTTCGGTTGGCTACCAGGTGGCGGCACTCATGCATTCCTTGTCGGTTACTCCTCCACGTTGGGGAGTTCCTGTGCTTACTGCCGCCGCTCTGGTGGTTCCGGCCTTGCGTACTTTGTGGTGGTGGTTTCCCGAGGGGCCGAAGTTCACGATGGGAGGTTTTTACTGCCCGCTTGGCGCCGAGCCGCATGTGTTGGACCACGAATGGCTGGACGCTCTCACCGTGGTGACCTTGTCGGCGGAGCTGGACGGGGTTCCGGCTGCGGTCATGGCGCTCTGCCTCAGTGCGATTCTCGCCTTTCGCGGACGGTGGAGCGCGGTCGCCGGGTGGGTGACGGCGGCGTTGTTCGTGCTGATCGCCGGGGTGTTCACGATTCCTTATGCCGTCCAGATCGTTTCGGACGGCTGTGCGCGGGTCCTCCGTTTCGGCGGGTGGGACATTGTCACGTCAGGGGTTCTTCAGCACTATTTGGCCGGTGCGGCGCTGGTCGTGCTCCTGACGGGGGTTCGGCGTGCGGTGGTTCCGGCCGCCCACAGGGCGACGCCGATGTAGAGAATCTGCTCGGGAATGCGCTGCCACAAGGGGGTCGCGGGCTCGCCCGCGAAGGGTACGTCGGCCAGCGCGGCGTGGATGTTGGCCGGGAGCATGAGCACGAACAGCAGGGCCAGGCAGATGCCCGCCGCGCGGCGGGTGGCGGGGAGTAGGAGGCCGGCCGCGCCGGCCAGTTCGAGGACACCGGTCGCGTAGACCATCAGGGTGGGGAACGGGACGAACGGCGGGACCATGGCCACCATGTCCGCATGATTCGGCATGAAGGTGACGGCCGAGGGGACGAAGTGGGCGCTTGCCGTGAGCACCAGCATGACGGCCAGGCCGTGCCCGGCGCTCGCCCGCCAGGTGGCGAATCGGGCCAGGCCGAACAGCGCGCCCAGCAGGCGGAAGAACAGGGTGGCGACGACGAGGACGATCACGGTCATTGGACTCAACCCTCCTTGGATAGTGATACTACCCAATATTAGATAGGATGGCTATCTAATGGGTTTCGGCTCAAGTGGCTCACGGGGCTCACGCGGCTCGACCGCTACTTGACTCTGTCCGTACCTGGCTGCGAAACCCTTGCAGGAGCAGTAGGGATGTTGGTGTTGACGTGCTGCAATGCGGTTTTCGCGGCATCCTGGGTGGTATGAGCCGCACTCCTCCCACACACCCGTCAGGGCACGGCCACGGACATGGGCACGGCCACGGACATGGGCACGGGCATGGTCATGGGCACGGGCATGGTCATGGGCACGGGCACAGTTCTCGCGAACGCGTCTGGGCGCGGATCAAGCATGCGCTTCGCCCGCACAGTCACGAGGCGGCGGACAAGGTGGACGCCGCGATGGAGACCAGCGCCGAGGGCCTGCGCGCGCTGTGGATCTCGCTCGCCGTTCTCGGTGCCACCGCCGTGATGCAGGCGGCGGTCGTGGCGGTGTCCGGGTCGGTGGCGCTGCTCGGCGACACGATGCACAACGCCGCCGACGCGCTGACCGCCGTGCCGCTGGCGATCGCGTTCCTCCTGGGGCGCAGGGCGCCGACCCGGCGCTACACGTACGGCTATGGCCGCGCCGAAGACCTGGCCGGGGTCGTCATCGTGCTGGTCATCGCGGCGTCGGCGGCGCTCGCCGCGTACGAGGCGGTGGACCGGCTCATGCACCCGCGCCCGGTGTCGAACCTGCTCGCCGTGGCGGGCGCCGCCGTGGTCGGCTTCCTGGGCAACCAGTGGGTCGCGCAGTACCGGATCAGGGTCGGGCGGAAGATCGGCTCGGCGGCCCTGGTGGCGGACGGCCTGCACGCGCGTACGGACGCACTGACCTCGCTCGCCGTCCTGGGGGCGGCGGGAGGGGCGGCGGCCGGGTGGCGCTGGGCCGACCCGGCCGTCGGGCTGCTGATCGCCGTCGTGATCCTCGCGGTGTTGCGCCAGGCGGCGCGTGAGGTCGGCCGCCGGTTGATGGACGCCGTGGACCCCGCACTGGTGGACCAGGCCGAGGCCGTGTTGCGGGCCACCCCGGGCGTGCTCGACGTGGGTGAGATCCGGTTGCGGTGGATCGGGCACCGGCTCCGCGCCGAGTGCGCCGTGGTGGTGGACTCCGGCGCGACCGTGCTACAGGCGCACCAGGTCGCGGTGAACGTGGAACACGCGCTGCTGCACGCGATCCCGCGCCTGGCGGCGGCGCACGTCCACGCCGACCCGTACGCGCCCGAAGGCGTCGACCATCACCTCATCCTGGCCACGCACCGCTGAGGGATCGGTTCACCGCACGGCCGGCAGCCCCGAGATGTCGGTCGCGACCGACGCCTCGACCCCGTGCAACTGATGCCCGCCTTCGTCGAAGGCCGTCACCATGGCCCGGGGAAGCAACCTGGCGTACAGCCCCAGATGGGCGAAGGGGACCACCTCGTCGTCGCGGCAGTGGTAGACCCGGATCGGCGTCTCCTGCGGGAGCCTGTCGGCGATGTCATGCGGCGGCTCGAACTGCTCGCCGCCGTCATAACGCCAGCCGTCGCCGCCCCACATCGGCGCGGCCATCAGCACCAGGGCGGCGATCGGCCGCGGCGGCTCGATCTCGGCCAGGCATTTCACCAGAACCGACCCGCCGAGCGAGTGGCCGATCAGGACCAGCGGACCGGACATCGCGGCCATCTCCTCGATGATCCGCTGTTTCCACTTCGCATGGTCGGGCTCGCCCTCATTGGGCATGGCGGGATAGCGGATCTCGTGCCCGGGGCCGAGCGCCTGTCTCAGCCGCGCGACCAGCTCTCCGTCTGCCACATAGGCCCCCTGCCCGGCCCCATGGACGAACAACGCCTGCTGCCATTCCACCTGCGACACCCCCTTGGCCAACGGAAAATCACGCTAGCAAGGCGGTCCGACAGAATTCGCGTACGCTCGTGACGATGGCCGGTGGAGACCTCTACGTGATCGTGTGCGCCGCGGGCCCGGCGGCGGAGGCCGGGCGGCTGGTCGGCATGGCGCAGCGGCGGGGGTGGGAGGTCCAGGTCGTGGCGACGCCGTCGGCGGCCGGCTTCCTGGACGTCGCGGCGCTGGAGCGGCAGACCGGCCGGCCGGTGCGTACGCGTTACCGCAGGCCCGACGAGCCGAAGCCGCCCCGGCCGGGCGCGATCATCGTGGCTCCGGCGACGTTCAACACGGTGAACAAGTTCGCGCTCGGCATCGCCGACACCTACGCGCTCGGCCTGCTCGCCGAAGCCCCGGGGCTGGGGATTCCGGTGGTTCTGGTGCCGTACGTCAACGCGGCCCTCGCCGCGCGACCACCGTTCCGCCGCGCGCTGGAGGCGCTTCGGGAGGAGGGGGTCCGGGTGCTGTTCGAGCCACACCCGTCGGGCACCGGGGCCGACGAGGCGCCCTTCCCCTGGGACCTCGCCTTCGCCACCCTCACCGAACTCACCACCCCGCCCGAAGGGGCTTAGCGCCCACACACGCACGCCACGACCTCTAGGGCCGGCCGGTCGGCCGGTCGGCGGGTGTCGCGGTGGAGGGGGCGTCCGGGCGGGCCGGGAGTCCAGAGATGAGCTGGGACTCGCGTACCCGCGTACGCATCGGGTGGGTCGTGGGTGTCCGGGCGGGCCGGCCTTCGTGTACGGCGGCGCGTGCTTCCTGAGTGGGCGGCGGGGCGAGTCGGGGGCCGGTGTACCGGATGCTCGCGCGTGCGCGGGGCGTTGCGGCGCGGTGCGCTTGCGCGATGCCGTCCGATGTCCGTGGCGGCGGGCTTGTGGCGGTGTCCGGGGCAGGGTGATGTTCGCGTACGCGGAGGGCGGGGCGAGAGCGTGGCAGGTTGGGCGCTTGTGTACGGCGGGCGCGCTTCCACGGCCAAGCCCGCGCCGGGGATGGGTCAGTTGGGGATGGTGGTGGTGATGACGTCGAAAGGAGCCGCTGTTTTGATCAACCAGCTTCCGCAGGAACAGTGCAGGTAGAAGACCGCTCCCTCGGATGTGAGGTGGCTGGAGATCAGGCGCTGGGCTCCCGGATCGTGGACCCCTTCCCGGCAGGTTCGGTGGCTCATGTTGCCAGGATGATGTAATGCCCTTGTGCGATTCAACGCTTACGGAGGCCATGGTGCCGCGCTCGCCGCCGCGCTCGTCAACTTCCGCGATCGCCGGCTTGAGGCGTTCGAGGAGCTGCTGGCCGCGTACGAGATGGTCCGGCCCAAGCTGGTGGCCGCGCACGTGGACGGGCTGTACGCCTGGGCCGAGCGGATTCGGCCGATCTTCGGCGAGCGGGACAGGGATCGCCAGATCGCGCTGATCAACGACCTGCTGGCGGCGGCCGCCTCGCGCCCCTACGTCAGCACCCACGACGGCCTGCCACCGCATCTGCACTACGTGTCCGACGACGCCGACCTCGGTTCCCGCGTCCGCGCGGTCACCGCCAGCGGCCTCGCCATGGCGGCCACCTTCTCGGACGGCTCCCGGCTCGGCCGCTGTGAGCGCCCCGGCTGCGCCGTCGTCTTCGTGGACACCTCGCGCAACGGCCGCCGCCGGTTCTGCTCCCCGCAGTGCGCCAACCGCTTCAACGTCGCAGCGCACCGCGCCCGCCACAACCACCAGTAGCCGTACGCAGATTCGCGTACGACGAGAGCCGCGCCCTGGCGGATGCCCCTGCCGCCCCCCGCTGGCGAGAATCGCCGCTGTGATTCCCGCAGCCCGTAACCATCCGCAGGCCCGGCGGCCGTCGTGCTGAGCGTGATCGCCCGCGCGTTCCGCACGCCCGAGCTGCGCGGCAAGCTCCTGTTCACGCTCGGCATGATCGTGCTGTTCCGGTTCGGTCAGATCCTGCCCGCCCCCGGAGTGCATGTCCAGAACGTCACCGCCTGCCTGACCCAGGCCCGGTCGGGCTCCTCGCGGACCGTGCTGGACATGATCCAGTTCTTCAGCGGCGGCGGAATGCTCCGGCTCTCGGTCTTCGCGCTCGGCATCGTGCCGTACATCACGGCCAGCATCCTCGTCCAGCTCCTGGCCGTGGTGATCCCCCGAATGGCGGCGCTGCGCAAGGAAGGGCAGGCGGGCACGGCCAAGGTCACGCAGTACACCCGCTACCTCACGATCGCGCTCGCCGTACTGAACGCCACCGCCATCGTCGCGATGGCGCGTTCCGGGCAGATCTTCCCCTCCTGCGACCGTCCGCTGCTGACCGGGTACGACCTGCTCACCGTCGGCACGCTGGTGGCCACGATCACGGCGGGCGCGGTACTGGTCATGTGGATGGGGGAGCTGGTCACCGCGCGCGGGGTCGGCAACGGCATGTCGATCCTGATCTTCACGCAGGTGGTCGCGGTCTTCCCGTCCTATCTGGCCACGATCATGCGGCAGAACCCGTTCGCCTTCGCGCTGATCATGGTTCTGGGCGTCTTCCTGGTCGCCGCCGTGGTGTTCGTGGAGCAGGGGCAGCGGCGTGTCCCCGTGCAGTACGCCAAGCGCATGGTGGGCCGCAGGGTGTACGGCGGGACGTCCACGTACATCCCGATCAAGGTGAACCAGGCCGGTATCGTGCCGGTGATCTTCACCTCGTCCCTGCTGATGCTTCCGCAGCTCGCGCTGTCCTTCCCGGCCGTGCAGTCCACTCCGGTCGCCGCCTGGCTCACCCGCTACCTCGTCTCCGGCGACCATCCCGTCTACGTCATCACCTACTTCGCGCTGATCGTGGGCTTCGCCTTCTTCTACGTGTCGATCACCTTCGATCCGCTGGAGATCGCCGACAATCTGCGTACGTACGGGGGGTTCGTGCAGGGCATCCGCCCGGGGCGGCCGACCGCCGAGTACCTGAACTACGTGCTCAACCGGCTCACCGCGCCCGGAGCCGTCTATCTCGGCGTGCTGTCGTTGATCCCGATCGTGGCTTTCGTCCTGCTCCGCGACCCGGCCACCCAGCAGAACTTCCCGTTCGGCGGCGCGAGCATCCTGATCATGGTGGGCGTGGGGCTGGAGACCGTCAAGCAGATCGAAAGCCAGCTCCAGCAGCGCAACTACGAGGGCTTTCTACGCTGACCGGCGGGCGGTTTCAGGGCCGCTCGGTCAGCCGGGGATCGTCAGGCCCGCCCGCATCGCGAACACCACGAGCTGGGCGCGGTCGCGGGCGTGCAGTTTGACCATGGCCCGGCTCACGTGGGTGCGTACCGTGTCCGGGCTGAGCACCAGTTCCCTGGCGATCTCCTCGTTGGACCTGCCGGTCGCCACCCAGGCGACCATCTCGCGTTCGCGTGGGGTCAGTTCGTCCAGGCCGGCGACGGCGGGGCCGATCCCGTCGGCCAGGTGCCGGCCGAACACGCCGATCACCCGCCGGGTGACCGAGGGGGAGAGCAGCGCCTCGCCCGCCGCGACGACCCTGATCGCGTGCGCCAGCTCCTCTGGCGCGCGCTCCTTCAGGATGAAACCGCCGGCGCCCGCTTGGAGCGACTCGAAGACGTAACGGTCGATCTCGAAGGTGGTGACCACGATGACCCGTACGTCGCGGAGGTCGGGGTCGGCGGCGATGGCCTTCAGGGTGGCGACGCCGTCCATGCCGGGCATCCGGATGTCCAGCAGGAGGACGTCGGGCCGGGTACGGCGGAGCAGGTCGAGCGCGGTCGCGCCGTCCGCCGCCTCGCCGACCAGCTCCAGGTCGGCCTCGCGTTCGACGAGGACCCGCAGGCCCATCCGGACGATGGCCTCGTCATCGGCCAGCGCGACCCTGATCATGCGGCCCGGGCCGTGAGTGGGGCGGGCGTGGCCATGTGAGCCGGGTGGGGGCGGGCGGCGGGGGTGGTCATGCGGTCGGCCGGGGGAAGCGGGCCACTACGCGGAAACCGCCGCCTTCGCGTGGACCGGCGCTGAACTGGCCGCCGGCCGCCTGCACCCGCGCCCGCATTCCGGCCATGCCCCGGCCCTCGGCGGGGACGGCCGCCGTGGAGCCCCGGCCCTGGTCGGTGACCTCCACCACGAGGACGCCGGGCTCACCGGACGCGCTCGGCTCCTGCGCCACGCGTACCACCGCGCGGGTCGGGCCCGCATGCCGCATCACGTTGGTCAGCGACTCCTGGACGACACGGTGTACGGCCGCGCCCAGGTGGGCGGGTACGGGCCCATCCGGCTCGGCCAGCTCCAGATCCACCGGGAGCCCACCGGCCCGCACGGCCTCGGCGAGCGTCCACAGCCCGTACGGCCCGGCGGCGGACAAATGCGGCATCGGCCCGAGGGCGGTGTCGGGGGGTGGGGACATGGTGTCCAGGGCGGCGCGGAGGTCGGCGAGGGTGCGGGTGCTGGTGGCGTGGATGGCCTCCAGGGATGCGCGGGCCTGTTCCGGTTGTTCGTCGAACATCAACAGGGCCAGTCCGGCCTGCATCGCGATCGCGGCGAGCCCGTGTCCGGCCGCGTCGTGGACCTCGCTCGCGATCCGCATCCGCTCCTGGCGGGCGGCCCGGGCGGCCACCTCGTGGTAGACGTCGCGCGGGGCGGAGGTGCGTGGAGCCGCGGGCGGTGTGGCGGGTGCCGTCACGCCCGCCGTCTGGCCGCTCTGGGCGGCGGCGGGGGAGAAGCCCCAGGGCAGCGCGAGCCAGCCGGTCCAGGCCAGCACCAGGATGACCGGCAGGTCGCCAGGGCGCGGCAGGTGCGAAGGCACCAGAGGTACGGCGAGCACCCGATCGGCGAACGCGCTCCACAGCCCGCGCCGCCGCGCGATCTCCAGCAGGACCAGGCCGGTCACCGTCCACAGGCCCGCCGCGCCCGCCTCGGACACGGTGGCCCACACCGACCCGGCGGAGACCGCGACGCCGAGAAGGACGTCGTCCCACCGGCCGGTCACGGCCCGCTCGTGCCGGGCGCGGCGCCGGGCCCGGGCGGGTGGGCGCGTGTGCTGGTCGGCCACCTCTCCCCACAGCTCCCTACGAACGCCTCACTGCTTCCCACCGAAATGCTTCTCACCGACTACGCCGATCTGTTCGTGAGACTAGTCGATGTGATCCGCCTGCCCTGCCCGCCGGCACGGCAGAATTCCCTTGTGGGGAAAATGTGGCGGTCTGTCCGTGAGCGGTATCCGCAGGTGAGGTATGTACTCCCCGTCGTCGCCGTGCTCACCCTGGCCGTCGCCTCCGCGCCGCTCGTCACCCCCATCGACGTCGTCGGCGATTCGCGCCGCGTGGTCGTGCTCGCCGAGGCCGCAATGCGCGGGCGGGCGCTGCCCGGCTGGCGGGGCGGGTCCCTGCCGTACGTCTGGGGCGGTGGCCACGCCCGCAGGCCGGGGCCGTCGCGCGGGACCTGCCTGGGCTATCGCGGCAAGGTCCGCCCGTGCCCGGCCGAGGACACCGTGGGGCTGGACTGTTCCGGCCTGGTCCGCTGGATCTACCACCTGGCGTACGGCGACGACGTACTCGGCGGCGGCACCACCAACGACCACATCCGCCGCTTCCGCAGGGTGGTCCCGGAGGCGGCGCGTCCGGGCGACATCGTCTTCTACGGGGAGAAGCGCACCCGCACCCACCATGCCGGGATCTACATGGGCGACGGCCGAATGATCAACGCCCTCCGGACGGGGACCACCGTGCGCCTGGACGAGGTGACGGTCTTGGACGACCTGATCGGCTATTACCGGCTGAAAGACGACAGGTGACCGCATATCAGTTCGGTATCGGAGATGCGCGTGTTGTTCCGGGTGACCTGTGGGGCTTGGGCTTAGTCTGTCCGTTCGTGGAGAGGCATTGGGTGGGGCCGGACGGCCTTCAGATCACGGGCGCGGTGCGCGCGGGCCGGCAGGTACTCCGGCTCCGCCGGAACGGCCGGATCGTCGCCGACTGCCGGTCGGTCGAAGAGGTCGCGCGGTACGTCGATCTGGCCGACCTGTGCGAGGTCATCCCGCTGCCGCGCCGCCCGCTGGACCCGGCCCTACAGACCGACGGAAAGGCCGCTGGAAAGGCCGGTCGAAAGGCCGGTCGGGCAGGCCCATCTGATTCGCGTGAAGCAAGGGTGCCGTGTATGGTTACACCTGTCAGCGACGCACGAGCGGCGCGAGACAAGCCCCTATAGCTCAGTCGGCAGAGCGTCTCCATGGTAAGGAGAAGGTCAACGGTTCGATTCCGTTTGGGGGCTCCACCGCCGAGTATCACATAGCGCCCGACTCGCACCCACGCGAGCCGGGCGTTCTTCGTTGTGCCCCCATGTGCCCCCATGTGCCCCCATGTGCCCCCATGTGCCCCCATGTGCGCCGTGGCCCTCATACGCCGTGACCCCTCGCGCCCCTGGGACCATTGACACCTAGAGTGTTTTACTGTTCTATAACACGCCATGACTGGTGTTGAGCTCGACAGACGGCTCCGCATCGACCCCGACTCGGACATTCCGCTCTGGGTCCAATTGCGGACCCAGCTCGAATACGTCATCGCGACGGGAGAGATCGAGCCCGGGACGAAGCTCCCGCCCGTACGCGCCCTCGCGCAGCGGCTCGGCGTGGCCGTCGACACCGTGCGGCAGGCGTACGACGGCCTGGCGCAGAGCGGATTCGCCGAGACCCGGCACGGTGTCGGAACGCGGGTGACGCTGCCCGCCCGCTCCGCCGTCCCCGGAGACGACCCGTGGGACCTGCGGCAGACCGCCAAGGTGGACGCGGCGTTGCTCGGGCTCCTCGCGGACGGGGTCGCGCCCGCCGTCGCGGGGCAGGCGGTGCAGCAGCGGCTGGCCATGCTGAGCACGGGATTGCGGGTGTCGTTCATCGGCGTCCGGGCCTCGGCCGAGCGGTACGCGGCCACCCTGTCGGCGCGGCTGCCCGAGGGCCCGGGGGCGATCAAGGCCCTGGACATCGAGGAGTTCCGCCGCGCGGGCGTCACCGGCGTGACGCACGTGATCAGCCTGGTCTTCCACGTCAGGGAGGTCGAGGAGCGGCTGGCCGGGCAGCCGGTGCGCGTACTGCCGCTGACCTCCGAACTCGACGGCGAGGTGTTCGACAGCATCCGCCGCTTCGGCGACGGCGACCGGCTCGTCCTGGTGGCCCGCCCGGCCACCCGGCCCAGCTACGAGGCGCTGATCCAGGAGCGGCACCCGGGCATCCCGCCGATGGAGTTCGTCGCCGACGACGACGAGGCCGCGCTGCGACGGGCCCTGCCGCACGCCAAGGCGGTGCTGCACACCAGCGCCGCCGCGGCCATGGTCGGCCGCACCGCCCCCGAGGCCGAACTCATCGAACTCCGGCACAACCCGAGCGAGCGCTCGCTGAACGAGGTCCTGACCGCGCTGCGCGCCGACTGGGACCTCATGCTCCGCCTCCAGCGGTCCACGCTCACCTGAATCACCACCGCAGCCCCCCGAAAGGCCCCATCATGCTGCGTTCCCGTCTGGCGACGTTCGCGTCCATGACATCGATGGCCCTCCTGCTCACCTCCTGCTCCGCAGGGGGCGACACCACAGCCGGCACGGCGAATGGCAAGGTCACCCTGACCATCGCCTGGTGGGGGAACCCCGCGCGGACCAAGGCGACCAATGCCGCCATCGCCCTGTTCAGGAAGAAATATCCGGACATCGAGGTGAAGGTCCGCCCGTCCGCCTTCCCCGGCTACTACGACAAGCTCAACACCGAGTTCGCCTCCGGCGCCGCGCCCGACGTCTTCCAGGACGACCAGGTGCGCACGTACGCGGCCAAGGGCCTGCTGCTCGACCTCGGCCCCCACAAGGACATCCTCCGGACCGGCGACCTGGGCCAGGAGTTCCTCGCCCAGGGCACGATCGACGGCAAGCTCATGGACGTGCCCGCGGGCACCAGCCCGATGGCCCTGGTCTACCAGCCGAAACTGCTCCAAGCGGGCGGAATGGCCGCCCCCGCCGCCCAGACGAGCTGGCCGGACTTCGCGGCCCAGGCCACCAGGCTGGCCGCGACCCTGCCCAAGGGCACCTGGGCGCTGGCCGACAGCAGCGCCCAGCACAACCACCTCCAGGTGTACCTGCGGCAGAAGGGCAAGGACTGGTTCACCCCCGACGGTGCCGCGCTCGGCTTCGCCAAGGAGGACCTGGTCGAGTGGTGGACGCTCTGGGCCGGCCTGCGCGCCAAGGGCGTCGTACCGCCGCCCGACGTCACCAGCGGCTCGGCCGGCGGCGACGTGTCCCAGGACCCGGTGGCCGCCAAGAAGGTCGCCATGAGCGTGTACGGCACCAGCGTCAGCCTCCCGCGCGAGGACTGGAAGTACGGCCCGCTGCCCGGTGAGGCGGCGCGGCCGGGGGTGCACCTGATGCGCTCGGTGAGCTGGGCGGTCAACGCCAGGTCCAAGCACCCGCGCGAGGCGGTCCGGCTGATGGACTTCCTGCTCAACGACCCGGCTGCGGGCAAGGCGCTGGGACTGACCCGCGGCGTCCCGCCGAACTCGGCCATCGCCGCCGCCCTGCTGCCCGGCCTGGACCCGCAGGACGAGCAGATCGCCGAGTACGTCGGCTACCTGCGCGAGCCCGGCCACAGCGGCACCGCGCCCGCGCCGGACCCGACCGGAGGCAAGGAGATCCGCTCCGACCTGCTCACCCGGCACACACAGGACGTCTGGTTCGGCAAGAAGAACGCCGAACAGGCCGCCGAGGCGTTCTTCGCCGAAGCCGCCAAGGTGCTGGGGCGGGCCGGTTGACCAGGCGTGACCTCGCGGCCTACACCTTCCTGATCCCGTGGGCCGCCGGACTGGTCCTGCTGGTCGTCGCGCCGCTGGGCTGGTCGCTCTACCTGTCCTTCACCGACTACGACCTGCTGTCGGCCCCGCGCTGGGTGGGGTTCGGCAACTACCTGGAGCTGTTCACCGACGATGACCGGTTCCTGCACTCGGTTCTGATCACCGGCGGGTACGTGCTGGTCGCGGTGCCGTTGCAGCTCGGCGCGGCGCTGGCCGCCGCGCTGCTGCTCGCCAAGGACCGCCGCGGCCAGGGCCTCTACCGCTCGTTGTTCTACCTGCCGTCCCTGCTGGCCGCCAGCGTGGCGGTGTCCATCACCTGGCGGGCCATGTTCGACTACGGCGGGCCGGTCAACGGCGTGCTCGGCTGGTTCGGCGTACCGGAACGCTCCTGGATCAACGATCCCGCGACCGTGATCTGGACGATCGTGGCGCTGGAGGTGTGGCGCTTCGGCGCGCCGATGGTCATCTTCCTGGCCGGTCTCAAGCAGATCCCCGGCGAGCTGTACGAAGCCGCGGCCCTCGACGGCGCGGGCAGGCTGCGCAGGTTCGCCCACATAACCGTGCCGATGCTCAGCCCGATCGTCTTCTTCAACCTGCTGCTCGGCATCATCGGGGCGTTCCAGACGTTCGCCCCCGCCCAGCTCGTCGGCGACGGCAACGGCGGCCCGGCCGACTCGACCCTCTTCTACGCGCTAAATCTCTACCAGCAGGGCTTCGACCACCACCGGATGGGCTACGCCTCGGCGATGGCCTGGCTGATGCTGATCGCGCTGGCCGCGGTGGCGGCCTTCCTGTTCCGAAGCTCGCGCCGCTGGGTCCACTACGGGGACAACGGATGAAGAACCGCCTCGCCCATGTCGCGATCGTGGCGACGCTCGTGGTCATGCTCTACCCGCTGGCCTGGATGATCATGACGGCGTTCAAGTCGACCACCGAGATCGCGCGGAACGCCTCGCTGCTGCCGTCCGATCCCACGCTGGGCAACTTCGTCGAGGGCTGGGCCGGCGCGGGGGTGGAGTCGTTCGGCACCTACCTGCGCAATTCGGTGGTCATCGCGCTGCTGGCGGTGGCCGGCAACGTGATCTCGTGCTCACTGGCCGCCTACGCCTTCGCCCGGCTGAGCTTCCGCGGCCGGGCGGTGTGCTTCACGCTGACCATCGGCATGCTGCTGCTGCCCAAGGACGTGCTGCTGGTCCCGCAGTACTCGATCTTCCACGCGCTCGGCTGGGTGGACGGCCCGCTGCCGCTGATCGTGCCGTACTTCCTGGCCATGGACGCCTTCTTCGTCTTCCTCAACGTGCAGTTCCTGCGCGGGCTGCCGCGCGAGCTGGACGAGGCGGCGGCCGTGGACGGCTGCGGGCCCTTCCGCAGGTACCGGTACATCACGCTGCCCCTGATCAAACCGGCGCTGGCCACCACGGCGATCTTCACGTTCATCTGGACGTGGAACGACTATCTGCCGCAGTTGATCTATCTCAACAGCGCGGAGAAGTTCACCCTGCCCGTCGGCCTGCGCATGTTCCTGGACGCCACCGCGGGCTCGGACCTCGGGCCGATGACCGCGATGTCGGTGGTGTCGCTGCTGCCGCTGTTCCTGCTGTTCATGTTCTTCCAACGCCGGCTGGTGCAGGGCATCGCCACCACCGGCCTCAAATGACACCTGGAGCATTCGCTTTGATCATCATCACCGCCGGTGACCAGACGCCCGCCCGCCCCTACGAGACGGCGATCGAACAGTCCGGGGGCGTACCGCGCACGATCACCCCGTCGCAGCAGACCCTCGACCTGCCCGCGGACGCGACCGCGCTGGTGCTGGCGGGCGGCGCCTCGGTGGAACCCGGCCGCTACGACTCGCCGGTGGAGGACGGCGTGACCGTCAAGCTCGACCCGCCGCGCGACCGGCTGGAGTGGGCCATGCTCACCCAGGCCCTCGCGCGCGAACTGCCGGTGCTGGCCATCTGCCGCGGCCTCCAGGTGGTGAACGTGTACTTCGGCGGCGAACTCCACCAGGACCTCACCCGCACGCCGTACGCCGCCGACCACCGCCCTGACGCGCCGCGCACCCACCTGGCGCACTCGGTGACCGCCAAGGGCGGACGGCTGGGCGAGCTGTTCGGCTCCGGCGAGTTCGCCGTCAACAGCATCCACAAGCAGGGCGTCAAGCTCCTCGGCGACGGCCTGGACGCCACCGTCTACAGCGAGGACGGCCTGATCGAGGGCCTGGAGCACACCGGGCACCGCATCCTGGCCGTCCAGTGGCACCCCGAGGAGCTGATCCGGACCAGCCCGCAGTCCCAGGCACTGTTCAACGATCTCATCGGAAGGGCCACCCCCAGGTGAAGAAACCCGTTCTCGCCGCCGCCACCGCGCTGGTCGCCGTCCTGGCATGGACGCCGCCCGCGCACGCCTCCAGCTCAGCCGTCGCGACCGGACTGTCCACCGTGGACGGCCGCCCGGTCGTCTGGAAGAACCGCGACCACTGGTCCACACCCGACGGGTGGAAGGTGGTGCCGTTCCACAGGCCCGCCGACGGCGGCTCCTTCGGCAGCGGCGACCGCTACACCTCCCGCTTCGGCTACACCGGCGTCACGGCGCACGGGACCTCCGGCGTGGACGCGATCACCGGCGAGACCATCCCGTGGGCGGGCGCGAACGACCGCGGCCTCGGCCTGGTCCAGGTCGCCGGGCACACGCTGACCTCCGCCTTCGCCACGAGCCACGGCTTCCCGGTCTCCCAGGACCTCGCCAAGGGCATGACCGGCGGCTACCTCAACCACCTGGTGCTCTCCCGCGCCGAACGCGTGGACGAGGTCGAGCAACTGCTGCGCGACACCAACCACGGCGGCGGCTTCAACGGCAGCTCCGCCCGGAACACCTCCACGATCATCAGCGTCTTCGACCGCTGGGGGAACGCGGCCGTCTTCGAGATCGACGGGGACGGCTTCACCCGGGACAACGTCACCTCGGAGTACGAGAAGGACGCGAACGGCAACTACGCCGCCCCGCACACCGACGACAAGGACGCCGCCGACCCCGCCGACGGGGCCTACTCCGGCTACGACTGGCGTACCAACTTCAGCAAGGTCCGGTGGACCAAGCCCAGCGGGTTCCCCTACTTCGTGGACGAGCAGACCACGGTCGTGGAGAACGACGAGGTGGTCAACAAGGGCGACACGCCGGACGGCGTCCACGACTGGGAGGACTCCACCAGCGGCGTCATGCGCCACAACCGCGCGGGCATCCGCATGGACGACCCGCACAAGAAGGACTACCGCTACTTCATCCAGAAGGAGGTGCGCTCTGACGGCATCGGCGGCAAGTGGTCCATCGAGTCGCTGGCCAAGAGCGTCGGCGACCTGCCCGCAGCGGACAAGTCCACCGGATACCACCTCAACCGTTTCGTTTCCACGTTCGGGACGGTGATCACCGGCTCGAAGATCGGCGACCCCTACGAGGGCAAGCTGACGACGATGTGGGTGGCCCTCGGTGAGCCCACGGTCAGCGTGTTCGTGCCGCTCTTCCCGTACGCGGGCACCACCCCCGCCGAGCTCTCCGACATGTACCTGGCCACCAACGCCAAGCGCCACCTCGTCTACGACTACACCGACGACGACTCGTGCGGTTATAGCTGCGGGCGCAACGCCGATCACACGATCGACACCAAGGCCCTGGCGGGCGACGAGGCCGACGGGGAGGGCTATTACGGCGAGGGCGGCATCCAGAAGTACGCCTTCGGCATCGAGAACTGGGCCTTCGACCGGTACGACGCCTTCATCGCCGACCTGCGTAAGGGCACCCGCACGCCGCAGCAGTTGAAGGCCGACCTCGCGGCCTGGCAGGCGTCCATCGCCCGGACCGTGAAGACGCACTACGTCAACGGCACGATCCCCACGCCGTGACCGTGCGCGCGGGACGGCTCCGCCGGGGCCGTCCCGCGCCTTCGTCACCGCCCGGCGGCGCGGCGCTTCAGCGTGCGGTCGTAGTCCTGGAAGCGGGCCTTGGTGATGACCGCGCGGTCGGGGGTGCGCAGCACGATGCCCTCGTTCGCGCCCGGCTCGCCGGAGGTGGCGACGCGGGTGACCCGGTAGGACTCCATGAACGCGCGCATGCCGGCGATGCCGGCGGGCAGCCCGCCGCCGTCGATCTCGAACAGGCGGGGTGTCAGCTCGACGCCGAAGGCCCGCGCGGCCTCGCGCAGCGCCGGCTCCCCGGCGAACGGCTGCCCGCCGTCCTGCCGCCAGGCGGAGATCTTCGCCAGGTCCCAGGCCAGCAGGTCAGGCCCGATGGTGACCGTGTCGAACAGCCGCAGCGCGGGCTCGCCCGAGCCGTACTGCCGCCAGGCCGGGAGCTGCTTGCCGCCGTACACCTCCAGGTAGAGGACCGTGATGGCGTCGCGCTCGCCCGCGGCCCGGTCGGCCACGGGACGCAGGGCGTCGACGATGCCGAGCGCCGGGTTGTGGATCACGTCGCCGCTCGCGGTGAGCAGGTCCTCGCGGGAGCCGATCAGCCACGTGCCGTCCGGAAGCAGAACCACTCGCCCGTTGGTGCCGTCGACCTTCTCGGTGCCCAGCACGGTCCCGGTGAAGACGGCGGGCTCTTCGACCAGGCCGCCGTTCTTCGGGTCGAGCCTGTGGTGCGTCGGAATGGACGGGTACTTGGTGAGTGAATTGAGCTTTCGCAGATCAGCGGTGCGCAGCGAGAACACGGCCGCTCCTTCGGTCCGGTATCGGGGGATCAGGCTAAGCTCCCGGACCTTCGCCGCGCCTTCGCTTTTTGGCAAGGGCGGCCTCCCGCGGGGTGCGGGAGGCCGCGGTTTCCGCAGCGTTCGCCCCAGTCGAAGGGCCTGCCGAGGATTCTAGGGCGGCGTGATCACGATTAGCTGGGAGACCGGCCGCGGCCCTTGGCGATATCGCGCCGCAGGCTCGGTATTTCGCGGGCGGGCGCCGTTTTCCGGATGTCGTGGACGCAGGTCAGGGCCGCGCGGCGCGGTGCGCCGGCGGCCATTCAACAGCGCCATTTCATGCTTTATGGAAACAAAGCGGGAAGCGAGCTGAGACGCGCGTACATCCGGTACGCAGGGACCGGCCCCCCGAGGCGAATCCGTTCGCGTGCCGGTGGGCCCGCCTGGTAGTCTGACCAGCGGTCCAACCCAGGAGCCCACGCATCCAGGCGACTCGCGCGCCGCCAGCCACAGCCGGGGTCCACCCCGGTGCCGGGCGGCCGTGTGCGTCGCACCCCCACAGGTCGGGTATTCTTGGGTGCCGTTGGATTTCCACGCATCCAGGCGGAGTAGCTCAGTCAGGCAGAGCAAGCGGCTCATAATCGCTGTGTCGCCGGTTCAAGTCCGGCCTCCGCTACTACCCATGCCGTCTCCTCTCACCAGGAGACCGGCGCGGGTCGTCCACCCGTCCCAGACGCAGAAAGGCACTCCCACGTGGCTGCCACCGACGTTAGGCCGAAGATCACGCTGGCCTGCCAGGAGTGCAAGCACCGCAACTACATCACGCGGAAGAACCGGCGCAACGATCCCGACCGCCTTGAGCTGAAGAAGTACTGCCCTAACTGCAGGTGCCACCAGCCGCACCGCGAGACTCGCTGACCCGCCGGACCTCCCCCCGCCGCACTGCGGCGTCCACGGGCGATCCCGCCTACCCGCCTTGCCGCGTCTCGGTAGGCGGGTAGTGGTGTTTCCGCCACTGCTTCCCAAATGGGGTGAAAGGAGTCCCGGGCACGATGGCTTTGAACCGTGAGTTCGTCGGGCGTCAGTACGCCGCGCCCGCCACCTACGAGGTCAGTCGCGTCAAGATCAAGGAGTTCGCGGCGGCGATCGGCGACACCAACCCGATCTACCGGGACCGCGAGGCGGCGAAGGCCGCCGGGCATCCCGACGTGATCGCGCCGCCGACGTTCCCGATCGTGTTCACGCTCACCGGGGCGGGTGAGGCGCTGGCCGACCCGGAACTCGGGCTCAACTACGCGATGGTGGTCCACGGCGACCAGCGCTTTGAGTACACCCGGCCGATCCGGGCGGGCGACGAGCTGGTGTGCGTCTCGACGATCACCGAGATCCGCAGCGTCGGCCGCAACGAGGTGCTGACCGTGCAGAGCGACGTGACCACCGTCGACGGCGAGCACGTCTGCACCAGCTACAACACCATCGTCGAGCGCGGGGGAGCGGCGTAGCGATGTCCGCGACGATCAAGTACGACGAGGTCGAGACCGGCCAGCAGATCGAGGCCGCCGACTACCCGGTGCGCCGGGTCGACCTGGTGATGTACGCCGGGGCGTCCGGCGACTTCAACCCCATCCACTGGAACGAGCGGTTCGCCAAGACCGTCGGGCTGCCCGACGTGATCGCGCACGGCATGTACACCATGGCGCAGGGCGGCCGGTTCGTCACCGACTGGGCGGGCGACCCCGGCGCGGTGGTCGACTACTCTGTGCGGTTCTCCTCGATGGTGGTCGTGCCCGATGACGACGAGGGCGCGACGATCACGGTCAGCGGCGTGATCGAGCAGAAGCTTGAGGACAAGCGGGTGCTGGTGGCGCTGACCGCGCGGTCCGGGGACTCGCGGGTCCTTTCGCGGGCACGGGCCGTGGTCCAGCTCGCCTGAAGCCCTGAAGCCCCGAAGCCCTGGCGACCTGAAGATCCGCCTCGATCGGCTTACCGGTCCGGCGCCCGGGTAGGGGCCGCCCCAGGAAGGGGCGGTCGAGCCGAAGGGGGATGTCGCCGCGGTGGGCAGAGCGACCGAGGTACCACACCACGTCAGAGGGCTGGCCGAGCAGCGCGCCAAGGCACGCGCCGACCGTGACTTCGCCGCGGCCGACGTGCTGCGCGAGCAGATCGAACAGGCCGGCTGGCAGGTCAGGGACGACGGACCGCACGGCTTCGAGCTGACCCCGAAACCGCCGTTCAAGGTGTGGCCGGCGGTGAGCGCGATCCCGGAGGAGCCGCGGGCCCCAGAGCGCCCCGAGCGGGGCACAGAGACCGGCCCCGGCACCGAGAGCATGGTCGCCTCCCAGGTCCTGTGGGACGCCAGCCTGGCCGTCTCCCGCGTGGACGAGGCGATCACCGGCGCGGGGGCCACCGAGGAGTACGCCAAGGCGGCCTCGGCGACCGTCACGGTCGCGCTGCTCGTGGACGGCTGGCCCACCGACGTGCGCAAGTGCGTGGACGCGCTGCTGGCCTACACCGACGCGCGCATCCTCGCCCTGGACCTGGGCGACATCGACGGCGCGGGCACCGTGCTGCACGAGCTGGCGGCGGCCCATCCCGAACGGATCGAGGAGTGGCACGTGGCCGAGCGCCCGCACTGGCGATCCGGTACGGCCGGTTGGGGCGCGTGCCGTACCAAGCTGCTGCGGCTGGACACCGCCGACGTACACGTGATCATGGAGACGTCCACGATCCTGGACGGCGACGCGCTCACCCCGCTGGCCGAGGCCGTGCGGGAGGGCGCGACGGCGGCCGGGTGGAAGGGCGTCGATCCCGGCGACGACCTGCGCGAGTGGAGCCCGGCGGGCCCGGGCAGGGTGCGCGGCCTGCTCGGCTACCTGCTGGCCGTACGCCGGGCCGCCGCCCTGGACGCGGGCGGCATCAGCGGCCAGGCCCGCTACTACCGCAACGCCGACCTCGAATTCTCCCTCAGCCTGCCCGGCGACCTGGTCGTCCCCGACGTCGCGCTCCCGGTGCACCAGGAGCGCCACCGCGCCTACCACGAGGTCGATCCGGACTACCGCGACCGCGAGTCCCGCCGCACCTATGACCGTGTCCTGCGCCTGCTGCGGTCGAATTCGGACACCAAGACGCCTTAGGCTGTTTTCCGACCTGATCATTTGAGGAAGAGGCCAATGGCGGAGCGGGTGGCTGGCGTGCGGCTGGGGCCGTACACCACGTTGGGGCTGGGCGGCGAGGCCCGCGCGTTCGCCGAGGCGGGCACCGCGGACGAACTGGTGACCTTGGTCACCAAGGCCGACGCGGCGGGGGAGCCGGTGCTGGTGCTCGGCGGCGGCAGCAATCTGGTGATCTCCGACGACGGGTTCGACGGCCTGGTGGCCCGGGTGGCCACCCGGGGTGTGGAGGTGGCCGCCGAGCCGGACCGGGTGCTGGTCACCGCGGCGAGCGGCGAGGACTGGGACGCGCTGGCCGCGCGCGGCGTGGCCGAGGGCTGGTCGGGGATCGAGTGCCTGTCGGGCGTGCCGGGGCTGGTCGGCTCGACGCCGATCCAGAACGTCGGCGCCTACGGCCAGGAGGTGGCCCAGACGATCACCCGGGTCCGGGTGCTCGACCGGCGTACCGGCGAGGTGCGCGACATGGACGCCGCCGAGTGCGGTTTCGCTTACCGGCACAGCGTCTTCAAGGCCGACCTCGCCCGGCACCTGGTGCTGTCGGTGACCTACGCGCTGGCCCGTTCGCCGCTGTCCGGGCCGATCGCCTACCAGGAGCTGGCCACGCGGCTGGGGGTGGCGCTGGGCGACCGGGTGCCGCTGGCCGACGCCCGCGCCGCCGTCCTTGAGCTGCGCCGCTCCAAGGGCATGGTGCTCGACGCGGCCGACCCCGACACGCACAGCGCGGGGTCGTTCTTCACCAATCCGGTGCTCACCGCCGCGCAGGCCGCCGAGCTTGAGTTGCGCGCAGCGGGCTTCCCGCGCTGGCCGCTGCCGGACGGCACGGTGAAGGTCCCGGCCGCCTGGCTGATCGAGCAGGCCGGTTTCGCCAAGGGCTACGGCACCGGCGGGGTACGGATCTCCGGCAAGCATCCGCTCGCCCTGACCAACCCTGATCTGTCCGGTACGGCGGGCGAGCTCCTCGCCCTGGCCCGCGAGATCCGCGATGGCGTCGCCGAGAAGTTCGGCGTGACCCTCGTCAACGAGCCGGTGATGGTCGGCCTGTCACTGTGATCCGTACCACCACCACGGCCGGGCTGACCTGGGAGATGTTAGGGTTGTGAGGTAACACCGAAGGGGAGTAGTCCCAATCGCGTGATCGACACACTGGCGCGGTAGCGCCCGGTCACGCGGGCCTGATCTGTACGGGCGGACGAGACCTTCGGCCTGGTAGACGTGTCGTGTTCGACGCGCCGCCCGGCCGAAGCCCTGCCCGACTCCCCGGGTGTGCGCCTCCGGCCGGGCCGCGCCGGAGGAAAGGGCCCAACCCCCGTGGAAGCCTTCTGGATCAGCCTTGTCGTGATCTTCGTCGCCGAACTGGGCGACAAGAGTCAGCTCATGGCGATGACCTTCGCCACCCGGTTCAAGGCATGGCCCGTCCTGGCCGGGATCACCATCGCCACCACCGTCGTCCACCTGCTCAGCGTGGCGGTCGGCGGCCTGGTGGGCGATCTGCTGCCGACCACCGCCATCGCGGTCGTGGCGGGAATCGCCTTCCTCGGCTTCGCGGCATGGACGCTGCGCGGTGACGAGCTGACCGAGGAGGAGTCGGGCAAGGCGGCCCGTACCACGAGGTCCGCGCTGATCGCCGTGACCGTCGCGTTCTTCCTGAGCGAGCTGGGCGACAAGACCATGCTGGCCACCATCACCCTGGCCACCCAGCACGGCTGGCTGGGCACCTGGATCGGCTCCACGGTCGGCATGGTCGCGGCCGACGCCCTGGCCATCGTGGTGGGGCGGATGCTGGGCCGGCACCTGCCGGAGAAGGTCATCAGGTATGGCGCGGCGGCGGCGTTCGCCGTCTTCGGCGTCATCCTGATCGGCGACGCGCTGATGTAGCGGCGGCCCTGCGGGCCTCGCACTGCTCAGGACTTGGTACGGCATGCCCCCGAACACCGCCGCCCCGTGCCAGGTGCCGCCCCTGTGCCCGGCGTTTCTCGTGTGTCGTGGTCGCTCGCCGTACCTTGCACCGGCTAAAGGGCCGGTGAACTAGCCGGCGGGCTCGCCGGAGAGGGTCGGGGTGCCCCATACGGCCGGGGCTGTGACGCAGCCGTCGGGGTACATCGTCAGGATCACCGCGGTCGCGCCCCCGATCGGGGCGTTGACGCTCGCGGGTTTGCCGTACTGGGCGGCGACGGCGGTCACCTGTTCCTCGTCGTCGGGCTGGTCGTCGTGGTCGCGGTCCACGTACACCGCGAAGTGGACCGCGTCATCCCCTTGGCGTTTCCCCTTGTCATCGTCGATCCCCGCCGTCGCGACGAGTCGTTGGTAGCTCCGCGGCAGTTCGTAGATGACCCTCGATCGGCTGCTGCACAAGTCAGGCGATGCCAGACTCTCCGAATAGGGCTGGCCCGCCAGCGACCACGTGCCGGTGACCAGGCCGTCGCCTTTGGGGGTCAGTTTGGTCAGCGAGAGTGTGCCGGTCCCCACGGGCACACCGTCCGTAGCGGTGGCCGCCGGCCGGGGTGGGGCCACGGCCGTGACCGTGACCGTCGCCTGTGCGGCGGCGGGTTCGGAGCCCGGTCCCTGGTAGGTCAGCCATCCGGTGATCAGCGCACCCGCGACCGCGGCGATGATCGTGCACGCGCCGGCGATCAGAGTGACCCCCACCGCCGAGGTGTCCTTGCGCGTGCGGGCGCCGCCCGGATCCGGGGTGTCCGATCTCTGCTGCACGACAAGCAGGGTAGTGCCGATTTTCCCGATACTCCGCGGTATTGCGCGTACTCAGTTCAATAAAGAACGGCGGTGGGCGATGGCGGTGGCCTCGGTACGGCTGGAGACGCCGAGCTTGGCCAAGATGTTGGAGACGTGGACGCTGACCGTCTTGGCCGAGATGAACAGCTCGGCGGCGATGTCGCGGTTGGAGCGCCCCTCCGCGACCAGCCGGAGCACCTGCACCTCGCGCGGTGTGAGCAGGTCGCCTGAGCCGGGGCCCGCGTCGAAGGCGGCGTCGTCGCCGAGCGGCGTGCCGGCCCGGCGGGCCAGCAGCTCGATCGACTCGGTGAGCGGGGTCGCGCCCAGCGACGTCGCGAGCGGGTGGGCCTCGCGCAGGTGCGCGACGGCGGTGTCGCGGTCGCCGTCGCGGACCGCCGCCTTGGCCGCGAGCAGCAGCGCCTCCGCCCGCGGGTGCGGGCGGCCCAGCCGCTTCCAGGCCGCGGCGGCCTCGGGGTAGGACCGCTCGCACACCAGCCGGTAGGCGTCGCCGACCGGGCCGCCTCCACGCAGGCTCGCCCCCACCACGCCCGCCTTGGCCAGCAGGCCCTCCGCCCGCGTGATCGAGTCGCAGACGTAGGAGTGGCACAGCGAGACGATGTCGGCGAGCAGCCGCCAGCCCATCAGCGCCTTGCTGGACGGCTGCGGGCGGTGCAGGCTCCGCTCGGCGATGTCGAGCGCGGCGTCGGGCTCGCCGCGCAGCCGGTACAGGGCGAGCAGCAGCCGGTTGTTGGCGCTGATCTCCTGGACGCCCTCATCGGTGGGCGCGCTGTAGGCGCCGACCTCGGTCAGCACGGCTTCGAGCACGTCGATCTCGCCGCGCGCCACCGCCACGTCGCCCCTGGCCCGCAGCAGGTGGTGGCGGGTCTGGAGCACCGGGTCGCGGGCGAGGGCGGCCTCGATCACCTCGACCGCCTCCTCCCACCGGCACAGCGACTCCAGCGCCTCGGCCTGGTTGAGCGCCTGGAACAGGCCCTGCACGCGGTAGCGGCCGTACTTGCGCGACAGCTCCTGCGCCTGGACCGCCATCACGACGGCCTCCTCCGAGCGGCCGAGGTTGTTGAGGGCGTCGGCGGTGTTGCCCATCGCGCGGATGATCAGCCTGCCGTTGCCCAGCCGCTCGCCGATCGCCTTCGCCCGGCCGTTGGCGGCGATGGCCTCCTCCAGCCTGCCGTCGAAGGACTTGCCGACGGCCAGGTTGATCAGCAGGTCGGCGACCATCGACTCGTCGCCCACGCCGCGCGCGATGCGCAGCGCCTCCTCGGTCACCTCGGTGCCCTCGCGGATGTCGCCGCTGAACATCAGGTGCGAGCCGAGCCGGGTGAGCACGTAGGCGCGGGCCGCGCCCGGCTCGGGCACCAGCCGCTCGGCGTGCCGCAGATGCTCCAGCGCGCCGGGGCGGCGGCGCTCCTTGTGGAACTGCCCCAGTCGCACGATCAGCTCGGCGACCCGCTCCGGCTCCGACTCCTCCGACAGCTCGCGCAGCGCCGCCTTGACGAACTTGACCCCGCGCTCCAGCTCGCCGCTCGCCAGGGCGGCACCGGAGGCGAGGTCGAGCACGTGGGTGTGGTCGGCGCCGATCCGCCCGGCGGCGTCGGGGACCTTCTCCCACAGCGCCAGCACGCGCTCCAGGAGCTGCAACTGCTCGGTGTAGGCGAACGCGTTGGCCGCCTTGCCCGCGGCCTCCCAGGCCGAGATGAGCGCCCACAGGTCATCGCGCGCGGAATACCAGTGGTGGGCGATCTCGATGGCGGCCCGGCCGGGCGGCACCAGCGTGCGGTCCCGCTCGATCTCCTCGGCGAATCTGGAATGCATCCGGGTGTGCTCGCCGGGCAGCAGCTCGTCGTGGACGGCCTCGCGGATCAGCGCGTGCCGGAAGAGATAGGCCCGGCCGTCGGCGACCTGGATCACGTTGGCCGCGATGGCGGGCCGGATCGCGTCTTCGAGCGCGGCGTCGTTGAGCCCGCTGACCGCGGCCAGCAGCGCGTGCCCGACCCTGGTGCCGCCCGCGGCGGCCATCCGCAGCACCCGCTGCGTCTCGTCGGGGAGGTTTTCCACCGCGCCGATGATGAGGTCGTGCAGCGACTCGGGGAACGCCGTGTCCGCCCCGGACTCCAGCAGCGCCTCCACGAACAGCGGGATGCCCTCGCTGCGCTGGTAGACGGTGACGACCCGGTGGTATTCGGCGGGCCCGCCGAGGATGCCGGCCATCTGCGCGGCGACCTCGTCGTGGGTCAGCCGCGGTATCTCCATCCGCAGCACCCCGGCCACCCGGCCCAGCTCGGCGAGCACCGGCCGCAGCGGGTGCTGGCGGTGCAGCTCGTCGGAGCGGTAGGTGAGCACCACCAGCACGGGCGCGGTGCGCAGGTTGCGGCTCAGGAACGCGATGAGGTCGCGGCTGGAGCGGTCGGCCCAGTGGACGTCTTCGATGGTGAGGACCAGGGGCCGGCGCTCGGCCAGGCGCTCCAGCAGCGCGAGGATCTGCTCGAACAGGCGGGCCCGCGCGGTCTCGGTCTCGGTGTCGCCGCTCGGCTCGCCGAACTCCGGCAACAGCCGCGCGAGGTCGCGCCCGGCGCCGTCGGGCAGCAGGGCCGAGACCGGTGCCACGCCCATCTCCCTGACGAGCTGCCGCAGCGCCGCGGTGAAGGGGGCGTAGGCAAGACCCTCGGTGGAGAGCTCCACGCAGCCCCCGGAGAGCACCTGGGCGCCCTCGTCCTGCGCATGCTCGATGAACCTGCCCACCAGCCGGGTCTTGCCCACCCCGGCTTCGCCTCCGAGCAGGACGACGGTCGCGGCCCCCTTGCGCGACTCGTCGAACGCCTCGGTCAGAATCCCCAGCTCGGCTTCCCGGCCCACAAAGACAGGGCTGACCGTCCGACCCACCATGTCCTCAAGCATGTCATGCCCCGCTGTTGAGGTTCCCCTGGTTTTTCGGCAGGCAGAATGCCTCCGGGCGGAGTCCCGGCGGACACATCCGGTGTCACGTTCAGGGGGGCTTAGAGGCCCGGCCGAGAGGGAGGTTTCGGCCGGGCGCTCTGTGGACGGTCATGAGGTGCGCAGCCTGCCGAAGAGGCTGCGGGAGCGCGAGCCGCGGCTCCCGTCGGCGGCCTTGCGCGTGCGTACCGCCTCCCTGGCCCTGCGGTGCTCGGCCGCGGCCTCGTGCAGCTCGGTGACTCGGCTGACGATTATCTGGTAGTGGATCTCCGGTCCCATGGTGGGTCCCCCTGTTTACCGCTGTTTCCTGACATTTCTAGGTTCGTCCTAAGGCACCCCCCGCCACATCGGGCGGATGCCTTATCTCCGGGCCTTAGTCCCAGGTACGGCATGCCTAGGACTACCTAGACGGGCCCCGGGCGGCGACGCCGCTGTGGCACGAGCGAAAGTTGACGAAAAGGGGTGACGACGCTCGGCCGGGTCCGGTTTGGAATCAATCGCGCTGGTCGGCGATGCTGGGATGGTGTCAACACTGACTACCGCCTTCGCGGATGTGGTGTCCTCCAATGCCACGCTGCGGGCCTTTCTCCGCGGCCTGCCCGGTGTCGACCGGGTGGGCGCCGACCAGCGGGCGGCCATGCTGAGCACCCGATCGATCAAGACCACCGCCAAGGCCCAGGCCATCGACCTGGCCATCGGCATGGTGGACCTCACGACACTGGAAGGCGCAGACACCCCTGGCAAGGTCCGCGCGATGTGCGCCAAGGCCGTACGCCCCGACCCCGCAGACCCGGCGGCCCCCCATGTGGCCGCCGTGTGCGTCTATCCCGACCTGGTCGCGGTCGCCGCCGAGGCGCTGGCCGGCTCGCTCGTCAAGGTGGCGAGCGTCTCCACCGCGTTCCCCTCAGGGCGATCCTCACTTGAGGTCAAGGTCGCGGACACCGCGCTGGCCGTGGCGGCCGGAGCGGCGGAGATCGACATGGTGATCGACCGAGGCGCGTTCCTGGCCGGCGACTACCGCAAGGTCGCCGACGAGATCGCCGCGATCAAGCAGGCGTGCGGCGCGGCCCACCTGAAGGTCATCCTGGAGACCGGCGAGCTGGCCACCTACGACAACGTGCGCCGGGCCTCCTGGCTGGCGATGCTGAGCGGCGCCGACTTCATCAAGACCTCCACGGGGAAGGTCTCCCCGGCGGCCACCCTGCCGGTCACCCTGGTGATGCTGGAGGCCGTACGCGACCACCGGGCCGCCACCGGGCGGATGGTCGGGGTCAAGGCCGCGGGCGGCATCCGCACCGCCAAGGACGCCATCCGTTACCTGGTCCTGGTGAGTGAGACCGCCGGGGAGGAGTGGCTGGACGCGGCCTGGTTCAGGCTGGGCGCGTCCTCGCTGCTCAATGATCTGCTGATGCAGCGGCAGAAGCTCGCCACCGGCCGGTACGCCGGTCCCGACTACTTCACGTTGGACTGATCGACGATGAGATTCGAATACGCGCCCGCGCCCGAGTCGCGGGATGTTGTGGAGATCCAGCCGTCGTACGGGCTGTTCATCGACGGGCGGTTCACCGACGGTGGCGGGACGGCGTTCAAGACGGTCAACCCGGCCACCGAGGAGACGCTGGCCGAGGTCGCCTGCGCCGACGAGGCCGACGTGGACCGCGCGGTGGCGGCGGCCCGCAAGGCGTTCGGCACATGGAGCGCGCTGCCGGGGGCCGAGCGGGCCAAGTACCTGTTCAGGATCGCGCGGATCATCCAGGAGCGCGCCCGCGAGCTCGCCGTGCTGGAGACGCTCGACAACGGCAAGCCCATCCGCGAGTCCAGGGACGTGGACGTGCCGCTGGTGGCGGCGCACTTCTTCTACTACGCGGGCTGGGCCGACAAGCTGGCATACGCCGGATTCGGTCCGGCGCCTCGCCCGCTCGGCGTCGCCGCCCAGGTGATTCCATGGAACTTCCCGCTGATGATGCTCGCCTGGAAGATCGCGCCCGCGCTGGCCTGCGGCAACACGGTGGTGCTCAAACCGGCGGAGACCACTCCGCTGACCGCCCTGGCGTTCGCGGAGATCTGCGTCCAGGCCGGGCTGCCCGCCGGCGTGGTCAACATCGTGACCGGCCCCGGCGCGACCGGCGCGGCGCTGGTCGCCCACCCGGGCGTGGACAAGGTCGCCTTCACCGGCTCCACCCGCGTGGGCAGGGAGATCGCCAGGACCGTGGCGGGCGGCCGTAAGAAGGTCACCCTCGAACTCGGCGGCAAGGCCGCCAACATCGTCTTCGAGGACGCGCCGCTGGACCAGGCGGTGGAGGGGATCGTCAACGGGATCTTCTTCAACCAGGGGCACGTGTGCTGCGCCGGGTCGCGCCTGCTGGTCGCCGAGCCGATCCAGGACGAACTGCTGGCCGCGCTGCGGCGGCGGCTCGCCACCCTGCGCGTCGGCGACCCGATGGACAAGAACACCGACGTCGGCGCGATCAACTCGGCCGCCCAGCTCGCCCGGATCACCGAACTCGTCGAGGCGGGCGAGGCCGAGGGGGCGACCCGCTGGTCGCCCGCGTGCGATCTGCCGGAGCGCGGCTACTGGTTCGCGCCCACCGTGTTCACCGGGGTCGCGCAGTCGCACCGGATCGCCCGCGAGGAGGTGTTCGGGCCGGTGCTGTCGGTGCTGACGTTCCGTACGCCCGCCGAGGCCGTGGAGAAGGCCAACAACACCCCCTACGGCCTGTCCGCCGGGGTGTGGACCGAGAAGGGCTCGCGCATCCTGTGGATGGCCGACCGGCTGAGGGCGGGCGTGGTGTGGGCCAACACCTTCAACCGGTTCGATCCGGTCTCGCCGTTCGGCGGCTACAAGGAGTCGGGGTACGGGCGCGAGGGCGGCCGGCACGGCCTGGAGGCGTACCTCGATGTGTGATCACCGCAGGCCGCGGCGGGAAGCCCGGCGCAGGCAGATGAACCGGGGCCACGCGTTCGCCGCCGCGGGCCGTACCGAGCCGCGCGAGGGCTGGTTCGCGCACCGCGCGGGCGTCAGCCGCTGCGCACAGGTCACCGGGACCGAACGGCCGGCGCACCAGAGCACCTGGAGAGGGCGCGGACATGAGTGACAACGGCACCAGGCTCGGGGTCCGCAAGACCTACAAGCTGTACATCGGCGGGGCCTTCCCCCGCTCGGAGAGTGGAAGGTCCTACGCCGTGACCTCCTCCAAGGGCCGGTTCCTGGCCAACGCGGCGCGCGCCTCGCGCAAGGACGCCAGGGACGCGGTGGTCGCGGCGCGCAAGGCGTTCCCCGGCTGGAGCGGGGCCACGCCCTACAACCGGGGACAGGTCCTCTACCGGGTCGCGGAGATGCTGGAGGGCCGGCGGGCGCAGTTCGTCACGGAGATCACCGACGCGGACGGCGTCCCGGCCCGCAAGGCGGGCGAACTGGTGGACCTGGCCGTCGACCGGCTGGTCTGGTACGCGGGCTGGGCCGACAAGATCGCGTCGGTGTTCGGCGCGGTCAACCCGGTCGCCGGGCCGTACCTGAACGTCTCCAAGCCTGAGCCGACCGGTGTCGTCGCCGTCGTCGCGCCCCCGATGGGGCCGCTGCTCGGCCTGGTCTCGGTGCTCGCCCCGGTGATCGTCACCGGCAACACCTGCGTGGTGGTCGCCGGCGAGCGCGCCCCGCTGCCCGCCGTCACGCTGGCCGAGGTGCTGGCCACCTCCGACGTACCGGGCGGGGTGGTGAACATCCTGACCGGGCGGCAGCCCGAACTCGCCCCCTGGCTGGCGGGCCACATGGACGTCAACGGCATCGACCTCACCGGATGCCCGGCGGACCTGGCCCTGGAATGCGAGCGCGCGGCGGCGGAGAACCTCAAGCGGGTGCTGCGGCCACAGCGGACGGACTGGCTCGCCGACCCCGGCACCTCCCGGATGACGGCCTTCCTGGAGACCAAGACCGTCTGGCACCCGGCGGGCGTTTAACCCCGGCGGGGATGGCGCAGGGCCCGGCCCTGCGCCATCCCGCGCCGCGCGCGGCATTTCGCCGGGAATGATCTGGTGTTGTGAAGGGCCGTGTAGCGCTTTTTCCGGCAGTGGCCGTAGTGATACAACTGGATTGCGATCATCCAGGACATCCAGGCTGTTCCACAAACTCCCTACTCAAAGAGAGGGTAATACGGCTAACGTTCTCGGTATGGCCGGCGGCTCGAACACGCGCTGGTCACAGGGTTCCCAGGGTCAGAGGAACGAATCTCTCCGTCGTGTCGCAGGCGCGTCGGTGAGCATTGCGAATCTGAACAACAGCGGACGGCCCGCCGTTCCCTTCACACCAGAGGTCCCTCGATGACAACCGGCATCCCCCGAACACCGGCCGGCCTCCCAGCGCCCGGCTCGCCATCGACCCAGCACTCTTATGACTCCTATTTCCAGACCTCTCGTTTACCCATGACGGGCCCCCAGCCCGCCGGCCCGCCGCCCGCGCGACCCGATGCCCTCGCGTCGGCCGCGCTGTCGTCGGGAGCGGCGTCGCCCGGCCGGGTCCCGGTCGGGTCTCCGGTCTTCGACCCGACCGTTCCGAACGCCGCCCGGATCTACGACTACCTGCTCGGCGGCAAGGACCACTTTCCGCCCGACCGCGACGCGGGCGGCCGGCTGGTGGACACGATGCCGCTGATCAAGGCGTCGGTCCGGGCCAACCGGGAGTTCCTGATCCGCGCGGCGGGGGATCTCGCCGGGCGCGGCTACGACGCGTTCATCGACCTCGGCTCCGGCCTGCCGACCCAGCGGAACGTCCACCAGGTCGTCCAGGCCGTCAATCCGGACGCCCGCGTGGTGTACGTGGACCACGATCCCACGGTCATCGCCCATGGCCGGGCCATCCTGAACGCCCCCGGCGTGGCCATGCTCCAGGGCGACCTACGCCAGCCCGACCGGATACTCGACTCGCCGACCCTCACGGAGCTGATCGACCTGGGGCGGCCGGTCGTGGTCGTCGCGGTGGCCGTCCTGCACTTCGTCGGCGACCACGAGGACCCCGGCGCGATCGTCGCCCGGCTGCGCGCCCGTCTGGCCCCTGGCAGCCGGATCGTGATCAGCCACGCCTGCCTGGACGGCATGGCGCCGGAGGCCGTCGCCAAGGGCGTGGCGATCTACCGCAACACGGCCACCCCGATCACGCCCCGCTCCAGGGCGGAGATCTCCGCCCTGCTCGCCGGTTGTGAGCTGGAGGAACCGGGCCTGGTCGAGGTGTCGGACTGGAAGCCCGAACCGGACCAGCCACACGAGGACATCGGCGACGCCCGCTTCGTCGGCGGCGTGGCCGACCTGCACGCCTACGGCCCCCCCAAGACCCCCGCCGACCCCTGACAAGCACCCACGGACCTCGCGTCCCTGTCCTGCCTGACGGACCGGGCGAGCCTTGACGCGCTCGACGGCCTGGCGGTCCTGTCCTGCCTGACGGGCCTGGCGAGTACCGACGGGCCTGACGGGCGTCGGTGGGTGGTGGCGTGCTTGCCGGCTTTGCCGGCAGGGCCCGGCCGTGTGCGCGGCGGGGCTCTGCCGGGGGTCCGGGTTGGTCAGCACCTGGGGGCGATGCCGTCCATCCGGCGGCCGAATCTATTGATGTCCGTGTATTTCTCGCTCCAGTCTCCGGCGTAGACCGGCCGCTTCTCCGGTCGTTCGGAGTCCACGAAACATCCGTCGGTCTGGGCGTCGAACGATCCGACGTGATCGCGCAGATACGTGGGAATCCGGCCGGCCGGACTTTCGTCCGGCGACCATATCCAGACTTTTCCCCCGAACTTACCTTGAGGCCACAGGCATATCGACCTGACCGTGCAATTCGGATGGGCGCGCTGCGGCGGGACCGCCCCCGGCAGCACCGGTGGCGGTGCGGCCTGGCTGGGCGCGGCGAAGCGGTCGTAGAGGAAGAAGCCCGCGCCACCCAGCGTGATCGCGGCGCCGATGATCGCCGTGATGCCCTGCCAGCGCGCCCACACCACCGTGTCGTCCGCCCCTTCGCGAGCGGAGATGTCCGGCGTCTTCTGCTTACTGCCAGACGAAGTTACTTTCCGATTTCGCCGCCTATTGTCCATATTTTTCCATGCCCTCGCCTGAACATATCCCCACCGTTCATATTCACGCCTCTGCGCGCTCACGGCAAGTGAGATATCGGCGAGGGGGTCAGGCGTTCTGCGGAAAACCCAGGTCGAACTCCCGCGTTCCGGTCGCCGGCCAACGCGAGGTGATCGCCTTCTCCCGGGTGAAGAAGTGCACGCCCTGCTCGCCGTACGCCTTGGTGTCACCGAACATCGACTGCTTCCAGCCGCCGAACGAGTAGAACGAGACCGGGACCGGAATCGGCACGTTGATGCCGATCATGCCCGCCTGGACCTCGCGCTGGAAGGTGCGGGCCGCGCCGCCGTTCGTGGTGAAGACGGCGGTGCCGTTGCCGTAGGCGCCGTCGTTGATCAGGTGGATGCCCTCGGCCAGGTCGCGCACCCGGACCACCGACAGCACCGGGCCGAAGATCTCGTCGGTGTAGACGCGGGAGTCCCGGCCGACGCGGTCGATCAGCGTCGGGCCCAGCCAGAAGCCCTCGGCAGGGCCGTCGGCCCGCACGCCGCGGCCGTCCACGACCACCTCGGCGCCGTCCTTTTCGGCCTCGTCGATGTAGCCGGCCACCTTGTCGCGGTGCTCGCCGGTCACCAGCGGCCCCATGTCGCAGCCGCGGCGGCCGTCGCCCACCTTGATGCGGCCGATCCGCTCCCTGATCCGGCCGATCAGGTCGTCGGCCACGGAGTCCACCACCGCCAGGACGCTGATCGCCATGCACCGCTCGCCCGCCGAGCCGAAGGCCGCGTTCACCGCCGCGTCGGCGGCCATGTCGAGGTCGGCGTCGGGCAGTACGAGCATGTGGTTCTTGGCCCCGCCGAGCGCCTGGACGCGCTTGCCCGCGCGGGTCGCGCGCTCGTACACGTGCCGGGCGATCGGCGTGGACCCGACGAACGACACCGCCTGGACGCCGGGGTGGTCCAGCAGGCCGTCCACCGCGACCTTGTCGCCGTGCAGCACGTTGAACACCCCGTCCGGCAGGCCCGCCTCCTTGAGCAGCGCGGCCAGCCAGTTGGCTGCGGAAGGGTCCTTCTCGCTGGGCTTGAGCACGACTGTGTTGCCGGTGGCCAGGGCCATCGGCAAAAACCACATGGGCACCATGGCCGGGAAGTTGAACGGGCTGATCACGGCCACCGGGCCGAGCGGCTGCCGCACGGTGTAGACGTCGACCCCGGTGCTGACGTTCTCCGAGTAGCCGCCCCTGGCCAGGTGCGGCATGCCGAGCGCGAACTCCAGCACCTCCTGCCCCCTGGCGATCTCGCCCTCGGCGTCGGAGAGCACCTTGCCGTGCTCGGCGGTGATGATCTCCGCCAGCTCGCGCCTGCGCCGGTTGAGCGCCTCGCGGAAGGTGAACAGCACCTCCTGGCGGCGCGCCCAGGACATGTCCCGCCAGCCGGGGAAGGCGGCGGTGGCGGCGGCCACGGCCGCGTCCACGTCTTCGGGGGCGGCCAGCCGTACCCGCCTGGTCTCGACGCCGAGCGCCGGGTCGAACACGGGCCCGAGGCGATCCCCGGAGCCCGCGTAGGGCCGTCCGGCGACGAAGTGATCGACGATGCTCATGCGGGAGGTCTCCGATCGTTCAGAGGGCTGACGTCTTTTTCATATATGTGAAATTGTAGAAGAATGTCAAGCACAGGCGGTGCCGTACCATGCCAGCGGTGACCGAAACGCCGCACCGAGCAGCGCGCAGCGAGGGAGTGATGGACATGGCAGGTTCCCGGGGCGGCGCCGCCATCGTGCCCTCCGTCGCCAGGGCGGCGCGGATCCTGGAACTGCTGGCCTCGGCCCCGGAGGGGATGACGCTGTCGGAGGTGGCCCGCGCCCTCGGCCTGCCGCCGAGCAGCGCGCTGGCGATCTGCACCACCCTGCGCCAGGCCGGGCTCGCGCACCGCACTCCCGAACGCCGCTACATGCTCGGGCCGGGCATCCTCGCCCTCGCCGAGCGGTATACGCGCGGCGGGCTGCCCGCGCTGTTCATGCGGGCCTGCCGGGACGCGCTGCCGGACGCCAGGGAGACCGTGGTGCTCGCCGTACGCGAGTGGCACGAGGTCGTCTACCTGGCCCAGCGCCCCGGCAACCGGCCACTGGCGGTCAGCTACCACCTGGGCATGCGGCTGCCCGCGCACACGACGGCCAGCGGCAAGGCGGCGCTGAGCACGGTGACCGACGCCGAGGTCCGGGAGATCTACTCGCTGCCGTCCTCGTCGGGCGTGGACGTGGACCTGCTGATCGAGGACCTGCGCAAGACCCGTGACCGCGGGTACGCGATCGACGACGAGGAGACCGCGCCGGGAATGGTGTGCCTGGGGGTGCCCATCACGGTGCCGGGGGCCTCGACCACGACGGCGGCGGTGGCGGTCAGCCTGGTGAAGTCGACCGTGGACGACGAGGTGCTGTCGGAGTACGTCGGGGTGATGCGGGCCCTGGCCGAAACCCTGTCCACCGATCCGTCGCCCGCGGAATGACCGCGGAACGAAGCGGCTAGCCTGAGCTACGCGTGCGCTCCGGACCCCGGCGGGTCCGCGCACGGCTACGGCTCAGAGACGAACAGGGAGCGCAGTGAAGCTTCTCCACTCCGGCAAGGTACGCGACGTCTACGAGGACCGGGGGGACATCATCCTGGTCGCCTCCGACCGCGTCTCGGTCTACGACGCGATCCTGCCGACGCCCATTCCGGACAAGGGCAAGGTCCTCACCCGGCTCTCCCTGTGGTGGTTCGAGCAGTTGGCGGACGTCGTGCCGAACCACGTGATCTCGGCCACCGACGTGCCGGAGGAGTTCGCCGGGCGGGCCGTGCGGTGCCGGCGGCTGCGGATGATCCAGGTCGAGTGCATCGCCCGGGGCTACCTGGCCGGGCTGGGGCTCAAGGAGTACGAGCGGGACCGCGCGGTGTCCGGGGTCGCGCTGCCGGACGGCCTGGAGGAGGGCTCCCGGCTGCCCTCGCCGATCTTCACCCCCACCACCAAGGCGCAGATGGGCGAGCACGACGAGTTCATCACGCTCGACGACGTGATGGCCCAGGAAGGGCCGGAGGTCGCCGAAGACCTGCGACGGCTGACGCTCGCGGTCTACGGGCGGGGGGCCGAGATCGCGCGCGAGCGCGGGATCATCATCGCGGACACGAAGCTGGAGTTCGGCTGGGACGACAACGGCGTGCTCACCCTCGGCGATGAGGTCCTGACCTCCGACTCCTCGCGCTTTTGGCCGCTCGCCGGCTGGCGGCCGGGCGGCCCGCAGTACGCCTTCGACAAGCAGTACCTGCGCGACTGGGCCGCCGGGACGGGCTGGGACAAACAGGGTCCCGCCCCCGAGGTCCCCGACTACATCGTCGCGACCACGCGCGACCGCTACATCGAGGCGTACGAGCGCATCACCGGAAACCGCTGGTGAGCCGTGCGGGGCTGACCGAGTTCGACGTGGCGGTGCCCGGCGGCGGCGTGCTGCGCGCCTATGACGCCGATCCGGGCGGGCCGGGTGATCCGGGCGAACGCCTCACGGTGATCTGGCACCACGGCACGCCCAACGTCGGCACGCCCCCCGAGCCGCTGTTCCCCGCCGCCGCCCGGCTCGGCGTCCGGTGGGTCTCCTACGACCGTCCCGGCTACGGCGGATCGACCCCCGCGCCGGGGCGCGACCTGGCGTCCGCCGGCCGTTACGCGGCGCTGGTCGCCGACGCGCTCGGCATCGAGCGCTACGCGATGGCCGGGCATTCCGGTGGCGGTTCGCACGCGCTCGCCGGTGCGGCGGCCCGGCCTGATCGGGTGACCGGCGTGCTCAGCGTGGCCGGGCCGGCGCCGTTCGATGCCGATGACCTCGACTGGTTCGCCGGGATGGGGCCCGCGAGCGCGGCATCGCTGCGCGCGGCCGTCGCGGGCCGGGCCGCCAAGGAGCGGTTCGAGGCGGCGGCGGAGTTCGATCCGGAGATGTTCACGCCCGCCGATCACGCCGCGCTGGCCGGTGAGTGGGCGTGGCTGAACGGCGTGGCCGAGGCCGGGTCCGCGCCGGGGTCCACCGGCCTGATCGACGACGACCTGGCCTACGTCGCCCCCTGGGGCGCGGACCTCGCAGAGGTACGCGCCCCGGTACTGCTGCTGCACGGCGGCCAGGACCGGATCGCCCCCGGCGCGCACGGCGAGTGGCTGGCCCGCCGCTGCCCGTCCGCCGAACTGCGCCTCACGCCCGGTGACGGGCACATCTCGGCGCTCGCGGGCGCGGCCTCGGCGCTGGAGTGGCTGCGCGCCCACGCCGGGTAGCGAGGCGGGTCAGCGAACCGGCTCGCGGGCGGGTGTTCCGGTCCGGCCGGGGCGGGTGTGGCGGCGGAGCGGGAGCGCGGTGATCAGGGCCACGGCGGTCAGTACGGCGGCGCCCGTGAAGGCGGCGACGGTGAACCCCTGGGTGTAGGCGTCGAACGCGGCCCGTCGCAGGTCGCTCGCCGCGGGTTCGGCCAGCGTGCGGGAGCGGGCGAGCGCCGCGGCCACGGTCGGATCCGCGCCCGGCCCCATCGCGTTCCGGTAGATGAGGGCCGAGACCGTGCCGAGGATCGCGATTCCCAGGGACTCGCCCAGCTTGACCCCGGTCTCGGAGATGCCCGACGCGGCCCCCGCGCGGTCCGCCGGGGCGGTGGCCAGCACCAGGTCGTTGGCGAGCGCGCCGACGATCCCGATCCCGAACGTGAGCACCGTGTATCCGGCGATGAGGAGCGGCAGCGAGGTCGCGCCGAACACGCCGATGCCCGCGAACCCGGCGGCCCCGACGAGCAGCCCGCAGGTCATCAGCGACCCGGTGCGGACGCGGGCGGCGGCCAGACCGGCGGCGGTGGCCCCGGCCAGTGTGCCGAGGAACGTCGGCGTCGCCCACAGCGCGGCCTGGAGCGGGCCGAGCCCGTGGACCGTCTGCAAGAACGTGAACGCCAGGAACCCCAGCCCGGTGGAGGCGAGCGCGATCACGGTGTTCGCGCCCAGCGCCGCGCCGAAGGCGGGGCGCCGGAAGAGGGCCGGGTCGATGAGCGGGTGCCGGGCGCGGCGCTGCCGCCGGGCGAACAGGGCCGCGCCGGCCACCCCGGCCGCGAACGCACCCACGCCGGCGGCGTCCGGCCCGTACTCGGTGAGCCGTTTGACCGCGTACACCAGCCCCAGCACCGCCACCAGCGAGGCCGCCGCGCCGGGCAGGTCGAAGCCCGCGCCGCCGTCCCCGCTGTCACCCGGGGGCCGGTACTCGCCGATCAGCAGCGGCGCGGCGGCCAGGAGCAGCAGCATCACCGGCACGTTGATCAGGAAGACCGAGCCCCACCAGTAGTGTTCGAGCAGCGCGCCGCCGATGATCGGCCCGGCGACCGCGCCCCCCGTGAAGGCCACCGTCCAGGACGCGACGGCGGTACGGCGCTGCGCGTCGTCCGCGAACATGTGCCGGATCAGCGAGAGCGTGGACGGCGCGAGCGTGGCCGCGCCCACGCCCAGCAGCGCACGGGCCGCGATGAGCGCCCCGGCGGTCGGCGCGTACGCGATCACCACCGACGCCGTGCCGAACATCACGGCCCCGACCAGCAGCATCCGCCTGCGGCCGAACCGGTCGCCCAGCCCGCCCATGGTGATCAGCAGCCCGGCGAGCACGAAGCCGTAGACGTCCATCATCCACAGCCACTCGGTGGCGCTCGGGTGCAGCGCCTCGGCGATGGCGGGCGCGGCCACGAACAGCACCGAGATGTCCATCGAGGTCAGCAGGGCGGGCAGGAGGAGTACGGCGAGCCCTGCCCAGGTACGGCCGCTCGCCCGGGAATCGACGGTCATGGCGATTATCGTACGTACGTACAAATCGAACGTCAAAACGTACGTACGTTCAAGTACGTTAGGATCGGACACCATGAGCCAACGGGACGACTTGCTGGCGGGCGCGCGGCGCTGCCTGGCCGAGAAGGGCTACGCGCGGACCACCGCACGCGACATCGCCGCCGCGTCCGGGGCGCACCTGGCGTCCATCGGATACCACTTCGGGTCCAAGGACAACCTGATGAACGCCGCCATCATGGAGGCCACCGGCGAGTGGGGTGACACCATCGAAGCGGCCGTCGAGGCCGCCAGCGAGACCGAGCCGACGCGCAGGTTCGAGGTGTGGCTGGACCACCTGCTCGCCGCGATCCCGGGGGAGCGCGACCTGCTGGTGGCGAGCATCCAGGCGTTCGCCCAGGCGCAGTTCGACGAGCGGATGCGGACCGCGCTCGCCGAGGGCGGCGGCACGGCCCGTGAGTCGTTCGCCGCGGTGCTCCTCGGCCTGCCTCGCGACCAGGTCGGCCCCGAGGAACGCGGGAGCGTCGGCGCGGCGGCCCAGGCGCTGATCCTCGGCCTCATCGTCCAGTCGCTCATCGACCCCGGCGCCGTGCCCGGCTCGAAGGCCCTCATCGCGGGCCTGCGCGGCCTCACGACCTCACCCGATCCGTGAGGGCGTCAGGTCGGCTGCGGCACCAGCGCGCCCACCGGCTCGGCGTGGCGGACGAACCAGACCGACTTGCCGTGCGGCCAGGGCTCGACCCCCCAGTCGTCGGCGTAGGCGTTGACCAGGATCAGCCCTCTGCCGTGCTCGTTGAACAGGTCGGCGGGCAGCAGCGTGGGCAGCGCAGGGCCGTGGTCGCCGACCTCCCCGCGCACGGCACGGCCGTCGGTGCGCAGGGTCAGCGTGATCGGCCCCTTCCCGTATGCCAGGGAGTTGGTGACCAGCTCGGAAACGATCAGCGTCACGTCGTCGGTCAGTTCGGCCAGCCCCCAGCGGGCCAGCGCCCGGCCGGCGAACCGGCGCGCCGCGCCGATCGCCTCCGGCCCGCCGGACACCTCGAAACGCGCCTCCCGGGCGCACGTCTCAGCCACCATGACCACATCCCCGGTTCACACGTGCCCAGTCAGGGGACTCTACGAGCGGCGTCAACCCGTCGATGAACGGCGTTCGGTCCAGTAGTGTGCGCACACTTCGGTGGTGTGTGCGGGGACGGACGGTGTGCACGCCCCCCTACGGGGTTCGTGCCTTCCCGGTGAAAGGGTGGAAGGCGGCGGGGGCGGGCAGCGGCTCGGGCGACGGGCGGGTGCCGTCCAGCAGCAGGGCCAGGTAGCGACGCGGGTCGTCGCACCCGCGGTCGCCCTCGTGGGCGGTCGCCAACGTCATCACCACGATGGCGGCGAGATCGCGGGTGATGAGGTCGCCGCGTACCAGGCCACGCCGCTGCGCGGCGGCCAGCACCTCGCCGAGCGGCCCCATGAACCGCTCGGCGATCTCCACGGTGAACGCCCCCGACTCCCGGGCGGCGGCCAGCAGCGACCGGTGCGCGGGCAACGTCTCCACCGCCACGGTCAACGCTTCCGCCAGCCCGCGCCTCGGGTCCTCGGCCGCGCGGGCGGCGAGCACGGCGGGTTCGATCTCCTCCGCGAAGTAGGTCTCGAACGCGGCCTTGATCACGCCGTCCCGGTCGCCGAACCGCCGGTAGACGGTCGCCACCCCCACACCGGCGCGGCGGGCGATCTCGTCCAGCGGTACGGCGGGGCCGTCCTCCTTCAGGGCTTCGAGCGCGGCCCGAACGATCCTGTCGAAGTTGCGCTGCGCGTCCGCCCGTCGCGTCTGGGGGGTTGTCTGGTCCTTTGTCCGCCTCTGCTGCACAGGGCGAACGCTAGCAGGGGCCGGTGGACCTACCAGGCCACCTTGAACTCGTCGAGCCCGTACACGATGCTGAACACCCGGAACTTCGGCTCGCCCACCGGCCGCAGGCCGGGGAAGCGGCGCAGCAGGGCCGGGAAGGCGGCGCGCATCTCCATCCGGGCCAGCGGCGCGCCCAGGCAGTGGTGCACACCGTGGCCGAACGCGACATGCCCGGTGGACTCCCGGGTGATGTCCAGCTTCTCCGGGCCGGAGAGCAGTGCGGGATCGCGGTTGGCCGCGGGCAGTACGCACACCACCCGCTCGCCCGCCCGGATCGTGTGACCGGACAGCTCGGTGTCGGCCGCGGCCCGCTTGTGGGTGCCGCTGTGCACGATGCTGAGCCAGCGCAGCAGCTCCTCCACCGCGTCCTCGACCCGCTCGGGCTCCTTGGCCAGCAGCTCGGCCTGCTCGGGATGGCGCAGCAGGGCCAGCGTGCCGAGGGCGAGCATGTTGGAGGTGGTCTCGTGCCCGGCGACCAGCAACAGGTGGCCGATGCCGGTCAGCTCTTCCATGGTCAGCTCGTCGCCGTGCTCGCGTACCAGCATGCTGAGCAGGTCATCGCCAGGTTCGACCCGGGCACGGGCGACCAGCGTGCTCATGTAGTCGCGCGACTCCTCGCGCAGCGTCAGCCGCTCTTCCAGCGGTATCGACAGGTCCAGGATGCGGCTGGAGCGCTCGTGGAACTCGTTCCTGTCCGAATACGGCACGCCGAGCAGTTCACAGATGACCAGCGACGGGATGGGCAGCGCGAACTCGGTGACGAGGTCCACCGGCGGGCCGAGCCGCTCCATCGCGTCCAGGCGGTCTTCCACGATCTCCGTCACCCGCGGCACCAGCCTGCGCATCCGCCGGACGGTGAACTCCGGCGTCAGCATCCGGCGCAGCCGGCTGTGCTCGGGCGGGTCGTGCGCGAGCAGGTTGCCCGCCCGGAACTTCGCCAGGTCCTCCGCGGAGAGGTTCGCCGACTGCTCGATAGGCGTGTCGATGATCGGGAACCGTACCGGGTCCGACAACACCGACCGGACTTCCGCGTACCGGGTGACCAGCCACAACTCACCGAATGGGGTCTGCATTCGCCGCACGCCGTCCGTGTCGCGCAGCTCGGCCAGCTCCGGGACCGGATCAAAAGCCGTCCGCCGCATGTGGAACGGCAGGACCGCAGACTCGCTCATGTTCCCTCCTGGGTTCGTCCACCTTCGGGGCCACGCTTGTCTTCGCCTAAACGATAGCAACCTATCGTTTAGGCGGCCAGACAAGGACCCTGCTCACAAGAGGCGACTACCCAGGAGAAACCCGGCGGATCAGGCGGGGATCACGCCGAAGGACACCAGCGCGATGACCAGTACGCCGAGCAGGACCCGGTAGATGACGAAGCTGGTGAACCGGTGGGTGCTGATGAACCGCAGGAACCAGGCGATGATCCCGTAGCCGACCGCGAACGAGATGACGGTGGCCAGGATCGTCGGGCCCCAGGCCGGGGCGTGCGCCCCGTCGATCTCGCGCAGCTCGAACAGGCCGGACATGAGCACGGCGGGGATCGCCAGCAGGAAGGAGTACTCGGCGGCCTCCTCCCTGCGGTAGCCGAGGATCAGGCCCGCGCCCGTGGTGCCGCCGGAGCGCGAGACGCCGGGGATCAGCGCGAGCGCCTGCGCCAGGCCGTAGGTGACGGCGTGCGGGAGGTTGAGGTGCTGGTCCAGGGTGAGCTTGTTGCGGGCCATGTAGTCGGCCAGGGCGAGCAGCAGGCCGAAGACGATCAGGCAGGTACCGACCAGGCGCAGGTCGCGGACCACGGTCTCGATCTGGTCTTTGAAGGCGAGGCCGAGCACGCCGATCGGGATGCTGCCCGCGATCACGAACCAGCCCATCCTGGCGGCCTGCTCCTGGCGCAGGCGGGGGGTCCACAGGGAGCGGGTCCAGGTGCTGATGATGTCCCAGATCCGCTTGCGGAAGTAAATGAGCACCGCGGCCTCGGTGCCGAGCTGGATCACCGCGGTGAAGGCCGCGCCGGGGTCCGGCCAATGAAAGAAGGCGGACACGACACGGATATGGGCACTGGAGGAGATCGGCAGGAACTCCGTCAGCCCCTGCAGGACGCCCAGTACGGTCGCCTCAAACCAGCCGATCAAGCGAAGACACCTTCCACGGTGATGCCGCGCCGTTCCGGGTCCGAAGGGCGGCGGTCCGACAAGTACGTGAGAAGGCGAGGCTAGCGGAGGCTGGGAGGCCGCGCGGCCGGTCGTTGCACCGGGCCAGGGTTCGCGGGGGGAACGGGGGGGTTCGTCACCGGTTATCCGAACCCTGTATCCAGACATGTCGGTCGGCGTTCGGGAACGAGGACGGGCCCCGGCTGTGCGCCGGGGCCCGTCGTACGCGGTGCGGTCAGGAGACCGAGGCCCCCTTCAGCGGCACGGTGGTGCCGGTGGCGGCGGTGGCCGCGCGCCGCGGAATGGACGACAGGTCGAACGCGTAGGTGGCGGTGGCCACCGCGATGGCGTCGGCGTTGACGTCCAGCGCCGTCGCGTTGATGTTGGTGATGGTGTCGCACGCCTGGTGGTAGCAGGAGTCGTAGGCGACGCCCGCCTGCCCGCCGAACAGTTTCGCCTCGGCCTCGGTCTTGATGCCCTCGGCGCCGGTGAAGATGCCGCCGGCCGGGATGCCGTTGGCGATGAACGGCCCGTAGTCGGAGCGGCCGTCGAAGTCGGTGCCGACGTGGCCGAGGCGCCGGCGGTCGAAGAACCTCGCCAGCCGCTTCTCGATCTGCGCCGATCCCTCCGGGCCCGCCGGGGAGCCGACGTTGTCGGAGTTGTCGCCGTCGTACAGCTTGTAGGCGTGGTTGGGCGAGGCGACCATGTCGAAGTTCAGGTAGAGCCTGATCCGGTCGCGTTCGGCCGGGGAGAGTTCGGCGACGTACTGCTCTGAGCCGAGTATGCCGAGTTCCTCGGCCCCCCAGAACGCGAACCGCACCTTGTTGCGCACCGGGAAGTGCGAAAGCCGCAGGGCGACCTCAAGGACGGCCGCGGTGCCCGAGCCGTTGTCATTGATGCCCGGACCCTCGTGGACGCTGTCCAGGTGCGCGCCGACCATGACCACGTCGTCACGGTCGCCGCCACGGGTCTCGGCGATGACGTTCCTGGTGGTCCCCAGCTCGACCTTGGTGTCGGTCCGGACGCGCACGCGGGTGCCCGGCGAGTCGGCCAGGTCGGACCCGACGGCGAAGCTGGTGAACACCACGGGGAAGCCGTAGCGCCACTCGGCGATGTCGAAGGCGTAGGCGTCGGTACGGCCCGGCTGTCCCTCGTTGAAGAAGATCACCGCCGCCGCGCCCGCGGCCTTGGCGTTGTCCGCCTTCTGCGCGTAGGAGCAGGTGCCGCGCTGGATGAGCGCGATCCTGCCGGGCACGAACCCGGCCCAGTCCGCGGCCTCACAGCCGGCCGTGGAACTCGGCGTCGGCGTGGGCGGCAGGGTCGGATCCACGACCTGGACCTCGGCGGTCACGTCGCCCGAGCCCGAGGAGATCACGGTGACGAAGTCCGCGGGCGTGGCGTACGTGGTCGGTGTCGGGGCGACCTGTTCCAGGACGGGCGGGGACAGTTCCTCCCAGCTCTTGGGGAACTGCACATCGGTGGTGCTCACCCGGTACCCGGCCTTGCGCAGTTTGCCCGCGACATAGGCGACCGAGGCGTCGTAGCCCGGCGTGCCCGCCGCGCGGTTGCCGCCGTTGGCGTCGGCGATGGACTGCAGGGCGTTGAGGTGCTTCTTGACGTTCGCCCCGGTGACGCTCTTCTCCAGGAGTTTGGCGAAGATGTCGGCCACCGGGCCGGACTGTGCCGCCGCCGGTGGCGCGAAGGCCAGTGGCAACGCGAGAGCCGTGGCCAGGGTGACGGCACGGACCACGCGTTGGCGCAGCGATAACCGCATAGGGTTCCTCCAGCGAGGTAAGGATTGCAAACCCCCGAAGCATGCTTAGGGGAACTTAACCCGCCAGACCGCGCTTCGCCAGAACCCCCGGACTAATTGCCCGGCCGTACCATAACGACCATGGCGGAACAGCCGTTGCTGCTGGTAGATGTGGACGGAGTGCTCAATCCGACCGGCCACCGACCGGGCGATTTTCGGACATATGACTCCGTTGTCGATGGAACGTTATATAAGGTCCGGCTCAATCGCGCCCACGGAGACTGGCTGCTCGCCCTGGCCAGAGACACCGGGTCCGCCCTGGTCTGGGCCACGACATGGGAAGACGCGGCCAACGACTGGATCGGCCCACGCCTCGGGCTGCCCGAGCTGCCGGTGATCCCGATGCCGCCCTTGGCGGTTCCCGCGCAGGGGCGCGACTTCGGCGAGATGTTCAAGACGCCGCACGTGGCCGACTACGCCGCCGGGCGGCCGTTCGTGTGGTTCGACGACGCGGTCTCGGCGGCGGATGAGGACTATCTGCGCGCCCGCTCCGACGTGGGTGACTTCCTGCTCGTCGAGGTGGCCGCCGAAAGCGGGCTGACGAGGGAGGACGTGGCGCAGGCGGGGGAGTGGCTAGCAGGTCTGGGCGGGGGAACGTAGGGCATCAGGGTAGCGGGGGGTCGGGTCTCAGGGACGGGTCAGGGTTTTGTCAGGGGCGGGAGTCGGAACGATGATCCGCAGCCGGGTCGTTTCCTGGGTGAGACCAAAACAGCGGGAGGACAAGGTGTACCGGTCAAGACGACACAAGGTGATCGCGGGCGTGTGCGGCGGCATCGCCGAGCGCATGGGCTGGTCGCCCAACTTCGTGCGGCTGCTGTTCGTGCTCTCGTGCATCCTGCCGGGGCCGCAGTTCATCATCTACCTGCTCATGTGGATCTTCATCCGCAAGGCCCCCGTGACGGGCAGCCCCACCGCGCCCTACTACCAGTGAAAATCCCGGAGCTAAGCTGTCTCCATGAGGCAACGGCCGCTGTCGATGATCCAGGACGACCTGGTCGAGTACGAAAAGGCCATGGAACGCATGGCCGCCCTGGTGGAGGAGCGGCAGCGGGACGCGCGCCCCGACACGCTCTGGCTGCTCAGCCACCCCGCCGTCTACACGGTGGGCAAGCGCACGCTGCCGGAGCACCTGCCCGTCGACGGCCATGACATCCCGGTCGTGGCCACGGGCCGCGGGGGTCAGCTCACCTACCACGGCCCCGGCCAGCTCGTCGGCTACCTGATCGTCAAGCTGGGTGAGACGGAGGGCATCGTCGACTACGTCCGCGAGGTCGAGCTGCGGATGGTGGCCGCGTTGCGGGCTCTCGGCGTCGAGGCCGAGCGCCGGGACACCCCGCCCGGCTCGGAGCTGCTCACCGGCGTGTGGACGGTCCGCACCGGGCGCAAGATCGTCTCCATCGGCATGCGCCAGAGCCGCGGCGTGACCAGCCATGGGTTCGCCCTCAACGTCGATGGCGACCTCACCCCGTGGCAGTGGGCGGTGGCCTGCGGCATGCCCGACGTGGACATGACCTCGCTGAGCCGCGAGGACCGCCCGGCCGGCATGGACGAGGCGCGGGTGCGGGTGGCCACGGCCTTCGAGGCGACCGCCGGCATCTAGCCAGGCCGTTCAGAAGGCCGTTCAGAAGGAGGGCAGCCCCCGGGCATCGTCGATCAGCCGTCCGAAGGCCGGGTCGTCCAGGTCGCGTACGGCCCGGCGGGTCCTTTCCTCGGCGCGGGGATCGGCCGGTCCCGCCAGCAGCCCGTGGCGGACCGCCGACCGCAGCGCGCACACGAGATCCGACATGATGCGATAGAGCGCGACCCGGGCGAACAGCCGCCGGTCGGGCCCGCCGAAGTAGGCGGCGGCCAGCATGGGCACCAGGTCGGCCGGATAGTCCGCCTCGGCGGCGACGTCGCCCAGGTCGAAGGCCGGGTCGTGGTTGCCGGAGAGCCGGTAGTCCGTGATCCGCACCTCGCCGCCGTCCGCCGCGATCAGGGTCTGCGGCAGCAGGCCGTTGTGGCACGGCACGGCGGGCAGCGGCCAGTGCGCGAGGGCACGTTCGATGTCGGCGACGGCGGGCAGCCGGTCGGCGTGCCCGTCCGGCACCGGCAGCCCGTGCCGCCGGCACCGGCCCAGCAGGCCCTCCAGCTCGGCGAAGATCGAGAAATCGTTCGCGAACGCCGGTCCGGCGTGCAGCCGCCGGCAGGCTCGGGCGATGCCCGGGATCAGGTCCGGCTCGCGTACGGCGGCGGAGTCCAGCGCGCGCCCCCCGATGTCCTCCAGCAGCAGCGCCGGCAGTCCCGCGAGCCGGTGGACGACCTGCGGCCCGACGCCGCTGACCGCCGCCTGCCGGGTGTTGGCGATCTCGGTTTCCGGTTCGAGGGCGAGCCCGGCCGCCGCCACCCCGGGGTCGAGCACGCGCAGCAGCCAGCGCCGGCCGCCGCCCGCCTCGACCCGGGCCACGCGGTGGCCGCGCCCGCCCTCGATCTCGGTGATCGTCACCGGGCCTCCGGCCCAGGCGGTGATCAGCGGGATCGGGTCCGCGGACGGATCGGGCATCCAGGAGTCTCCCTTGGCCTGTGGTCAGACCAGTTGATCTGCCGGTGACTCCGTGGCGTTACAGGCGGTCCGCATACCGGACGCGGCGGCCGGTCAGGGCTCGACGGCCACCATGGCGTCCACCGCGGCCTGGCCGAACGCCTTGAGGTCGTCCGGCTTGCGGCTGGTGACCAGCAGGTTCGGGCCGTCCGTGCAGATGACGACCTCCTCATCGACCCAGGTCGCGCCCGCGTTGCGCAGGTCGGTCTGGAGGCTCGGCCAGGACGTGACCGTACGCCCGCGCACGACGTCGGCTTCGATCAGCGTCCACGGAGCGTGACAAATGGCCGCCACCGGCTTGCCCGCCTCGAAGAATCCGCCGACGAATCGCACCGCGTCCCGGTCGGTGCGCAGGAAGTCGGGGTTGGCGACGCCGCCGGGGAGCACGAGGCCGTCGAAGTCGGCGGGGGAGACCTGTGTCACAGTCGCGTCGACCTCGAAGGTGTCGGCCTTGTCGAGATGGTTGAACGCCTGTGCCCGCCCGGCCCTGGTGGAGATCAGCCGTGGCGTGCCGCCGGCCCGCTGGATCACCCGCCACGGTTCGGTGAGTTCGACCTGCTCGACGCCCTCGGGCGCGAGGAGGAAGGCGATGGACTTGCCCTGCAGCATGGTTCCCCCCTAGATGCGCTGCTCGGATGCTCAGTACCGGCACGTTCCCGAGGAGGCGGGATCTATGCCGGGATGCGGGTGATGTGACAGGGTCACGGAGGGGTCACACAAGTACGGCGCGCCGACGAACCGGGTCGCACGCGGGACCGCAATGTACAAAGATTGAGATAAACGGCAAACTAGTCGGCCTCATGGACTGTCCAAGACTGAGGAGATCACCCAGCGGGGGCGGTCGATGCGGGGCGATGAAATGTGGGGCGGGGGAAAGCGGTGGGCACGAGCGGGCCGCCCATGAGCGCCGAGGACGTGCGAGACGCCCTGCGGCGACGTCGTGGTGAGCGCGACCGGCTGTCCGCCGACCTGCTCGACCTGGAGCGGCACCCCGGCCACCAGTTGCTCAAGGGGGCCGCGCTCGGTGGGGAGACCGGACGCCGCTGGGACGAGGCGCAGGCCGGCATCGCCACGCTGTGGTGGCTGTTCGACGCCTACAGCCGGGTGCTGGCGCGGGCCGAGGAGATCGCCGACGGCGGGCGGCGGCTCGGCGGCTCGGAGCTGGAAACGCTCACCGACCTGCTGCGCGGCCCGTCGGTGGAGATGAAGGTCGAGGACGTGCCCGTGGAGCGGCGCTCCCTCGTACGCCCGACCGCGGAATGGCTCACCCTCGACCAGGTCATGGCCCGGATGGACACCGCCTACCAGGGCAGCGCGCAGACCGTCGCCGCCGCCGACGCCGCCTGGAGCGTGCTCGCCCCCCGGCTGAACGAGGCGGAGGCCGCCCTGCGGGCCGCCGGCGACGTGCTCGCCCGGCTCGGCGGCACCGACGACGAACTCGACCGCATCGGCGCCGACCTGCTCAGACTGCGCGACGAGGCCCGCGCCGACCCGCTCGCCTACGCCGGCGGCGACCCGTGCGAGCTGGTGGCCCTCGACGCGATGCTCGCCGAGCTGGCCGAACGCCGCCGCGTGCTCGAACAGGCCCTGCGCATCAAGGACGACTACCAGCGGCGGTCCGACGAGGTGGCCATGCGCATCTCCGGGGTGGCCGAGGCGGAGGCGGAGACCCGCGCGGCCTGCGAGAACGCGCTCGTCAAGATCGCCACTCCGGTGCTGCCCGCGCTGCCCGGCCAGGCGGCCACCCTCGCCGACCGGCTGGCCGCGCTCACACCTCTGTACGGCCGGGCGGACTGGACCGAGCTGGCCGAACGCCTCGCCGACTTGGAGCGCGCCACCGCCGCCGCCCTGGACCAGGCCCGCGCCGCCACCGCCCACGTCACCGGGCTGCTGGACCGGCGCGACGAGCTGCGCGGCCGGCTGGAGGCGTTCCGTGCCAAGGCGGTCCGCCTGGGCATGGGCGAGGACTCGGCACTGGCCTACCTCTATCGGCAGGCGCGCGAACTGCTCTGGACGGCGCCGTGCGACCTGCGCCAGTCCACCGTGGCGGTGGCCGCCTACCAGCGGGCGATCAAGCGGATGGGAGAGGCCGGATGAGCGCGTGCATGCAGCCCGGCTGCACCGGGACCATGCAGGACGGTTACTGCGACACCTGCGGCATGCCCCCGCCTGCCGCCGCGCCGCAGGCCGCACCGCCGCAGGAACGCTCCGCGGGCGGCAGGCACGCCGCCCCGCCGAGCGGCCCCGCCTACCCGCCCCCACCGGGCGGCCCGTCCCCGGTGAGCGGCCCGCCCCCGGCGTACCCGCCGCAGGGCGGCGCGCCTTCCTATCCGCCCGCGGGGAGCGCTCCGGCGTACCCACCGCAGGGAAGCGCCCCGGCTTATCCGCCTCCGGGCAGCGCCCCGGCATATCCGCCGCAGGGCAGCGCGCCTTCCTATCCGCCGCCCCCGGGCCCGGCGCAGCCGGTCTCCGGCGGCCGGCACGCCCAGCCCGCCCCGCCGTACCCGCAGACCGGGCAGGTCCAGCCGCCGCCTCCACCCCCGCCTCAGCAGCAGTCCGCACCGCCGTCAATGCCGCAGCGGCCGGGGAGCGCGCCGGTGTCCGGCTGGCAGGGCGGCAGCGCCCCCGTCTCCGCGGGCTGGCGCGGCCGGGGCATCGACCTCGGCACCGCGCCCTCGACCGGCCCGGTGAGCGGGCGTGGCAGCAGTTCGACCCGCTCGCGGCGCAGCTCGCTCGGCGCGAGCCTGGTCGAGGTGCCGCCGGTGCCCTACCGCGACCCCTCCCAGGTCGTGCTGCGCGACCCGCAGGTCCCCGAGCACAAGCGCTACTGCTCCAACGGGTCGTGCGGCAAACCGGTGGGCCGGGCCAAGGGCGACCGGCCGGGCCGTGCCGAAGGCTTCTGCCCGCACTGCGGCACCCGCTTCTCCTTCACCCCCAAACTCGCCGACGGCGACCTGGTGTCCGGGCAGTACGAGGTCAAGGGCTGCCTGGCGCACGGCGGCCTCGGCTGGATCTACCTGGCCGCCGACCTCAACCTGGACGGCCGGTGGGTGGTGCTCAAGGGCCTGCTGGACACCGGCGACGTGGAGGCGCTGCTGGCGGCCGAGGCCGAGCGGCGGTTCCTGACCGGCGTGGACCACGCCAACATCGTCAAGATCTTCAACTTCGTGCAGCACCCCGACCCGACCACCGGGACGATGGTCGGCTACATCGTCATGGAGTACGTCGGCGGGCAGTCGCTCCAGGACATGCTGAAGGGCCGCCTTTCGGCCACCGGCAACCGCGAGGCGCTGCCGGTCGGCCAGGCCATCGCCTACATCCTTGAGGTCCTGAAGGCGTTCGACTACCTGCACGACCGGCAACTGCTGTACTGCGACCTCAAGCCCGCCAACGTCATCCAGGTCGAAGACCAGCTCAAGCTGATCGACCTCGGCGCGGTCCGCCGGGTGGACGACCAGGACAGCTCGATCTACGGCACGGTCGGCTACCAGGCGCCCGAGATCGCCAAGGACGGCCCCTCGGTCAGTTCCGACCTCTACACGGTCGGGCGCATGCTGGCCGTGCTGTGCATGCCGTTCAGCCCGGCGGTGGACAACCGCGAGGCCCCGCTGCCCAGCCCCGACCGCCAGCCGCTGCTCGCCGCCTACGAGTCCTTCCACCGCTTCCTGCACCGCGCCACCGATCCGGTGCCGAGCCGCCGCTTCCAAAGCGCCCAGGAGATGTCCGAGCAGCTCACCGGCATCCTGCGGGAGATCAGGGCGGCCGAGGACGGCAGGCCGCGCCCGGCGCTGTCCACCGAGTTCGGGCCGGAGCGCCTGGCGGCGGCCACCACGCTCGCCGCCGACGGCCCGCAGACCGGCCAGGTGCTCGACCGCCTGGCGGCCGACTCGGCGGTGGCCGCGCTGCCCACGCCGCTGGTCGATCCCGGCGACCAGGCCGCGGGCTACCTGGCGGGCATCACCGCGCGCACCCTCGACGACCTGGTCAGCATGCTGGACGCCGCCCCGGTGGCCACCCTGGAGACCCGGCTGGCGCTGGTCAGGGCACTGATCGAGCAGCGCAATCCGCGGGCGGCGGAGGTGTTGCAGCAGGCCGCGAACGAGGCGCCGTGGGACTGGCGGGTGCTGTGGTACCACGGGCTGCGCGAGCTGGCCTGGGGCAACCTGGCCGAGGCGCTGCGGCTCTTCGACGAGGTCTACTACCGGATGCCCGGTGAGCGCGCGCCGCGGATGGCGCTGGCCTTCGCCCGCGAGTGCGCGGGCGACCACCACGAGGCCGCCCGGCACTACGCGGGCGTCTGGCGTACCGACCGGGCGTACGTTAGCGCGGCGTTCGGGCTGGCCAGGGTGTGCCTGGCGGTCGGTGACCGGGCGTCGGCGACGCGCGTGCTGGACGAGGTGCCGACCACCTCCAGTCACTACATCTCGGCGCAGATGGCGGCGGTGGCGCTGGCCGTACGCGGACGCGAGCCGAACACGCTGCCCGCTGACGACCTGATGGTCGCCGGCGAACGGCTCACCGACCTGGACCTCGACCCCGGGCGGCACAACCGGCTGGCCGCCGAGCTGCTGGAGGTCGCGCTCGGCTGGGTCGCGGCGAGCGGCCAGCGGGGCACGGTGGGCCCGCCGCTGCTCGGCGCGGAGCTGAGCGAGAACGGCGTGCGGCGCCGGCTCGAAGGCGTCTACCGCGAGCTGGCCAGGGGGTCGGGGGCCGTCGAAGACCGCCATGCGTACGTCGACAAGGCCAACGCCGTGCGCCCGAGAACGTGGGTGTGAGATGAGCGGCAACTGTCCCCACTGCGGGTATCCGGTGCTGGCCGGGGAGACCTTCTGCGAGGAGTGCGGCCGGGCGCTCCAGGCCGGCGTCCCCGGCGCGTGCGCCGCGTGCGGGGCCGCCGCCATCGACGCCGAGGGCTACTGCGAGCGCTGCGGCCTGCGCCAGCCGACCGCCCGCGACCACGCCGAGGTCGAGGCGGGCCGCGCGGCCGGGGTGAGCGACCGCGGCAAGCGGCACAGCCGCAACGAGGACGCGATGGCGCTGCTCGCGGTGGACGCCGAGGTCGTCGCGGGCATCGTATGCGACGGGGTGTCCTCCTCCCCGCGCCCCGACGACGGCTCGCTGGCCGCCGCCGAGGCGGGCGCGGTCACCCTGGTCAAGGAACTGCGCGGCGGCACCGGCCCGGTGGAGGCCACCCGCGCCGCGGTGGCCAGGGCGGCCGAGGCCATCGCCGTGCTCGGCACCCTGCACGACGCGCCCGCCTGCACGTTCGTCTCGGCGGTGGTCGGCAGGGGCCGGGTCACCATCGGCTGGGTCGGCGACAGCCGCGCGTACTGGCTGGGGGCCACCCCGGCCAGGCTCACCCTCGACGACGCCACCGAGTCCGGGATGCTGACCGCCTGGCTGGGCGCGGACGCCGGCGAGGTGATCCCGCAGGTCCGCACCTTCGAGCCGGACGGGCCCGGGGTGGTGCTGGTGTGCAGCGACGGCCTTTGGGGCTATCTGCCCGCCCCCGAGGACATGGCCAGGGCCGCCCAGGACGCGGCCCGCGCCCCGCTGACCACGGCCCAGTCACTGGTACGGCTCGCCAACGACGCAGGTGGCCGGGACAACATCACCGTGCTGGTGATCCCGTTCGAGAAGGGAAGCACGCCCAAGTGACCGAGCAGCCGCAGTTCACCATCCGCGTAGACCAGAACAAGTACCTCCCGATGGACGGCACGGAGGTCCACGCGGTCCTCACCGTCGAGGCCGCGGGGCCGGTGGAGCGCCTGGCGCAGGAGCAGCAGGCGGCCGAGGTCATCATCGTGGACACGTCGGGCTCCATGTCCTACGGCAAGATCAACGAGGCGCGCAAGGCGGCCATGGCCGCGGTGGACACCCTGCGCGACGGCGTCCACTTCGCGATCGTCTCCGGCACCGCCTACGCGCACATGGTCTTCCCGCACGATCGCCACCTGGTGCCCGCCGACCGGGGCAGCCGGGAGGCGGCCAAGGCCGCGATCAGCCGGATGGAGGCCGACGGCGGCACCGCGATCGGCCGCTGGCTGCGGCTGGCCGCCGACCTGTTCCAGCCGTTCCCGCACGCGATCAAGCACGCGATCCTGCTCACCGACGGCAAGAACGAGCACCAGGACGCCCGCGAATTCGACGCCGACCTCGCCTACTGCACCGGCAAGTTCGTCTGCGACTGCCGCGGCGTCGGCGACGGCTGGGTGGTGGCCGAGCTGCGCAAGATCGCCTCCGCGCTGCTCGGCACGGTGGGCGACATCCCCGACCCCAAGGACCTGGAGGCCGACTTCCGGGCGATGACGCAGACCGCGATGGGCAAGGCGGTGGCCGACGTGGTGCTGCGGGTGCGCACGCCGCAGAACGCCTCGCTCAAGTTCCTCAAGCAGGTCTCGCCGACGCTGGAGGACCTCACCGCCCGCCGCGCCGCGTCGGGGCCGCTGGACGGCGACTACCCGACGGGCTCGTGGGGCGCGGAGTCGCGGGAGTACCACCTGGCGATCCAGGTGCAGCCGGGCACGGTCGGCCAGGAGATGCGGGCCGCGTGGGTGCGGGTGATGGTGCCCGACACCGGCGCGCAGCTCGCCGCGGGCAACGTGCTGGCGGAGTGGAGCGCCGACCCGGTCGCCTCCACCAGGATCAACCCCAGGGTCGCCCACTACACCGGGCAGCAGGAGCTGGCCCAGCTCATCCAGGACGGCCTCCAGGCACGCAAGGACGGCGACCTGGAGTTGGCGACCGCCCGGCTCGGCCGGGCCAGGGGCATCGCCCAGCAGTCCGGCAACGGTGACACCGCCAAGCTGCTCGACCGGGTCATCGACTTCGACCCGGAGAGCGGTACCGCCCGGCTCAAGCCCGACGTGGAGAAGGCCGCCGAGATCGCGCTGGACACCGGTTCGGTGCGTACGGCGCGGATGCGCAAGGAGCCCCAGGGCTGACGGCCCGGCCCGAATCCCGAGACCCGAGAGTGAGGAGGAGCACCAGCGATGGCGACATGTCCATCCGGCCATGAGTCGGAGGCCACGGACTACTGCGACATCTGCGGGACGGCGATGGGGGGCGCGGCCTCCGCGGCGGCCCCGGTCGTGTCCACGCCGTCGGCTCCTCCGGCCGCCCCCGCGGCGACCTCGGGGGGCGAGGGCGAGCGCACGGTGTGCCCGGACTGCGACGCGCCGAGAACGGGCCGGTTCTGCGAGGACTGCGGCTACGACTACGCGAGCGAGATGTCCGGCGCGGTGCGGATGGCCGAGCAGGCGCAGTCGGTGCAGGCGATCCTGGAGGGCCGGGGGGCCGGGCAGTCCGGACGGCTGTCGCCGCCGCAGGCGACGGCCGCGTTCGCGGGGCCCCCGCCGCTGTCCGCGCCGCCGCCGGTGCCGGTGTCCCAAGCGCCCCCCGCGCCTGTCACGCAGCCGTCGCCGGTCGCGGAGCCGCAGGCCGGCCTGTGGGAGGCCGTGGTCACCGCCGACCGCGCCTACTACAACACCGTCATCGGGCAGGGCGGCCCGGACGCGGCGAGCGTGCCGTTCCCGCCGTACTGCCCCGAGCGGCGCTTCCCGCTGGGCGGGCCGCAGGTCAGGATCGGGCGGCGCAGCCGCTCGCGCAACCTCAGCCCTGAGATCGACCTGACCGGCCCGCCACAGGACCCGGGGGTCTCCCACCTGCACGCGGTGCTGCTCGCCCAGCCCGACGGGTCGTGGATGCTCGTCGATCCCGGCTCGGCCAACGGCACCACCGTCAACGGCTCGCGCGACGCGCTGCCGCCCAACGTGCCGGTGCCGGTCGGCGACGGCGACCGCATCCAGCTCGGTGCGTGGACCGTGATCACGCTACGGAAAGGGTGAGGCACCATGACCGCGCCTCCACTGACGCCCGCCCCCGGCGGTGAACCGCAGGCGACGGCCGTCATCGCCCACCCGCAGGGGAACACGACGGCCGTCGTCGGCACGCCGCCGGACCCCATGCAGAGCCTGGCGCCCGCGCCCCGGCCCGCGCGGGCGCCGCGCCGCCGTACCGTGCCCGGGCGCATCCGCACGCAGGCCGCGGTGTGCCTGTTCGCGGTCGCGGTGATGTTCGGCGGCACGTTCTGGGCGATCGGCAACGTCCGCGACGGCCTTTCGGTCATCGGCGAGGACGCCGGCCCGCAGGTGGTCGCCACCGCCGACATGTACTTCGCGCTCAGCGACATGGACGCCCAGGTGGCCAACGTGCTGCTGATCGGCAGGGAGACCAGCCTCGGCGACGGCAAGGACAAGGCCGTGCGACGCTACGAGCAGCGCCGCGCGGAGGTCGGCAAGGCGCTGCTGCTGGCCAGCGACCTCGCGATGGGCGACCCCACGGAGAAGCGCACGGTCGAGGCGCTGCTCAACGGCTTCGGCCGCTACCAGCAGCTCGCCGAGCGCGCGATGCTGCTGAACCAGCAGGCCGCGCACCCGGCGGGCCCGCCGCCCGCCCAGGTCATCTCGGTCTACCGGGAGGCGACCGACCTGATGCGGCTGGACCTGCTGCCCAAGGCGTACAACCTGACGCTGGAGAGCGGCACCATCGTGCGTCAGACGTACGAGGAGGAGTACCTGGCGATCAACATCGGGCGGATCGTCGTCGGGGTCGTCGGCCTCGGCACGCTGGCCGCCCTGGTGGTGATCCAGGTCTTCCTGGCCCGCCGGTTCCGCCGGGTGGTCAACCCGGCGCTGCTGGTGGCCACCGTGACGGTGGGCGTGCTCACCGTCACCGCCGTGCTGCTGCTCGGCAACGGGGCCGAGGGGCTGCGCAAGGCCAAGGAGGAGGGCTTCAACTCGGTCCTCGCGATGTCCCGGGCCCGCGCCATCGGCAACACCATGCACGGCGACCAGAGCCGCTACCTGCTCGACCCCGAGCGCGCCGACACCTACGAGCAGGTCTACCTGGACAACTCCCAGAAGGTGCTGTTCACGCCCGGTGGCAGCCTGGACAAGTACTACGTCGGCGTCGACAAGGTCGTGGCCGCCTACCCCGGTTCGATCGGGTTCCTGGGCTTCCACGGCGACGAGGCCGGCAGCGTCATGAACCGCCCGGACGAGAAGGCGGCGCTGGAGCGGGTGCTGAAGGGCTACCAGCGCTTCCAGCAGGCCGACCGGCAGATGCGCCTGCTCGCGAACGCCCAGAAGGGCGCGGAGGCCATCGGGGAGCGGATGGGCGACCTGAGCCGCAGGTTCCAGGCGTACGACAACGCGCTCGTGGACCTCATCAAGTTGCACGGCGGGACGTTCGACGAGGAGATCAAGAAGGGTGACGCGTCGCTCGGCGGCTGGGACTGGCTGCTGCCCGGCGCCGCCCTGGCCGCCGCCGTGCTGATCCTGCTCGGCGTCCGGCCGCGGCTGAGCGAGTACCGCTGAAAGGAGACCCGTCATGCGCGTACGGCACGCGGTGATCGCCGCCGCCCTGGTCCTCGGCGTGTCCGGGTGCGGCCTGGCCGGCGCCCAGACGAGCACGATCGTCGGCAAGGAGACGATGATCGTCGGCGTGAAGATCGACCAGCCGGGACTCGGCGCGCTGAAGAAGGGCCGCAACGAGGGCTTCGACGTGGACGTCGCCGCCTACCTGGCCCGCAAGCTGGGCGCGAAGAACGTCGTCTACAAGGAGGCCAAGTCGTCCGAGCGGGAGAAGCTGCTCCAGCAGGGGCAGCTCGACTTCATCGTCGCCTCCTACTCGATCACCGCTGAGCGCAAGGTCAAGGTCGACTTCGCCGGGCCGTACTACGTCGCCCACCAGGACACCCTGGTCCGCGCCGCGGACAGCGGGATCACCGACGTACGCGACCTGGCGGGCAAGAAACTCTGTCAGGTCACCGGCTCCAACTCCTGGCGCAGGGTCAAGGAGGAGCGCAAGGTCAACGTGAGCCTGGTCGAGACGAAGACCTACAGCGACTGCATGTCCAAGCTGGCCGACGGCTCCCTGGACGCGGTCTCCACCGACGACCTGATCCTGGCCGGGTTCGCCCGCGAGTCGCGCAATTCGTCGGTCCGGTTCGTCAACGCGCCGTTCACCGACGAGCGGTACGGCGTGGGCCTCAAGAAGGGCGACGTGGCCGCCTGTGAGGCGATCAACCGGGCGATCAGCGAAATGTACCTGGACGGCACGGCCAGGGAACTGCTGGGCAAATGGTTCGGCCCCACCGGGCTCAAACTGACCGTCACCGTTCCGCAGTTCGAGGGCTGCTGAACCGCCTTTCTTCAAATGCGTGCCGAACGCGTGCCGATCCCGCCAGGGCGCCCTGGCGGGATCGGCACGCGTTACCGCCTGGGTCAGCAGTTGGAGAGGGCGGGCAGGCCCTCGAAGCGGCTGGACAGCCAGGCGATGGCGATCGGCGCGCCCTCGACCGCGCCGGTGGTGTGGTTGGGCGCGGGCAGCGGGGTCCACAGGACCTTCGCGCCCCGGTCGCACCAGTCGCGGCGGAGGGTCCGGCCGATCGCGATCGGGATGATCTCGTCGTCGTCGGCGTGGTACAGGTAGATCGGGACGCCGGGCGTCCGCCCGCCCAGCCGGTTCTCGTTCAGCCGCGCCTGCCAGGCGGGGGCGTTCAGCACGTCGGCCGTGGTGAGCTGGGAGAACCTGCGGCCGGCCAGCTTGTCGACGATCGCGCCGGTGCAGTCGTCGCGGATTCCGGCGAACAGCGTGCGGCCCTCGGCGGTGAGGTAGCCGTCGAGGTCGAGTTCGGGGTAGGCGGAGTCCAGGCCGGCGCCCGCCGCCGCGGCCAGCCCGAAGTGGGCGCGGCCGTCCAGGTGGTCGGCGGCGCGCTTGAGGTCGGCCGGTACGCCGCCCGCCGCGACGCCGCGCAGCCGCAGCTCCGGCGCGTACGCGCGCTGGAGCTGGGCCGCCCAGCCCGCCGCCGCGCCGCCCTGGGAGTAGCCGAGCACGCCGACCTCGGCCGACGCGGACAGCCCCGCGTCCGGCACCCGCGCCGCCGCCCTGATCGCGTCCAGTACGGCATGGCCCTGGGAGACGCCCGCCATGTAGGTGTGCGGGCCGGGTGTGCCGAGCCCTTCGTAGTCGGTGACCGCGACCGCCCAGCCGCGCGCCAGGAGCAGGCTGACCAGCGCGATCTCATTGTCCTTGCCGCGTTGCCAAAGCGCCGAGGGCGCGCACTGGTCGCCCAGGCCCTTGGTGCCGACCGCGTATCCGATGATCGGCCGGGTGCCGGGGTAGGGGGTCTTGGGCACGAGCACGGTCCCGGAGACCTGGACCGGCGCGCCCGTCGCGGACGTGGAGTGGTACAGGATCTTCCACACCTTCGCCGGCACCTTCAGCAATCTGGCCGGGTCATAGTAGAGGGTGACCTTTTGCGCCGAGACGACATCGCCGGCGGCCACCGCGCGGGCCGGAATCGCCGTTCCCGGGATGGCTAGGACCATGGCGAAAAAGACCATGCTCACGCGAACACGTAAGCTCATTTGGCCGTCCTTAGGAGGAGAGTGCGCAGGGGATCGGGACGGCGCGCCGTGAGCTGATACTTACTCGCGGGTAACCGCGTGTCAATGCCATTCTCAGGACGGCTGGAGTGCCATATCAGACCGGTCGGGCGGTGCCGGGGTCCGAAATACGTGAGACGGTTGGACCATGAATCCAGAGGAGGTCGCGGGCGCGCTGATCGAGCGGTTCGCCACCGAGGTGATGGCCGCCGTTCCGCTCGTCGCCCTCTGGGTGCACGGCTCGCTCGCCTCGGGTGACTTCCAGCTCAGGCGCAGCGATCTCGACCTGCTCGCGGTCATCGCCGAGACACCGGACCGCGACCAGGCCCGCCGGCTCACCGCCGTGCATCGCGGCCTCACCGACGACCATCCGCTCGCCGCCCGCCTGCACTGCTCCTACCTGGTCAAAAACCACCTGCACGACCCGGAGCGGGAGCATCTGACCTGGGCCTTCTCCGAGCTGTACCACCGGCCGGTCTCCCCGGTGATCCGGCGCGAACTCCTCCGCGACGGCGTCACCCTGTACGGCCCCGGCCCGACCGGCATGATCCCGCCCGTCACCGACGGCGAGCTGACCCGGTTCGTGCGCGGCGAACTGGACGGCTACTGGCGTCCGCTGACCGCCCGGCTACGGCCGTGGCTCACCGACGACTGGGTCGATTCCGGCGTGCTGACCCTCGGCCGGGCCACCGTCACGCTGCGCGGCGGCGGGATGATCTCCAAGCGGGAGGCGTTCCCGGTGCTGCTGGAGCTGGGCGCGCACCCCGACCTGGTCGGTGACATCTACGACCGGCGGTACGGCGGGCCGGTCCGCAGGTCACCGGCCTGGCGGCTGCGCCGGGCCAGGCTGGCCCGCGCCTTCGTGGGCCAGGGCATCGACCACGCGCTCGCCCTGCCCTCGCTCTGACATTCGCGGGTGTCGTGTCGTCGTACTGCCGAGAAGGCATGACACCACAGCGGACGGAAGGGACGGGCGGCGATGACCGCACTACGCGAGATGCACGAGGCCGAACTCCGGCGGCACATCGGCAAGGTGGTCGCAGGAATCGGGGCCAAGGACGTCGAGGCGCTGCGCCGGCTTTACACGCCGGACGTCGTGTCCTTCGACGTCGAGCCGCCGTTGCGGCACGTCGGGATCGAAGCGAAACTGCACAACTGGCGGAACGTCTTCACGCTCTTCGAGAAGGTCGCGTACGAGGTTCGCGACCTGGCCTTCACCGTGGGCGACGAGGTGGCGTACGGGCACTTCTTCGGCCGGCTCAGCGGCACGTTGCGAAACGGCACGGCGACCAGCGGAATGTGGGTCCGGGCCACGTTGTGCTTCCGGAAGATCGACGGTGAATGGCTGATCGCCCACGATCAGGTCTCCGTCCCGTTCGACATTTCCACCGGAAAAGGCGTGACCGACCTCACGCCCTGACGAGCCGTAAAGGTCACGGCTCCTCGGGCGCGAGGCCGCTGCGCCGGGCGAGCACCCTGGTCCCCGGCCCGGATGCGGCGCCCGGGCCGGGCAGCGCCCGCACATTGGCGGCGCTCACCGGCCGGCCGCAGCCCGAACAGCAGACCTGCGGGGTGAACTCCGCGCCGCAGTCGCGGTGGACCAGGCGCACCGGCGGGCCGCCCGCCGGTGTCACCCACTTGTCGCCCCAGGCCATCAGCGCCATCAGCACCGGCACGAGGTCGCGTCCCGCCTCGGTGAGGTGGTACTCATGCCGCGGCGGTCGCTCCTGATACGCCCGGCGCGCCACGATGCCGTCGGCGACCAGCGCCTCCAGCCGGCGGGTGAGCAGGTTGCGGGAGATGCCGAGGTTTTCGGCGATGTCGTCGAACCGGTGCAGGCCGAGGTGGATGTCACGCACGATCAGCGGTGTCCACCACTCGCCGACGCGCTCCAGGGACTGCCCGATCGAGCAGTGCATCTCCGCGAAGCTGGTCCGTTGCATGGCCCTCATTGTAGAGGGTTGATTCATTGAACTCACTACCTGTACGTTGTGGCCTGTACGAGTTCAATGAAAGGACTGACTCATGCCGTTCGTGGAGTTGTTCGTCCCCAAGGGCTCGCTCGACGAGGAGAGCCGCGACAAGATCGGCGGGCGACTGGTGTCCGAGGTGATGGTCGCGGAGGGCGCCCCGGACACCGAGGCGGCCAGGGCCATCTCCTGGCTGGTGGTGAACGAGATCGACGCCTGGTTCATCGGCGGCCGGCGGCTGCCCGCCGGGGAGAGGCCGAGGTACGTGGTGCGCGTGGGCGTTCCGGCCGGTTCGGTGAACGACGCCAAGCGCCAGGACATCGTCCGGCGCGTCACCCAGGTGCTCGCGGACGCCGACGCGGAGCCGGGGCGGTTCGCCGAGGCCACCACCGCGTGGGTGCACATCCACGAAATCCCGGAGGGCAACTGGGGAGCGCGCGGGGAGATCGTCCGCGTCGAGGACATCGCGGCCTTCGTGACCAGCGGGTAAGACCGCCCTGGCCACGGTGGGCGGATGGCATGCTGTTGGCCCATGAGCGACACCCCCGCCCGGCTGCTGCGGCTGTTGTCGCTGCTCCAGATCCCGCGCGAGTGGCCGGGCAGCGAACTGGCCGAACGGCTGGCGGTCAGCCCGCGCACGATCAGGCGGGACATCGAGCGGCTGCGCGACCTCGGCTACCCGGTGGCGGCGAGCCTGGGGGCGGCGGGCGGTTATCGGCTGGTGGCGGGCAAGGCGATGCCGCCGCTGCTGCTGGACGACGAGGAGGCGGTGGCCGTCGCGGTCGGGCTGCGTACCGCGACGGCGCAGGCCGTACAGGGGATCGAGGACGCCTCGGTACGCGCGATGGCCAAGCTGGAACAGGTGCTCCCGGCCCGCCTGCGGCACCGGGTCGCGGCCGTTGGCGCGGCGACCGTCCCGTTCGGGGTCGCGCCCGGCCCCGCCGTGGACCCGGAGGTGCTGAGCGCCCTGGCCGCCGCGGTGACCGCCCGCGAGAAGGTGCGGTTCGCCTACCGATCCGCGCGGGGCGACCCGTCCAGGCGGCTGGCCGAACCACACCGGCTGGTCGCCACCGGGCGGCGCTGGTACCTCATCGCCCACGACGCCGACCGCGACGACTGGCGGATCTTCCGGGTGGACCGGATCGAGGACGTCCGCCCCACCGGGATGCGCGCCGCCGCCCGCGAACTCCCCGACCCGGACGCCGCCGCCTTCCTCAAGGCCAAGCTCTACTCCACCGGCCCCGTCTACGAGGCCGACGTGACCCTGCACGCCCCGGCCGACCAGATCGCCCCGCGCCTGCCCGGCGGCATCGGTGTCCTGACCCCTGTGGACGACCGCGCCTGCCGCCTGCGCGCGTCCGCCGACACGCTCGACTACCTGGCCTTCAGCATCGGCAGGCTGGGCTGCGACTTCACCGTCGACGGCCCGCCGGAGCTGATCGCCCACCTGCGCGTGCTCGGCGACCGCCTCACCCGCGCGTCGGGCGCGGATCAGACCGGCGGGACCAGGGTGAAGTAGCGGTCGAGCACGTCCTTGTCGCCGCTCACCTGGAGCCGGTCGGCGGGGACCCGGCCCCAGAGGTAAAGTGCCAGGTCGGAGGCCGGTCCGGCCAGCTCGACATCGCCGGAGCCGGACGCGTCAAGGGTGATCTCGCCGCCGTCGAAGCGCGCCGTCCAGGCCCATGGGCCGTCGGTCGCGCGGAACGCGTACCGCTCGCCGCGCCCGGGCGGGGCCTGCCGCCACTCCCGCCGCGCCGGGGCCATCACCTCGAAGGTCTGGGCGACCATGTCGGCGGCGAGGGCGGCGTCGATCGGCTCGGGCACGCCCGTCGCGGCCTGCGCGTCCCAGCGGTGTACGGCGGCCTCGATCGCCTGCACCCGCACCCAGAACCCGACGGTCTGCTCCCGCGACCACGTCCAGGCCCGCCGGCCGGGGTCGGTGTCCTGGAACAGCGCGTACAGCTCGGCGGCCCCTTCCGCGAACCAGTCGATCATCCCGGTGGGCACCGGGCCGCGGTTGGGCGCGGTCTCCGGCCGGGGCCAGCCCGCCGCCTCGGCGGGCAGCCGGAGAAAGCCGAGGTCGCCCATGCCGGGCCAGGTGACGAGGTCGTCCTTGATGATGTGGCTCACGCCACGGTGCACGCCCCCCAGATGCGCGACCAGGTCGGTCACCGACCATCCGGGACAGGACGGCGTCAGCGGCGCTCCACCCTCCCCGGCCACCCCCCGGACCGCGGCCTCGAACCCCTGAACCTCACGCTGGAAGTACGGAACGAAGTCCATGCCCCAAGCCTGTCACCCGCCGACCCTCCACGCGAAGCACTTTCCCCCACCGACACGAACCCGCCCGGTACGGCCAGCGGAGCACGGTGGCAAAGACGACCGTGCCGCCGCGCAAGTCGGTACAGAAGGCCGCGGAGGAGACCTGTCCGGGGGGCCGAACCGGAGCGGTGACATCTCGCTCTACCGGTTCCACGTTCCGACGACGTCAGCTCGGTGGCCTACTGGTACCAGACCCTCCCGCACCGGCCGTTCGAGCTGCCGCCGGCCGCGCGCCGCCGCCCGTACCGCATGTAGAGTCCGCGCCGATCAGGACTTCGGTACCATACGTAGGTCCTTCCGGCGGGATTGATTCCGGCTGGGACCCCGGGCGGCTCAGGGCACTCGTCGCAGCCGCCCGGGGCTGACCTCCAGCACAGCACTCGGCGCCGCAAAGCCACGTAAACCGCCTCCATGAGAGCGTCCTCACCGACCCCTCACCCAGAGTTCACGCGCGATGGCGAGGCTGTTCATCGAATCGCCCGAAGTGACTCAGGGAGGACATCGTGCGCTCGGCGACCGTGGTGGGCCTGCTGCTGGATCTCGCCGCGATAGCGGCGCTGGCCTACGGCCTGTACTTCCGCCGGCATCACCGCCGCGACCTGCTGTTCGCCTACGTCGCGCTGAACGTGGGCATCTTCGCCGTCGTCTCGCTGCTCCAGGCGCAGCGGGTGGACCTCGCGGTCGGCTTCGGCCTGTTCGGCGTGCTGTCGATCATCCGGTTACGGTCCAACGAGATCACCCAGGGCGAGATCGCGTACTACTTCGTCGCCATCGCGCTCGGCCTGGTCAACGGCATCGCCGCGGACTGGCCGCTGACCGCCCTGTTCCTGGACGCCGTGCTGCTCGGCGTGATGTACATCGCCGACCACCCCCGGCTGCTCGAAGGCACCCGCCACCAGCTCGTCACGCTGGACCGCGTGCACAGCGACCCTCGCTCCCTGGTCGCCGACCTGGAGAACCGGCTGCGCGTGCCGGTGCTGCGCTGGGAGGTCACCGAGGTCGACTACGTACGCGAGCTGATGGTGGTGAACGTCCGCTACAAGGACTCCCCGGCGCGGCTCGGAGCCGCCCGGTGAACGGCGGGCGGGCCACGCCGGCCGACGTCGTGCTCACCGGGATCGCCGCCGGGCTGCCGCCGGTGGGGCTGGCGGAGGCGGCCGGCCTGATGTCCAGGATCGACCGGAAGTACCTGGTGCCCGCCGCCGCGCTGGCCGACCTCGCCGACCGGCTCGGCGAGCGCTTCGCCGTGCTCCAGATCGGCCGGCGCAGGCAGTTCCGCTACAGCTCCACCTACTTCGACACGCCGGACCTGCTCACCTACCGTCAGCACCGGCAGGGCAGGCGGCGCAGGTTCAAGATCCGCACCCGCGCCTACGCCGATTCGGGCGAACGCTGGCTGGAGGTCAAGCTCAGCGGCGGGCCCAGGGGCGGGGGCGGCACCGACAAGCACCGCGCCCCGCACCGGGCGGCGGGCCGCGCGCTGTCGGCCGAGGACCGCGACTTCGTCTCCGACGTCGTGCTGCGCGGCCTGCGGACACCCCCGCCCGACCCGCTGCTGCCGATCCTGACCACCGACTACCGGCGGGTCACCCTGGTCGACCGGGCCGGTGCGGCGCGGCTGACCTGCGACACCGGGCTGGTCTGCCACGACGGGCGGCGGGCGTTCGCGGCGCGCGGCGATTACGCGCTGGTGGAGTCCAAGTCCGAAAGCGGCGACGCGCCGCCCGACCGGGCGCTGCGCGCGATGGGGCTGCGCCCGGTCAGCGTCAGCAAGTACTGCCTGGCGGTGGCGCTGCTGCGGGACGCCTCGGCCGGCCGTTGGCACCGGGTCCTGCGCGACTACATGATAGAACGATGATCGATCCACAGTTGAGCGGCCGGGTCGCCCTGGTCACGGGGGCCAACCAGGGAATCGGCGCGGCGGTGGCAGTGGCGCTGGCGGCCGAGGGGGCCTCCGTCCTGCTGACGTACAAGCGGCTGGACCCGGGCGAGCACGCCGACGACCCGTCCTTTCCGGAGGAGTACGGCAGGCTCCGAGCGAGGAGCGCGGACGTCGTCGTACGCGAGATCCGCGACGCGGGCGGCACGGCCGAGGCCGTCGAGGCCGATCTGGCCGACCCCGCCGCGCCGGGCGTCCTGTTCGACCGGGCCGAGCGTGCCTTCGGGCCGGTCGAGATCCTGGTCAACAACGCCAGCGGCTGGCTCGCCGACACCTTCCTGCCCGATCCGGCCGACCGGTTCGGCCGCGGCCTGCGGCTCGTGGACCTGGCGGGGCATGAGCGGCAGTTCGCGGTGGACACGCGCGCGCCCGCCCTGCTCATCGCCGAGTTCGCCCGCCGCCACCTCGCCCGGGGCGCGACCTGGGGCCGGATCATCGGCCTGACCTCCGGCGGCTCCGGCGGCTTCCCCGGCGAGGTGTCGTACGGCGCGGCCAAGGCCGCCCAGGAGAACTACACGATGTCCGCCGCCCACGAACTCGGCCGGTACGGCGTGACGGCCAACATCGTCCATCCCCCGGTGACCGACACCGGGTGGGTGAACCCCAAGGTGGCCGAGGAGGTCCGCGCCACCGGGCCGCTGTACCACGTGGCGCGGCCGGAGGAGGTCGCGGAGGTGATCACCTTCCTGGCGTCCCACCAGGCCCGGTACGTGACGGCCCAGCGCGTCCAGATGTCGTGACGGCGACCGTTATCTTCGGATATATGAGCGACAGGTTAATTAGCCGACGGCATAATTCGCTTCCAGCTTGATTTCGCCGGCCGGAATCGGCGGTCCCGCGATTGGCCTACAGCTAAAAAGTGCCTGCCGGGGCCGGACCTGGGGTTAGCGTTTTGAACACGCGCTTCCTGCGCGTCGATTCGTTTGAACCCGGCACATGGTGAGAAGCAGGTGAGGCACATGAACACCCCGTGGCACACCCCAGGTCCGGCGGCCCACGAGTACATCGCGCCCATCCGGGCGCGCAGCACCGAGCCCCCCGCGCAGATGCTGACCCAGGAGACCTACCAGCGGTTGCTCCGGCAGCGCATCGTCTTCCTCGGCCAGGAGGTGGACGACGAGATCGCCAACCGCATCTGCGCGGAATTGCTGCTGCTGAGCGCCGAAGATCCGCAGCGCGACATCTTTCTCTACATCAACTCCCCGGGCGGCTCGGTCACCGCGGGGATGGCCATTTACGACATGATGCAGTTCATTCCCAATGACGTGGCCACCGTCGCCATCGGTTTCGCCGGGTCGATGGGGCAGGTCCTGCTGACCGCCGGGGCCGCGGGCAAGCGCCACTCGCTGCCCTACACCCGGGTGATGATGCACCAGCCCTCGGGCGGCATCGGCGGCACCGCCTCCGACATCGCGATCCAGGCCGAGCAGATGGTCTACGTCAAGCAGACCCTCGCCGAGCGCATCGCCTTCCACAGCGGGCGCTCGGTCGAGCAGATCCGCGCCGACTGGGACCGCGACCGCTGGTTCACCGCCGTGGAGGCCAAGGACTACGGCCTGCTCGACGAGGTCGTGCCCAGGGCGACCCACCTGACGTCCAACGGTTCCTGATCGGAGGAGGCGCATGTTCGAGAGCAGGCACGTGGTCCCGTCGTTCGTGGAGCGCACGACCTACGGGGTCAAGGAGACGAGCCCGTACAACAAGCTGTTCGAGGACCGGATCATCTTCCTCGGCGTGCAGGTGGACGACACCTCGGCCAACGACGTCATGGCCCAGCTCCTGACCCTGGAGTCGATGGACCCCGACCGTGACATCAGCATCTACATCGACTCGCCGGGCGGGTCGTTCACCTCGATGCTGGCGATCTACGACACCATGCAGTACATCCGGCCCGAGGTGCAGACCTTCGTCCTCGGGCAGGCGGCCTCGGCCGCGGCGGTGCTGCTGGCCGCCGGGGCGCCGGGCAAGCGGTTCGCGCTGCCGCACTCTCGCATCCTGGTCCACCAGCCCTGGATCGAAGGCGGCCGGGGCAGCGGCAGCGACCTGGAGATCCAGGCCCGCGAGGTGCTGCGGCTGCGCGACATGCAGAACGTACTGCTCGCCCGGCACACCGGCCAGCCGCTCAACAAGGTCGCCGCCGACCTCGACCGCGACAAGATCCTGATGCCGGAGGAGGCGAAGGGCTACGGCCTGATCGACGACGTCATCACCTCCAGAAAGCGACGGTCCACCCCCACCGGCCGGCCGTAATACGGCCGGCAGCGGCGGCTTTTGCCGCGATTGAGTAGAGAGTGGACGGGAAAATGGTCACCGGCACCCGGGAGAGTGCCTTGACCGGTCGGATCGACCGGTCCCTCATCCGCTGTCCGGAAGGGCGACGAGGCCACCATGCCCACTGCTCTGACCCCCTTGGCACGAAGCCGCCGGCCCGCCCCCCCTCCATCGAACTGCGCGCCGCGCGCCGACCTCGGCACGGTCGTCCCCGGTCAGAAGGCCGACCTGGTGCTCATCCGGAACGACGCCTCGCCGGTGTCGTTTCCGCTGCTCAACCCGTACGGCCACGTCGTGTTCCAGGCCCAGCGCGGCGACGTGCACACCGTGCTGGTCAACGGGCGGGTGGTCAAGCACGCGCACCGGCTGGTCGGCATCGACCTCGCCGCGGCCCGCGTGCAGGTCGAGCGCACCGTCGAATACCTAAGAGCGGCAATGGGGGAGGAAGCATGGGAAAAGGGCATGAACCCTGACATTCCCGCGACCAAGATCCTCGACAACCCGTACACCCACACCGACTACCGCAGCGACACCACCCACCGCCCCTGACCGACAAGTCCGGCGGCCCGCGCAAAGGGGAACGTGATCTTAATCTCACCCCCGGCGGGGCTCCTTGATCAATGAAGTGGTAATTCGCCCTTCGGCGGTTTTAGCCCGGTGCCACTTACCGCCGGGCGCGCGGCTCTTGTTTCGCCCGGCAACGGGGAAGCCCCCTCCTTCGGGAGGGGGCTTCCGTCATTCAGCGCTACGGCTCAGTGGGCGGCCTCGTACTGCTCGACCACCGTGGACGGGATCCGGCCACGTTCGCTCACCGCGAGTCCGTGCTGCTTGGCCCATCGGCGAATGTCCGCCGACTGCTCACGGCTCATCCGTGCGGGGCGAATGCCACCGCGCCGAACACGCCCCGGCCGCTCGCGGCGCACCGGGCGGGCCGCGGTGAGGAACGGAGCGAGAGCCTTACGCAGCTTCTCCTCGTTCTTCTCGGACAGGTCGATCTCGTAGTCCGTGCCGTCCAGCCCGAACTTCGTGGTACCGGCAGCCGCACCACCATCAAGATCATCTATGAAGATTTGCTCAATTCGCTTCGCCACAGTCCCTCCACTACTCGGCGTAAGATTCCGGAACTATAGCACCCAATGAACGGCTATACCCTCGGTGTGTGCCATTACACTTGTGACACGATGCACCCACGGGTATCCGGTCAGTGCGCCTACCCGTACCGCCTCGGCATAAGCCGTGTTTCCTATACCTCGGTCATCACCGACCAGAACAAGAACAAGAGATAGGACCGTGCCGATACGGCCATCGGGGGCGTCCGACGTGACTTCCGGAACGCCGTCCGGAAGTCACCCGATCGCCGTCGGCCCGGGTGGGGTTCGGCCGGGTCGCCGGCGATCGGGGCGAGGAGCACAGTGGCTCTTCCGTACCTCGCTCGCCCGCTACCCCGTGCCGCGCGGTGTATGCGTACGCCCAGGGTGACGGTCAGGGCTTCACGGCCATGCCGCCGTAGATCCAGGTGCGGGCGACCTCGTCGTCCCAGACCGGGGTGTCCGGCCGCCACAACGGTACCGGGACCAGGCCGGGCTCCAGCATGTCCAGGCCGGTGAAGAGCGCGCTCACCGTGTGGCGGTCGCGGGGGATCAGCGTCACGCCGTCCCGGGCGGCGCCCGCCGAGATGGCCGCCGCCTGGGCCGGGGCGAGGTCGGCGCCGAGGTGGGAGAGCGCCAGCAGGCTGCCGGGGGCGACCGCGCCGGTCAGGCGCTCGATGATCCCACGGGGGCCGGCCTCGTCCGGGATGTGGTGCAGCAGGGCGACGCACAGCACCGCCACCGGCTCATCGAAGTCGATCAGGGCGCGCGTCTCGGGGGAGTCCAGGATGGCCTTGGTGTCGCGCAGGTCCGCCAGCAGGAAGGCGGTGTCGCCCGCCGAGGTCAGCAGCGCCCGCGCGTGCGTGGCCACGATCGGGTCGTTGTCCACGTAGACGACGCGGGCGCCGGGCGTGTGGCCCCCGGCGACCTCGTGCACGTTGGGGCTGGTGGGAATTCCGGTGCCGAGGTCGATGAATTGCCGAACTCCGGCCTCGACCGCCGCCCGCACCACCCGGGTCAGGAAAGCCCGGTTGGCGCGCGCGAGATCACGCAGGCCCGGGGCTTTGCCCAATCCCCGTTCGGCGGCGGAACGATCGGCGGGAAAGTTGTCCTTTCCGCCGAGCAGATAGTCGTAGACGCGCGCCGGGTGCGGCCGGTCGGTGCGCAGATCGACGGGATCGAGACGGCCTTTCGTGCGCAGCCGTAAGCCGTCCATATCGTCGCCCTCAGGGGGCGCGGGGGTGCCGCCGGACTCGTCCACCTAGATCCCTTCCAATCCATACGCTGATGCCGGAGGTTTTGGGTAGTGGGCCGTGGAACGCGAATCGATCCTTCCAGGGGGATAGCGATGACCACCGAAAGTGCCGGCAAGACGGTCCAGAATGTTATGCATCAGGGTGCGCAGTGCGTCGGTGAGCACGAGAGCCTGCGTACGGCCGCGCGGATGATGCGTGACCTGTCCGTTGGCGCGCTGCCCATCTGCGGGGACGACGATCGGCTCAAGGGCATCATCACCGACAGGGACATCGTGATCAAGTGCTGTGCCGAGGGCAAGGACCTCGACCGGACCGAAGCGGGCGAACTCGCCGCAGGGCTGGTGTGGGTGGAGGCCCACAGCAGCATCGAAGAGGCGCTCGCGACGATGGCCAAGCACCAGATCAAGCGGGTCCCGGTGATCGATGAACGCCGGATCGTCGGGATGGTCAGCGAGGCCGACCTCGCCAAGGAACTACCGGACAACAAGCTCGCGGAGTTCGTCCACCGGGTCTACGCCCACGGGTGAGCCCGGCACGGCCCGCCGCACGAGGCGCCGCGCCCGATGCGGCGTGGTGAGCGCCGAAGAGCCGCCCGCCGTACGGCGGGCGGCTCTTCGGCCTTGCGGTGCCCCCTTTGGCGCGGGCTTCAGATGTGGCCTTCGAGGTCGGCCACCAGCAGGCGCTTGGGCTTGGCGCCCACGATCTGCCGGACGACCTCGCCGTCACGGTAAAGGTTCATCGTGGGGAAGCCCATCACCCCGTAGCGCCGCACGATCTCCGGGTGGTCGTCGCCGTTGAGCTTGGCGATGGTCACGCGGTCACCGTACTCCGCCTCGATCTGCTCCAGCACCGGCGCGACCATCTTGCACGGGCCGCACCACTCAGCCCAGAACTCGACGAGGACCGGTTTGTCCGCGCCGAGGACCTGCTCGTCGAAGTTCTCCGTGGTCAACGTGATCATTACTGTGCTCCCTGGTCAGGGCGCAGCCAGGACAGGCCCGCGCCAGTTGGTCGGCCACGTCGGCTCTGCGCCTGATCAGATCGTGGATCTCCGCGTCGATCTCGGCGAGCTTGCGCCGGTAGACGGCGACCGACTCCGGGCACGCGTCGCCCGCCGGATGGCCCGCGCGCAGGCAGTTGACGAACGGCCGGGCGTCCTCCAGCGCGAACCCGGCCGCCAGCAGCGCGCGGATCTCCGCCACCAGCCGGACGTCCGATTCGTCGTACTCCCGGTAGCCGTTGGCCGTGCGGCGGGCCGTGATCAGCCCCTGCTGCTCGTAGTAGCGCAGCGAACGCGTGCTCACCCCGGTACGCTCGGCCAGCTCCCCGATCCGCATCGGGCGGCCCCCTCCCTGATCCGTGGCTTCCAGCACGGTAAGCCTTGACATCGATGTCAATGTCAAGGCGTGCGGCATGCCCGTTTCATCCCGTCACAATCGAAACATGCGATTGATCTACCACATCGCCTCCCGGCCGGAGTGGGAGCGGGCGCTGGGCACGGGGGAGTACACGGTATCCACACTGGGGCTGTCGCCGGCGGAGGTCGGGTTCGTCCACGCGAGCACGGCCAGGCAGGTGGCCGGGGTGGCCGACGCCTTCTACGGCGGCGCGGACGACCTGGTGCTGCTGGTCATCGACGAGGACCAGGTGGGGCCGCAGGTGAGGTACGAGAGCGTGCCGGACCGGCCGGACAGGTTTCCGCACATCTACGGGCCGCTGAACACCGACGCGGTGGTGCGGGCCCTGCCGTACGCCAAGGGGCCGGACGGCCGTTTCCCGCCGCCGCCCGCCACGGAGTGACCCGGCTCAGGCCCAGCCCCGGCGGACGGCCTGCACGCCCGCGTGGAAGCGGCTGGTGGTGCCGAGCGCGGCCAGGATCTCGGTGACCCGGCGGCTGTAGGTGCGCAGCGACATGCCGAGGCGCATGCTGGCCGCCTGGTCGGTCAGCCCGTCGAGCAGTGACGACAGCACCGGCTGGAGGTGCGGGGGCGGCTCGTCCAGCGGCGAGGCCCGGCCGGACAGCTCCCAGCACACCTGGTGGGCGCCTGCCAGCGTGCGCACCACGACCGGGTCGCGCACCAGCAGCACGCCATTGTGGAAGGAATCGAGGTCGAGCGGCAGCAGGGCGGCTCCCCGGTCGAAGACGGCCATCCGGAACGGCAGCGGGTCGATCAGCCGGACCTCCGCGCCCTCGTAGCGCTCGCCGCCGTCCGCGAGCTCCCCCGGGACCGCGATCAGCCGCACCACGGCGCCGGGCAGCATGACGCGCGGCAGCGGCGCGCCGATGCTCAGCAGCTCGTGCCGGGTCGTGGTGGCCAGCCGGTTGATCAGGATGCCCACCGGGGCGGACCCCATCACCACCTGGGACGGCGCGCGGGCGGAGACGAGGGCCGCCGCCCGCCTGCCGTTGCCGGATATCCGCGTGCCGTCCACGAAGACCCTCCCCCAGTGATCACCCATCCGACCACTACACAGGGTAGTTCTAGACCACGTAAAGTTACAGTATCAAAACGTCGGTGACTGGCGTGTCCATGCCAAGTCGCGTGTGTTCCCGGCCCCCGCGAAGCACCCTGATCGCACCAAGAAGCACGACCGCCGACCAAGGGAGCATCGCGATGCATCGACCTCTGCCCGGCATCCGGGCGGTGGCCGCCGGGGTGGTGACCACTCGGGCGGTGGCCGCCGGAGTGGTGAGCACCGCCATGGCCCTCGTGCTCGGCCTCGCCCTGCCGGCGCCCGGCGCGTTCGCGGCGTCCGCGCTGTCGGTCAGGGAGACCGCCGACCTGATCATGAACCTCGGATACGCCGACTTCGCCGAGCAGTCGCAGGCCGAGCCGTTCGACTGGACCACCGACGGCTGCACCGCGACGCCGCCGCGCCAGGCCAGGCGGTTCCGCCAGGCGTGCGAGCAGCACGACTTCGGCTACCGCAACTACGGCCGGGGCGGGCTCGCCCTGTGGCCGGAGGAGGACGGCCGCAAGTGGATCGACTCCCGGTTCCTGACCGAGATGCGGGCCATCTGCCGCGACCGGCACGACGGTGCCGACTGGTGCCGCGACCAGGCCCGTGTGCTGTACGACGCGGTGCGGCTGTTCGGCCGGTTCGCCTACTTCGGCTGATCAGCCGGGCTGATCAGCCGGACTGATCAGCGGAAGCGGTCGGTGGCGGCGATCGTGTGGTGCAGGGTGCCGGGTTCCGATCCGGCGTGCCCGGCGTTCTCCACGATGTGCAGTTCCGCCTCCGGCCAGGCCAGGTGCAGGTCCCAGGCCTGTTCCAGGGGCGTTTTCATGTCGTAGCGGCCGTTCACGATCACGGTCGGGATGTGCCTGATCCGATCGATGCCGGCCAGCAGCCCGTCGCCGAGGAAGCAGTCGTTGCTGAAGTAGTGCTGCTCGATGCGGGCGAAGCCGAGTACGGTCCGGTCGTCGAGCGCAGGGTCGGGCACCGGGAGCAGGGTGTTGGCCGAAAGCTCCCACCCGGTCCAGGCGCGGGCGGCCGGGAGGTGCACCTCGGGGTCGGGGTCGAAGAGGCGCCTGCCGTACGCGGTGAGCAGGTCGTCGCGCTCGGCCTCCGGGATCAGGTCGCGAAAGGCCGCCCACTCCTTGGGGAACAGCCGCGCCGCGCCGGTGCCGGTGAAGGACCACACCTCATCCGACGGCCTGGCCAGGTAGATCCCGCGCAGCACCAGCTCGGTGACCCGCTCGGGGTGGCTTTGGGCATAGGCGAGCGCCAGCGTGCTGCCCCACGATCCGCCGAGGACCAGCCAGCGGTCGATACCGAGGTGTTCGCGCAGCCTTTCGATGTCCGCGACCAGGTTCGGCGTGGTGTTGGCCGCCAGCGAGGTGCCGGCGTCGCCTGCGTGCGGCCGGCTCCGCCCGCAGTTGCGCTGGTCGAACAGTACGATCCGGTACGCCGCCGGATCGAACAGCCTGCGATGGTCGGGGATCACCCCGCCGCCGGGACCGCCGTGCAGGAAGAGGGCCGGCTTGCCCGCGGGGTCGCCGCAGATCTCCCAGTGGATCGCGTCGCTCCCGCCGACGTCGAGCAGTCCGGAGTCGTGCGGTTCGACGGGCGGATAGAACGTCTTGAAGTCCATGATTTCCAGTCCTACTCCACGCGGCGCGCCCTGCGGCGTTCGCGCGCGACGCGGAGCCGTCTCCCGATATGTAGGGTCATTCGGGGAGGAAACAATATGGATCATGAATTGACATTGATGGCGGTACATGCGCACCCGGACGACGAGGTGCTGAGCACCGGCGGCGTCCTGCTCCGCGCTGCCGAGGAAGGCATCCGCACGGTCCTGGTGACCTGCACCAACGGCGAACAGGGCGACGCGCCCGGCGGGGTGAAGCCGGGCGAACCCGGACACGACCCCGAGGCGGTCGCCGCCCTACGGCTGACCGAACTCCGCGAGTCGATCTCCCACCTGAACATCGCGCACCTGGAAACGCTGGGCTACCGCGACTCGGGCATGGTGGGCTGGGAGGCCAACGACGACCCCCGAGCCTTCGCGAACGTGCCGGTGGAGACCGCCGCCGCGCGGCTGTCCGAGCTGATGCGGAAGTACCGCCCGCAGGTCGTGGTCACCTACGACGAGAACGGCGGCTATGGCCACCCCGACCACATCCAGGCCCACCGCATCGCGGTGGCCGCCACCGAGGCGACGCAGATCCCCGACAAGCTCTACTACGGGGCGATGCCGCGTTCGGGCATCAAGCGGATGATCGAGCACATGCGGGCAGCCGGGATGCCGATGGAGGAGGAGTTCCCCGACGACTTCGGCACCCCCGACGAGCTGATCACCACCGTCGTCGACGCCACCGCGTACGTGGAACGCAAGATCAAGGCCCTGAAGGCGCACCAGAGCCAGACCGACAGCATGTTCCTGCTGGAACTGCCCGAGGAGTTCCAGCGGCACGGCCTCGGCACCGAGGCGTTCATCCGGCACTACAACCGCGTCGCCGCCGCCCCCGACCACGAGGACGACCTCTTCGCCGGCCTCCGCTGACGGGACATGGTGACGGCGTCGTCGCTCGGGGGAACGACGGAGGCATGAGGTTCGAGGGGAGCGTCGCGTTCGTCACCGGGGCGGCGTCCGGGATCGGCGCGGCCACCGCCAGGCGGCTGGCCGACGAGGGCGCGCGGGTGTTGCTGTGCGACATCGCCGACGAGGCGGGGGAGCGGGTGACGCGGGACATCGTGGCCGCCGGGGGCGCGGCGGCCTACCTGCACTGTGACGTGTCCGTGCCGGGCGACTGGGCGGCGGCGGGGGAGTGGGTGCTGGCGGAGTACGGCAGGCTGGACGTACTGCACGCCAACGGGCCCGGCCGGGTGGTGCCCGCGCTGCCGCTGGGCGACCTGACCGAGGCCGACTGGGACCTCCAGCTCGCCGTCTCGCTCAAGGCCGCCTATCTGGGCGCGCGGACGTTCCTGCCGCTGCTGGCCAAGGACGGCGGGGGCGCGATGGTGATCACGTCGTCGGTACAGGCGGGGGTCGGGCTGCCCGGCTGCGGGGCGTACGCGGCGGCCAAGGGCGGCCTGCTGTCGCTGACCAGGCAGCTCGCCGTGGACTACGCCCCCGAGGTGCGGGTGAACGCGGTCGTGCCGGGCCCGATCATGAGCCCGGCCTGGAACGGCGTCGCCGAGGCCGGACGGGTGGCCACCGTGGCCGCCACGCCCGCCGGGAGGTTCGGCCGCCCGGACGAGGTGGCCGCCGCGGTCGCCTTCCTGGCCGCCCCAGAGGCCTCCTTCGTCACCGGCGCGGCCCTCACCGTGGACGGCGGCTGGAGCGTGGCGAAGACCTCGGCATAATGCGGTTCAGCTCTTCTGGAAGTGCCAGATCAGCATGGCCGGAACCCCGGCCGCCGCCGCCTTCGCCGCCTCGGGGGCGAGCGCGGCGAGCGACCACGGCCACAGCTCCCACACGTCGATCGAAGGGGCCTCGCCCTGCTGGGCGCGGTCGGCGACCGGCGGCGCCGGCTCCTCGCAGCGCACGACCCGCAGCCCCACCGGCAGCGCGGCCCGCAGGTAGTCGCCCACCAGGTGCAGATGGCTCGCCACCCGCCCCGGCCGCCCGTCCGGCAGCCGTACCGGCGGCACGATGCCCCGCGCCACCCCCTCCGGGTGGATGTCGGCGATCACCAGGCTGCCGCCGGGGCGCAACACCCTGGCGAACTCGGCCATCACCGGGGCGAGATCCTTGACGTGGGACAGCGCCAGCGAGCACACCACCAGGTCAACGGCGTCGTCCGCCGCCGGAAGCCTGGTCAGTTCGCCCTCGCGGAACTCGGCCCCGGGCACCCGCGTCCGGGCGTGCGCCAGCATGTCGGGCGAACTGTCCACCCCGATCACCCGGTGCCCGCGCTCCCCGAGCAGCCCGGCGATCCGCCCGGTGCCACAGGCCGCGTCCAGCGCGTCGCCCACCGGCAGCGGGCCGATGATCTCCTTGATGTACGGCTCGTCGAGGTCGAACGCCGAGTTGGGCCCGTCGTAGGTGGCCGACCAGATGCGGTACCCCTCGACCGTGTCCACCCGGACGACATCGACCCCGGCATCGGCCAGGGCCTCATCGTCGAGCAGCCTGCGGATCTCGGCGAAGCGCCGCTCGATGAAAGCCCGGTCGTGCTCCCCGCTGAAGGACCGCAACAGCGCGATGCCTTCGAGCCCGAGTACGTAGGCCAGCGGATGCTCATGAATCACCGGCGCGACGCTACCGACGCTCCAGGCACGATCGCCACTGGTTATCTCCCCACCCGAATCACCTGCTCAGCCAGGCGATCGCGTCGGCCTTCTCCTCGGCGGAGATGTACCCGGATTCCACATTCCAGCGGACGATACCGATATGACCGGCACGTACGACCTCACTTGGTAGAAAGATCATCGAGCTCGAAGCCGAAGGCCACCATGTCGATGCGGCGCTTCGCTTCCCACCTTATTGCGAGGTGGTGACACTGGAGTCCGCTCGGGTGGGAGTACGGGCGGGCCATGTCGCTGTCCTCGACCAGGACCACCTGGGCGACCTCGGACAAGCCCCAGTTCAGCTTTTCCGGGTGCTCGAGCATGGACACGTTGAGCGCATTGCCGAGGTGCATCTCCTGGACGAGTACCGCCCGCACGACGACGATATGAGGACGGGTACCGAGGTCGTCGCGAATCCGCGTCCCGTCCCAGATGTAATCGAACGACACCTCGATCGAGGTGCCGTAATGCGCCCATCCGACATCGGTGATGATGCATTCCCCGAAGTTCTGGTAATGGGCGAGGGCCGCGCGGATGGCCGCCGGATCGGTCAGCATCGGTCGATTCGCTCGGCGGAGTCCAGGAGATGCGCGGGGAGTTTGGACCTGGCACCAAGGACCTCGACGCCGATCAGTCGCCCGGATACGTCGAAGTCCAGGTTGATCATGCCGTCCACGGCCACCGGGTCGCAGGGATACATCCAGCCGAACCGCGCCTCCGTGTCGTCCTGGTTCAGATAGATGTAAGCGGCATTGGCCTTCGCGTCGTAGGTGACCCTTAATGACGTCACTCGGCGTAGAGGACGGCGAGGCTGGCCTCGCCCTGGTCGAATTCGGAGAGGAGTTCGTCGAGCGGGGCAGGGCCCGCGTGGTCGATCAGGAGGACCGCCTGCTTCTCCCCGTCCACCACCTCCGGGACGAAGTCGGTCACCAGCTCGCGGCGAAGCAGGGTGACCCGGTCGTCGTCGTCGGCGTCGGACGGAAGCCCGGCCAGGTGGTCGCGCAGGGAGTCGGCGCGGTCGGTGAGGTCGTGGTCGAGTACCTTGCGGGAGGCTGTGAGGCTGACCGCGAGGCGTTCGCCGGTACGTTCGTAGCGGGCCGACAGGTCGGCCGGGAGCAGGTAGAAGACGCCCTCCTCACCCTCGTGACCCCGGTTGAGCAGTACCGAGACCATGCGCTCGCCAGGGTCCTGCGAGGTGAGGTCGAGCGCGAGCAGTACCCCGATGTCGTCCGGGCCGAACGGTGGAACCGCGGTGATCCACATGCGTGCCGAGTCATCCATGATCGGCATTTAACCGCACTGTGGCCGGACCCGGACGCGCTCCGCGTTCGTGTCGTCAAGCCGATACCGACACCGTCAGGACGGTGGCCAGGCAGATCAGTTCCGTGGGACCCACGACACGCACCCAGTACAGGTCGGGCAGCCCCGGAAAACGCGTGATCAGCCCGCTGACCTCCACCGGCCACACCGGGTCGCCTGCCGGTAGCGGCACCGCCGACACCTCGTCCACGAACGACCCCATGATGTCCGGTCCCTTGCCGATCGCGAAGTGCCGGACGCCGTGCAGCCGTACCGTGACCAGCTCCCACCCCTGTGCCTGGCTGATCTGGATGTCAACGTGGTCCTCTTCCCCGGTCGTGCCGAAGCCGACCGACTCGAGGAAGCCGCCCTCGCACCTGCGCAGCACCTCACGCACCCGCGCGCCGGTCTCCGCGACGATCGACACCTCATGCCTCCGGCACGGCGAGGTCGAGCGCGGCCAGCCGGGCGGGATCGCCGATCACGTCGATCTCGGTGATCAGGCCGTCCGTGACGGTGAACGTCAGCACCAGGCAGAGCCGGCCGTGCCGGAGCATCGCCAGCCCCGGCAGGCCGTTGACCAGGGCGAGGCCGGTGAACTGGGCACGGCTAGCCGCCGCCGCGGCACTCTTGGCGACAGTCTGGGCACCACGGACGACAACGGGCCGGGCCGTGGGTACAGCAAGCGCGTCGGCGTGTAGCACGACGTCGGGGTGCAGCAGGCTGATCAGGGCCGCGAAATCACCGGTGCGGGTGGCCGCGAGGTACGCGGACACGACATGGCGGCGACGGGCCTGGTCGGGGGCCGGGGCGGCGGCGCCCTTGACCCGGCGGCGGGCGCGGCTGGCGAGCTGCCTGGCCGCCGTGGCGGACCGGTCGATCATGGGGCCGATGTCCTCGAACGGCACGGCGAACATGTCGTGCAGCACGAACGCCAGCCGTTCGGCCGGGGCGAGCGTGTCGAGCACGACCAGCAGCGCCACGCCCACCGAGTCGGCGAGCACCGCCTCCTGCTCCGGATCGCCGCCGCCCGTCTCCAGCGGCCGGTCATCGAGGGGGTCTTCGCGCCGCCGTTCGCGGGAACGCAGCAGGTTGAGGCAGACCCGGGCGACGACCGTGGTGAGCCAGGCGGTGAGGTTCGCGACGTCGCGGGTGTCGGTACGGCTGAGCCGCAGCCACGTCTCCTGGACGGCGTCGTCGGCCTCGCTCAGCGAACCGAGCATCCGGTAGGCCACCGCCCGCAGATGCCCCCGATCCCGCTCGAACCGGGCGGCCAGCCGTTCGGCCTCGTCGTCCACCGTCGTCACGTTCCTTCCATGCCCGGGGTCGTAACCGTAGAGCCACACAGACCGACCGAAGGGCGGGGAGCGATTATGCCGGAAACTGTACTGGTCACCGGGGGTACGGGCCGATTGGGGCGGCTGCTGGTGCCGATGTTGCTCGACGCGGGCCGCCGGGTGCGGGTGCTCAGCCGCAGTGGTGCCCGCGCGCCGCTCGCCGACGTCGAGTACCTGACCGGCGACCTGGTCAAGGACGAGGGGATCGAGCGCGCGGTCAAGGGCGTCGAGACCGTCGTGCACCTGGCGGGCGCGGCCAAGGGCGATGATGTCGCGGCGGGGCACCTGACGCGGGCGGCGGCGCGGGCCGGGGTGGAGCACTTCGTGCACATCTCGGTCATCGCGGCGGATCGGCTGCCGCTTGGCTATTTCCGCGCGAAGCTGGACGCCGAGCGGGCGGTGGCCGAGTCAGGCGTGCCGTGGACGACGCTGCGCGCGGCGCAGTTCCACGATCTCGTGCTGGCGGTGCTCGGCACGATGACGAAGCTGCCGGTCATGCCGGTGCCGGGCGCGGTGCGGCTACAGCCGGTGGACACGCGTGACGTCGCCGACCGGATGCTCACCCTGGCGCTGGGCGAGCCCGCCGGCCTGGTCGCCGACCTCGCCGGGCCGAGGGTGTACGGCATGACCGACCTCGCACGCACGTACCTGCGGGCGCGCGGGCGGCGGCGGGCACTGCTGCCGGTACCGATGCCCGGCCGGGTCGGCCGCCTGTACCGGGAGGGGGCGAACCTGACCCTCTCGGGGGCCGACCTGGGCACGCGTACCTGGGAGGACTTCCTGACCGAGCGGTTGTGAGCCTGCTGTCACCTCGCCCACAAAGGGACGATCCGCTCGTCGGCGGGGGTGTACACGCGCGTACCGGCGGGCGCGGCGACGATGGCGGTGAAGCCGCGCTCGGGGTCGGCGGTCATCTGCCGGAACTGGTCGGCGGGGATGACCAGCGTGTCCCCGGCCTCGACGGTGAGCGTCCCCGTCGGTAGATCGACGGTCGCGGTCCCGGCCACGAAGGTCCACACCTGCTCGGTGTCGAAGGCATGCTCGGGACCCCGCCTGCCCGGCGCGAACTCCACATGCCAGACGGCCAGCCCGGCCGTACCGCCCTGGCTGGGGGTGGCGAGGGTGGTCATCACGCCGTTGGGGGTCTCGGTACGGCGGCGTTCGGTGTGACGGATGACGGGCATGGGCTGCTCTCCCTAAGATGGTCAACGAGGTTGTCCATATAGTCAATGAGGTTGTCTTTAATGTCAAGCGACGCCCCGGGATTCGAGCTGCCCCTGCGCCTGCTGCTCGGCTTCCGTGTGATCATCGACGAGGTCCACGCCGAACTGGCTCAACAGGGTCACCCGGACATGCGGCCCCTGCACGGCTTCGTCTTCCAGGCCATCGGCCCCTCGGGCACCACGGCGGTCGAACTGGGCCGCAGACTGGGCGTATCCAAACAGGCGGCCGGCAAGATGGTCGACACCCTGGAACACCTCGGCTACGTCGAACGCACCCCTGACCCTGAGGACGCCCGCCGCAAAACCATCCACCTGACACCCCACGCCTTCGACGCCCTGGCGAAGTCCGCACAGTCCTTCGACCGCATCCGCGCCCACTGGTCAGAGATCTTGGGAGCGGACCGCCTCCAAGCCCTGGAAACGGACCTACGCAAGGTCACCCCATCGGACCTGTTCCGGCTCGACATGCCCAACTGGTTCGGCGCGGGCTGATGGGCGCTATGAAACGGCGGGTCGATCGGCCGCCCGGGCCCGCCAGGTGGCCTCCTCGTCGCTCCACCCTTCCTCAGCGGCGATGGACGCCGCGAGCCCGGCGAGACAGGACCGGGTGTCGTCGCAGTCGAACAGCTCCCAGCCGCCTTCGTCCTTGCGCCGCCAAAGCTGTACGCCTGGCGTGTGGCGAGCCACTGGAAGGTTCCAGGCCGATTCGGCCACATTGAGGGCGGCGCGGGAGCGGCCGATGCTCGCAAAGCAGCACATCTGGTTGTAGGCGTTGGTGAGGGGTGCTTTGTATCCCATGTCCTCAGCGGTCTGAAGATGGCGCAGAGCCTCCCGGGGATCTTCCGGGATCAGACAGAGTCCCAGGTTGTTGCGCAATGTCGGGTCGTCAGGGCGGTGCCGGGTACCGAACTCGAAGACGGCTGCGGCCTCGCGGTATCTTCCCTGCCGCAGTAATCCGACCGCATGGCGGGTCATCTCATGTGCCAGAGAAGCCTCTGACGAGGCAGCATCTTGTTCCCCGTAGACCGCCCGCTTCGCGATCTCCGCTTCGGTCTCGCTTCGCGAGGTGGGGCGGTCGCGCATCAGCTCTTCGGGGCACGGCGGTACTGCTTCGCCGTCCAGCCAGCGCAGCGCGAGGTGCAGCGACTTCGTCCGCCAGCCGGTGTAGAAGGTGGTCGCGAAGTGGTCCACGGCCCAGGTGTAGTGCTCATTGAGCCCATGATCGGCTGTTCCCTCGGTCGCTCGGGGCAGTTCGCCGTTGTGGGGCGGGGTGAGCGAGACAAGATCGTCCAACGGGGCCGTCTCGATCCACTGGTGGATTCGAGGGATCGCGGGAAGGACCTGCTTCTCGAAGTAGGCCAGAATAGAGCGTTCGGCGGGAAGTCCAGGGGCATCCTGGAGAGGCGGCACCCCGAGTGCGGCATGCCAGCGGGCGATGTCCACGCCCGGCAAGACTCCCATCCTCCCCTGATACACCGCCTTGATCATCAGTATGCCGATGACGATCTCGGCTACTTCTGATCTCATGCCGTACCTGGCCAGCGACAGCGCATCCAGACCCCTGGCCGACAGTTCGCGCGCAACGGCGCGGATCACCCGTTGATCCCTCTGGAGTGCGGTGTCCAGGAAGTGCGGGCCCCGCGTCAGAATGCCCATCATCGCGGTCACAAGGCTCACCGTCCGCCACCGCTGAGGGTCGCCGTTCTGGGCATCGCAGAGATACCACTCCTGTGCGTCGAAGGGTTTGTTGTGGTCCAACCGGCCTTGTCCTTTTGGATCACACCCGGTCGAGGTGTACGTCGGCCAGGATCGTGGGTAGGATTCTAGGCACGATCCTAGTAGTGGAGAGCGTGATGTCAGACATAATCTTCCTTCCTACTGATCTGGCCAACCGGCGTACGGAGTTCCTTGAAGCCGCCCGGAAGGGGCAAGCGCGACTCCGCGACAAGGACGGGACCAGCTTGGTGATGTTGCCTGAGAGTCGCTTGCGGCTCCTGGAGACGCTCAGCAAGTGGTGGGAGGCGTACATGAAGCTTGAGCGGCTGCTGCGCCGGAAGGATCTGCCCAAGGCCGGTGAGCTGGGTGAGCTGGCCTGGCTGCGTACGTTCGATCGGGATGACCTGACCGAGTTTCTAGGGGAGCTCAACGATGCTTTGGTCGCGGCCAGCGCGGATGAGGACACGGCCATTCTGGATGAGTGTGTCGCGGCGTGGCGGAACACCGCGCGTCAGCTGGAAGATCCGCTACGGCGTTCGGTGCTTTTGGGAGAACACCGCCCAGGGGACTATGCCGAGGTCAGCGAGCCGGATGAGCAAGGGTAGCGCGTACGACCCGCATCGCCCGGCCCGCCGGCCGGGCGGCAGGCCGGAGGAGGCGCCCCGGTATCGGGTCCTCGTCCACCGGCAGTACCTCGGACATTGGGGCGAACTGGTCGAGCGGGTCGGGCTCAAGCAGGCCCAGCAGTTCTGGGACCACGTTTCGCGTACTCCGGGCAGCCCGGACCCGATCGCGTCGATCAGCCTGCTCAAGGGGCGCGCCGGACGTCCGAAGGGGGAGGGGTGGTCGCGGACGTTTCACTACAGGGTTAGTAGTTCCGCGCGTATCGACTACCAGTATTGCGATACGTACACGACTGGCCCTGAAGGAGATCCGCATCCGGTCGTGGTCATCCTGACCATCAACTACAGCAGCCACTAATGATCATTTAGGTGCCCTCTTTGATCCTGTGGAGGAAGGTTGTCCACTCGGTGGGGGTGAAGCGGAGGGTGGGGCCGTTGGGGTCCTTGCTGTCGCGGATGGCGACCAGGCCGGGGAGGCTTATGGCGACCTCGACACATTGTTCGCCGTTAGCGGTGGATGAGTGTGCTTTGCGCCATCCGGTCAGGTCATGGGCTAGATCGCCATCCATCAGCTCAGGGCATCCTCGATGAACTGTAATGGTCGGCCTTCGGGGTATGTGTAGGCTTGCCTTCTTTGATCCTGTGGAGGAAGGTTGTCCACTCGGTGGGGGTGAAGCGGAGGCTGGGGCCGTTGGGGTCCTTGCTGTCGCGGATGGCGATCAGGCCGGGGAGGTTTGTGGCGACCTCGACGCAGTGTGCAGCACTGGAACCGGAGGCGCGTGCTTTGCGCCAGTCGGCGCCTTCCAGGTTTACTCCTTCTGCCATCGGCTGAGTGCATCCTCTATGAGCTGTATCGAGACACCTTGTGGGTATGCATCCGCTTTTATAGCTTCGTACCACATTTTCGCTTTTGCGACCAGATCTGTGTCGGCAGAGGTCTGCCCGGAGAAGATGGAGTCGGTCGACACGACCTCTACGCCGTTCGGTAGCCGGGCGATATGGAATCCGGTCATCAGGCCGGCGGCGTTCCCAGCCTTGGTGGGCACGATCTGTATGGTCAGCCGGGGGTTCTGGGCGAGGTCGAGCAGATAGCGAAGCTGCTCGGCGAGCACCTGTGCTCCTCCGATGGGGCGGTGGAGCACGCTCTCGTCGAGGAGAATCCATACGGCGGGGGGCGATGTCCTGTTCAGGATGGACCGTCGAGCCACGCGCTTCTGCGCGTGCATCTCGACCTCCTCCGGGCTGAGCAGCGGGTTGAAACCGATGACCGCCCGGGCGTAGTTCAGGGTCTGGAGCAGGCCGCTGACTTGCAGCGGGTCCCACGACTGCAACATGACGGCCCGTTCTTCGGCCTCCAGCCATTCGACGAACCACTTGAGTGAAGCGCGGGCCTGGACGATGCGCTCGTACAGGGTCACAAAGTGCTTGGTGGCCGTCAATCCGAAGACTTGGTCAAGCTGCTCAGATATGGCCCTAGTGGGAAGTTTCCTCTCATGCTCGATATGCGAGATCATCGAGCGGTGTACTCGCAGGCGAGTAGCTAGAGAAGCCTGGATGAACCCCTTCTCCTGCCTAAGCCTGGCCAGCTCGGCAGCGTATACCTGTGTCGCACGCTTTCCGAACTCGTGCTCCTGCGCCATCTCTCCTCCTGGAGACCTGCCCGAGGTCGCATTCCGTCGCCAACGGTCGCGGCACAACTTCCCGCTGGGCGCAGTATGCACGGCAGTCTTGTCGCGAAGCAGCCGGAATTCAAAATTCGGCAAAGGCAGGATCTAGCCAAAGCGGATATTGGCGACATATCAAATTTGGGGCTCACATGACGCCTAAAAACGAGGATAATCTCCGTACCGACACGCTCATGCTGGTCGCGTTGCCCAGTGCGGTCTGGATCGGCCGGGCGCATACGGCGGCCGTCCTGCGTGGCTGGGGTCACCGAGCCGCCGCCTTCATCGAGGACGCCCAGCTCATCGCGTCGGAGCTGATCACCAACTCCATCCAAGCCCTCGGATACGCGGACAACCCTCCCGCAACCCGCACGCTACTCGCCAAAGATTCCCTTATCCGCATCACCCTCTCAGAACACCACGACTCCCTCACCATCAACGTATGGGACTCCCACCCCCGCCTCCCCGAACCCCCCACCGAAGTCCCTTTCGAGGCCGAGAGCGGCCGGGGGCTCTTCATCGTTCGATCCATCGCCAAAGAGACGGGTTACCACTATTCAGACGGAGCCCCCGGCAAAACCGTGTTCGCTACTCTGCCTTTTCCGCGAGTATTCGCGGGCGAATAGTGTTCAGGCGTCGTCGGCGAAGGTGATCACGATGTCCCGGCCGTTGGCGTAGCTGACCACCGGCCGTCCCAGGCTCTCGCCCGTCCGGCGGGCCGCCGTCTGGAACAGCTCGATCATGTCCGGAGTATCGGCCGTCACCCGGAATCGGCCCTTGGTGGTCAGCGTCTCCGCCACAAGCGCCGTGAAGGTGGCCTCCGCGCGGGGCCGTTCGTCGGCGGAGAGCGGGGTGCGCCGTGTGTTGACGGGGTTGGTCATCGCTGAGCTCCTGGTGATCGTCAGGCTCCCAGCATGCCACCCTCGCCGAACCAGGTGGCGAGCGCTTCGCCCAGGTCGCCGTGCCCGGCGGTCCAGGCGACGTAGCCGTCCGGGCGTACCAGTACCTCCTGCTCCTCGTCAGAGACCGCCGCGCGGACGCGGTCCTCGTAGCCCACGGGGACCGGGCCGGCGTTCAGGAGGAGGGCGCGTCCGTCGGTGAGGTCGTGAGCGCCGGCGAAGCGGCCGACGGGGGTGCCGGGGGCGTAGTCCACGGCGGTGCCGTCCATCATCGTGGCGAAGTGTTCGTGGGCCTCGGGCAGCCGCAGGGTCTCCGCAAGTACCTCGCGCAGCGCGTCCACCTGCGGGCCCGGGCGCATGAGCGCCACCTGAGCGCGCGTGTTACGCAGGACCTTTGCCGCCACCGGGTGGCGTTCGGCAGTGTAGGTGTCCAGCAGCGCGTCGGCGGCCCGCCCCGCCGCCACCAGGGCGAGCTTCCAGCCCAGGTTCATCGCGTCCTGGAGGCCCAGGTTGAGGCCCTGCCCGCCGATCGGCGAGTGGACGTGCGCCGCGTCGCCCGCGAGCAGGACGCGGCCCCTGCGGTAGGTGTCCGCGTGGCGGGTGTTGTCGCTGAAGCGGATGCCCGTGGTGAGCTTGGCCACCCGTACGTCGAGCCCGGTCACCCGGCTCAGACTTCCCGCCAGCTCGGCGGCCGTCATCGGCTCGTCGCGGTCGTCCGGCCCGCCGCCGAACTCCAAGGTGGAGATCTCGCCGGGCACCAGCGACGGGGTGACCAGCCCGCCGGGGGCGCGGATCGATGAGGTGATCTGGCCCGGGTCGGTCAGTTCGGCGATGGCGGTCCGCCCGGTCATCGTGGGCGGCGTACCGGTGAACGCGAACCCGGACCGCTTGCGCACCACGCTGCGCCCGCCGTCGCACCCCACCAGGAAGCGGCCGGTGATCACCTGCCCGTCGGCGAGCACGGCCGACGCGCCCGAATCGTCCTGGACGACGTCGGTCACCGCGCACCCCTGCCGGACCTCGACCCCCAGCCCGGCCGCGCGGGCGGCCAGTATCGCCTCCAGCTCGTCCTGCTTGAGCATGACGTACTCGGCGTTCCCCGACGCGTCGAACAGCGGCAGGCCGCTGAAGTGCCCCCTGATCATGCCCTTGCCGGTGAACTCCACCAGCAGGCCGATCATGTCGTCCGGGCCGGGGCTACGCAGCTTGCTCAGCTCGTCGAACAGGGCGTGCTGCGCCGCCGCCATCGGCTCGGCCAGGCCGCGTAATGCGAGCGACTGGAGGCTGCGGGCGTTGAGCGAACGCAGCCCGAGGCTCCGGGCCGCCCGGCCGTCGCCGGTCGCGGCCTCCAGGACCAGCGGCTCGGCCCCGCCCAGCTTCAGCTCGCAGGCCAGCAGCAGGCCCACGGGCCCGCCGCCGACGATGATGACGTCAGCCATGACCTCTCCCTACATACACCGTACGCTTACGTCGTAAGTAATAACACATACGGCGTAAGCTCTGTCAATCGGCACCGGCGGAAGAGGACACGCGCATGGCCCGGCGGGAGACCCTGAACAGGGAGAAGGTCTTGGACGCGGCACTCGCCCTGACCGACGCCGAGGGCCTGGCCGGCCTGTCCATGCGGCGGCTCGCCAAGGTGCTCGGCGTCGAGGCGATGTCCCTCTACAACCACGTCGCCAGCAAGTCCGACCTGCTCGACGGCATCGCCGATCGGGTCTTCGGCCAGATCGAGCCGGCCGACCCGCGCCTGCCCTGGCCGGAGCAGATCCGCACGCTGGCCCTGGGCATGTACCGGGTCTTCCGCAGCCACCCCGCCGTGCCGATGGCCCTGGTCACCGACCAGTCCAACCCCTCCACCGAACGCTCGCTGAAGCCGCTGGACGACCTGGTCGGCGCGCTGTTCTCGGCCGGGTTCGACGAGCAGGGGGCGTGGCGGGCGCTGAGCGCGGTCAACAGCCTGGTGTACGGCTCGCTGCTGCTGTCCACCGGCGGATTCACCGGGGATCCCGCCCGGCACGCGGGCGAGCCGAGCGCCAGCGCGTACGTCCGCAGGCTCGACCCCGAACGGCTGCCGCACTTCAGCAGGCTGATGCACGGCACTCGGGAGGGCGTGGACCCGCAGGCCGACTTCGAGTACGCACTCGACCTGCTGATCAAGGGCCTGGTGGCCGCCGCCCCCAGCAACCAGCGGCTCAGCCCTTCGCGGCGCCAAGGGTGAGCCCGGCCAGGAAGTGCTTGTGCAGCAGTTGGAAGACCACCAGCGTGGGCAGCGCCACCAGCAGCGAACCGGCGGCCAGCAGGTTGTAGTCCGTGAAGAACTGGCCGCGCAGGTTGTTCAGCGCCGAGGTGATCGGCAGCTTGTCGCCGGAGGTCATCAGCACCAGCGCCCACAGGAAGTCGTTGTACATCCAGGTGAACTGCAAGGTGCCGAGCGCGGCCAGCACCGGGCGGCACAGCGGGAGGGTCAGCCGCCAGTAGCGCCGCCACACCCCGGCCCCGTCCACCAGCGCGGCCTCGGTGATCTCGATCGGGATCGTGCGCATGAAGTTGGCCATCACGAACACGCAGAACCCGAACTGGAAGGCCACATGGATGAGGATCAGCCCAAGGTAGGAGTCGTAGAGCGACATCGAGTCCGACAGCCACCAGGGCAGCGGGACCAGCGTGTAGAGGCTGTAGAGGGGGGTGATGAGCACCTGCGGGGGCAGCAGGTTGCCCGCCGTGAACACGATCAGCAGGCTCCGGCGGCCGGGGATGGGCAGCCTGGCCACGGCGAACGCGGTGAAGGACGCGAGCAGCAGGGTGAGCGCCAGCGCGGGCAGCACCACGATCAGCGTGTTCAGGTAGTACTTCGGCAGCTCGGCCTCGGTCCAGGCGCGGGCGTAGTAGTCGAGCGTCAGCGACTCGGGCGGGGAGAGGTAGCCGAGCCTGGCGGTCTCGGCGTACGGGCGCAGCGAAGCGTACACCGCGAGCGCCAGTGGCAACACCCAGCCCAGCGCGACCAGGCCCAGAAAGGCGTGCAGCGCCGCCCGCTTCACCGGTCCTCCCGGAAGATCTGCGACAGGTAGACGACGATGAAACCCGTGGAGATCACCAGGAGGATCACCGCGATGGCCGAGCCGAAGCCGATCCGCGCCGCCTCGCCCACGATGTTCTCCGTGACCAGCACCGAAAGCAGTTCCAGGCCGTTGCGGCCCTTGTTGATCGCGTACACGATGTCGAACGCGCGCAGCGCCTCGATCACCGTGATCACCAGCACGATCACGTTGACCGGGCGCAGCGCCGGGAAGACGACCTTGAAGAACGTCTGCGCCTCGCTCGCCCCGTCGATGGCCGCGGCCTCCTTCAGCGCCGGATCGACGGACTTGAGCCCGGCCAGGTAGATGATCATCACGTAGCCGGTGTGCCGCCAGCCCGCGGCCGGCATCACCACCCACAGGTTGATCGAGGAGTCGCCCAGCCAGTCGGTGGTCAGCCCGGTCACCGCGTTGAGCACGCCGTAGTCGGCGGAGAAGACGAGCTGGGCGATGAACCCGACCACCGCCAGGGACAGCACGACCGGGAGGTACAGCGCGTTCTGGTAGACCCGGGACAGGCGCAGCCGCCGGTCCAGCAGCACCGCGCACAGCAGCCCGAACGGCGTGGCGACCAGTGCGAGGAAGCCCAGCCAGAGCAGATTGTTGCGGACCGCGGGCCAGAACGGCGGATATTCGGCGGCGAGGTCGGCGTAGTTGCCGCCGCCGATCCAGCGCGGCCGGCCGATGCCGTCCCAGTCGGTGCCGGACAGCGCGACGGAGGCGAGCGCCGGTCCCCAGATCAGGGCCAGTTCGAGGGCGACGGCCAGGCCCAGGCCCACCGCGATGACGGCCCGGTCCCCGGCCGAATAGCGCCTGTTGGGGGCCATCAGCGGAAGATGTTCGCCTTCTGCGCCTCGATGTCCCGCAGCAGGGCGTCGATGTCGTCCGGGCGGCCGATGAACCGCTGCAACGCCGGGATCATCACCGTGGAGGCGAAGTCGGGCCGGGTGTCGCGGTCCAGGAACTGCGCGATGTGGCGGGCGCCGGACACCAGCTCCGCCCCGCGCTGCTGGAAGGGGGTGTAGCCGCGGGTGTCGGCCTTGGCGCTGCACGCGAGCGTGCCGGGGTCGAGTTCGGTGGCGATGTTCTGGGAGGAGGCGGCGGCGAGGTGTTCGAGCAGCGCCTTGGCCCCCTCGACGTTGCGCGCCTTGGCGGAGATCATGTAGCCGTCGATCGGGGCGTCGATGGCGTCGGTGCCGTACTTCGGGTTGATCTCCGGGAAGGTGAAAAGGTCGAGGTCGTCCAGCTCGCGCGGGGGGAACTGCTGGGCGACGAACATCCCCAGCAGGTACATTCCGGTCTGGCCGCGCACCAGCGACTGCGCGGCCTCCTGCCAGGTGCGGCCGAGCGCGGCCGGCTGGTGGTGGGTCAGCAGCCCGCGCCAGGTGTCGAAGACGGCCTTGACCCTGCGGTCGGTCCAGGACTCCTTGCCCGACATCAGCGCGATGTGGAAGTCGTAGCCGTTCAGGCGCATGTTCAGGATGTCGAAGGTGCCCATCGCGGGCCAGCCGTCCTTGTCGGCGAACCCGATCGGGATCAGCCCGTCGCGTTTCATCCGTCCGGCCAGCGCGGTCAGCTCGTCGAGCGTCTTCGGCGGCCGGTAGTCCCGGTCCGCCCACACGCTCTTGCGGTAGAAGACCGCCCACGGGTAGTAGGTGAACGGCACGAAGTACTGTCTGCCGTCGGCGGCGGAGGAGGCGGCCTTGAGCGCGGGGGTGTAGTCGCCGCCGATCCGCTGCCACACGTCGGAGACGTCGGTGGCCAGGCCCTGTTCGGCGAAGAACCGCATCCGGTAGCCGGAGAACCAGGTGAACACGTCGTCGGGCGTGCCGCGCAGGTAGCGGTTGATGTTCTCTTGGAAGGTGTTGTGGTCGACCGTGTTGATCCGCACGGTCGCCCCGCCGAAGCCGTCGACCACCTGCTGCAACGCCTTCTTGGGGACCGCGTCGGAGGCGTTGGACCCGACGGTGACCGTGCCCGCGCCCGAGCCGCCCGGCGGCCCGCCGCAGCCGGCCAGCGCGGCGGGGACGCCGAAGGCCGCCGCGCCGAGCAGCGCCCCGCGGCGAGTGATCATCGGCTGGCCCATCGACGGCTCCTCCACCTGGCACCCGTTGTCACGGAGAGCTGTTCCCCGGTAGCGAAGCGCTGATTCAAGGAATGTCCAAGTGGTATTGACCAATATGCCGGATAGTTCCTACTGTGGGCGGTGGTGAACATGATGGAGGTGGCCGGAGTGCGGTCCGCCGACGAGCCGCAGGTGCGGACGAAACGCGGCGCGGTGCGCATCGCGCTGCTGGCGATGCTCGACGCCATGCGGCCGGGCGACGCGCTGCCCCCCGAGCGCGGCCTGGCCCAGGAACTCGGCGTCTCCCGGCCCACGCTGCGCGGCGTGATCGACCAGCTCGTGGCGGACGGACGGCTGCACCGCAAGCAGGGCAGCGGCACCTTCGTGGCCGAGCCCAAGATCGCGGTACCGCTCACCATCAGCTCGTTCACCGAGGACATGATCCGCAGAGGCATGCGCCCGAGCGGCCGGCTGCTGTCCTTCCGGCGCGGCCCCGCGGGCCCCAAGGTCGGCCGCAGGCTGGCCGTCTCCCCGAGAGAAGAGGTATTTACCATTAGGCGCCTGCGGCTCGCCGACGGCGCGCCCATGGCGATCGAGACCCTGTACGTTCCCGGCGACCTGCTCCCGCACCTCACCCGCGACGCGCTCGAAGGCCGCTCGTTCTACGAGCTGCTGCGCGAGCACGGCATCGTGATCGCCTCCGGTACCGAGACGATCGAGCCGACCGTCACCACCCGGGAGGAGTCGGAGGAACTGGACGTGCCCGTGCACGCCCCCGCCTTCCTGTTCAAACGGCTGACCCTCGGCGACGACGGCAAGGCCCTGGAATACGTCAGATCCATCTACCGCGGCGACAGATACCGCATCGAGCTGGAACTCCGCCCGCCGCACTGAACCCCCATCGGCGATCCGGACGTGGCCCGCCACTCCCGATCAGCGATGATCAGCAACATCCGTCTTCAGGTCACCAAGGACTGAGGTGGACCCACCGTGGACATCGTCAAGAACATTCTCACCTTCCTGGCCGACAACGTGTTCGGCCAGGTCCCCATCCTCATCGGACTGATCACTCTGGCCGGGCTGCTGTTGCAGCGCAAACGGTTCGAGGACACGGTGGCGGGCGCGCTGCGGGCCACGATCGGCGTGGTCATCCTGTTCATCGGCATCGAGGTCTTCACCGGCGGCCTCAGCAGCTTCCAGACCGTGCTGGCCAGCGCCATGGGCACCACCCCGCCCAAGGCCGACCGGACCCTCGCCGACTTCCTGGGCACGCACGGCGGCACGGTCGCGCTGGTGATCACCGTGGCGTTCGCCGCCCATGTGCTGATCGTGCGGCTGTTCCCGGCCGCCCGGTACCTCTACCTCACCGGGCACCTGATGTTCTGGGTCAGCGCGGTGACCGTGGCCTCGCTGGTGACGATCGCGCCGGACGCCGACCAGCTCACCCTGGTGCTGTGCGGGGCGGGGTTCGTGGCCGCGTACTTCACGCTGCAACCCCTGTGGATGCGCCCGCTCATGCTGCGGGTGATGCCCGACGACAAGTTCGGGTACGCACACACCAGCTCGCTGACCGCGCTGCTCACCGGCTTCGTCGCCCGGCCGTTCGGCAGCCGTGAGAAGCACGACACCGAGAAGCTGAAGCTGCCCCGCCAGCTCTCCTTCTTCAAGGACGTGAACGTCAGCACCGCCCTGATCATCGCGGTGATCATGCTGATCGCGGTGGCGCTGGCCGACGCCAAGGTGGTCGGCGAGCAGGCCGCCGCGATGAACGAGAGCCTGTCGCCATGGGTGTGGGCACTGCTGGTCGCGCTGCGTTTCGCGGGCGGCATCGCGATCCTGCTGTTCGGCGTGCGGATGTTCCTCGCCGAGATCGTGCCCGCCTTCAAGGGCGTCAGCGACAAGGTGATCCCCGGCACCCGGCCCGCGCTGGACGCGCCCACCGTCTTCCCGGTGGCCCCGACCGCGGTGATGTTCGGCTTCGTGGCCTCCACCGCGACGTTCCTGATCTGCCTCGGGATCTTCGCCGCGGCGGGCTGGTTCACGCTGGCCCCGCCGATGATCATGCTCTTCTTCGTCGGCGGCGCGACCGGGCTGTTCGGCAACGTGGTGGCGGGCTGGCGCGGCGCGCTGATCGGCGGGGTGCTGACCGGGCTCATCCTGGCCGTCGGGCAGGCGCTGACCTGGGGACTGTTCCAGAACACCGCGCCGGAGCTGGCCGCGCTGGCCGACCCGGACTGGTACGCCATCGCCTGGCTGCTGAAGGCGGTGGACCCGCTGGTCGGCGGGGCCTCGGTGTGGGCGGTGCCGATCGTGGCACTGGCCGCCACCGTGGTGAGCCTGGTGATCCTCGGCCGCCGGCAGGCCAAGCAGACCGAGCGGGCCACGGTGGCCGCGGCGGAGAAGTGAACGACACAGGAGGGGGTATCTGATGGCGCTCGACCGGAGGCTCGACGTCCTCGCCGTGTGCGGGGTGGGCATGGGCACGAGCCTGATGCTCAAGATGACCGCGGAGGACGCGCTGAACTCGCTCGGCGTGGACGCCCGGGTGGAGAACACCGACATCGGAAGCGCCCGGGGGATGAGCCCCGACGTGGTGATCGGGCAGGGCATGCACACCTCCGAGCTGGAGGACCTCGCACCCGTGGTGATCACGGTCAGCGACTTCCTGGACAAGGACGGGCTGGTGGAGCAGTTGCGCGAGCGCCTGTCCGCGCAGGGGTGGCTGGCATGACGGTGGTCGGGGCGAGCGACGGAGTACACGCCGCCGACTGGCGGGAGGCGGTACGCGCCGCGGCCGGAGTGCTGGTCGGGGTGGGCGCGGCCGATCCCGGCTATCCGGACGCGTGCGTGGGCGTGGTCGAGTCCAGCGGGCCGTACATCGTGATGGCCAAGGGCCTGGCGCTGGTCCATGCCAGGCCCGAGGAGGGCGGGCTCGCGGTCGGCGTGGGCGTGACCCGGCTGGCCGCGCCGGTGGACTTCGGGCACCCGGACAACGACCCGGTGGACCTGCTGCTCGCGTTCTGCACCCCCGACGCGGACTCGCACGTCGCGGCGCTGTCCACGCTGGCCAGGCAACTGCTCGCGGGCCTGGCCGACCGGCTGCGCGCCGCGCCGGACCAGGACGCGCTGGCCGCCGTGCTGCGCGGGGCGGTGACCGGCGACCAGGGGAGGGCATAGATGGCCGGGCTGGGCGATCGGGTGCGCGGCCTGCTCGACGACCTCGACGCGACGTCCGGCGCGGCGATCGGCGAGGCCGCCGCGCTGCTGCTCGGCTCGATCGGGGCCGGGGGCATCGTGCACGCCGGGGGCGCGGGCCACTCGCTGGCGATGGTCTTCGAGACCTTCTACCGGGCGGGCGGCCTCGCGCCGGTGCGGCCCATGTGGGACGAGCGGGTGCAGCCGCTGGCGGGCGCGCTGCGCAGTACCGACGCCGAGCGCCGCCCGCACCTCGGGCGGTCGGTGGTGGCGGCGTACGAGCCCCGGCCGCCCGACGTGGCCGTGGTGTTCTCCACCAGCGGGCGCAACCCGTACCCGGTGGAGATGGCGCAGGAGTGCCTGGCGCGCGGCGTGCCGGTCATCGCGGTGACCTCGGCCGCCGCCTCCCGCGGCGCCGCCGACCGGGCCGGGGGCACGCTGGCCGGGCACGCCACCGTCGTACTGGACACCTGCGTGCCGCCGGGCGACGCCGTCCACCCGCCGGACGCCCCGCGCACGGCGGCGGTGTCCACGATCCTGGCGTCCTACGCGTGGGCCCGGCTGCTGGCCGAGCTGGACGACCTCGCCGCCGCGCGCGGCGTCGAGCTGCCCCGCTGGGTCAGCGCCAACGTACCGGGCGGCGACGAGACCAACGCCCGGTTGCTGGCCCGCTACGGCGACCGCATCCCGGAACTGACCATGAACCGCTGACGCGGCGGGCCGCCGCCGGGGACGCCTTCCCGGCGACCCCGGCGGCCGGCTCACATGGGGCGGCGCATCGCCTTCTCCCGGCGCGCGGCCACGGCCGACCCCGACTCGCGCCGGGCCATCCGGCGCAGTACGCCGGGCGCGACCAGCAGCCCCGCGACGGCCCACACGCCGAGCACGACGACGGTCTCCAGCGGCCGGAACGAGGCCCCGATCTCCGCAGCGGCCAGGCCGTCCGGCAGCAGCGCCGCCCGCATCCCGAGCCCCACCCAGTAGATCGGGAAGACCTGGGCGAGCCACTGGAGCCAGACCGGGAAGCCGGTGATCGGGTAGAACACGCCCGACACCGCCACCAGCCCCATGACCGGCAGCATCACGAACCCCAGGCTCTGCGCACTGGTGAACATGGACCCGAGGACCGCGCTGACCGGAATCATCGCCACCAGCCCGAGCGCGAGCACCCCGGCCAGGGACGGCCAGGACGACACGCGGCCCAGGTCCAGCCCGTCGAAGGCGAACGCCGACGGGATCAGCACGATGAGCACGCTCACCGCGGCCATCCCGGACGAGGTGAGCACCTTGCCGACCAGGTAGCCGACCATGCCGTCCGGGATCGCCTTGGCCCGCAGCAGCGTGCCGTCCTCGCGGTCCATGGTCAGCCCGGCGGCCAGGTTCAGGCAGACGAACGCGACGTTCATGGCGAGGATGCCGGGGACCGCCTGCGAGCCGAGCGAGAAGGCGGTGCCCGGCACAGTGGTGCCGCGCAGCGCGAACATCACGACCACCGCGAGCAGCGCCGGGCCGGCCGCGCCCCAGATGTCCCAGAAACTGGTGAGGCTCTGGCGCAGCTCGATCCCGCCGCGCTGGAACCCGGCCCGGTACGCCGCCGTCCGTGCGCCGCTCATCGGGACACCTCCGCCAGGTGCGCGGCGGCCTCGGTACGCCGTCCCGACTCGAACTCCCTGACCATGGTCAGGTAGACGTCCGCCAGGCTCGCCCGGCGTACCTCCAGGTCGCCGACCGCCTCGCCGTGCTCGGCGAACAGCCCGCGCACATGACCGGTGGCGTCCTCCACGGTGATGGCGTGCGGCTCGCCGTCGATCGTGTACCTGACCTCGGCCTTGGTCTCGAACCGGCGGGCCAGCTCGGCGGCGGTGCCGCCGGCCACGATCTCGCCGCCGGCCAGCAGCAGGATGCGGTCCGACAGCTTCTCCGCCTCGTCCAGGTCGTGGGTGGTGAGCAGGATCGTGGTGTCCATGCCGGACAGGCGCAGCATCAGCTCGTGGAACGCCTGGCGGGCCTGCGGGTCGAAGCCGACCGTCGGCTCGTCCAGGAACAGCAGGTCGGGGTTGCCGATGATGCCGATCGCCACGTCCAGCCTGCGGCGCTGCCCGCCGGACAGCCGCCCGACCCTGGCGTCGGCCCGCTCGGTCAGGCCGACGAGCGCCATCAGCTCGGCGGCGTCGTACGGCCGGCGGCGCTCCGGCGTGCCGTAGGGGGTGTAGTAGCGGCCCAGGTGGGCGAGGAGTTCGCCGACCCGCCACTTGCCGTGGTCGCGCCAGGACTGGAGCACGATGCCCAGCCGGGCCCGCCACGCCTCGTCGCCCTCGCCGGGGTCGGTGCCGAGCACGCGCACCTCCCCGGCCGAGCGTTTCCTGAAGCCTTCCAGGATCTCGATCGTGGTGGTCTTGCCTGCTCCGTTGGGGCCGAGCAGGGCCACCACCTCGCCGCGTTCGGCGTGGATGTCGATCCCGCGCAGCACGTCGGCCGAGCCGTAGCGCATGCGCAGGCCATGTGTCTCGAAGGCGGGTCCGGTGCTGGGATGAGAGGGGGATCGCTGGGCTGGCATGCCTTCAAGTGTTCCATTGAAGCGCTATGTTGAGACTTTGGCGGAGATCTCTGGCCATAGGTGCGGATAACCTTAAAATCGTGGGCGAAACGGGGCGGGCGCTGCGCCCGATCGATCTGGCACGCGAGGCGGGCATCTCCGCCCAGCAGGTGCGCAACTACGCCGACGACGGCATCCTGCCGCCCGCCTCACGCACGCCGTCCGGTTACCGCAGGTTCGAGGCCCGGCACCGGGCGGCCCTGCTGACCTACCGGGCGCTGCTGCGCGGGTACGGGCCGGACGCCGCGCAGCGGATCATGCTGGCCGTCCACGCGGGTGACGTGCCGCTGGCGCTCACGGTGGTGAACGCCGAGCACGCCGCGCTGCACGAGCAGCGGCTGTCGCTGGAGGCGGCGGGCGCGGCCCTGGCGGCGGTCGCCGAGCAGCCCCCGGACGCGACCGGCGTGCCCCGGGGCGGCCTGCGCATCGGCGAGGTCGCCGCCAGGCTGGGGGTGCGCACGTCCGCGCTGCGGGTGTGGGAGGCGGCGGGACTGCTCACGCCGCGCCGCGAGCGCGGCACGCGCTATCGCACGTACGGCGAGACCGACCTGCGGGACGCCCGGATGATCCGCATGCTGCGCCAGGGGCGCTACGGATTTCCGCAGATCCGGGCGGTGCTGGACGGGCTGCGCCGTACTGGTAGCGGCGAGGCGCTGCGCGCGGCCATCGACGAGCGCCGCACGGCGCTGCTGCGGCGGACCGCCGCGATGCTGGAGGGCTCGGGGCGGCTGCACGACTACCTCGGCGCACTGTAGGACCGGAGCTGTCCGGCACTGCCGCCAGACTGCTCGCATGCGGCCGGAGCCCTCACCGGTGCCGACGGGCGTGGCCAACTTCGCCGGCGATGCCGCGATCCGCGGCCTGGCCGAACTGTCCAACACCGTCACGCACTGGTCGGAGTTCGACCGCGGCGGCCACTTCGCCTCCTTGCAGGCCCCCGACCTGCTGGTCGCCGACATCCGCGACTTCTTCCGCACCCTGCGCTGAACAGGGCCGGGCCACCACCCCCACGGTGGGGGTGGTGGCCCGGTCTGAATCACTTATGGGTCATTTGCGGGCGCTGCTCGCGGGCAGGGACCGCGGGTAGTCCTGTGTCAGGGCGTAACTCTTGCCGCCGAACGTGAGCACCCAGTTGGACGGGCTCGCGATCGGCAGCCGGTAACTGAGGTTCACCTCGGCGCTCGCGCCGTTGGCGATGGTCTGCCAGCTCGGCAGGGTGAGGGTCACGCGGTGGAAGTCGCCCTTCAGCCCGCCGACGTTGTTGCCGGTGTGGCCCGGCTGCACCGACATCGTCCAGCCGGACTGCTGGCTCATGTCGCCGGGGGCGGAGGTGCCGTAGTCGAACGTGAACGTCGCCCCGCCCGGGATGGCCTGCCCGGAGTTGTTGGTGATGCGGAGCTTGGGAGTGATCGGGTAGTTGGAGTCACCCGTCGGGTAGTTCACCAGATCGGCCTTGACGTTCACCGTCTCGGACGGCATGGTCCGGTCGGTCTTCAGGTGCTTGTACGGCGTGGCGTTCTTGAACTTGTCGTACAGGATCGAGGTGAGCGTGGTGCCCATGAACCACTCGCCCTGCCCGTTGTTCCGGGAGGCGTCCCAGGCGTAGTCGCCCGCCAGCTCCCAGATCATGACGCCGCCGAGGCCCTTGTCCACCACGTAGTCGGCCTTCTTGGTGATCGACTGGTCGTCCTCGGTGGAGAGGAACACCTTCTTGCCCGCGTTCCACAGCCAGGGCGCGCCCATGGTGTTGTCGTAGTGGCGGGTGTAGGTGCCGGTCAGCTTGTCGGCGGGGTCGGTGTCGGGGTCCAGGCCGTAGTCACGGATGTAGCTGCCCTGGATGCCCTGCTGGAGGTTCTTGGCGTGCCACATCGGGTTACCGCCGCCGAGCACCTCCTTGCCGTCCTTGTCCAGGTCGTGCCAGACGTTGTCGATGCCGACCGCGCCGTGGCCGCACGGTGTGGTCGAGCCGACCGTGCCGCCGGTGCCCGGCGGGCACTTGGTCTGGTCGGGCAGTGCCGCCTTGCCCCACAGGCCGTTCGTGCCGCCGGTGACGCCCTGCCAGCCGCGCGTGTAGTACGGCACGCCGATGTTGATCCGGCCCGCCGGCACCGCGCCGCGGAAGTAGTGCGCCGCCCAGTCGGTGTTCAGGTAGCCCATGCCGTAGGTGCTGTAGACGGCGCCGTCGACCTGCTCGATGTCCTTCCCGTCGTCGAACAGCGCGGCGTTCGGGCCCACGAAGTGGTTCCAGGCGCCGTGCAGGTCGTAGGTCATCATGTTGATGTAGTCGAGGTACTGGGTGATCTGGTGGCTCTCCTGGCCGCGCAGCAGCCAGCCGGAGGCCGGGGCGGCGACGGTCAGCATGTAGTACTTACCGTCGGCGGCGCTGGCGGCGTCGAGCTTCTCCCGCAGCGTCTTCATCAGCTTGACGTACTGGCCCATCAGGGTGGCCCTGCGCGGGTTGGAGAAGGAGAAGTCGTCCGGGTTGCCCGCGTAGTTCATCGAGGTGGCGTACTCGTAGTCGATGTCGGCGCCGTTGAAGCCGTACTTGCGGACGAAGTCCACCACCGAGTCGGCGAAGGTGTTGATGCCCGCGTCGGTGCTGGCCATCGTGTAGAAGCCGCCGGACGCGACCCGCTTGCCGTTGTCGTCGATGTAGCCGCCGGTCTCCGCCCAGCCGCCGATCGAGACCAGCGTCTTGACGTGCGGGTGCTGCTTCTTGAACTTGTTGAGCAGGTTGAAGTGGCCCTTGTAGGAGTACGCGGGGTCCATCTCGGCGCCCGGCACGCCCGGCCACTCACGGCCGATCGCCGGGTTGGTCGGGATGTTGCCGCCAACCGACACCTTGTTCTGCGAGTCGATGTGCGCGAACGCGTAGTTGATGTGGGTGATCTTGTTCCACGGGATGTCGCTGGCCAGGTAGCGCGGCGCGCCGTTGGCGCCGTCCCGCCAGCTCGTGAAGTAGCCGATGATCCGGCGCTTGTGGTCCGAGCCCAGCTTCTCCCGGCCGTCGCTGTCGTAGACCTGGCAGTACGGCGGCTTCACGCCGGGGGTCTGGTACAGGCCGTCGGGACGGCAGTTGCCGCCGCTCTGGCCGATGGTGACGGAGATCTCGTTGCTGAGCGGGGACACCTGGCCCGCGGTGTCCTTGGCGCGGACCGTGTACTTGTAGGTGCCCGCGGGAAGCCCGCTGATCGTGGTCGTGGTGCCGGTCACGGCCTGGACGGCGGTGCCGTCCTGGAGCACGTCGTAGCCCGCCACCCCGTGGTCGTCGGTGGAGGCGTCCCAGGCCAGCGAGACCGAGTCGGACGTGGTGTTGGTGCTGCGCAGGTTGCCCGGCCGGGTGGGCGGGTCGTCCTGGCCCTCGTCCGGGGTGGTCACCGAGACCGCGGCGCTGATCGGCGAGAGCTGGTCGGCGGTGTCGCGGGCGCGGACGGTGAAGCTGTAGGTGGTCTTGGGCGTGAGGCCGGTGACCGTGGTGGTGGTGCCGGTGACGGTGGCCACGACGGTGCCGTCACGCAGGACGTCGTAGTTCTTGATGCCCTTGTCGTCGGTGGAGGCGTCCCAGGTCAGCTTGGCGCTGGTCGGCTTGATCTCACTGCCGCGCAGGTTGGCCGGCCGGGTGGGCGGGTCGTCCACGCCGTCGTCGGGGGTCTTCACCGAGAGTGCCGCGCTGGCCGGGGAGAGCTGGTCGGCGGTGTCGCGGGCGCGGACGGTGAAGCTGTAGGTGGTCTCGGGGGTGAGGCCGGTGACGTTGGCGGTGGTGCCGGTGACGGTGGTGACGACGGTGCCGTCACGCAGGACGTCGTAGTTCTTGACGCCCTTGTCGTCGGTCGAGGCGTTCCAGGCGAGCGCGGCGCTGGTCGGGGTGACCTCGGTGGTGCGCAGGTTGCCCGGCGCGGTGGGCGGGGTGTCGGTGGGCACGCCGTCGCACGACTCGCCGTTGAGCTTGCAGTTCTCCGGCGCGCCGAGGGTGCCGCTGTAGGTCACCAGGAAGCCGAAGGACACCGACGCGCCGGGGTTGATCGCGCCGTTCCAGGACCGGTTCGCGAACGTGTGGTGGCTTCCGGAGCTGGTGAGCAGGGCGTCCCAGTACGATCCCATGCGCACGTTCGAGGCGAGGTCGAACTCCACCTTCCAGCTCGGCAACTGCGCGCTGCCGCCGTTGGTGATCGTGCAGGTGTACTGGGCGCCGGTGCCCCAGTCCTGCGCGGTCTTACAGGCGGCGGTCGGTCCCGCCGCCGCGCCCGCGGGGACGGCGGTCGCCGCCACCCCCATGCCGAGGAACAGGGCAAGGGCGCCTAACAGCGCCGCCGCCCTGCTTCCCGGTCTGCTTCTCGCTCTTGTCGGCCTGATCGCCATCGTTGCTCCACATCGCGGGGGGTATGGGTCTTTCACCGGTGAAAGCCCAGGACATAGAGAGCACATTTAGGAAAGTTTCCTAATTGTTAGTGGAAAGGTAGCTCCCCGCGCTGTGCCCGGCAAGACCCCTCCCGCCCCGCAGGGGCACTTTTGCGGTGGGGGCCGGTCTTATGGCGGCGGCGGTACGTTGGCCACATGGACCCGGTCCAAGCCCTGCGTGACATCGCCTTTCTGCTGGAGCGGGCGGGTGAGCCGACGTACCGCGTGCGTGCCTTCCGGCGCGCCGCCGCGGTCGTCGCCGACCTGCCCCGCGACGAGCTGGAACGGCTGGCCGGCGCGGGCGGCCTCGCCACGCTGCCCGGCATCGGCAAGGTCACCGCGCTGGCCGTCACCGAGGCGCTGGCGGGCGATGTGCCGACGTACCTGCGCCGCCTCCAGGCCACCGCGGGCGACGACCTCGAAGCCGAGGCCGCCGAGCTGCGCGCGGCCCTGCGCGGCGACCTGCACAGCCACTCCGACTGGTCCGACGGCGGCTCCCCGATCGAGGAGATGGCCGAGGCGGCCATCGCGCTCGGCCACGAATACCTGGCCCTGACCGACCACTCGCCCCGGCTGACCGTCGCCAACGGCCTTTCCCCCGCCCGGCTGCGCCGCCAGCTCGACGCCGTGGCCGAACTGAACTCCCGCCTCGCGCCGTTTCGGATCCTCACCGGCATCGAGGTGGACATCAACCCCGACGGCACCCTTGACCAGGACCCCGACCTGCTCGACCGGCTCGACATCGTGGTCGCCAGCGTCCACTCCCAGCTCCGGATGAATCGGCATGCGATGACCAGGCGCATGGTCACCGCCATCACCGACCCCCGGGTGGACGTGCTCGGCCACTGCACCGGCAGGATCGTCCGCGCCGGGGGCCGCCGGGGCGGGCTGCGTCCGGAGTCGGAGTTCGACGCCGAGCTGGTCTTCGAGGCGTGCCGCAGGTACGGCGTGGCCGTCGAGATCAACTCCCGCCCCGACCGGCAGGACCCGCCCAAACGCCTGATGCGCCTGGCCTGGGAGATGGACTGCCTGTTCGCCCTGGACTCCGACGCCCACGCGCCCGGCCAGCTCGACTGGCAGCGCTTCGGCTGCGAACGCGCCGCCCGCTGTGGCATCGGCCCCGACCGGGTGATCAACACCTGGCCGCTCGCGGATCTGCTGGGTCTGACAGATCGTTGAGTGACGGCTACACTGAGTAGTCTATGGGTGGGCTGGATCGCGCGGCGATGGAGGCGGTGGTGGCCCGCATCCAGCGGATGTCCGACGAGCACGGGCGGGCGCTCGACGACTCCTGCCGCCTGCTGGCCGACGACGCCTGGCTCGGCCCCGCGGCCGTCCGCTTCGGGCAGGAGGTCCACGGCCTGCGGCACGACCTGCGCTCGATGCTGGCCCGCGCGCTGGCCGACGCCCGGGCCGGCCTGGCGGTGGCCCGGTGAGCCCCGGGCCCGGCTTCACCGGCGTCCGGCAGCCCGAGTTCGACCTGCTGGTCGCCGGGCACGGGCGGGCGGGTGAGCAACTGGAGGCGCTGGCCGCCCGGTTGTACGGCGAGCTGCGGGCGGCGGGTCTGGACACCACGCCCGCGCTGCGCATCCGGGAGATCGCCCGGCGGGTGAGCGCGCAGGGCGCCGACATCCGCCGCAGGCAGCGGCTGATCCGGGAGCTGGAACGGCAACAGGTCGCCTTCGGCGCCTGCACGGCCGGTGGCGCCTTCTTCGCCGTCCCGGATCGGGAGGCGGCGGCCGAGGGGCTGCTGGCGGGCGACGCGGCGCGGCGGGCCATACGGGGGGAGGCGGGGGCGGTCGGGCGGCTGGAGTCCTATGCCACGAGTCCGGACGATCCCGACTTCGTGCGGGCCTTCGTGGGCACGCTGGGCGGCGCGGGGGTCGCCGGCGTGCCGGGCGTACTGGTCTGGCGGATCGGCGACGCACTCCGGAACGGCGACACCGCGCGGGCCGAACGGTTCGCGGCCCAGGCCCGGCGGGTGCTGACCCTGCTGTCGGCGGCCGTGGCCAGGGCCACCGACCCCGGCGACGCCGCCTTCGCCGGTGACGACCTGCTGACCGAGCTGGCCCGGCAGGGCAGAGCCCGGCACACCGTCTTCGGCGTGACCTACTACGGCTACCAGGCCCAGGCTTTGCTCTGGAGGTTCGGCGGCCATGCCTGGTCGCGCCGCTTCATGGAGATCGTCGGCCGCGACGCCATCGCCTTCGAGCGCGAGCTGTACGCCGGCCGCTGGCAAGCCCGCGCCGGCCTGCTCGGCCTCGGCGCCCCGCAGGTGGCCCTGCTCGACCTCGCCGCGATGCTCGGCACCGACCTGCCGAGCGCGGACCCCGAGGGCCCCGAGGGCCTCGGGTCCGGCCGGGCCGTACTCGACGCCCTCTTCACCGCCGCCGCGCCCGACCCGGCCGCGGCCCAGGCCCTGCTCGATCACACCCCCGCCGGCTGGGACCGCTCCACCCTCTCCTACCTGCTCACCACCCGCCTGGACGCCTTCGACCTCACCGGCGGCCACGCCTCCTTCGGCCGCTTGCTCCAGTCCGCCACGACCGGCCAGGACACCGTCTCGGCGAACCTCGCCACCGAACTGGCCGCCACCCTCTCGGCCCACCTCGACGGCGTCTTCGGCGTCGGCGACGACGGCCGACTCACCATCGCCGACCCGGCCCGCCTGGCCCGCATCGCCCCACTGCGCCACCCCCTCGCCGCCGCCCTCGCGGCCCGCATCGGCGCCCTCACCGACGTCTTCGTCAACCACGGCCGCCTCGGCACCCTCTCCGCCGAACGCCTGGACCGCCTGCTCGCCTTCGTCAACCGCGACGAAGCCGCCTTCGACCTGCTGGTCCGCGCCCACGCCGAACACATGCGCGCCGCCCTCAACACCATCCCCGACCTCACCGGCGGCCCCGCCCTCCAAAAGGGCGACTTCGACGGCGACGGCACCCTCACCGGCGCCGAACGCGACCACCTCCTCAACCGCCACTTCGCCAACCGCATCGTCGAGGAGGCCCGCCTCTTCGGCCACCTCCTCGAAACCCGCGCCCAGGCCCTCGTGGCCGACGGCCAAGAAGCCAAACGCACCGACGAATCCCTCCGCACCATGGTCCGCGACTCCCTCGGCCTCCTCCCCCTCCCCGGCGCCCCCCTCGCCGGCACCCTCGCCAAGGGCGCCTTCGGCGACATCCTCACAAAGTCCCACGAAAAACTCACCACCACCGGCTACGACCAAATCGCCAAACACATGGCCGGCACCTCCGGCCTCCCCCTCGACCTCGCCTACCACGACCTCGCCGACAACGAGGCAGCGGTAGAACGCCTGACCGAACAAATGGTCGCCTCCACCATGCTCACCCACGGCCTTTTCGAGCACGTCCGATTGACGGATGAGACCTTCATCACCGATCACAATCCACCTCGGATCAAGCCCATCGCGTCAATGACGTCGGCTCAGTACGGAGACTTCCTGAAGTGGGCGCGTCAGATCAGCGACATCAACGACCTACTCGAAAGGGGCAGGGACACCCTGAACAACAGGAGCGACGCGCGGCGCAACCTCGATTTGGCCGCTTACAGGGTCTCCAAGGACGAGCCATGAGCGATGTGGCCCGCTTCGGGGTCATGCTGGGCATGGTCGCAGGCCTGTCGCTCGGTTGCTCGGCCTCCGTACAGACCGGTGTGGCCGCGCCGAGGGCAGACACCCGTCCAGTGCTCGACTCGGCACCTTACATCTGCGAGTTCGTCCCAGCGAGTGCGGTCCGGTTGATCAGTGGTTACTCGGGTCCGCTGACCAGCCGTATGAGTGGTGAGTGGAAGACATTCGGGCATTGCAGGACGCCGGATATCTACCCAGATCCCGTGTCGATCGGCTGGGCGCAGGAGGATGGGGACAAAGTATGGGAGCGACTTCACGGAGGGGAGTTCGCCAAGTATCGTCCTACGCCGCTGCCGCCCGATCTGGGAAGGGGATCGGTCCTGGTCGTGGCGGATCCGCCCGGGTCGATGGATCCCTATGACGTCTTTTCGATCTTCCGGTGCGGTGGTGTCACCCCATGGATCGACATCTCGCTGGCGCGGGTGGCCGAGGGGCGGGATGCGGTTAGGGATTTGACGGAGTTGATGCGGATCGCGCAGCGGCGGTATGGGGAGTTGCATGGTTGTGTGCCGCGTCCTGGCTGATCGGCTGGGTGGGGGTGGGACGGCGGAGCGGTGCGCGGATGTGGGTGGGGCACCGCTCCGCCGGTCTGCCGTCCGGCGGCGCAAGGCGGACCACCATGCCGTTCCCCTCCCTGCGGGCGCGGTATGTGCCGGACGGTTCGGGTTCCATGGTGGGCGGGGGCCCGGACAAAGCGAGGACAGATCCTGGACAGAAGGCCGTTCAGCCGTCTCCTGTGCGGCGGGCGCGGGCGCGGCGTTTGCCCTCGTGCATGGCCTGGACGCGGGCGACGGGGATGGTGTGGCCCTGTTCGATCAGGTCGGCGGGGAGGGGTTGGGGGGCGGGCATCAGGGTGGACCAGGGGTCGGTGCCCGCGAGGAGGCCGACGGCGGTGTGGACGGTGAAGTCGGCGGGGGAGACGCGGTCGAGGTCGTCCCAGGCGACGGGGAAGGAGACCGGGGTGCCGGGGCGGATCCGCGGGCTGTAGGCGGCGACGATCGTCGCGCCGCCCGCCCTGGTGGAGTCGAGGAAGACCTTGCCCTGGCGGTCCTCCCTGATGAAGGCCGTGGTGGCGAGGGCCGGGTCCAGGCGTTCGGCGCGTACGGCGAGCGCCCGGGTGGCCGCCGCCAGGTCCTCCATGGCGATCCCCGGGACCACCGGTACGAAGATGTGGACGCCCTTGGCCCCGCTGGTCTTCACCGCGCCGGACAGGCCCGCGTCCGCCAGGGCCTGCCTGACCAGCAGCGCCGCGGCCACGACCGCCCGGAAGGGCTCGCCCTCGGGCGGGTCCAGGTCGAGCACCATGTGGGTGGCGTGCTCGCCGCGCACCAGCGCCGGGTGGTACTCGACCGCCCGCTGGTTGGCGAACCACAGCAGCGTCCGCCGGTCGTCGCACAGCGCATAGGACACCTGCCGCTGGGAGGCCGCCGCCCACAGCGAGACCGTCCGGATCCAGTCGGGGGCGTACTTCGGCACGTTCTTCTGCATGAAGGGGGCCTGGCCCGGACGCACCCGCAGCACGGACAGCGGCCGGTCGCGCAGGGCGGGCAGAAGACGGTCGCTGATCTGGTCGAGGTAGTCGACCAGGTCGCGTTTGGTGGCGTTCGCGCCGTCGAAGAGCGGCCCGCCGAGGTTGGTCAGCGGCACTCCCTCGCGCGTCTCGTCGCCGGTCATCCGCCCCACGATAGCGGGCGCGGGCAGGGCGGCCGGAAGGCCGTGCCGGGCAGGTAGCGGTTCCATTCCGCGCGGGTGACCGGGGGATGGGCCAGGGCGCAGACCTGCCCGGCGACCCGGCCGAGGTCGGTGTCCCACAGCCGGGCGGTGAAGTCCGCGCCGCCGGTGACCAGGGTGGAGCCGTCGGGGCTGAACGCGGCGGACAGCACCCGGGCGGTGTGACCGGCCAGTACGGCCGGCGGGCCGGGCGCGGCGGGGTCGCCGGGCCCGCTGGGGTCGGTGATGTCCCACAGCCGGGCTGTGCCGTCGAAGCTGGCGGTGGCCAGCAGCCGCCCGCCGGGGTGGAAGACGACGTCGGAGACAGCGTTCGCGTGGCCGGTCAGCGTGGCGACCGGGCGCGGGGCGGCGGGAGCGGTGATGTCCCACAGCCGGGCGGTGCCGTCGGCGCCCGCGGTGGCGAGCAGCCGCCCGCCGGGATGGAAGTCGACGTTCATGACCGCGTTGCCGTGCCCGGTGATCGTGGCGAGGGGGCGGGGCCGGCCGGGGACGGCGATGTCCCACAGCCGTGCCGTGCCGTCCGCGCTCGCGGTGGCGAGCAGTGTGCCGTCCGGGGCGATGGCGACGTCGTCCACCGCGTCGGTGTGGCCGGGCAGGACCGCGAGCGGGACCGGGCGGCGGCGGTCCGCGACGTCCCACAGCCGGGCGGTGGTGTCCTGGCTGGAGCTGGCCACGATGTGCCCGCGCGGGTGGTAGGCGACGCCCGTGACGTTCAGTGTGTGCCCGATGAGCCTGGCCGGTGGTTCTTCCGGGCGCTCGGCGTTCCACAGCCGCAGCGTGCGGTCCAGGCTGGCGGTGACCAGCGTACGGCCGTCCGGGGCGAACGCCGCGCCGGAGACGTTGTCGGTGTGCCCGCCCGGCCTGGCCCGTACGGCGGGCCGCCCCCGCTCGCCGAGGTCCAGCAACTGCGAGGTCTTGTAGCTCCCGGCCAGCAGCGCCTTGCCGTCCGGGCGGTAGGCCACCGCGTTGACCGTCCCGGTGTGCCCGCCGATGACCGGCGACCGTACGTTCCACAGCCGTACCGTGGTGTCCTTGGAGGCGGTGGCCAGCATGCCGCCGGACGGGTCGAACGCGACCCCGTAGACGACGTCGCCATGGCCGCCCAGCGTGACCGGCGCGCCCGCGAACTTCGGGTCGGAGATGTCCCACAGCCGCGCGGTCAGGTCATAGCTGCCAGTGGCGATCGTGTGCCCGTCGGCGGCGAACGCGATCGACACGATGCCGCTCTCATGGCCGGGCAGCTCGGCCAGGAACGCGGGCCGGCGCGGGTCGGCCACGTCCCACAGCCGCAGCGCGTTGTCGAAGCCGCCGGTGGCCAGGGTACGGCCGTCGGGGCTGAACGCCGCCGCCAGCACCCGGTCGGCGTGCCCGGTGAGCGCGGGCAGCGCCACCGGATGGGCGGGGTCGGCGACGTCCCAGCGCCAGACCCGGGCGTCGTTCCCCGCCGCGACCAGGGTGCGCCCGTCGGGGCTGAACGCCGTCTCGTTGAAGACGCCGGGCAGCGTGGCGAGGGTCCTCGGGCGGGTGCGGTCGGTGATGTCCCACAGCCGCGCGGTCTCGTCCTCGCTCACGGTGGCCACCGTGCGGCCGTCCGGGGCGAAGGTTATCTCCGAGATCCGGCCCCCGTGGCCGGTGAGCGTGGCCAGGAGCCTCGGACGCCGGGGGTCTGAGACGTCCCACACCTTGCCGGTGGCGTCACTGCTGGACGTCGCCAGCAGCTCGCCGTCCCGGCTGAACGTCACGTCGGTGACGTCGTCGGTGTGCACGGTCAGCTCCGCGAGCGGCAGCGGGCGGCCCAGGTCGGTAACGTTCCACAGCCGGGCGGTGGCGTCGGCGCTCGCGGTGGCCAGCACCCGCCCGCCGGGGTGGAACGCCACGCCGAACACCGTGGCGCGGTGGCCGGTCACCCGGGTGGCGAAGGGCGCGGACAGGCTGCTGAGCAGGCCGCCCCGGGCCTCGGCGGTGGGGGCCAGCCGGTACGCGGCCAGGGCGAGCTGCGCGGCCAGCGCCGGGTTGGTGGCGCGCAGCGCGGTGGTCTCCGCGGCGACCTTCCGCGACAGCGCCTCGTCGCGCTGCCGGGTCGCCGTGCCCTCCGCGCGGATCGCCGCGAACGACGCGCCGAGCGCGAGCACCAGCGACAGCAGCAGCGCGCCGATGGTCTGGTACAGCCTGCGGGTACGGCGGCGCGCGTGGCGCACGCTCGCGTCGAAGAACGTGAGGGCCAGCGGCGGCAGCTCGGCCCGGTGGTCGCCGATCCACTCCTGGGCGGCGGCCAGCCGCGCGCCCCGGTAGAGCGCCCCCGGGTCGCGCCCGTCGCGCTGCCAGGACTCCGCGGCGGCCACCAGCCGGCGTCCGGCGATCAGGCCCGCCCGGTCGGCGTCCAGCCAGGACCGCAGCCGGGGCCAGGCGGTCAGCAGCGCCTCGTGGCTGATTTCCACCGTGCCGGTGTCGGCGGTGATCAGGCGCTGCGCGATGAACCGGTCCAGTACGTCCTCGGTCTCGGCCCGGGAGGCGTCGCCGCGGGCGGCGAGGAGTTCGGTGGTGGTGGCCCGGCGGCGGGTGTCGGCGGTGTCGGTGCCCAGGTGGACCAGGTGCAGGAACAGCCGCCTGGCGACCTCCTGCCGCTCGGCGGACAGCGCGTCGTAGACCGCGCCGGCGGTGGCGGCGACCGCGCCGTCGATGCCGCCGACCGCCCGGTAGTCGGCGACGGTCAGTTTCTTGCCGCGTCCGTGCCGCCAGCTCGCGTACAGGGCGTGCGACAGCAACGGCAACACCCCCGGCTCGTGCGCACCTACCGTATGCCTGCCGGCTGGGGCGACGTCGCGGAGGAGGAGTTCGACCAGGCCGTCCTCGATCGGGGTCTTCGCCCGGCGGGCGGGTTCGACGATCGCCTCGCGAAGTTCGGCCGCGCTCATCGGCCCGACGGTGATCTGACCGGCCCGTACGGCGTCCACGAACTGCGGGTGGCGAAGCGCGGGCGCGTAGAAGTCGGCGCGCAGCGCGATCACCACCAGCGCCCCGCCCGTGGCCGCCGCCGACACCCCGGCCACGAACAGGCGGCGCTCGCCCTCGTCGTCGCACGCGGTGAACAGCTCCTCGAACTGGTCGACCACCAGCACCGGCCGCCCGCCGCCCGCCTTCCCCGCGTAGTCCGCGCAGCGGCCCGGGTCGGCGCGTACCGCATCGGCCACCTCGGCGGCGGGTGCCCCGGCCAGGGCGGCCAGCCTGGCCGCCAGCTCCTCCACCGGCCGGGGGCCAGGGGTGAACAGTTCGATCGGCCAGTCCGCGGAACCGGGCAGCGCCCCGCCGCGCAGCGCGGCGATCAGCCCGGCGCGCAGCAGCGAGGACTTCCCAGAGCCGGACGCGCCGACCACGACCCGCACCCCCGCCCCGGTCGCGAGCCGGTCGACGAGCAGGCCGGTCAGGGTCCGGCGGCCGAAGAACCACTCGGCGTCCTCCGGCTGGAACCCGGCCAGCCCCCGGTACGGCTCAGGGCCGGCGGGCCGGGGCCCGGGGGCCCGGCGTACCCGCCGCCAGGCCGCCAGCCAGCGTTCGGCCTGCTCCGGGTCGCGCACCCCGCACACGTCGAGCACCCGAAGCAGCAGGTCGCGGGAGGCGCCGGCGGGCAGCCCGCGACCGGCGAACCAGTCGCCCACGGTCGTGTGCGCCCCCTGGACGCCGATCTTGGCGGCCACCTGCCGGACGGTCAGCTCGGCCTGCTCGCGCAGCAGCGACAGCTCCCTGGCGAAGTCCTCCCTGTGCTGCACCCGGTCCGGGTCGGGCGGGCCGCCGGGCACTGGCGACGACGTGGGCATCCGGCCTCCTGACGACGACTGGTACCTGATTGTCGCCGGAGGGGAACACATGGTTACAGCCCGATGCGGAATGGGAAGACGCCTTGTCCCCGGGGTGGCGTTAGCCGTACGCGAGCGCGGGCACCCGGAGGGCATGGCAGAGCAATCCAACAGCGAGCGGCCGGAGCAGAGCCAGCCGTACCCGGGGCGGACCGGCGAGATGGCACCGGGGCCCAACGACGAGATGCGCGACTACGCGGGCCGGGACCTGCTGGCCGGCAAACGGGCGCTGATCACCGGCGGCGACTCGGGGATCGGGCGCGCGGTCGCCGTCGCGTTCGCCAAGGAGGGCGCGGACATCGCGATCGCCTACCTGAGTGAGCACGGGGACGCGGCGCACACCAAGAAACTGGTCGAGGCCGCCGGACGGCAGTGCGTGCTCATCCCCGGCGACCTCGCCGACGCGAGCCACTGCCAGGCGGCCGTCCAGCAGGCGGTCAGCGAACTGGGCGGGCTGGACATCCTGGTGAACAACGTCGCCTACCAGGCCGGGGTCGAGTCGCTGGAGGAACTGTCCGACCAGCAGTGGGAGCACACGTTCGCGGTCAACATCCACAGCTACTTCCGGGTGACCAAGGCGGCGCTGCCGTACCTGAAGGCGGGCAGCGCGATCATCAACACCTCGTCCATCAACGGGCTGCGCGGCAACAAGTCGCTGATCGACTACGCGGCCACCAAGGGCGCGATCAACGCGTTCACCTACTCGATGGCGCAGAACCTGGTCGAGCGCGGCATCCGGATCAACGCGGTGGCCCCCGGCCCGGTCTGGACGCCGCTGATCCCGGCCACCCTGCCGCCGGAGAAGGTCGCGATGTTCGGGCAGCACGTGCCGATGCGGCGGGCGGCCGACCCGGACGAGATCGCCCCGTCGTACGTGTTCTTCGCGTCGGAGAAGCTGTCGTCCTACTACACGGGCGAGGTCCTGGCCCCGATCGGCGGGGAGACCCTGCCGGGCTGAACCCCGGCCGCGGCCCGGCCGTCTTGGGAGTGTGCGGCTCCGATTACTTCTCATGGCAGGCGTGTGCCTGATCACCACGGTGTCCGCGGTGGCCGCTCCCGGGCCGGTCCGGGTGGTCCCGGCCGCGCCGATCGCCGGGCGGATGGGGGCGCTCGCGTTCTGGACCGGGACCGAGATGATCGTGTACGGCGGCGGCACCTACACCAGGCCCACCGGGGCCATGCGCGAGTTCAACGACGGCGCCGCCTACGACCCCGCCCGAAACCGCTGGCGCCGGCTGGCCACGATCCCGTTCGGTGTCCGGTACGGCATGGCCACCGTGTGGACCGGCCGCCACCTGTTCGCCTGGGGCGGCGCGGACGACATCGACGGACGCCACCCGTCGCCGGACGGCGCGCTCTACGACCCCAGGACCGACCGATGGACCCCGCTGCCCCCCGCCCCCATCGGCCGGGTGCGCGCGTCGGCCACCTGGACCGGTACCGAGGTGGTCGTCTACGGCGGGTACGACGTGGCCACCGGCCCCGGACGGCAGCGCGCCGACGGCGCCGCCTACGACCCGGCCACCCGCACCTGGCGCACCCTGCCGCGCGCGCCGCTGCCACCGTTCTACGAGCACACCGCCGTGTGGACCGGCAAGGAGTTCCAGGTCTTCACGGGAGGCCCGCGCGGGCACGCGCTGGCAGGGGCCGCCTACGACGGCTCGGCCTGGCGCGCGCTGCCGCGTTCGCCGCTCGCCAAGGGCTGGGCCGACCGGGCCATCTGGTGGCGCGACCGGGTGCTGCTCATCTCGCCGTACCCGGAACGGATCGACGGCGGCCGGGTGCGCCCCTACCGCAGGCCGCTCGCTCCCACCGGCGCGTTCGTACCGGCCACCGGCCGCTGGGAGCGGCTGCCGCTCGCCCCGCGCACGCCGGCCGGCTGGGGGCCTGCCGTGTGGACGGGCGACGCCGTCGCGTTCTGGACGGGCGGCCCGCGCGGCGGGCGGGCCTACCTGCCGGCCGAGCGCCGCTGGATCGCGCTGCCGGCGCATCGGGGGGTGGCGCGGGAGGCGTACGCCTCGGTGTGGACCGGCAAGGAGATCATCGTGTGGGGCGGCAAGAAGGCGGGCGAGGAACTGATCCCCGGCTACGCGGACGGCGTCGCCCTCACCCCCGATCGGTGATGGGCGCGTGCTATCGTGCGGCCCTGACCATGATCGAGAGGATGTGGGTGGACCTGCGGAGTCACCCCGGCGACGGCCCACCGGCGCGCCGATGGTGAGCGAGCCGGCCAGGCCGTTGCCGGTCATGTACCAGCGCTGGTCGTGGATGACGTTCGCGCACTGGCGCTATCCGGCCCCGGTCGTTCAGAGGCTGCTGCCCGATGGGCTCACGGTGGAGACGTACCTCGATGACGCCTGGGTGGGGCTGGCCATGTTCATGATGGAGGGGGTACGCCCGCCCGGATTGCCCGCCGTACCGTGGTTGTCGAGGTTCCCTGAGACGAACGTGCGGACCTACGTCCGTGACCGGCAGGGACGCAGCGGGATCTGGTTCCTGTCGCTGGACGCGGCGCGGCTGCCCGCCGTGCTCGGCGGGCGGGCGGGTTTCGGGCTGCCCTACTACTGGTCGCGCATGTCGGTCGGTACGGCCGGGCCGCGGGTGCGCTACCGGTGCCGCCGTTACCGGCCGGGACCGGGCGGGGCGCGCGGTGACGCCGAGATCGAGATGGGCGAGGCGTACACCGAAGACGAGTACGACGAAACATCGCACTTCCTGATCGAACGCTACCGGCTCTTCACCCGCATGGCCGGACGGCTCGCCACGGCCACGGTCGAGCACCCGCGCTGGCCGCTGCGGCACGCCCGCCTGCGCGGCCTGGGCCAGAGCCTGCTCCAGGCGGGCGGCCTCCCCGAGCCGTACGGCTCGCCGCTGCTGCACGCGTCGGCGGGCGTCCCGGTACGGATCGGCATGTTGCACCGGTGACTAGCGCTCGCGGGCGTCGCCGCGCTTCAGCCGTCGTACCGCGAGCAGCCCGCCGATGCCGGGGATGAGCGCGCGCAGCCGGACCCCGGGCACGATGGGCGCGCGGGCCAGCAGGGTGATCATGATGACCACGAGGTAGGCCGCGCCGTGCAGCGGGCCGACGACGGCGCTGACCGGCCTGGCGTGCAGGGTGACCAGGTTGCCCAGCAGGACGAGCAGCGAGATCGCCTCCACGGCGGACGCGAACCGCAGCACCGGCAGCCCGCTCATCCGGCCGCTCCCGAGCCGGGCTGGACGACCATCAGCACCACGATGGCGGTCCACAACAGGTTGTAGACGCCGGCGAGGATGGACAGGGTGCGAAGCCCGGCCTGGTCGCCGGGGGTGGCGAGCGCGTCGCGCTGCCGCGGGTAGATCTGCAGGGCCAGCAGGCCGCCCGCGACGGCGGTGAGGATCATCGCGAGGACGACCCAGAGCTGCATGGTACGGCCCTGCATGACGGCCAGGACGAGCCCGGCGGCCGGCACGATGAGGCCGGCGATGCTGTAACCGCGGGTGATGCGGTGCAGCGCGGCGGCCACCGCGTGGCTGCGTTCCGCGGTGGTGACGGCGAGCGGCGCGTAGCGGGGGAACAGGCTCGTGGCGATGGCCGAACCGCCGACGAACAGGATGCTGCCGGCGATGTGCACTACGAGCAGGAGGGCTTGCACGGCTTCTCCTCCATAACCTTCAGGGGGCCTGAAGCCTAGCACGCAACCTTCAGGGTCCCTGAAGGGGTCGTCGCGGGCTCGTGGAGGGCACGTCAGGGTTCCAGGGCGAACACCGCGCGGATGGTCTCGGCCACCCGCCGCCTGATCGGGTCGGCGTCCGGGCCGAACAGCTCCTCGTCCACCTCCCGCAGCGCGACCTTCGCCGCCTCCAGCAGCCGCGCGCCCTCGGGAGTGATCTCGATCGCCGAGGCCGAGCCGGCGCGGGCCGTGTTGTCGCGTACCAGTCCCGCGCCCACAAGTGCCCGCACGGCCGCGTGCGCGCTCTGCACCGTGATCCCCGCCATCCTGGCCAGGTCGCTGAACGAGATGCCCGGCACCGCGGCGATGTGACCGAGCATGCCGAACCTGCTCACCGTGAGGTCGAGCGGCGCGAGGGCGGCGTTGAGCCGGGCCTCGGCCTGCCGGGCCAGGGTGAGCACGATGAGGGAAGGGCTGGCCAGGGGGTCGGGCCGGTCGTCGTCGGTCACCCGCCCAGTCTTGCGCACCCTGCTGCCCTCCCGGCCGCGGATGGACTATGACTGACCGGTCAGTCATAATGCTGGCATGATGAGTCCCAAACGCGTGGACAAGCCCGCGCGGCGGCAGGAGATCCTGGAGGCGGCGGTGCGGGTCTTCGCCCGCCGCGGGTTCGCCGCCAGCCGGATCGAAGACGTCGCGGCCGAGGCCGGGATCGCCAAGGGCAGCGTCTACCTCTACTTCGACAGCCGCGAGGAGATCCTGCACGCCGCGTTCGAGGCGCTGGCCGCCGGTTCGCGGGAGATCGTCGGCCGGGCCCGTACCACCCAGGCCCCGCCCCTGGACCGGCTCGCCGGCCTGATCCGCGACGTGATCACCTCGGTCACCGTCAGCCCCGAGCTTGCCCGTCTGCTGCTCGACCTGTACGGCTCGGGCGCGCGCGAGGAGGGCCTGCCACTGCACATGGCCGAGATCTACCGCGAATACCGCACGGTCATCGCCGCCCTGCTGGCGGAGGCCGTGGCCGAAGGCTCGGCCCGGCAGGGTGTGGGCGTGGCGGAGGCCACCGTGATCGTCGGGGCGATCGAGGGCTGCCTGCTGCAATGGATCATCGATCCGGCTCTCCCGATCAACGAACTTGCCGGGCCCATCGCCGCAGTGTGCGTGAGCGGGGTGCGATGAACCGGGTCACCTTCGCCGCCCGCCTGCCGCGTGCCGTCGGCGACATGCTCGTCGCCCCCGACGCCACCCGGGGCGAGACGGTGACCGCCTACGCCACGGCGGTCGCCGGGGCCACGCTGGTGGCCGTCATCGGCTCGCGGGCCGGGCACGCCTGGCCGGTGGTCGCGTTCCTGGCCCTGGTCGGCTTCGACCTGTTCGGCGGGACGGTCGTCAACGCCACCGCGTCCGCCAAACGCCGTTTCCATCGGCCGGGGCGTACCGCCCGGCACCACTTCCTCTTCGTCGCGGGCCACGTCCACCCCTTCCTGTTGGCGCTGCTCGTGCCCGGGTTCGGGTGGGGGGCGGCCGTGGCCGTGTACGGCCTGGTGGTGACGGGGGCGCTGGGCGTGCTCGCGACGCCGGCCGCACTCCGGCGTCCGGTGGCGTTCGCGGTGGCGGCGCTGGCGTCCACGGTGAGCGTGACGCTGCTCGCGGTCCCGGTCGAGGTGGCGTGGTTCGCGCCGGTGCTGTCCGGCAAGCTGCTGCTGGGGCACATCCTGCCCGAGTGATCAGCCGGTGAGGCCCGCTTCGTAGGCGAGCAGGCCCGCCTGGGTCCGGTTGGCGCACTGGGTCTTGGCCAGCACCCGTGAGACGTGCCCCTTCACCGTGGCCTCGCCGACGAACAGCGCCGCGGCGATCTCGGCGTTCGACATGCCCCGGGCCACGCACGCCAGCACTTCCCGCTCCCGTTCGGTCAGCTCCGCGAGCAGCGCCGTACGCCGGTCCCGCTCCTCGCGGCGCCGCCCACCGGCCGTGAGCAGGCTGCTCGTGGCCGTCCGGGACATCACCGTGTGCCCGCCCGCCGCCACCCGTACCAGCCCGATCAGCTCGCGCGGCGGCGTGGACTTCAGCAGGAACCCCGACGCGCCCGCGTCCAGCGCGCGCAGCACGTAGTGGTCGGCGTCGAAGGTGGTCAGCACCACGACGTACGGCGGGGCGGCCAACTGCGCGATGCGCCCGATCGCGGTGATCCCGTCCACCTCCGGCATCCGCAGGTCCATCAGCACCACGTCGGGCCGGTGCCGGACCACCGCCTCCACGCCCGCCGCGCCGTCGTGCGCCTCGCCGACCACGGTGATGTCGCCGGAAGAGTCCAGAATCGTCCGCAGGTGGGCGCACACCATCGGCTCGTCGTCCACCACGACGACCCGGACCGGCTCCTCGGGTCCGTTCATGTGCCCGCGGGCACCTCCTTCGGCAGCGTCACCTCGACCTCGAACCCGCCCTCGCCGTCCGGGCCCGCCCGCAGCGTGCCGTTGACCAGCGCGACCCGTTGCCGCAGGCCGAGCAGCCCGGTGCCCGGGCCGGTGCCGACAAGGGCGGGGTCGGCGGCCTCTGCGGGCGCGGTGTTGCGCACGCTCAGCCGTACGGCGTCGCCCGCGTACTCGACACTGACCTTGGCGCCGGCCCCGGGGGCGTGCTTGCGCACGTTGGTCAGCGCCTCCTGGACCACCCGCCGCGCCGTACGGCCGACGGCCGGGGAGACCGGCGAGCGCTCCCCGGACTCCACCAGCTCGACGGCCACCCCGACGGACGCCGACTCGGCGACCATGTCGTCCAGGGCGGGCAGTGGCGCGGCCTCGTTCCTGCGGCTCGCGGGACGGTCGCCGGGGTCGCCCCCGCGCAGTACGCCGACCAGTTCGCGCAGCTCGTCAAGGGCCTGACAGCCGGTCGCGCGCAGCGACTCGGCGGACTCCCGGGTCGCCGCGTCGGCCGAGGACACGTTCAGCGCGCCCGCCTGGAGCACCATCAGGGTCACCCGATGCGTGACGAGGTCGTGGATCTCGGCGGCCAGCCGTACCCGCTCCTCGCCGCGGGCCTGCTCGGCGAGCAGGTGCCGCTCGCGCTCGGCGCGTTCCGCCCGCTCGCGCAGCGTCGCGATGAGCTGGCGGCGCGCGGTGACGTACAGGCCGAGCAGCACCGCGCCCGCGGTGAACAGCGCGGTACGCAGGCCCGGCTCGGTGGACGACGCGAGCGGCAGCGCGACGAGCGCCACCGCGGCGGCGATGACGGACGGTCCACGGGCGGTGGTGAACGCCATCAGGGCGTACGCGGCGAAGGGCGCGGCGGGCGGCCACCACAGCGCGTCCTGGTCGGCGGGGAGCGTGCCGGAGAGGGTCAGCACCGCCGTGGCGGCGGCGGTGAGCCAGGCCACCGCCAGCGGCGCGCGCCTGCGCAGCGCGGGCAGCAGCGCGACGGCGACCACCACCACCGCTGTGCCTTTGTCGAGATGCTCGGCGCTCAGCATCAGGCAGGCGACCACCACCAGCGCGTCAAAGGCCCTGTCGCGGATCACAGGCATCAGAGTAGGCCGGTGGACCCCCGTACGGCCCCCTCCGAAAGTCGGGTTCTCGGGCGTCGAATTGGGTGGATGCGCAGTAGTGTGGCGCGCCATGACCGACTTCATCTCCCTTCCCTTCTATGACCTGCTCCATGAGAACGCGCACGTCCCGGCGGTCCGCGAGAAGCTGCCACCGCTGCTCACCGGCGTGCGGCGGAGCATCCTGGAGATCGGGGCGGGGTCCGGTCTGATCACCACCACCCTGGCCGACCGCACCCCCGCCGAGATCTTCGCCCTGGAGCCCTCGGCCGGCATGCGCGGCATCCTGCTCTCCCGCCTGACCGGCCGCCCCGAACTTCTGAAGCGGGTGACCGTGCTGCCGTACGACGCCATGAGCCTGGACCTGGCCGAGCCGGTCGAGGCCATCGTCATGATCAACGTCATGTACGCGATGAAGCCGGAGTACCGCAGGCGGCTCTGGCCGGTGCTCGCGGGCGCGCTGGAACCGGGCGGCCTGCTCGTCTTCACCTGGCGCGACGGTGACCTCCCGGCCCCGCACCCCCTCAAGGAGATCGACTCCCGTCAGGTGGGCCGGCACACCTACGCGTCCTTCGCGGAGGTCATCGAGTCGGGGGAGGGGTGGATCAGGTACCGCACGGTCTATCGGGTCATCGCGGACGGCAAGGTCATCGACGAGGAGGACATCGTCGGCAACGCCTACCGCCCGAGCTGGAACGTCCTGGAGCCCGAACTCACCGCCGCCGGCTTCACCCGGTCCGACGCCCCCGACGGCCTCCTCGCCTGGCGCCGAGCCTAAAGCCCCACCACAGCGAAAAACCTCATCATTTACGCCATAGCCATCGATTATCCCGGACTTTGCGATTTACCGTCCGGGCGAAGAAGTAAATGCCTATCGTGAGCCCCGGAGGCGGCGAATACGGCCGCCCTGGCAGGCAGACCCACCGTCGCTGTTCCCTCGCCGCCTCCATTGGCGGCATGTCAACATCGCGTAAGTACTCCCGGGCTCCCCGTCCAGATCGCGTAGGAACGGGGCCGACGTCGTTCCAACGGGCCTAACGTCACGGTTGCACGCCTTGTCCAAGGAGGAAATCCGATGCCTGCCCAACCGTTTTACGTGCCCATACGCGCCGGGCGGGTCGCCGCGGCGCTCCGGCTGTTCCGTACCGCGGCGGGCGAGCGGACCGCGGTGGCCTTCTCCTCGCCCGCCCTGCTGGCGAAGGTACTCGGCGGCGAGCAGAGCTGGATCCGGCTCAGCGAGCCCGCCCTACGCCGTATGCTCGACGGACTCGACATCGCCGGCATCGTCATCGACCCCGCGGGCTGCGAAAGAATGGTGGGATCTGGATGGGTACCTGGGACGTGGGACCGTTCGACAATGACACTGCCGCCGATTGGTGCGGCGACCTGAACGACGCCGCACCGGCCGAACGGCTCGACATGATCCGCCGAGCCCTGGCCGACGCCGCGAACGCGGACGGCTACCTGGACAGCAGGGAAGCCTGCGCGGCGATAGCCGCCGCCGCCATCGTCGCCGCCCAACGCCCCGGCGGCCCTGAGATCGACGACGTGTACGGCCCCGACTTCCTGACCGGCGGCGCCCCCATCGACCTTCCCACCGACCTCGCCCCGCTCGCCGTCCGCGCCATCGACCGCATCCTCGGCGACGACTCCGAATGGCGCGACCTCTGGGAAGACAGCGGCGCCCTCCCCAAGGCCCAAGCCGCCCTCGCCCCAATACGCGCGGCCCTCCTCACCCATCCAGCCCCTTGAGCGCCAGCCCCCACGGATAACCCTCGAACCGCTGATTACCCGCCCCCACCGGATGCGGCTCGAACCCACCCGCCCCAAGCAGCACCCGGACACCCTCGCCACGTAAATCAGCCACACTACGGCGAAACGGAGCACGGGAGGCAAGCGCTGCATTGACAAAGGGCAGGACGACCACGGGAATACCCAAACCCGGCGCCTCGGAAAGCACCCCCAGGGCATAGTTGTCGGCTATTCCCCGGGCGAACTTGTTGATGGTATTGAACGTGGCCGGAGCCACGATGACGGCGTCCGCCCGAGGACTCCTCGGCTCCCCGGCCCCCCGATACCGACTGCGAACCGCCCGGCCGGTCTGCCTCTCCAAAGCCTCGGCGTCGATGAACCCGAGCGCGGAAGGCGTGGCGATGACCTGAACCGCCCACCCGTCCTCCTGCGCCATACCCACCAGCCGCCCGACCTCCCCAGCAGGCCCGGCCCCGCACACAACGATGTACAGAACCGCCCGATTCACACCCACACTCCCATCGCAGCGGCATACTCCCGGGCTTCGCGCCCGACACCGGCCGGGGCCGTCGTACCGATGTCATGCAGCAAGCGCCGCCCGCCGGGCCGGCCGGTGACCTCCTCGGGCGCGATGTCGGCGGCGGCCCGCAGTACATGCAGCGCTCGATCGTGCTTCCCGCACATCAGCAACGCACGAGATGTATCAAGGAACAGCACGCCCTTGCGTTCGTTGATCGGGAGAGCCCGGATGTCCACTTCCCGGGCGTACCCGATCGCGGTACCCGCGTCGCCCAGCCGCAGGGCGACGCTCACCCGATGGCAGAGCACATTGCCCGGACCAAAGGCGGTCCACATGTGGTTCCCCTCGTGCCCGAGCCTGCGGCCCGCGTCGGCCGCCTCGTCAAGGAACTCCACGGCGGTATGCCGATCACCCCCCTTGGCGGCGGCGACGGCCCCGCGCAGGAGCAGCGACCCATAGATCGACAACTCGTCCGCGGACGCGTCGGTACGCAGTTCGGTACCCATACGGTGAGCGGCTGCACGGACGAAATCAGTGGCGGCACGATGCCGCCCGCCGTCCATCAGGGCGTGTACGACGATACGCGAGCTGGAACCGATCACGAGCGGGCTCTGACTCGCCTCGGCGGCCCGCACACTGCGATCGGCGGCCAGCCAGGCCATTCCCTTGTCTTCCTGTTTGAACAGAATGGACGCGGTGACATGGTGCGCCTCGGCGGACAACGCGTGGACTCGTAGCCGCGCATCGCCCTCCGATGTCACGCACGCCGCCTGAAGATCGCGCAACAGGCCCGGCAGTACCGCGACCACCGCGCCGTAGCGGCAGGCTTGGTAATCCCTTTTGGCGGTAGCGACGGCCTGGGTGAGCAGGCCGAGCCGGACCGGACGATCAGTATGTGAAAAACGGCCGACCAGGGCCATGGCCAGATCGTCGGTGGCGTCGTCGCCCGGCTCATCAAGAGCCGCCGAGAACAGGACGCCCCCGGTTAGCCCGACGAACTCACGGCGTCGCACGTCGTCCTCTCCCCGGCTCGGGGGATCAGTCGCTGATGTCTTGTTCACGAGGGTATCAATGGAAATCGGGGGAAGCTCAGGACATGCCTTGATGCCCCGCCTTGTCGGGGTGAACCCCAGATCCTCGGGAGCGAGTCGAGTCAGTTCGGTCAGAGCCAGCCGGTACGGCTCCCGAGGCCAGGACACTTCCCCTGTCTCCCACCGACGGATACGTTCCTCATCGCAGACAAGGCCGTACTTGATGCCGCTGTGGGTGAGGTTGACCATCTTTGCCATTTCGCCCCGTGACAAGTCTGCCTTGATGCGCCACTCCCAAAACCGGGCATTCTGCTGTTCTGCTGCCATCAGCGCCCTTCTTTCCGCCTGGAGGATCGAAAAGGGTTAAGAGGGGGTCTTCTCAGGGGGGTTCGTGGCCGTGCATTGCCGATGAAGTTGTCATCGACCGACCACGTTACGTCACCTGGGCGCTCGACGCAGAGAGCGCCGGCGAATCAAGAAAGCGCGATGAGCCATGAACTCAGAAATGTCCGCGCGGCTGACCGCCGTCGCACTGGGAGCCCGGCACGTCGAGGATGAAGCGGACAAGCTGACCCTGCTGCGGGACGCGCTGCTTCGCCGCGCGATACAGGGCGAGTTGCGGACCGACGGCCCCGCATTGCTCATCCGGCGGCGGATGCCGGGCATGCCGGTGTGGGTCATCGTCGGGTACGGCGGCGCATACTACTCCTGGCAGTCGGCCGAACGGCGGCATCCCGCCGATGATGTGGAGGGAGCCGCCGCGGCCCTCGCCCGTTACGTCGAGGGATGACCGCTCACCGGCCTGCGGTTCGGCGGGGTGGTCATGGGAGCTCTTCCCACAGGGCGAGCCATTGGTCGATTTCGGCGATGATCGTCGGCTCGGTCAGATGAGGGCGGAGCGTTTTCGCCGGACTCAGTATGTTCCTGCAACGGCGTAGCGACCGCTGGACTTCGGCCCTACTACGGGAACAATCTTGCGTTGGGAACATACGGATGCGCTTCACCTTCGAGCTGCGCCCACCCGCGTACCCCCGCCCACGAGTTGATCAAATTTCCACCTCAGGCCACCTCAGGCCACCTGCGGCCCTGTGGATCGCGCGGCGATCATCTCGGAGCCGGAGTGGCCCCGCCGGAGGCGTAAAGAGGTTGGCCGGTCAGAGGGCTTGCATGGAGCATGAGCTATGGGGTTGTTCAACACGGTGAGGTTGCCCGAGCCGCTCACTTGCCCGAGCTGCGGTGTAGCTGGTACCTGGACTGCGCAGTTCTGGTTCGGGGCGACAGACCTCATTGACTATGAGGTGGGTCAGCATCTGATCTAGGAGTACATGCGGGCTGTGGAGGGTGAACGCGGCCATCACCGTGTGCTTGCTCAGGGCGTCCTGGAGGGATGTAGGCATTGCGGCACGTACGACTTCGGCGACAGCCTGTGGGAGATGGTCGTCATTGAGATTGTCGATGACGTGATCGTGTCAGTAGTGCAGGACACCAGCGGTGAAGGTTGGTGGGCACAAAGCTGGCGAGTGCTTGAGGAATAGGGCAGTGCTGAGTCGAGCGCGGCCCGCGTGGCGGCGCTTGTGCCGCCCTTGACCGGGAAGCCGGGACCGTTCGCGTCCGCTTGGCTTTCGTCGAACGGTCAACGGGGGAGATGGTGCTCGGCCGCCGAAGTCGCGAGCTGGTCGGCGCGTTGCGGCATTCCCCAAGCGATCATCCCGGTTCTCGCCGAACGCCTGGAGACCTATGTCAAGCCGGAGGGAGACGCATTGATCCTCTCGGGGGCTCAAGGGCGGCCCGCTGCGCTGGAGCGGCTCCGACAAGGTGACCGGTTGGTCGTACGTGGTTCGTGATCTACGTTACTGGGCGGCGTGCTGGTCGCCGCGTCAGGAGTCGGGCTCGGGGACCTGATGGCGGTGCTGGTTCATGTGGGGGCCGTCGGCGTGTGGCAGAGGGAGGCGGTGGCGCAGGCGTCGGGCGGAGCCCGACACAAATAGGAACAGTCCGAGCGGAGCGAGGGCCGTTGGGGGCACAGCGGCATGGGCTGTGGGGAAGGTGCTGTCCCTGTTGAGAGGGGTTTGGAGCGGGTGACGGGAATCGAACCCGCGCTGTCAGCTTGGGAAGCTGAAGTTCTACCATTGAACTACACCCGCGTGCGTTGAGGCGCGAGACCACTCTAGCGGAAAGCGTGGGTGGTTCGAGCCATTGTCCGGCTGGGGGGTGGAGCCGGTAGGTTGCCTCACGTGCTGCTTTCCGATCGTGACATTCTCGCGGAGATCGAAACCGGGCGGGTCGGGCTGGATCCGTTCGAGCCGGCGATGATCCAGCCGTCCAGCATCGATGTGCGGCTCGATCGTTACTTCCGGGTGTTCGAGAACCACCGTTATCCGCACATCGATCCCGCTGTCGAACAGCCCGATCTGACGCGGATGGTGGAGCCGGAGGGGGACGAGCCGTTCATTCTGCATCCAGGGGAGTTCGTGCTGGCGAGCAGCTATGAGGTGATCCGCCTGCCGGACGACATCGCGTCGCGGCTGGAGGGGAAGTCCAGTCTGGGGCGGCTGGGGCTGGTGACGCACTCCACGGCCGGGTTCATCGATCCGGGGTTCGAGGGGCACGTGACGCTGGAGTTGTCCAACCTGGCGACGCTGCCGATCAAACTGTGGCCGGGGATGAAGATCGGGCAGTTGTGCATGTTCCGGCTCAGCTCGCCGGCCGAGCATCCGTACGGCTCGGCGAAGTACGGCTCCCGGTACCAGGGCCAGCGCGGCCCGACTCCGTCGCGCTCGTACCTGAACTTCCACAGGACGCGGATCTAGACACGGGCACCCGCTACCGACCAGACGCGGTCACCAGGCCATAGGATGCCTACGGGTCGGCAAAAAGCCATCAAAGTCCAGCAAAACGGGCGAAGGCCAAGAGCCTCCCAATGTTGGTGTCAGGGATCACAACGGGGGTAGCCAGAGCTAGAAGACCGGGTGACAAGCGGGTGAAGTTCGCATATCCGCTGGTTACCCGTACTCTTCTCTGCGGACCATCCCCGCACATCTGGAGAACGACGTGCGCCTGCGTCTCACGCCCCGTGAGGACAGTTACTACGACCTGTTCGCGGACTCGGCGAACAACCTGGTCACCGCGTCCCGCCTGTTGGTCGAGATCATCGGCGACGGGTCGGATCGGCAGGCCCTCGCCGAGAAGATGCGTGCCTGCGAACATGCGGGCGACGATCGCACCCACGCGATCATGAAGCGGCTCAATGAGAGCTTCATCACGCCCTTCGACCGCGAGGACATCTACCGCCTCGCCTCGAACCTCGACGACGTGATGGACTACATGGAGGCCGCCGCCGATCTGATCGTGCTGTACAAGATCGACCATCTGCCCAAGGAGGTCATCCGGCAGGTCGAGGTGCTGGAGCGCGGCGCCGAGCTGACCGCCGAGGCGATGCCCCGGCTGCGTTCGATGAAGAACCTCAACGAGTACTGGATCGAGATCAACCGGCTGGAGAACCAGGCCGACCAGATCTACCGCAGGTTGCTCGCCAAGCTGTTCGGCGGGGAGTACGACGCGCTCACGGTGCTCAAGATGAAGGAGGTCATCGACCAACTGGAGATGGCCGCCGACGCGTTCGAGCACGTCGCCAACACCATCGAGTCGATCGCCGTCAAGGAAAGCTAGTAAGGCACAGTGGAGCTAGCACTCGTCATCGGCGTCATCGTCGTGGCGTTGGTCTTCGACTACACCAACGGCTTCCACGACGCGGCGAACGCGATCGCGACGTCGGTGTCAACGCGCGCCCTGACCCCCAGGGCCGCGCTGTTCATGGCCGCGGCGATGAACTTCCTCGGGGCGCATCTCGGCACGGCCGTCGCCGACACCGTGGGCAAAGGGATCATCGATCCGCCCGCGGGGGCGCACGGGCTGGTGGTCGTCGGATCCGGACTGGTCGGCGCGATCACCTGGAACCTCATCACCTGGTACTTCGGACTCCCATCGTCCAGCAGCCATGCCCTGATCGGCGGGCTGATGGGCTCGGCGCTCGCCGCATCCGCGGTCGTGCACTGGGACGGTGTGCTCGCGAAGGTGGTGGTGCCTATGATCCTGTCTCCGCTCATCGGCTTCTCGCTCGGCGCGATCATCATGATAGCGATCTTCTGGATCTTCCGTCGCACACAGCCGGGAAAGGCCAACCGCGGTTTCCGCTACGCGCAGACCGTGTCGGCCGCCGCGATGGCGCTCGGCCACGGCCTCCAGGACGCCCAGAAGACGATGGGCGTGATCTTCCTGGCGCTGGTGGTCGGCGGCCACGCGACCACCGAGGACCCGATCCCGCAGTGGGTCATCCTGGCCGCGGCGGGGGCGATCTCGCTCGGGACGTACGCGGGCGGCTGGCGGATCATGCGTACGCTGGGCCGCCGCATCATCGCCCTGGACCCGCCACAGGGCTTCGCCGCCGAGTCGGCCGCGGCCGGCGTGCTCTACAGCGCGGCGATGGCCTTCGGCGCGCCCATCTCCACCACGCACACCATCACCAGCGCGATCATGGGCGTGGGCGCGACCAAGCGCCTGTCGGCGGTGCGCTGGGGGGTGGCGGGCAACATCATCACCGCGTGGGTCCTCACGATCCCGGCCGCCGGGCTGGTCGCCGCGCTGAGCTATCTGGCCTTCCACTGGCTCCTGGAGTAACGGAACCGGGCTCAGCCCTTCTGGTACATCACGTCGGTGTCCCAGCGGGCGAACCCCAGCCGCTCGTACACCCTGATCGCCGCCTGGTTGGCCTCGTCCACGTACAGCATCACCTGGGCGAGGCCGCGGTCGCGCAGGTGGTGCAGCCCGGCCAGGGTGAGCGTGCGGCCGAGCCCGCCGCCCTGCCGGGACGGGTCCACCCCGACCACGTACACTTCCCCAAGCGGCCCGTGCTCCTCCCCGGCGTGGACCTTGGTCCAGTGGAAGCCCACCAGTGCGCCGTCCCGCTCGGCCAGGAAGAACCCCGCCGGGTCGAACCACTCCTCCTGCTCGCGCAGCTTGAGGTCGTCCAGCGTCCAGGCGCCCTGCTCGGGGTGGTCGGCGAAGGCGCGGGCGTTCAGCCCGATCCACTCCTGTTCGTCCTGTCCAGGGACGAACGTGCGCAGCCGTACGCCCGCCGGCGGCCGGAAGTCCGGCAGCGGTTCGGTCAGCGACCGCCGCATCCGCCACAGCGAGCGGGCCCGGGTGAGGCCCGCCGACGCGGCCAGCCGCCCGGCCGCGGGCAGGTCGCCGTGCGCCCACAGCCGCAGCCGGCCGCCCGCCTCGGCGAGCACGGCGGCCAGCAGCGCCCCGCCATACCCCCGGCCGCGCCACGCCGGGTGCACCACCAGTTCGCCGCTGGAGCCCTCGGCGTCGTCCGCCGGGTCGAGATGGGCGAACCCGGCCACCGAGCCGTCCGGCGCGCGCAGCAGCACGGCCCTGGCCCGCTCTTCGCCGCCGTGCAGCAGATGCAGCATGACGTGCTCGTTCAGCGGCCGTACACCGTCGGCCGCGGTGGCCGCGTCCACGAGGGCCAGCACTCCGGCGGTGTCCTCTTCGTCGAGCCCGCCCCGCGTTTCGACCTGCGCATCCATGGCTGAAGCCTAGATCCAGCGGCAAAAGACGCCATCTTCCGGGGGGTTGATTCGTTACCTCTAGGACATTCGCCGCATAGATCGTCGGCTTACTGTCAGGGGCCATGACGTCACGTTCCAAAGTGCGGTGGGCCGCGGCGGCCGGGTTCTCGGCCGCGGTCTGCATGGCGCTCGCGCTGGGCGGCCCGGTCCCCGCCGCCGCGGCGGGCAAGGCGGCCCAGGCCGGCCAGGCGGCCGGCAAGGCGAGGACCGTCCCGGTACGGCTGATCGCCGTCAACGACTTCCACGGCAACCTGGAGCCGCCCACCGGCTCCGGCGGCCGGATCGTCAACGAGGCCGGCCAGACGGTGGACGCCGGCGGCGCCGCCTACCTGGCCACCCACATCAAGGCGCTGGCCAACCGGGACAGCACCGTGGTGGCCGCGGGCGACCTGATCGGCGCGACCCCGCTCATCTCCGCCGCCTACCACGACGAGCCGACCGTCGAACTGCTCGGCAAGCTGGGCCTTTCGGTGTCGTCGGTGGGCAACCACGAGTTCGACGAGGGCTACCGCGAACTGCTGCGGATCTCGCACGGCGGCTGCCACCCCACCGACGGCTGCTCGCCCGCGGGCAAGTGGCGCGGGGCCCGCTACGACTACCTGGGCGCGAACGTGCGCTTCAAGAAGGCCCCTGCCCTCCCGGCGCTGGCCCCGTTCTCGATCGAGAAGATCAACGGAGTCAAGGTCGGCTTCATCGGGCTGGTCACCAAGACCACTCCCTCCATCGTGACGGCCGAGGGGATCAAGGACCTGACCTTCGCCGACGAGGTGGAGTCGGCCAACCGCACGTCGCGGGCGCTGCGGCTGCTCGGCGTACGCGCGCAGGTCCTACTCGTCCACGAGGGCGACCAGGTCACCCCCAACCAGAGCCCGGACGCCTGCCCGGTGATCGTCGGCGCGGGCAGCCGGATCGCCTCGGGGGTGAGCCCCGAGGTGGACATGGTGGTCATGGGGCACTCCCACCAGGCGTACGTCTGCAAGATCAAGGACCCGGCTGGCGCCGACCGCCACGTCAGCCAGGGCTCGTCGTTCGGCCGGGTGCTCACCACGCTGGACTTCAAGGTGGACACCCGCACCAAGGACGTCGTGCGTTCCACCGTCGCGGTGGACAACCACGTCGTCACCCGTGACGTACCGGCCGACCCGGAGATCGAGCGGTTCGTGCGTACCTGGAAGGATCGGGTCTCGGAGGTCGCCAACCGGCAGGTCGGGACCATCACCGCCGACCTGACCCGCACGCCGGGCCCGTCAGGGGAGTCCCCGCTGGGCGACCTGATCGCCGACGCCCAGCTCGCCGCGACCAAGTCCGGCGGCAACGCCGAGATCGCGCTGATGAACCCGGGCGGCATCCGCGCCGACCTCACCCACGCCCCCGACGGCGTGGTGACGTACGGCGAGGTGTTCACCGTCCAGCCGTTCAACAACCTGATGCAGGTCGTCACGCTGACCGGGGCCCGGCTCGACGCGCTGCTCGAACAGCAGTACCAGGTCAACCGGGTGCTCCAGCCGTCCGCGTCGCTGACCTACACCGTCAGCGCCTCGGCGCCGGTCGGCTCGAAGGTCTCCGGCATCAAGGTCAACGGGACGCCGGTCACCGAGACCCAGCAGATCAGGGTGGCCGCCAACAACTTCCTCGTGGGCGGCGGCGACGGTTTCTCGGTCTTCACCGAGGGGACCGACGTGTGGAGCGGCCCGCTGGACATCGACGCGCTGGTGAGCCACTTCACCGCGAACTCCCCGGTCTCGCCCCCGGCGACCGACCGGATCACCGTGGTCCCGTAGCCCGAAGGCTCAGTGGTGGGCGGGCTCGCGCTCCTCGGCGTGCTGCTCGCCCCCACGATCGGGCACGAACCGGTAGCCCACGTTGCGGACGGTGCCGATCAGCGACTCGTGCTCGGCGCCCAGCTTGGCGCGCAGCCGCCGGACATGGACGTCGACCGTGCGGGTGCCGCCGAAGTAGTCGTAACCCCAGACCTCCTGCAGCAACTGTGCGCGGGTGAAGACCCTGCCGGGGTGCTGGGCCAGGTACTTCAGCAGCTCGAACTCCTTGAACGTGAGGTCGAGCGCCCGGCCGCGCAACCGGGCGGTGTAGGTGGCCTCGTCGATGCTCAGGTCGCCGCTGCGGATCTCGTCGGGCACCTCTTCGGCGGCGGCGACCGACCGCCGGCCGATGGCCATCCGCAGCCGGGCCTCGACCTCGGCCGGGCCGGCGGTGTCCAGCAGCACGTCGTCGGCGCCCCACTCGGCGCTCATCGCGGCGAGGCCGCCCTCGGTGACGATCACCAGCAGCGGGCAGTCGATCCCGGTGGTCCGCAGCACCCGGCACAGGCTCTTGGCCTGGACCAGCTCGCGCCGCGCGTCGACCAGCACGGCGTCGGACGGCGGCGCGTCGAGCAGCGCCGACGCCTCGGCGGGCGCGACGCGCACGGAGTGGAGCAGCAGGCCGAGCGCGGGCAGCACCTCGGCGGACGGCTCCAGGGCGTTGGTGAGCAGGAGCAGATTGCTCAACAGGCTCCGCCTCCTTCCGGCCTGGACGGCCGGACGGCCCGCCACGCGGGCGGCCCGTCCCATGTAGTGAGGATAACGGACCGGTATCGGGTGCCCGCGCTATGGTCATAACCAGTGGGGCGAGAAGGGACGAAAGGCCGATGGCGACGGGAACGATCCGCTACTGGGCCGCGGCGAAGGAGGCGGCGGGAATCGCCGAGGAGCCGTTCGAGGCGGCCACGCTCGGCGAACTGCTCGCCGAGGTCACCCGCAGCCGCGGCGAGCTGGCGAAGGTGATCCGTAGGTCGTCGTTCCTGGTGGACGGAGACCCGGTCGGCAGGCGCGACCACGCCACGGTGGAATTGCGGCGAGGATCGACGGTAGAGGTACTTCCGCCCTTTGCTGGCGGTTGATCCTTGGCTTCCGTAGTGTTCGGGTCAGCCGCAGGAGTCGCGCCCATCGAAGGAGAGCGATGCGCAAGCTGGTCGTCTTCTTGATCGTGCTGGCCGTCGTGCTGGGTGTGGTGGACCGCGTGTCCGTGGCGGGGGTGGAGCGCGAGATCGCCAAGCAGGTGGCCGCACAGTACAAGTTGAGCACCCAGCCCACCGTGACGATCAACGGCATCCCGTTCCTGACCCAGGCGGTCGCCGGGCGCTACGACGAGATCAACCTCCAGATCGGCTCGCTGACCCGCAAGGGCGTACGGCTTTCCGGCGTGACCGCCACTCTTTACGGCGTGTCCGCCCCGCTGCTCGACCTCATCCAGAGCCCGTCCGGCGCGGAGATCACCGCGGAGCGGGTCACCGGGACGGTGACCGTGCCGCTGGCGGTGATCGAGCAGCGCGCCCCCAAGGGCGTCAAGCTGTCCGGCGACGGCGGTACCCTCAAGATCGCGGGCGAGATCAACCTGCGCGGGGTGCCGGTTCCGGTCTCGGCCGACCTGAAGGTGGACGTGGTCAAGGGCGGCGTACGGCTGGCGCCGGTCAAGGTGGTCGTGGCGGGCGGCATTCCGGTTCCGCCGGAGGCGACGCGATCGATGACGTACACGATCCCGGTACAGGGCCTTCCGCTCGGCCTGAAGGTGACGGCCGTGGAAATAGTCCCGGAAGGACTGCGAGTGACCGGTGAGGCGAACGATGTTCCGCTTCGGGCATGACCGCCGGGGGCGGGAGCGGCGGCCGTCCGGTGAACCGCGCCTGCGCGCCGTACGTGATGAGGGTGTGAGTCCAGTCGCGGGTACCGCCGACGAGGAGCTGATCAGGGCCCTCTTCGACGAGCATGGCGGGCCGTTGTACGGCTACGCCCTGCGGCTGACCGGTGATCCAGGACGTGCGGAGGATGTCGTGCAGGAGACGCTGCTGCGGGCGTGGCGGCATCCCGACGCGCTTTCCGGCCGGCCGGTGCGCGCGTGGCTGTTCACGGTGGCCCGCAACCTCGTCGTCGACCAGCACCGGGCGCGCAAGTCGCGCCCGCAGGAGACGGGGGACGAGGCGCTGGCCGTGCTCCCCGCCGAGGACGAGCTGGAGCGCGCGGTGGAGTCGTGGGCCGTGGCCGAGGCGCTGGGGGCGCTGCGGCCGGAGCATCGCGAGGTACTGATGGAGGTCTACTACCGGGGGCGTTCGGTGAAGGAGGCGGCGCAGGAGCTGGGCATTCCGGCCGGCACCGTGAAGTCGCGCTCCTACTACGCCCTGCGGGCGCTGAAGCTGGCGCTCGAAGAGCGGGGGCTCGCGCCATGATGCGGTGTGAGGAGGTACGCCTGTCGCTCGGCGCGCACGCGCTGCGGGCACTGGACGCCGACGAGGCGGTGGTCGTCGAGGCGCACCTTGCCGAATGCGGCGAGTGCCGCGCCGAGTACGACGAGCTGGTGGGGGTCACCGCCTTCCTGGGGCGGGTCTCCGCAGGCGACGTCGCCCAGGCGGTGCGTCCGCCGCGGGCCGTGCTGGACCGCATGCTCGACGCGGGGGTCCGGCGGCGGCGCAGGTCGCGCGTGCTGCTCGCGGCGGCGGCAGCGGCCGTGGTGGTGGCCGGCGGCGGGGTCGTGGTGACCACCATCACCAACACGGCGACCACACAGGAGGCCACCTCCCTGAGCGCACGGGACAGCGGGGCCGAGGAGGTGCCAGGGGAGGCCGCCAGCGATGCCGTCGTGCCGAAGGCCGCGCCCGACGACTCGGCCGCGCTGGCACAGCAGGTGCCCGCCCTGACGATGCGCGGCAAGGACGGCAAGATCAGCGGCCAGGTGCGGGTCTTCGCCGAGGAGAACGGCAGCCGGGTCGAGGTCAGCCTGGACGGTATGCCGCCGGGCGCGCGCTGCGACCTGATCGCGGTCGGCGCGGACGACACCAAGAAGGTCGCCGGCGGCGCCATCGCGGCCGAGGCACGGTACACCAGCGAGGCCGACTACTCCTTCACCGGCAACACCAGCCTCACTCCCAGCGAGATCGAGCGGTTCGAGGTCGTGGACGCGGCCGGGCGGCTGCTGCTGACCCTGGAAGGGCCGTGACCCGGTTTTTCGACCCGGTATAGGGGAAGATTTCCGGGCATCGCCGGGTTGCACTCGTGCGATGGAAGGGTTGCTCGTGGCATTGGCGACCCTCGCCGCGGCGACCGTCTTCGGCTTCGCCTGGAGGCTGCGCCAGGGCCGGATGGCCGATCGGGGAGGGCCCGTGCTGACCGCCGATGACATCGGTGCCGAGCTGGGCGAGCGTGCGACGCTCGTGCAGTTCTCCACCGCGTTCTGCCAGCCGTGCCGGGCCACCAGGCGCGTCCTCGCCGAGGTGACGGCCATGGTGCCGGGCGTGCGGCATGTCGAGATCGACGCGGAGTCGCGGCTGGAGCTGGTGCGGGAGCTGGGCGTGCTGCGCACGCCGACCGTGCTCGTCCTGGACGCCGCGGGGACGATCGTACGGCGGGCCGCCGGCCTGCCCAGAAAGGCCGACGTGATCGCGGCGCTGGGTCTCGCGGTGGACAACGGAAGATCGTGAAATGCCGTACCTTAGCGGCTTTCCTACATCGGCGTCTCAAAAACCGGACGGGGGATGTGACAGACGGCGTCACGGCGGGTAGTGTCGTCACCGTGCTTCCGAGGACAGAGCTGCTTACCAAGCGACGGGCGGTCGATTTCTGCCGCGTCACTACTGAGCTCTGTCCCGCTTCCTGAACGGGCGATCTGGCGGCCTATGCCGCACTTGTTCGACACCATCAGGAGCACCCCGCGATGCAGGTTGATCCCCGAGCCCTTCGATTCTCAGCGGCGATCACTACTTCGGTTCTCGCGCTCGTCCTCGTGACGGGCAACGTCTGGCTGCTCGGCGCGCAGGCGCTGTTGTTCGCGCTGGGCGTGGCCGGGGTATCACCCTTCCGGCCGGTCTTCCAACGGCTCGTCAAGAGCCCGCCGAAGGAGCTGGAGGACGCCGCGCCGCCGAGATTCGCGCAAGCCGTGGGGTTGGTCTTCGCCGTCGTGGGAATCGTCGGGTATGTCGTGCAGGTCACGCCGCTGGCCGTCGGCGCGACCGCCGTCGCCCTTTTCGCCGCATTTCTCAATGCCGCTTTCGGCTTCTGCCTCGGCTGCGAGATGTATCTGATCATTCGCCGTCTGACCCCTGCCGCAACCCGATGAACCGGAGGAATTCATGAGCCGCGCCGCGTCCCTGGTGGATGCCGAGTGGGTCGAGGCCAACCTCGACACCCCTGGTGTCGTACTCGTCGAGGTCGACGAGGACACCAGCGCCTATGACAAGGGCCACATCCGTGGCGCTGTCAAGATCGACTGGAGGAACGACCTCCAGGACCCGGTCCGCCGCGACTTCGTCGACAAGGCCGGGTTCGAGGCCCTGCTTTCGGCGCGCGGCATCGCCAACGACGACACCGTCGTCCTGTACGGCGGTAACAACAACTGGTTCGCCGCCTACGCCTACTGGTACTTCAAGCTGTACGGCCACGGCGACGTGAAGCTGCTCGACGGCGGGCGCAAGAAGTGGGAGCTCGACTCCCGCGAGCTGGTCACCGACGTGGTCGAGCGGCCGGCGACCAGCTACACCGCCCATGAGCAGGACACCGCCATCCGTGCCTTCCGCGACGACACCGTCAACGCGATCGGCAAGCTCAACCTGGTGGACGTCCGCTCGCCCGACGAGTTCTCCGGCAAGCTGCTGGCCCCCGCCCACCTGCCGCAGGAGCAGGCGCAGCGGGGCGGGCACGTGCCGACCGCCCGGAACATCCCGTGGTCGAAGGCCGCCAACGACGACGGCACCTTCCGCTCCGACGACGAGCTGCGCAAGCTGTACGGCGAGGCGGGGGTCGACTTCGCCAAGGACACCATCGCCTACTGCCGCATCGGGGAGCGCTCGGCGCACACCTGGTTCGTGCTGCACGAGCTGCTGGAGCAGCCCAACGTCAAGAACTACGACGGATCCTGGACCGAATACGGCTCGCTCGTGGGCGTGCCGATCGAGCTTGGAGAAGCGCGATGACCTTCGCCGACGGGTGCGCCGCACCCGAACAGACCGCAGAACTGCCCGCCGGGGTCGACCTGTCGACCCAGGCCGTGATCCAGGGCGTGGTGTCCGGCGCCTCGACCGCCTACGCCCGCCTCCTCGACTCCTCCGGTGAGTTCACCGGCGAGGTCGTGGTGTCCGACGAGGGAGTGTTCCGCTTCTTCGCCGCGCCGGGTGACTGGACCGTCCGCATCATCGCGGGCGGCGGGGTCACCAAGGACGTCGCCGTGCAGGCCAGGCGCGGCGAGGTGGCCAAGCTCCAGGTCGCCGTCTGAGCCCGGCCATCTGAAGCACGCCATCTGAGCACGACCGTTCATCGGGGTGCGAGCGCCGGTCCTCCGGGCAGGGGGGCCGGTGCTCTGGCTTTGTGGCGGTTTGTGTGGGTTTGCGGTCCGGTCTTCATGGACCTGCCCGCATGGCCGTGACGGGATCGATACGATGCCCTGGATGTCTGGTACGTCTGGATTGGCTGCTCCGCCGCGCCCCGCCCCGCAACGAGCGAGAACGCGGGCCGTCCCCTCGCCCTACTCCCTCCCCGCCCACACCGCGCGCCTCGCCGCGACCTGCGGGGTGGGGCTGCTGCTGTGGTACCTCGGCGGCCAGGTGGCCAGATACGCCCTGCTCTACATCGGCACCGAGATCTCGCACGGCGACCACCGCGAGGTCCGCCTGGTGCTCACCATGCTGATCTTCACCATCATCGTGGCGTTGCAGATGGTGGTCACGGTGGGCATGCTGCACACGCTGCGCGGCGCGCTGGCCGAGATCCGCGCCAGGCGCGCCGAGGGCGGCGGTGACGAGCGCTTCCTGGTGGCCTTGGACCGTGTCGCACCCGCGTTCGCGGTCATCTACCTGACCTGGGGCTTCTTCTCCGACGACGCGCGCGACTTCGTGGCGCTGGACGAGATGCACCGCATCGGCGAGCCGTTCAACGCCTACTTCGAGGGCCGGGAGAGTACGGCCGGCCGGGGCCTGCTGGACCTGGACGTACGGGTCTCGCTGGGCGTCATGATCGTCGCCTGGGTGGTCCGGCTGATCTTCAGCCGCCGCTACGACAACGGGGAAGGGTCCTTCTCCGGGTCCGTGGCCGCGTTCGCCGAGCTGGCCTTCGCCTTCTTCGGGCTGAACGCGACGCTGACCATCGCCAACGAACGCTCGGACTGGATGTACCACCGTTCGGCGGTGGCGGGCACCCGGGACATGATCACGCAGGCGGAGGAGAAGATCCCCGGCTGGCAGGCGTTCTGGGGGTTCGTGGGCGAGGTCTGGCCGTACATCGTGGACGCCATGGTCCTCCCGCTCACCTGGCTGGCCGTCGGCATCCTCGTCTTCGGCGCGGACATCAACGACACCAGGGCGGCGATCAGGGGCACCCGCGTGGAAGGCGTCGCGGGCCGCTACGACCAGACGCACAACCTCACCAGGCAGGCCATCACCAAGATCACCGGTGGGCTCCAGGACCGCTGGATCCCGATCGCGCACGCCCTGCGGCTCACCGTCCGCGGCGGCGCGCCGCTGTTCGGCCTGTTCTGCCTGTGCTACGTCGGGCTTCGGTTCCTGGTGGACCACGGCGTACGCGGCGTGCAGCACCTGATCGGCTCCACCGAGCCGTACTTCTGGCAGGTCCTCGCCTGGCCGGTGTTCCTGCTCGCCGAGCTGCTCATCACCGTGCTCACCATGTGCCTGCTCGCCGCGACCTTCGACATCGCCTCGACCCGGGCGCGGGCCCTCGGCCTGGACCGCGGCGAGGCGGCCGACGATCAGCGGCCGAACTCGAACACGTCGTAGGTCTCCTGCTGCCCCTGGGCGGCCTTCCTGATGTCGGTCTCGGAAGTGTGGCGGTAGGCGTTGGGCTTCAGCCGTACGCGCACCCGGTCGGCCACCGCCGTCGGCACGATGCCGAGCCAGGTGTAGCCGTACGGCGTGCGCAGCTTGTGCTCGGCCACGTCGGTCGGGACGTTGTTCTCAAGGTCCACGACCTGCCAGCTTCTGCCGTCGTCGTCGGTCAGCTCCACCTCGGGCTTGGTGTCGCGCAGCGCCCCGTCCTGGTTCAGCGCGACCCTCGTGGCGCTGACCTTCATCCAGGTCCGCTCGGGCGGGAGGGGTTTGGTGCCCTTCGGCGGGGGAGTCCGTTGCACGGCGACCTGCCAGGAGACGTTCAGGAAGGTCAGCGGCTTGCCCGCGGGCACGGTGTGGACGACGTCCCGGTCGAAGTTCTCCACATGGACCAGGTAGCGGTCCACGGTCGGCGCCCCGAACGCGAGCACGGCGAGCGCGCCCAGCGCGGCTACGCGCAACCCGGCCCGCTTCGAGCGGGGGGTTCGCGGCGGGGTCGTGTCATCGCGGGAGGCTTGGAAAGGGTCGTCCTGCTCGGGCCCCGGCGGTACGGCGGGCGGCCACACCTGCTCATGCCGCCGCGCCTGCGCCGGCTCCGGCGGTGGCCCCGTCCGCCGTCGCCGCCCCCGCCGCCCGCCCTGCTCGGCAGGCGGCTCAGGCTCAGGCTCGGGCTCAGGCCGCGCGGCCTGCGGGGGACCGCCGGACGGCGGGCCAGGGGGGCCCTGCGGACGCCCGGCGGGCGGCCAGGCATGATCCGTGGCCGGGCGCTGGTGTCCCCCAGGTGGCCGGACGTGGTCCGTGGGCGGTCGCCGGGGCCCCGCAGGCGCTTGGGGGTGTCCCGCGGCCTGGCCGGTGGGCGGCCGGGGGTGACCGCCGGGCGGTCGGGTGTGGTCCGTGGGCGGCCGGGGGTGCCCCGGGGCCTGGCCGGTGGGGGGATTGGGGCCTGGTGGGGTGGGGGGCCGGGTGCCGAACCAGTCGTCGGGGCCGGACGGCCGCTGCGGGCGCCGGGGGTCTTGCGGATGTTGCCGGTTGCCGTCCATGAGTCAGTTCCCGCGCGTGAGCTTGTAGGGGTTCTGCGCCTTGGCGACCAGTTCGCCGGCCGCCGCCTCGTCCAGCCCCAGATCGATCACCGCCGCCGGAGGATAGGGCTCGATCAGCACGTTCTCCCGATCCGGGGTCACCACGACGCTGCCGCCCGCGATCGCCTCCCGTGGCACCTCGAAGACGAAGACGCCCTTGGCCCACCACCCGGGCTGGATCCAGGGCTGGGCAAGGGTGTCATCGATCTCCACCTTGTCCGTGGTCAGGAAGCGGCGGCCGTCGGCGGCGGCGAACTCGGCGTCGAGGTGCATGGGTTCGGCCGGGACCGTGGCGGACGCCTGGACGATCAGGAACACCCCGTCGCCCTCCACGAGCCTGCCCTTGCCCCGGTCCGGGACCTCGATGGACGTGGCCGCCGTCACCGACTCGACCTTGGCGGAGTACCGCCCGGTCGCGATCTCCTCCCGGAGCGCACCGGTCGAGGCCAGCGGGGCCGCCTTCTCCTCGGGCGTCAGCGTGAGGAACTGGAGGGTCACCGCGACGGCGGCCAGCGCGACCCCCGCGACCGTACTCGTCACCCTGCCGTTCCCTCGGGTCACGGCCCGCCGCCGCCCGCCCGCGTGCCGCCGCGACCGGGGCCCTTCAGAGGAGGGCGCCTCCGTCATCACGCCTCCCCGCGCTCGACCGGCAGGGTGACCTTCGCGACCACCACCGGGGCGTAGCTCTTCTGGTCCGCCTCCTCCATCAGGGAGGTCCACTCCGCGACCTTGGACGGGAACCGTTCCTGCATCTCGAAGGAGCCCATGTGCAGCACCAGCTTGTCCGGGACCCGCGCCTTCTGGTCCAGCTCGTAGCGGAGTACGACGGTGGCCGGGACCCCCGGATGGAGCTGCCTGGACTCGGTACCGCCCCGGGTCAGCACCATGGCGGTGCCGCCCGACCTGGACTCGATCTCCGGCTCGGTCCTGAGGACGGAACCGCCGAAGAAGGTGAAGAAGGAAGGACGGCGGCCCGGGGCGGGCGGGCTGCCCACCTGCACGGTCTTCTCACCCAGGTTGGTGACCTTGAACACCAGGTCGATCAACCGCTTCTCCTTGGTGAACCGGTTCGGGGGCGGCACCGCGACGAACTTCGACTCCACGAACTGCGTGGCGAACTGGCCCTGGTCGAGCGTGTCGCCCGGGCCGAGCGCGGCCGGCGGCGGGTCGGGCACCTGGTCGAGCCCTCCCAGCACCGCCGTGGCCCCCATGCCCGTGGCCAGGAGGACCGCGATCACCGGCACGAGCACCGGTCGCTTCTTACGGCTGCCGCCGCCGGGAGGTGACGTCATAACAGAGCATGTTAGTGGGGCTAGTGTCCAGATTTGCGGCGAACGCCCGTTGTGCTCCACCGGCGGCCTTGGCGTACGCCTGGACGTCCCCGGACACCGCCCGGTATGGCCTGGCCGTTGACGGGGATTCTGACCGTCCACGCGGTGACCTGGGTCACCGCATCCCGCGTGGCCGGTTCCGGCGCGAGGGGCCGATGGGCGTCGGTCCATGTGGCCAGTGTGGGCGGGTTGCCGGGCTATGGGAGCGACTCATGCTTTTATGGTGTTTAGGGACTGGTCGAGCGGTGTCTCCGCTGTTGAATGGGTACAGCGCTTCCCAGATTGCCTATGGCGTCCGGGTGTGGGCTTTCTCATTTCTCATGCCCGCCGTGCCGCCAAGATGACTGCACACCGATTCCCATGGCCTAGAATTGGTTTGACCCTGCGGTCCACAGCAGATTGCCAATACTGTTGGGAGGCTGTAAGTGGGTGCCGAGTCAACCCCCGACCCGGAGTCTCCACGTGTCCGCTTCGGTGCGGAAATGCGACGCTTGCGGCGGGAAGCGCGGTGGTCGCAGGCCGCGGTCGGCGCACGCCTGGGTTGTACGCAGACCCAGGTGAGCCGTCTCGAACTGGCCTCGCGCACACCGTCGCAGTCCGACGCCGAGCGGTTAGACCAAATGTTCGGCTTAACCAAGAAACAGCACTTTACGCTGCTGTATAAGCGCATCTTCTCCCATACCGGGGGCCCTAGCTGGTTTCTGGGCTGGGTCGACGAGATCGAGCCGGCCGCCAAGGTAATTCGTTCCTGGGATCCGCTGCTGATCCCCGGGCTGCTCCAGACCGAGGAGTATGCCCGATGCGTCTTCGCGCAGAGTCCGCGGATCACCGAAGAGGAGGTGGAGGCCCGGGTCCGGGCGCGATTGCGGCGGCAGCGCATCTTCGACCGGAGCGATCCGCCTTATCTGCTGGTGCTCATAGACGAAGGGGTGCTGCGCCGCCGGGTGGGCGGTCCCGAGGTCATGCGCGACCAGCTCGACCGGCTGCTGGCCGCGGCGAAGCTGCCCAACGTCTGCATCCAGGTCGTCGATCCGGGCTGCCTGGCCGGCATGCCGGGCACGTTCATGATCGCGGAGATGCCGGAGGGCGAGCCGGACGCGTCCTACACCGATTCCGCCGCAGAGGGCAGGATCTCCACCAATCGCGACATCCTTGCCTCTCTCTCCAACCGATACGAGGCGATCAGGCGCTGGGCTTACCCTGAGCACGTGTCCCTGCGCATGATCCGGGAGGTCAGGGAGGAATGGACCTGAGTGTCGCGGAGTGGCGGAAATCCTCCCATTCCGCGGGCAACGGCGGGCAGTGCGTGGAGGTCGCGCGCAACCTCCACGGCGTCGTCGCCGTCCGGGACGGCGAGCACCTGGTCTTCACCCCCGGCGAGTGGCACTCCTTCCTCGCCGGGGTGAAGGGCGCCCCATCGTCCAGGGCCCTCCCCAGGCGGAGCATGGCCAACGGGGCCCGGCCGGTACGGCGCTGGGGCGCGGCGGCACCCGGCGTGCCGGTGAGACGCATGGGACCGCTGGGCTAGAAGATCGCGGGGAAATCCGGCTGATTGGGCAGAACCCGGCCCCAAAGCCGACGGGGCCTTTATACGCTGTCTCGAAGGCGACGATTGGCGGCCGGAGGTCCCCGTGGCGGACGTGCATCCCGAGCACGCACAGCTCCAGGCGGACCGAATCTACCTGGGCTGGCAGTACGTGCTGCTGTACCCCGACCCGGGGCCGCCGCCGAAGCGTCCCTCGCCGGGCGATGTCCCCGGTCCGCTCCCGGCCGTCGATCCCGAGTGGGTCCGCAGGGAGAAGCTTCAGGAAGACCTGCTGAACCGCCCGGTGCGGATCTTCCGCGCCTTCATGGTGATCGTCGCGTTGATGATCTTCGCGCTGGGCGTCACCGAGATGCTGAGCTGGTCGTTCGCGCTGATCGGCCTGGCGGCCACCGGCGGCGTCGCGATCTTCACCAGTTACGCGATCTACCAGGGCAACCGCGCGGTACGGCACCGCGTGGCCGAGAAGCAGGCCGAACAGGACCGCCTGCGGCGCGAGCGTGAGCACGAGCTGTTCCAGGCCCAGGAGGAGCACGCCCGGCGCTACCGGGACTGGGAGGAGAAGAAACGCCGCTTCGAGCAGCAGGTGTCCTGGTACGCGGTGGCGGTCCCCGACGAGATCGACCGCATCGACGTGGCGGGCGGCACGCTGCCGGGGTGGTCCGCGCTGATCACGCTGATCGGCGCGACCCGGCTCTACAGCGGCGGCCACCTGACCGTGCTCGACCTGTCCGAGGGGGCCATCGCCAAGGACCTCATCGAGCTGGCCACCCGCGGCGGTGACGACCCGCTGGTCTGGGTGCTGCCGGTCGACCTCCCCCGGCTGGACCTCGGCGCGACGCTGCCGCCCGAGGCGTTCGCCGACGTGCTCGCGCACGTGGTGAGCGTCAGCGAGGAGCACCACACCACCCGTGACCTGTCCTTCGACAACGCGATCTTGGAGCGGGTCCTTGAGGTGCTGGGCGAGAACGCCACGATCAACCAGGTCACCGCGGCCCTGCGGGCGCTGGCCCAGGTCGGCGACCCCCGCGAGGACCTTCGGCTCGGCCTGATCACCGCGGCCCAACTGGAGAAGATCGGCACGCTGTTCGGGCGCGGGGTCAGCGACCGGGTGGTCATCGAGCGGGCCTGGGCGCTGGAGTCGCAGCTTCGCAAGCTGGAGACGCTGGGCAGCGAGGCCGTACGGCTGCCGCCCGCGCGGCTGCGGGTGATCAGCATGGACCGCCAGGCGGGCGTGCTCGGCAACCGGGTGCTCGGCACCTACGTGGCCACCGCGCTGACCCACATCCTGCGCCAGTCGCCCGCCTCCGACCGGCCGTGGTACCACACCATCATCGTCGCGGGCGCGGACAAGCTGCGCGGCGACGTCCTCGACCGGCTGATGGACGCCTGCGAGACCTCCCGCACCGGCCTGGTGCTGACCTACCGCAGCCTGACCCCCACCGTGAAGGAGCGCCTGGGCCGGGGCCACGCCGCCGTGGCGTTCATGCGGCTCGGCAACGCCGAGGACGCCCGGGTGGCCAGCGAGCACGTCGGTACCGAGCACCGGCTGGAGCTGGCCACCCTCACCGAGACGATCAGCGCCCCCGTGGACGGCCTGGACGGCGGCTACACCTCCACCGTGGTCGCCCTCGACGACGACGGCGAGGCCGGCCGCGACCCCGCCGAGCCCGACCTGCGCGAGGACATCACCGAGTCCACCGAGTGGGGCAGGGCGGCGAGCAAGGCCATCGGCGGCGAGACCGAGCGGGTGCTCCAGCGTTCCCGGGAGTTCCTGGTCGAGCCGCACCAGCTCCAGCAGCTCCCGACCACGTCGGTGATCGTCACCGATGCCACCGCCACCGGCAGGCGGGTGCGCCTGGCCGACGCCAACCCGGCGATCCTGACCTTCCCCCGCACCACCCTGGGCGAGCTGGAAGACGTCAAGGACGCCCTCCAGCGGGTGCCCGAGCAACAGCAGCAGCCGCCCCTGCCGCCGGAGGGCGATGACGACCCGCCGTGGCCGGGCCCCGACGGCGCGGGCAACGGCGAGGTGCGGGTCGAGACGCCCGTACCGCCACACCTGGTGCCGCCCAACCTCGGGCCGCCCCCCGCCCGGCTGGACTGGCGTCGCCGCCGCTGAACCGCGCCGGTCCGCTCCCGCCACCGGTGCCGCAGGTGGCAAGGTGGTCGATGGACTACGGACCTGAATCGATGTCATGGTAAGACGCCTCGCCGCCGCTCACCGGGGGATCGGCGGCGGCGGGACAGGCAAAGTCGCCGAGCGCGGGAGTCACATGCAGCCGAGCGTGCCTTCAAACGTGGGCCATCCGCTCTGCGGGCCGTGGTACCAGGTCCAGGCCATCGCCGCGCCGACGCGCAGCTCGTCGGCGGAGTGGGATTTCGTCACCGTGCTGCCCGCCGTGCTCTCGGCCGCGCAGCGCGGCCGGCCGTTCGTCATCGGATGGCTGTCGCGCGGGTCGGGCAGCCCGCTCGAACTGATCACCAACGCCGGTCCGCTCACCCCGCCGCGACCGCCGCGCCGGGCCTCGGACACGCCCGCCGATCCGACGCCCGCGGGGCCGCAGCCGCTGCTCTTCCCCGGTGGGGCGCGCGGGGTGCCGATCGGGCCGGAATGGCTCGACGACTTCGCCGACCTGGTCTGGACGCCGTGCCCGGGACGGCAGGCCCCGCCGCTGGGCGGACGCCGCGAGCCCGCGCCCGACGAGATCAAGCTGCCCACGCTGTTCGAGTCCACGCTGGTCACGCTGATGTCCCGGCCGTTCGGCTGGCTGGTGGTGGCCGAGCCGACCGACCTGCTCGACTCCGAGGTGGCCCACCTGCGCACCCAGCTCAACGTGCTGCGGCAGTACGGCGACGCCTCCGAGCGCAGCCGCTACGACGCCGAGCGGGCCGAGCGGCGGATGCAGGAGCTGGACGCCTTCCGCGAGGCCGGATTGTGGAACGTTCGCGTGCTCGCTGGGGCGGCGAGCCCCGAGGAGCTGCGCCAGATCGCGCCCGTGCTGGTCGGCTCGGTGGAGATGAGCCAGCACCCGTACCGGCTGCGCAGCGCGCCCTCCGGCGGCGGGGAGTCGGTGTACGGGCTGGCCGAGGCGCTGACCATCGGGGTGGAGGACCCGGCCGACGAGGCGGCGGCGCCGTTCGCCGCGACGGCGGGCGCGCTCGCGGCGCTGGCCGGGCTGCCCCGGCGCGAGGTGCCCGGCGTGCGGGTGCTGGACGCCGGATACTTCGACGTGACCAGCGAGGCCGACGCCCGCGCCCCGGCCGGCGACCTGATCGACCTGGGCGCGATCGTGGACGGCCAGGACCGCGCGGTCGGCGCGTTCCGGGTGCCGCTGGCCACGCTCAACCGGCACGCGTTCGTCACCGGGGCGACCGGCTCGGGCAAGTCGCAGACCGTACGGCACCTGCTCGAACAGCTCACCTCGGCGGGCATCCCGTGGCTGGCGATCGAGCCGGCCAAGTCGGAGTACGCGGCGATGGCCGGGCGGGTCGAGCACCTGGGGCAGGTGACCGTGATCAACCCGTCCGCCCCCGACACGGTGCCGCTGAGCGTCAACCCGCTCGCGCCCGAGCCCGGCTATCCGGTGCAGGCGCACATCGACATGGTCAGGGCGCTGTTCATGGCGGCGTTCGACGCCGAGGAGCCGTTCCCGCAGATCATGTCGCTGGCGTTGCAGCGGGTCTATGAGGCCAACGGGTGGGACGTGGTGACCGGCGGCGGCATCCCCGGGGCGGCGGTACGGCCGGCCGTACCGACCCTCGAACAGCTCCAGGCGCACGCCATGGACGTGATCCACGAGATCGGCTACGGCCGCGAGGTGCAGGCCGACGTGGAGGGGTTCATCCGGCTGCGGCTGCGCAGCCTGCGGGTCGGGTCGGCGGGCCGGTTCTTCGAGGGCGGGCACCCCGCCGACATCGGCGGGCTGCTGCGCCGCAACGTGGTGCTGGCCATCGAGGACGTCGCCAACGACGAGGACAAGGCGTTCCTGATGGGCACGCTGATCATCCGCATCGTGGAGCACCTGCGGATGCGGGCCCGCCAGGAGCGCTCGACCGGGCTGCGGCACGTGATCGTGATCGAGGAGGCCCACCGGCTGCTGCGGCACCGCGGCGAGGGCCGGGCCAGCACGCACGCGGTGGAACTGCTGGCCGGGATGCTGGCCGAGATCCGCGCGTACGGCGAGGGCATCGTGGTGGCCGAGCAGATCCCCACCAAGCTGGTCGCCGACGTGGTGAAGAACACCGCGCTGAAGGTGGTCCACCGGCTGCCCGCCGAGGACGACCGGCTGCTGGTCGGCGCGGCGATGAACCTCAGCGAGGAGCAGTCCAGGCAGGTCGTGTCGCTGTCGCCGGGCGTGGCGGCGGTGTTCGCCGACGGGATGGACCGGCCGCTGCGGGTGCAGGTGCCGCTGGGGGAGGGGCGGGAGCGGGCCATGCCCGGACCGACGCCGCCGATCGACGGGCGGCGCTCGGTCGCCTGCGGGGCGGCCTGCCGCAGCGGGAAGGCGTGCACGCTGTTCGAGCTGCGCGAGGCCGACCTGCTGGCCGACGCGCCGGAGTGGGCCTGGCTGCGGATCTGGACCGACACGCTGGTGCTGGCGTTCTGCACCAACCGGCCGCTGCCCGGAGTGCCGCGGGTGCTCGCCGACATCTGGTCCGAGCTGCCCGAACGCCGCCGCGAGTGCCTGCTGGCCACGCTGGTGGAGCGCGGCGTGGCCCGGCGGGCCTGGTCGCTGCGCACACTGTACGACCCCGACCTGCTGACCCAGAAGGCCGCGGAGGTCGCGCTCGAACTGCTCGCTCCGCGGCCCGCCGCCGGGAGCGGTCCGCGGCGGCTCACCGAGCGCCAGGGGCCGGAGTGGGTGATCCCGCAGGTCCGCTGGCTGCACGAGGTGGACCGGCTGTTCCCCCACGGGCATCCCGCGCCCGATCTGCGCAGCCCCGCGCCGCCGATGGAGTACGCGCTGTTCGGCGCGGGCCCGCACGGCAGGCCGTACATCCACGCTCCCGAGACGCCCGCGGGCGGCGAACTGCTCGGCCACCGGGCCAAGGCGCTGCGGCACCACCCGATGTCCATGGAGGTGGACCGCAACCGGGCGCTGGCCTGGCGGGCGATCCTGGGCGACGACGAGCACGCGGTGGTGGGACGCGACATCATGACGGTCGCCATCGGCGTGGACCCCGCGCAGCGGGTCGGCCACGTGGCCCAGACGATGGCGGCGAGCTGGCTGGAGACGGTGCTGTCGTGGCCGCGCCGGTTCGTCATGCCGTTCGACGGCGACTCCGACGCGGAGGCGGAGATTTCGTTTACCGGCTAGTAGCGTAGAGTGGTTGATATGCCACGAAAAGTGACATTCTTTCTCGGGGTCGTGCTGGTCGCCGGAGCGCTGTTCGTGATGGGCGCCATCACACTGACGGTCGTGCTGGCCGCGTGCATGCCGAGGTCCGTTCCGCCGTACACGCCGATCGTGCGGGTGTCGCCATGATCTACACGGCGAGGGGCGACGAGCCCGATCCAGGGCTAGGATCGGACGTCATGAGTCAGCTTCCGTTCAGGGCGCAGGTCGCCAGCGCGCTCGGCCGGACGGCCGCCACGCTGTCCCGCATGACCGGGCGTGGCGACGGTTCGGTGATCGGCGGCCGGGTCGGCCTGGTGCTGGAGCCCGACCTCCTGCGCAAACTCGCGCAGGACCGCAAGCTGGTGCTGGTCAGCGCCACCAACGGCAAGACCACCACGACCCGGCTGATCACCTCGGCGCTGCTGGAGCTCGGCGAGGTCGCCACCAACGCCTTCGGCGCCAACATGCCGGCCGGGCACGTGTCGGCGCTGTCGCAGGCCAAGCGCGCGCCGTACGGCGTGCTGGAGGTCGACGAGAAGTACCTCCCGGACGTGCTCGACACGACGGGCGCGAGCGTGCTGTGCCTGATGAACCTCAGCCGCGACCAGATGGACCGCGCGGCCGAGATCTGGCTGCTGGCCCAGAAGTGGCGGCGGGCGGTCGCGGGCAAGCCCGTCCACGTCGTGGCCAACTGCGACGACCCGCTGGTCACCTGGGCCGCGTCCACCGCGGGCCAGGTCATCTGGGTGGCCGCCGGGCAGCGCTGGAAGGAGGACTCCTGGTGCTGCCCCGAGTGCGGCGGCCCGCTCGACCGCAAGGACTCCGACTGGGCCTGCCGGGAGTGCACCTTCAGGCGTCCGCAGCCGCACTGGGTGCTCGACCACGACGTGGCGATCGACCCGCGCGGGCAGCGCTGGCCGCTCGACATCCAGCTCCCCGGCCAGGCCAACCGCGCCAACGCGGTGATGGCGCTGGCGGTGGTGGAGATCTTCGGCGTACCGGTGCAGCGGGCGCTGCCCAAGCTGGCCGAGGTCCGCTCGGTGGCCGGCCGCTACACCACCGTGGAACGCGACGGCAGGCACGCCCGGCTGCTGCTGGCCAAGAACCCGGCGGGCTGGCTGGAGGCGTTCGACGTCACCGACCCCGCGCTGCCGATCATCCTGGCGGTCAACGCGCAGGGCCCCGACGGGCGCGACACCTCCTGGCTGTGGGACGTCGACTACCGCATTCTGCGCGGCCGTCCGGTGTTCGTGACCGGCGAACGGAAGCTCGACCTCGCCCTGCGGCTGGACACGGCCGGCGTGCCGTTCCAGCTCGCCGGTGACTTCACCGAGGCACTGGCCGCGCAGCCGCCCGGCCGGGTCGATGTGATCGCCAACTACACCGCGTTCCAACACATCCGGACGGAGTTCGGCCGTGCAGAATGACCCCAGGCGCACCGAGAGCGCCCTTCGCATCGTCTGGATCTACCCGGACCTGCTGAGCACCTACGGCGACCAGGGCAACGTGCTGGTGCTCGAACAGCGCGCGCTGCGCCGCGGCATCCCCGTGGAGACCGTCCACGTGCGTTCGGCCGATCCCGTCCCGGAGACCGGTGACATCTACCTGATCGGCGGCGGCGAGGACCGCCCGCAGATCCTCGGGGCCGAGCGGCTGCGCCGCGACGGCGGCCTGCACCGGGCGGTGGCCAGGGGCGCGACGGTGCTGGCCGTGTGCGCGGGCTACCAGATCCTCGGCACCACGTTCGGCGGCGAGGAGGGGCAGCCGGTGCCCGGCATCGAGCTGCTGGACATCGCCAGCGGGCGCGGTAAGGCCCGTGCGGTCGGCGAGCTGGCCGCCGAGGTCGCGCCGGAGCTGGGCGGCCTGCCGATGCTGACCGGTTTTGAAAACCACATGGGAGTGACCTGGCTCGGGTCGGCGGTGCGGCCCCTGTCGCGCACGATCGTCGGCACCGGCAACGGCGACGGCACCGAGGGCTGCTACTCCGGCCGGGTCGTCGGCACCTACCTGCACGGCCCGGCGCTGGCCCGCAACCCGGCCCTGGCCGACCTGCTGCTGAGCTGGGCCACCGGGCCGCTGGCCCCGCTCGACGACACCTGGTACGACCGGCTCCGCCAGGAGCGCCTGGCGGCCGTGCTGCCTGCTCAGTAGCCCGTCAGTAGCCCGTCAGTAGACGAGGGCCTGCGCGCCCTCGGTGACGACCTCCTCGACGAACGCCGGGGCCCCCGCGATGCGGACGCCCTTGATCAGGTCGTCCACCGTGATGTCGCGGCGGGCCGCGCACTGCGTGCAGAGGGTCACCTGCCCGGCCGCGAGGACGGCGTCCAGGAGGTCTTGCAAGGGGGCGGCGTGGGCCAGACTGAACTCCGCGGCCCGGCCGGGCAGCGCGAACCACGACGCCTCGCCGGTCAGCCACAGCGAGACCGAGACCCCGCTCGCCAACGCCGACGCCGCCACCGTGAACGCCTGGTTGCATCGCTCGGGGGCGTCGGCTCCCGCGGTCACCTTGATCACCAGTGAACGTGCCATGCCGGAAAGCCTATTCCGACGGCGCCATGATCCACCAGACGGCCGTCCCGATCAGCAACAGCGCCCCGCCCACCGAGGTCAACGCCGCGGTCAGCCTGGAGCGGGTGCGCAACTCGGCCTCGCTGCTGGTGGAGATGATGAACGGCGGGGTCGCAGGCGCGCAGATCGACGGCACGCCGTCCACCTGCCTGGCCGCGCCCAGGGCGTAGACCGGGTCGCCCTCGCGCAGCACCCACTCCTGGAAGCGGTTGCCCTGGGTCGAGCCCTCGCCACGGCCCAGTCGTACGCCCAGCGCGCTCGCCCGATCCCCGACCGGCCCGTGCGCGCCCTCGTAGACGTTGATCGTTCTGGCCGCGCCGTCGGGGCGCTTGTCGCCCGGATGCAGCGGCACTCGGCCGCTCACGTCGCTGACCGCGAAGGGCGTGCCCGACTGGGTGTCGAAGATCTCCTCTTCCTTGGTGACCCGTTTCCTGCCGCCGTCCTTCTGCCGCTGCCACTCGGTGTACCGGCGGGTGACCCTGATCCGGTGCCACACGCACGGGGTGTCGGTGAACGGCGAGCGCAGCGGCCCCGCCGGGCCGGGCGCCGCCGTGCCGTGCACCTCGACGACGACCTCGCGGCCCGGATCGATCACCGAGCCGACGTCTCCGGCCCCGATGGTCGGGGTCTTGGCCATCACCTGCTGCCGGTACCGCTCGTACAGGGCCCAGCCGATCAGGGCGAGCCCGGCGACGATGAACGCGATGCGGTAGATCAGCATCAGGGGTTTCCGGGGAGATTGGCGCGATGTGGTGACATGGCTGACCAATTTAGAGGCTTCGGCCCGGTCGTGATGGCACACCCCCGCTCCCGCGTGGCTCTAGGCTCCTGTCCTATGGGCCTACCTGACATGCATGCCGACCTCGAACCGCTCGCCTTCCTGCTCGGCCGGTGGGAGGGCGCGGGGGTCGGCGGATACCCGACGATGGAGAGCATCCGGTTCGGCCAGGAGATCGTCTTCGGGCACAACGGCAAGCCGTTCCTGAGCTATGTGAGCCGCACCTGGCTGCTGGACGAGGACGGCGGGCGAGTGCGCCCGCTGGCCACCGAGACCGGCTACTGGCGGGCGCAGCCGGAGCGCCAGGTCGAGGTGATGCTCGCGCACCCGACCGGGATCGTGGAGATCTACCTCGGCGAGGTGGTGTTCAACAAGGTCGAGCTGGCCACGGACGTGGTGGCGCGTACCGGCACCGCCAAGGAGTACGCGGCGGGCCGCCGGCTGTACGGGCTGGTGAACGGCAACCTGATGTGGGCCTATGAGATGGCGGCGATGGGGCACGGGATCCAGCCGCACATGTCGGCCGAGTTGAAGAAGGTGGCGGAGTTCACCGGCGAGGAGTCCTGAGCAGAGCGCCCGGTGCGCGGGCATGAAGAACCCCGGGCGCGCTCCACCCGCTTGATGCGGATGGGCCGGATGGACCAACAGGCGCGATGCGCCTTCCGGCTGCCCGGGGTTCCGGTGGTTGCCTTGTACTCGCCGGACGTCGCCAGACGCCCGGACCTAGGTCCGGAGTCAGCGAGTCCTAACGGACTCCCACCTCGCTAGCCCAATAATGATCAACCATTGTCTGGACCACCTCCTTTCCGCGTGCTTGCACGATATGTCCCGGCCGCAAACCACGGCAAACCTTTTTTGACCGGGCACCCATCCGCCCCGAACGACACCGCCCCGAACGACACCGCCCTGGACGTGCCGGCACGGAAACCAACGATCATCGGATCGCCTGGAGGCCGGACACCCGTCTCACGGCCCTTCAGGCCGGCTTTACGGCCTCGAACAGGACCCTGGCGGAGTGGGCGACGAACGGGCCCTCCCGCTCGATCCGGTCGTGCAGGTCGCGCAGCCGGGCGCGGTGGCGCTCGACGGTGAAGCCGGGGACGATCCAGATCACCTTGCGCAGGAAGTAGACGACCGTGCCGATGTCGGTGAACTCCATCCGCAGCCGCTCCGGGCGCGTTTCGACGACCTCCAGGCCGGCCGCGCGGGCGTCGGCGGACTCGAGGTCGGGGTGGCGGCTGCGCCTGATCTCCTCCGGCTGCGGCCCGAGGAAGAACTCCGTCAGCTCGAACACGCTGGCCGGGCCGACGTGCTGGGCGAAGTAGGTGCCGCCGGGGCGGAGCACCCGGGCGATCTCCGTCCACCACACGGTGGCCGGATGGCGGCTGGTCACCAGGTCGAACGCGGCGTCGCCGAACGGCAGCGGCGGCTCGTCGGGAGTCGCGACGAGCACCACGCCGCGGGGATGGAGCAGCTCGGTGGCCTTGGCTATGTTGGGCGGCCATGACTCGGTGGCGGCCATGGTCGGCGGCAGTATTTCGGCCCCGGCCAGCACCTCGCCGCCGCCGGTCTGGATGTCGAGCGCGGCGGTGGCCCGGGCGAGCCGCCGGCTCATCTGGCGCTGGTAGCCCCAGGAGGGGCGCTCCTCGGTGGCCCGGCCGTCCAGCCAGGAGAAGTCCCACCCCGCGACGGGGGCCGCCTCGGCCTCGGCCAGCAATTCTTCAAAGCCGCGTCCCATCCTTTAATCGTCTCAGGTGAGGACCGGGCCGGAAAACCCGTTTTCCGCCCATGGCCGGGGACGGTCACGGCCGCCGCCGCCACACCTGGACGACCGCGACGGCTCCGGCGACCGCGGCCGACGCGGCGGGCACGCTGCGCGGGGCTCACCCGCCAGGCCGTACTCGACGCCGCCCTGGCACTGGCCGACCGCGAGGGCCTGAAGGCGCTGTCCATGCGCCGGCTCGGCGCGGAACTGGGCGTGGAGGCGATGACCCTCTACCATCACCTGCCCGGCAAGGACGCCCTGCTCGACGGGCTGGTCGAGCGGTTGCTGACCCGGGCCGCTCCCGCCGAGTTCGGCGGCCCCTCATGGCGGGACGACCTGCGCGGATACGCGGGCGCGCTCACCGCCGCGCTGCTCGCGCACCCCAACCTGTTCCCGCTGGTGGTGACCCGCCCCGCGATCACCCCCGGTAACCTGCGTGCCATGGAGGACGCGCTCACCTCGCTCGGCCGGGCGGGCTTCCCGCCCGGCACCGCACTGGACATCCTCTACTCGGTGATCGGGTTCGTCGTCGGCCATGTGGCGGCCCAGGTGGCCTCGGGCCGGGGTGAGGAACCCGACCCGGCGCTGCTCTCGGCGGGGCTGACACCGGGGGAGTTCCCGCTGCTCAGCGCGGCCGTCGCGGCCGGGCGTGAGCCGGCGGCGCGGTTCGGGTTCGCGCTCGACGCCATGCTGTCCGGGTTCGAGACGGCACGCCGGCCGGGCGGGGCGTAGCGCGATGCGGGTCACCTTCGCGACCGCGCCGGGCGCCGACCGCAACGAAGACCTCGTGGTCGCCGCGCCCACCTGGGCGTTCGTACTCGACGGGGCCACCGTCCTGCCGGGCGTTCGCACCGGCTGCGTCCACGACGTGCGCTGGCTGGTCGCCCGGCTCGGCGCGGCCCTGGCCGGCGGGCTCTGCGCCCGCCCCGACGAGCCGCTGCCCGGCCTGGTGGCCCGGGCGATCGAGGAGACCATGGCCGCGCACGCCGGCACCTGCGACCTCGGCGATCCCGACTCGCCGTCGTCCACGGTGACGGTGCTGCGCGAGCGCGGCGACGCGCTGGACTACCTGGTGCTGTGCGACTCGCCGCTCGTGCTGTGCCGGACCGGCGGCGAGCCGACCGTGGTCCACGACGATCGGGTCGAACGGCTGCCCGGCGGCCGGCCGTACGGCGACGCGCTGGTGCGGGCGCACCGCAACCGGCCCGGCGGGTTCTGGGTGGCCTCGACCGCGCCCGAAGCGGCCCACGAGGCGGTCACCGGCACGGTGGACCGGGCGTCGGTGACCGCCGCCCTGCTGGTCAGCGACGGGATATCCCGGCTGGTGGACTGGTACGGCAGGCCGTGGCGGCACCTGGTCGCGACCGCCGGGACGGAGGGGCCGCAGGAGCTGATCGCGCAGGTCAGGGCCGCCGAGCGCGAGCACGGTCCCCAGTACGGCAAGGCGCACGACGACGCGACGGCCGCCTGGGTCACCTGGTGAACGGGACGGCCGGGCGGTGCGCCGCCCGGCCCAGGCCGTGTCCTGGCCGTGTCCTAGCGGTGCCTCCTGCACTCGACCCGCACCCACTTGCCGTGCCGCTTACAGAACTTGCACCACCGCTTCTTCCACCAGCGCCACCGGCACTGCTGGGTTTCCGTGGCGCAGCTCATGGTCGTCGAGACCATGGCGGACTGCGCGGGCGCCGCGGTGGTCTGTGCCGTCGCCGTCGCCGTCGCCGCCGCCGGCGCGACGAGCGTCGCGGCGGTGAGGGCCAGTGTGGCGAGAGTGTTCCTGAGCATGGGGATCACCCCGTGTTTCTGCGGAAAGGGCCCTGGTCGGTCGAACCTGGGCCGGACGAGCGCCGAAACGGGCCTACGGAACCGAAAGCGCCGGAACGGCGCGTGATCTACGACTTCAACGCTAACGGCGGGTCACAGGTGGATACACCCAGTGACGGCAAAGGTGTGATTACTCCCCGTTCGACCCGTTAGCGGTGGGTGAGCGGGGCAAGCCGTACGGCGGCGGTGTTCGGGGCGCGCCGCCGTACGGTAAAGGTCACCAGGCGGGGACCAGATCGGCGCTGATCGGCACCTCGGGCACGGCGGTGTTGGTGACCACGGCCAGCTCGTGGCCGTCGCGGGTCGGCCGCCACTGACCGCCGATCAGCGGCACCAGCGCGATGTTGGGCGTGGGGCCGCCGGTCCAGTCGAGCGGGCCCGCGATGGTCGTCAGGCGGGTGCGGGCGAGCGCCTGGGCGATGGCCGCCCGGTCGGCGGGGTCGGCGGCGCCCGCCAGGGCGTGCCAGGCGACCTCGACGAGGGCGTGGGCGAGGCCGAGCGGCTGGAGCCAGGGGTGGCCGGTGCCGTGCTGGTAGGCCCAGGCCAGGTCGGCGGCGGTCGTGCCGTCCAGCGAGGATCGGTAGGGGTGGGCGGGCGTCCAGTAGACCAGGGTGCCCACGCGGGCTCTGGCCAGTTCCTCACCCGCCTGCCGACGGTGCGGGTAGGCGAGCCAGCGCGAGCTGGTGATCAGCCGGGGGCGCAGCCCCGCCTGGAGTGCCTGGCGGTGGAAGGTCGCGAGGTCGGCGCCGGTCGCGGCGCTGGTGACGATGTCGGCGTCGTACCGGCGCAGGCGCTCGACCTGCGGGTCGAACCGCGCCGCGGGCTCGGAATAGCCGCCGAGGTCGACCAGGGTGTGGCCGCGCGCCCCCGCCGTGGCGGTGAACCCGTGGCGGGTGTGCCGCATCAGCCGGCCGTGCAGGCCGTCGTTCCACAGGCAGCCGACCGGCCCTCCGGGGGCCAGCAGGTCCCACATCTCGGCGAACACGGCGGCGATGTCGTCCAGTCCCCAGGCGAAGTGGTAGGTCCACCGGAAGCGGTCCTGGCGGTCGATGTCGCGCCGGTGGACGTACGCCTGCCAGGGGAACGTGGTGGACACGCACGGCACCCGGAGGGATTCGCAGGTGTCGGCCACCGCGGGCAGCACCTGGGTGCCCGCCATGGTGAGCACGATGTGCGCGCCCTCGTCGGCGGCCAGCTCGCGCACCGCCCGCCGGGCCCGGACCGGGTCGGACCGGCTGTCGCGCACCGCGACCCGCACCGGCCGGCCGCCCACCGCGGGCAGCCGGGGCGCCAGCCGCCCGAGGACGAACGCCAGCGGATCGCCGAGCCGGGCCAGCCGCCCGGTCCGCGGGACCACCGCGCCGATGCACAACGACGCCGTCGTTTCCATCAACACCTCGCTGAACTGCCGGGGGCGGGCGGACCGGGGGCCGGATCGCGGGCCGCCGGCGGTGCGGCCCCGATCGCGTGCCCCCTGTGGGGTGTGCCGTGGGCCCTACTTGGTGATGCAGGTCGTCCGGCTGACCACGGCGATGGTCTCGTTGCCGCAGTTGTTGCTGTGTCCGGAGGCGTTGCGGGCGAACAGCAGGTTGGACAGCGTGCCGCCGCTCGGGCCGGTCACGTCGCCCCCGTGGTGGTGCTGGTCCTTGGTCACGCAGGTGCGGTCCTTGACCAGGGCGATCTTGCCCGTGCCGCACAGGTTGGCGTGGCCGGAGGAGTTACGGCCGGAGACGTTGGACAGCAGGCCGCCCGGGCCGCCGTCGTGGTCGCCGGTGCCGGCGAGGGCCGCGCCCGCCGAGGCGGTCACGATCGCGGCCACGGCCGCGGCGACCGCCGCGAACTTCTGGAATCTCTGCATCGGTCCGTCCCTGTTCTGGTGTGGGAGGTGATCCCCTTCGCCGTTCGTCGCACGAAGGGCAGATGGCAGAGAGTAACAGGATGACCACGAATTGTCACAATGATCACCAAGCTCCGGCGCGGGGCCCCGGGGTGGATCAGGGCCGCAGCCGGTGGAACAGCTCCACGCGGGCGCGGTGGTATTCGAGGTCTTCCTCGTCGTGGACGACGCCTTCGGCGGCCACCTTGGTGAAGTAGGCGTACTCCCGGCGCAGCCGGTGCCGCAGAAGCTGCGCGAAGCTCTCCTCGTCCAGTTCCTCCGCGGTGCCCCCGGCCTCCAGATAGCAGGAGATGAACTCCTTGCCGCCCGCCGGAAAGTCGTCTTCGCCCCATTCGAGCGCGGCGGAGGCCAGTTCCAGCTCCGGCGCGCCGACGAACGTCTCGTCCCAGTCCAGTACGGCGGTGATGACGCCGTCGTGGATGAGGGTGTTGCCGGCGTAGTAGTCGCCGTGCAGCGGGTGGCGCCGGGTGTGCGTGCGGTGGAACTCGGCCAGCCACCGGTCCAGCGCCGGATCGGGCAGGCCGTCGGCGGGGCCGGGCACGTCGGACGGGCCGTACAGGCCGTGCTCGGCGAAGGAGGGGACGGGACGCGGGCCGGGGCGGGCGTCGGCGAGCGCCCGGTGCAGCCGGGCCAGCAGCCGCGCGGCCTGCTCGCGCTGGGCGGGCACCTCCGCGTCGGGCCAGGCCCCCTCGATGTACGGCCACAACGACACCGGACGGCCCTCCACCCGGATCACGGTCGCCCCGTCCGGGGTGGGAACCGGGGTCACCGCCTCGGGGAGCGTGGCGGCGGCGTGCCGGGCGACGGCGTGACACCACTCGATCTCGGCCGAGCCCCGCCAGGTGGGGCCGATCCGGACGACGTGGTCGCCGATCCGGTAGGCCGCGGACTCCTCCCCGCCGAACAGCCGCTCCTCTTGCCCGTCCACTCCCCAGGTGGTGACAAGGGCCTGCCGTATGGCATCGGTAACTGGTGTTTCGGTATAGATCACCCCATTAGGCTATGCGGACGCGCGTTCGGAAGCGCTGCGGCTCTGGCCCCATCGCCCCGGGAAAGACCTAGACTTCAGTCATGACCGAGACGTCGTGGCATGAGGAGCTTCGCTCCCGCGGCTATCGGGTGACGCCGCAGCGTCAGCTCGTCCTGGAGGCGGTCAAGGAGCTGGAGCACGCCACCCCCGAAGACATCTGCGTCCGGGTCCGCGAGACCGCCCGCGGGGTCAACATCTCGACCGTCTACCGCACCCTGGAGCTGCTCGAAGAGCTGGGCATGGTCACCCACACCCACCTCGGGCACGGCGCTCCGACCTACCACCTGGCGGCCGAGGCCGACCACGTCCACCTGGTGTGCCGGGGCTGCGGCGAGGTGACCGAGATCCGTCCCGAGTTGGTGCAGAGCCTGGTCACCACGCTCGACACCGAGCTGGGCTTCGACACCGACGTCCACCACCTGACCGTCTTCGGCCGCTGCCGGGCGTGCAAGTAATCTGAGTGCCATGTCCAGCCCTTTGCTCAAGACGCCAGGCGCGGTGGCCGCCGAAGGCCCCGACGCGGGAGTGGCCGCCCACTACGGCGAGCCGTACGCCGAGCAGCGTGCGCTGGCGGCCGGGGAGGCGGTGGTCGACCGGAGCAACCGCGAGGTCGTCTCGATCACCGGCCCCGACCGGCTGCGCTGGCTCAACGACCTCACCTCGCAGAAACTCGACATCCTCCAGCCCGGCGAGCCCGCGCAGACGCTGTTCCTCGACGGGCAGGGCCGGGTGGAGCATCACCTGACGCTCGTGGACGACGGAAAGACCGTGTGGGGCCATGTCGATCCCGGGGCGGGCGCCGCGCTGGTCGACTGGCTGGAGCGGATGCGGTTCATGCTGCGCGTCGAGGTGGCCGACGAGACCGCCCGCTATGCCGTGGTCTCGCACATGGCCGATGACCTGCCGCTGCCCGAGGGCGCCATCGCGATCGGCCACGACGTGCTGCTGCCGCGCGCCGAGCTGGAAAAGCACCTCGGCCTGCGCCTGGCCGGGCTGTGGGCCTACGAGGCGCTGCGGGTGGCCGGCCACCGGCCGCGCCTCGGTTTCGAGACCGACCACAAGACCATCCCGCACGAGGTGGGCTGGATCGGGCCGGCCGTCCACCTGTCCAAGGGGTGCTACCGGGGCCAGGAGACCGTGGCCCGGGTCCACAACATCGGGCATCCGCCGCGCCGCCTGGTGTTCCTGCACCTCGACGGTAGTGTGGACAAGCTGCCCGCGCACGGCGCGCCCGTCAGCGCCGATGACGGCGAGACGGTCGGCTTCGTCGGCACCGCCGCGCGCCACCACGAGCTGGGGCCGGTGGCGCTGGCCGTGGTCAAGCGCACGGTCCCGGTGGAGGCGACGCTGCTCGCCGACGGTGTGGCCGCCACCCAGGAGGTCGTCGTGCCGCCCGACGCGGGCCGCAACGTGGCGGTCGACCCGGCGCTGCGCCGCCGGTTGCGCTGAGGCTCGCCGCCGGTTGTGCTGAGGCTCACACGTCCACGATCAGGGTGATCGGCCCGTCGTTCACCAGCGCGACCCGCATGTCCGCGCCGAAGACGCCGGTCTCGACGTGGGCGCCGAGCGCGCGCAGCTCGGCGACCACGGCGTCCACCAGGGGCTCGGCGACGGGCCCCGGGGCCGCCGCCTGCCAGGTCGGGCGGCGGCCCTTGCGGGCGTCGCCGTACAGCGTGAACTGACTGATCACCAGCAGCGGGGCCGCGACGTCCGAGCACGACTTCTCGCCGTGCAGGATGCGCAGCCCCCACAGCTTGGCGGCCAGCCGCCCCGCCTCGGCGGGTGTGTCGCCATGCGTCACGCCCACGAGCACCAGCAGCCCTGGCTCGTCGATCGCGCCCACGACCGAACCGTCCACCGACACCGACGCGGAACTCGCCCGCTGCACCACTGCTCGCATGCCTGCGAATTCTGCCAGCCGGGCCGCTGCTTACACTCATCCGGGGAGACGGGCGATAGAGGGGCGATATGGAGACATTGGTCATCGAGGTGGTACGTTCCGGCTTCGTGGAGTCCGTGCACCGGGCGCGGGTGTTCGCGGCGGGGGCGGACGGGTCGGTCGTCGCGGCGTACGGGCCGGTGGACGCGCTGGTGTCCCCCCGATCGTCGATGAAGCCGCTCCAGGCCCTCGGCATGCTGCGCGCGGGGCTCGACCTCGACGGCGAACTCCTCGCGCTGGCCTGTGCCAGCCACTCGGGGGAGACGTTCCACACCGACGGCGTACGCAAGATCCTGGCCGGCGCGGGCCTCGGCGAAGACGCCCTGGGCTGCCCGGCCGACCTGCCCGAGCACGCCGAGTCGCGGCGGCAGGTGCTGCGGTCGGGCGGCGAGGCCGCCCGGATCACCATGAACTGCTCCGGCAAGCACGCCGCCATGCTGGCCACCTGCGTGCTGCACGGCTGGCCGACGGCCGGCTACCTCGACCCGGCCCACCCGCTGCAACGCGAGATCCGGGCGACCGTCACCGAACTCACCGGCGAGCGGATCGCCGCCTCCGGAGTGGACGGCTGCGGCGCGCCGCTGTTCTTCGTGTCGATGGTCGGTGTGGTCCGGGCGTTCCGGGCGTTCGGCACGGCGGCGGAGGGCACGCCCGAGCGCCGGATCGCCGACGCGATGCGCGCCCATCCGCACTGGACCTCGGGCACCGAACGGCCGGAGGCGGCGCTGATGCGGGCCGTACCGGGGCTGCTGCTGAAGGCGGGCGCGGAGGGCTTCGACGCCTTCGCCCTGGACGACGGCAGGGCCGCGGCCGTCAAGATCGAGGACGGCGGGGCGCGGGCCAGGGTGCCCGCCACCGTCGCCGCGCTGCGGGCCCTCGGCGTGACCGCCCCTGCGCTCGACGAACTCGCCGCGCCGGCGGTGCTCGGCGGCGGTGGCCCGGTCGGTGAGATCCGGGTCCGTTAGCGGTTTGTGGTGTTAGAGGCTTCTGAACTGCCGGGCGGCCGAGATCGCGCCCGAGGTGGTGGTGGTGAAGGTCCGCATCGACCCGGCGAACTTCGACAGGTCCCACTCGGCCGGCCCGTGGTACCAGTACAGGTTGTCCGCCGGGTGGCCGTTGCCGTTGACCGAGGCCACCACCCGGGCCCAGCGGTCCACATTGTCGAAGACGACCGCGTAGGGCAGGTAGCGGGAGAACACTTCGACCCGTTTGTCGGGTGGCACCCGGTCGAGGTCGCCCGCGGCCAGATATTCACGGAAGCCGAGGGTGTGGGCGAGGGCCGCCGCGCCCTTGGCGGTCTTGGCCGGCATGTACTGCCCGCCCATGGCCAGCGCCGCGCCCGCGATGATGACGGCCAGCCCGAGCAGGCCGTACGTGGTGAACCAGGCCAGCGCCACGGTCGCGAGCACCCCCGCCACCGTGAGCGCGGCCCCGGCGATCGTCCAGCGGGTCCGTACGCCGTCCGGGCGGCGGGCGAACCAGCCCTGCGTGACGACGTCGGAATAGAGCGCGTCGCGCACCCCCGCGAGCCCGGCGGCGAACGAACCGTGCAGGTCGGACAGCCGTACGGCGTCGCGACCGTCGAAGATCGCGTCGTACAGCGCCCGCTCGTAGGGCAGCAGCGACGAGACCGGGGCGTCCGGGAGCTTGACCAGCATCCAGTCCGGCGCGTCGTAGGTCTGCCGCGGCTGCTCGTCGATCCGCAGGTAGCCGCGTACGGCGAGATCCACGATGGAGGCGGTCACGTCGATCACGTCGGCCTGCTCGTCGAGCAGGGTGCCGACCTGGCCGGGGCGCACGCCGTCCGGCGGGGTGAAGTGGCCGTCGCGCAGCGGGTCCAGTGCGCCGGACTCGTGCCCGACCACGCGGGCGTCGCGGCCCCTGGTCCAGTACAGCAGGCCGACGCCGCCGAGCAGTACCACCAGCAGCCCGGCCAGCGCGCCGCCGGTCACCGCGTTCACCGTGAACGCGTTGGACAGCTCGAACCTGCGCTCAAGGATCGGCGTGCCGCCGCTGGTGCCCTTCAGGTAGCCCATGATCACGGTGAGCGTCTCGCCGCTGCCCAGGCCCTGCTGCTCGAAGTCGCCGGTCGCGCCGGTGTGGTCCATCGAGGCCGCCGTGCAGGGCAGGGCGGAGGCGAGCGGGCCGGCCACGCAGGAGAGGTTCTGGATCTGCGCGCTGCCGGCGACCTTGACGGTGGCCTGCTCGACCCGCGCCGACCAGCCGCCCGCCGCGTGCCAGCGCAGCTCCTCGCCGCCGCCGATGGGGGTGATCACGCCCTTGACGTCGTACTCCAGCGTGGCGGTGCCGCTGGGGCCGCCGGTGACGGTGATGGTGTCGCCGGCCAGCCTGCCGTCGCCCTTGAGGCCGGAGATCGTGTAGAGGCGGTCGTTCGCGTCGTCGTACCTGGTCCGCGTGACGAACGTCCTGGCTGGCGCGCCGCCCTCGTAGGTCACGGTCTCCTTGACGTGGACCACCCCGCCGGGGCGGAGGGTCAGCTCGACGGCGTCCGTTTTGATCACCCCGGCCGCGCTGTGCGCGGCGGCCGTGGAGGTGGGCAGCGCAAGGAGAAAAGCCGTGGAGAGCGCCGTGCCGAAAGCGATCATGACCGCCAGACCGGAGGTCGTACGGACGGCCGCCCGGCGCATAAGAGATCCCGCCATGGCAGGTCAGCCTACCGAGAATCCGAAGGTGGCAACGGACACACGGTATTGATTGCGATATTTCATGAAAATTAGAACTTTTCGTGTGAAGCGGGGATTTAAGGGGGGGAGGGGCTTTGTGATCGACCATTCCCCGACGCCGTTCACCGGCGGGTGGGTCGCGAACCTCTAGCATTACCGGGAAGTCGCACATCTGGTATTCGGATTCGGGTGCGAGGGGTCCGGGGGTTGGGGATCGGGGGATGGGGTCATCATGATCGGGCAGGCGGAGTTGCGGCATCTGCGGCGGTGTGTCGAGCTGGCGAAGCAGGCGCTGGACGTCGGTGACGAGCCGTTCGGGTCGGTGCTGGCCGGGGCGGACGGCACGGCGCTGGCCGAAGACCACAACCATGTGGCGTCCGGCGACCGTACCCGGCATCCGGAGTTCGAGCTGGCCCGCTGGGCGGGCGCGAACATGACCCCGCGCGAGCGCGCCGCCGCGACCGTCTACACCTCGGGCGAGCACTGCCCGATGTGCTCGGCCGCGCACGCCTGGGCGGGCCTCGGCCGGATCGTGTACGTGTGCTCGTCGGCCCAGCTCATCGGGTGGCTGGCCGAATGGGGTGTGCCGGCCGGTCCGGTACGGCCGCTGCCGGTGCGGGAGGTCGCCCCCGGCGTGATCGTCGAAGGGCCCGTGCCCGAGCTGGTGGACGAGGTACGCGAACTCCACCGCCGCTTCCACCGCAGGTGACCCTGGCCCATGGGGCACACGGCCTCAGTCGGAGACGGCGATGCGCAGGCGGCGGAAGCCCTTGCCCTTGTTCTCGATCTTGGCGACCTTGATGCGGCCGATCTGCTTGGTGGAGGCGACGTGCGTACCGCCGTCCGCCTGGGTGTCCAGGCCGACGATGTCGACGATCCGGACATCCTGCACCGACTCAGGGACGAGGTTGGTCGCGGTACGGATGATGTCGGGGATCTCGAACGCCTCCGCGCGCGGCAGCACCCGGACGTCGATCCGCCGGTCGGCGACCACCTCGGAGTTGCAGGCCGCCTCCACCGCCTCCTTGAACCCCTGCGGCACCTCGGGCAGGTTGAAGTCCATTCGCGCGCTCAGCGGCTCCATGTTGCCGCCGGTGACCAGAGCGCCATAATCGCGGAAGACCACACCGCAAAGGACGTGCAGCGCCGAATGGGTACGCATCAGGGCGGACCGCCGGTCGTCCGCCACAGCGGCCGAAACCGTGGTGCCGGGCGGCGGCAGCGGGTCGCCCTCGGCGGGAATCAGATAGAGGTCATCGCCCTTGCGCACGCCGGCGATCCTGGTCTCCACGCCTTGCCATATCAGCACTCCGTGATCGGCGGGCTGGCCGCCTCCACCCGGATAGAATGCCGACTTGCTGAGCACGATCCCTTCTGGCGACGCTTCGAGCACCACCGCTTCCCAGTCGCGTAGATTCTGGTCGGCGAGTTCGAGGCGGAGAGTTCTTCCGTGCAGGTCGCTGCTCATATCGGCAGCTTAGGGGTCCCGAGAGGCGGTTATGCGCGGTCCAGCCCGAGCGCATCGCTCGTTGACGTACCGCACCATCCCCTCCCCGCCCCACCCCCTCGGCGAGGCCCCGGGCGTGCGGCGGCGCTTATCGCGAGGCAAGGGTGTGGCGCCCGCGGCGCGGGGCCGGGTCTTACGGCGGGGGCTGGCCGCGGTGGCCGGCGCCGCCGTACTGCTCGTGGCCGGGTGCGGCGGGGCGGCGCCGGAGACGAACCGCACCACACGGGTGTCCCCGCCGTCGGTGACGCACCGGGCGCCTGTCGTGATGGCCGTCGGCGACAGTTTCACCGTCGGGTCCGGGCCGGTGCGGAGCTGGAACACCTACCTCGCCGCCGCGGCGCGGCAGCTCGGCTGGCAGCCGGTCATCGCGGGCGCGGCCGGTACCGGCTACCTCAATCGCGGCAAGGCCGGACGCAACTTCCTGGCCTCCTTCACCGAGGAACTGGCCTGGCGGCCCGCCCCGGACCTGCTGATCGTCTCGGGCGGGCACAACGACCGCAGGTGGTCGCCGGCGCGGGTATCGGCCGCGTGCCACCGGCTGCTGACCACCGTGAAGAAGCAGTGGCCGCGCACGCGCGTCATCGTCATCGGCCCGATCTGGATGACCGCCCCGCCGTCGTGGGCGGAGGGCGTCAAGGGCGCGGTGTCCTCGGCCGCCCGCCGGGCGAAGGTGCCCTTCCTGGACCCGCTGCCCGAGCTGGCGACCATGATCGACCAGCCGGAGGGAGCGGGCGCGGTGGACGAGGTGGCGAGGCAGCCGGACGCGCGGTCCGGCGGCTCGGAGCTGGTACTGCCCGACGGAGTACATCCGACGCTGCTCGGACACCGGCGGCTGGGTAAATGGCTGGTGGACTCGCTGCGCTCGATGCCGCTGTCCGGGTGAGAGCCCTCGGCTCACCGGGGCTCTCGCTCTACCAGGGCTCTTGGCTTACCAGGGGCCGTAAGGGCCGGAGCTGCCGCCCTTGCCGATCCCCTTGACGGCGGGGCGGACGTCGGCCAGGTAGACCCCGGCCGCGATCACCGACAGGATCGACAGCAGCCCGATGGACAGGATGAACTGCACGGCGGCGGAGAACGAGAAGAGCGTCGCGAAGGCCAGAATGATCAGCCAGAGCTGCTTGGTCTGCTTCCCGGCGATGGCGAACGCCCTGGCCGGCGTGCGGATCGCGTGAATCAGCGCGAAGGCCGACATCGCGAACGCGGCGACGCCGAGCACCCAGTAGATCAGACTCAACATTCCGTGCACTGCACCCATGGTCGCCGCTCCCGTCATACCCCGGCCAGCCTACGGATCCCACACTAACGGCCAACCGATCGATCCCCGCGCTCCGAACCTCTTCCGTTACCTCCTAACGCTCCGCCCCCGCCCAAAGTTTCCCGCTCCGACCTCCCTGCTGCATGCGGGGACAGGCGGCACCTGCCCTGCGGGGGCTCGATGGATTGAGGGTCATAATTCCTATTTGTCAAGCCTTAATTGGGAGTTACATCGCTCTGGTCATTTGACAGCCTACTGAACTATGCTAAATCACTCCAAACTTCTCGCCGCCTTGACCTTTGCCGCATGCCGAATGAGGAGAGCAGCGTGGGTGAGCCCAGCAGGCAGGCAATGGAGGCCGCGTTGGCACGGATCCAGCGGTTGTCCGACGACAACTGGTGGGTGCTCAATGAATCCTGCCGGCTCATGGAGAACGAGGCGTGGGTGGGGTCCACGGGTGCGGGTTTCGGGACCGACGTACACGGCATGCAGAAAGACGTTCGTGCCATGCTCACCCGCGCGGTGGCCGACGCCAGGGCCAAACTGGCGACCACGACATGAGCTCCGAGCCCGGCTTCAGCGGCGGCCTTGGCCTCTTCCGGATGCTCGGCCGGGCAGGGAAGGCCCGCACCGAGTCCGAGGGCGGAACGTATCGTGGATTCGGCCCCATATTTGTGCGAGGTCGTTCCGGAAAAGGCCCTGCGGCAGGTCACCGGCTTCACCGGCCCGTTGAAGGACTACACCAGCGGCCAGTGGGCGATGTCCGGGAACTGTTTGATGCAGGATGTCACGCCGAGTCCGCTGTCACTTGGGTGGGGACGGAAGGATGGCGAGAAGGTTCTTGAGCGGTTACATGGTGGGGTGTTCGCTCAGTACAACCCGACACCGTTACCCGCCGAAATGGGCACCGGCTCGGTCCTGATCCATCCTCGGCCGCCGTCGACGATCGATCCGAATGACGTGATCGCGATCTTCCGATGCGGGGACGTCCGGCCGTGGATTCACATGTCGCTGCCCCGCGTCGCCCCTGGTCGTGATCCCGTCAAAGACCTGACCGACCTGATGCGGATCGCCCAGAAGCGCTACGGCGAGCTGCATGACTGCACTCCGGCCCCGCTCGGCGAGGCCGATCAATAGCCCGGCTGAGGGAGCGGGCCGACGGTCCCAGGGCGGCCGGTGTGGGCCTAGCGCCCCGGGACCGTCGGTGGGGCGGGTCAGGGCCTCTTGGTGCCGGCGGGCTTGCGCGGTGTGGTCTTGCGCGGGGCCGGCTTGGCGATGGGCGGCTTGGCGGCATCGGAGACGTCTTCGAGTTCCAGGGCGGCCTCGCCGCTGACGCGGCCGACGACCTTGCGGCCCCGGTCGGCGAACTCGTCGTACAGCTCGGTGGCCCGGACGGTCACGGTGTCGGCGTAGCCCTTGGCCTTGACCGGCAGGTCCTTGGCGTAGCCCTCGGCCTTGGCGGCGTACTCGCGGGCCTTGGTCGGCAGGTCCTTCGCAGTCTGGCCGAGATCGCCGCGGCGGGACTGGAGCTTCTCCAGGCGGCCGGGGATCTCGCGCAGCTTCTGGATCGCGAAGTCGCCGGCCCCGGCGACCGCGTAGAAGGGCTTGGATTCGGTGAGCTTCTTGACCTCGGTGGCGAGTGTCATGGGTTAACCTTCCTTGGTTCGCGGAGTGGCGTTGCCGTTGCCGGTGTAGTGGTCCTCCGCCACGAAGGGCTCAAGCGTGGCGGCGAAGGACTCGGGCAGCGGGTCGTCGTCGCTCTCGGCGGGCTCCGGCCGGGGTTGCGCGTTCTGGGAGGTCTGCGTGTCCTCGGCCGGAGTGCCGGTGCGATTCTCCTTGCGAAACGACTCGTAGATGTCGATGAGAACCTGGCGCTGCCGTCCGGACAGGAACGTGTCGGCGCGGATCGCGGCGACCACGTCACTGTCGGCCTCACGGTGCTCGATCAGGCCGGCCTGCACATAAAGCGCCTGTGCGGAGATGTGCAGGCCCTTGGCGATCTGGTTGAGGATCTCCGCGCTGGGCTTGCGCAGCCCGCGCTCGATCTGGCTCAGATACGGGTTGGAGACACCGGCCGCGGCGGAGAGCTGACGAAGCGAGATCTTCGCCTGCTTGCGCTGCTCGCGGATGTACTCCCCGATCGAGCCGACCTTCGGTAGTGCCATACCACCAGTCTGCCCCACGCTGCTTGCAATTGCAATCAGGGGGCTAGCTGTAGCTAGCGGCGGGCGGGCGTCAGTGCGGCAGCAGCCAGAGCAGCGGGGCGGACACGGCCAGCGAGACGGCGAGGGTCAGGGCGAGGGCGCGAATCCGGCGGGGGAGGGCAGGACCGGGGGTGACCAGGCGCTCCACCCTGAGCATCACGCCGGTGTGGCTGCCGCCGATGGCCCCGAGCGCGCCGTGCGGCGTCGGCACCGGCTCGGCCGTACCGAACCGGAGCAGCGCGGTGGCCAGCCGGCGCGGCGAGCAGAACCGCCTGGCCCGGTCGTCGGCGGCCATCTCGATGAGCAGCTCGACCATGGCCTGGGTGTCGCGCACCACCGCCGACCACGGCAGCACCCGGCGCAGCGCCGAGAACGGCAGCAGCACCAGGTCGTGCCGCTCCCGCACATGGGCCGACTCGTGCGCGAGCACGGCGGCCAGCTCGTCGGGGGAGAGCAGGCGCAGCGCGCCCGCGCTGATCACCACCTGGGAGCGCAGCCCGGGCAGGCAGTAGGCGGCGGCGCCGGGGTGGTCGACCACCCGCACGCCGGGCACCTCGGGGTCATCGCGCGAGATGAGCGCGAGCAGCGCCCGGTGCCGGCGCCTGGCCCGGATGGTCTGCACGGCGGCTGCGGCGGTCACCGTGATCAGCACCACGAGCAGGCTCACGCCCGCGATGAAGGCCAGGACGTGCGGCAGGTCGTAGGCGTCGCGCGGGCCGTAGCCGCCGGTGGCCGCCGACGCGGCGAACGCGCCGAGGCCGCCGAGCACGCCCCGCTCGTAGGGCTGCAACGCGTAGGCGAGCAGCGCGCCCGTGGTGGCCAGGCCCCACGTGATGCCGACGGCCTGCCACAGCAGGATCGCGGTGCGTGGGGCGCGGTAGGTCCACCGCGCGGTGGTGAAGCGCCAGGCTCCGACCGCGCAGACCAGGGCGAGCGCCCCTAGGGCCGCCGCGGTCATTCCTCCTCCAGCTCCGTGAGGGCCTTGCGCAGGATGTCGGCCTCGTCGCCGGAGACGGCCTTGGCGAAGCGCGTCAGCGCCGCCGACCGGTCGCCGGTCAGGTCGAGGGCCTCCAGCATGAGCTCCGCGATGTAGGCGTCGCGGCTGGCGGCGGGCTGGTAGCGCCAGGCCCGGCCGTCGCGGGTGCGGTGCAGGAAGCCCTTGCGGGTGAGGCGGTCGAGGACCGTCATGACCGTCGTGGGGGCCAGGTCGCGGTCGGCGATGTGCTTGCCGACCTCGCGGGCGGTGGCGGGCGCCTGCTGCGCCCACAGGATGTCCATGATGCTGCGTTCGAGCTCGCCGAGACCCTTCACGCCATCCAGGGTAACCTGCGAGCGACGAGCCGTAGTACTACGGGTCGTCGAGCGAGCCTGGGAAGGGGACGGGCCGGCATGCGGATCACCCTGGTGCAGGGGGACATCACCGAGCAGCGCGCGGACGCGATCGTCAACGCGGCCAACTCCTCGCTGCTCGGCGGCGGGGGCGTGGACGGCGCGATCCACCGCCGCGGCGGACCGGAGATCCTCGCCGAGTGCCGCGCGCTGCGCGCCTCGGCATATGACAAGGGGCTGCCGACCGGACAGGCCGTGGCCACCACGGCGGGCCGGCTCCCGGCCCGCTGGGTGATCCACACGGTCGGCCCGGTCTACTCCAGGTCGGAGGACCGTTCGCATCTGCTCGCCTCCTGCTATCGGGCCTCGCTCGGCGTCGCCGCGGAACTCGGCGCGCACACCGTCGCCTTCCCGGCGATTTCCACGGGTATCTATGGCTGGCCGCTCGATGACGGGGCCAGGATCGCGCTCAAGACCGTGCGCGAGACCCCCGCCCCCGGTATCGAGGAGGTCAGCTTCGTGCTGTTCGATGCCACAGCCTACGCCGAGTTCGATCGAGCGCTGCGCGGCCCCGGCCAGGCTGTGGAAAACTAGCCCGCTCGCCCGGCGCCCGCCTGTGGAAAACCCGGGGCCACGGCCGCCCACGGCAGTGTCAGCTCGCCGAGCCGCCAGCGGGCGCGCCCGCCCAGCGGGGGCCGGGTGAGCACCGGCCAGGTGCGGGCCAGCGTCTCCACCGTCGCGGCCCAGCGCTGGCGCACCCCGTACGCCGCGTACGGCGAGCACACCGCCCATGCCCGATCGAGATCCTGGAACAGGTCGTGCACCGGCTCGCCGGGCACGTTGCGGTGAATGAGCGCCTTCGGCAGCCGCTCGGCCAGGTCCGAGGGCCGGTCGAACCCGGTGAACCGGGTGGAGAGCGTGAGCGTGCGCGGCCCCGAGGCGTCCAGCCCCACCCAGGCCGCCCGGTGGCCGACCTCCGAGCACGTCCCTTCCACGATCACGCCGTCCGCGGCGATCCGGGAGCGCAGCAGCCCCCACGCCGCCGCCGACTCCGCCTCGCCGTACTGACGCAGCACGTTGAACGCGCGCACGACCAGCGGCGGGCGGGCGGCCGGCAGCAGCTCGAAGCCGCCGACCGCGAACGACAGGCCCGGCCGGGCATGCGGCGCGGCGGCGGCGACCCGCTCGGGATCGATCTCGATCCCGAGGACCTCCACGTCCGGGCGGATCGCCCGCAGCCGCAGGTACAGCTCCGTGGTGGTGACGTGCGAGGCCCCGAAACCGAGATCCACGACCAGCGGGCGGGAGGCGGACCGCAGCAGCCCGCCGTACGCGGCGGCGATCCACCGGTCGGCTCGCCTGAGCCGGTTGTGGCCGGTGGTTCCGCGGGTGATCGAGCCGACCGGCCGCCGCGTGCGACCGCGCAAGGGGGACTCCAGAGGGGGAAGGCGGCGGGCTAGGGGGCGGGGGTGCGATGCACCCTGTGCTGGGCGGCCTGCGCCCGCGGGCGAATGACCATGCGGTCCACGTTGAAGTGCGCCGGCCTGGTCACCGACCACGCGATCGCGTCGGCCACGTCGTCGGCGGTCAGGGGATGCGCGACGCCCTGGTAGACCCGGTCGGCGGCCTCCTGGTCGCCGCGGAACCGGGTGAGCGCGAACTCCTCGGTGCGCACCATCCCGGGCGCGATCTCCACGACCCGCACCGGCCGGTCGTACAACTCCAGCCGCAAGGTCTCGGCCATCGACTTCTGGGCGTGCTTGGCCGCCACGTAGCCGCCGCCGCCCTCGTAGGCGACCAGCCCGGCCGTGGAGGTGAGCAGCACCAGCACCCCGTCACCGGACTCCACCAGTTTCGGGGCGAGCGCCTTGGTCATCCGCAGCGTGCCCAGCACGTTCACGTCGTACATCCGCTGCCAGTCGGCGGGGTCGGCCTCGATCACCGGCTCCAGCCCGAACGCCCCGCCGGCGTTGTTGACCAGCACGTCGCACCGGTCGAGCGCCCCGGCCAGCGCGTCCACGGACTCCTGGGAGGTGACGTCCAGCGCCATCGGGCGTACGCCCGCCACCTCGGCGGCCAGCTTCTCCAGCCGGTCCACCCGCCGGGCCGCCGCCACGACGTCGTACCCCTCCGTCGCCAGACGCCGCGCAGTCGCCCATCCGATGCCGCTGCTCGCGCCGGTCACCACAGCCGTCTTCGTCATGCTTCGCATCATTCCAGGACCCCGCCGAAGGTGCGGTCCGGGGCTTGTGATCGCATGGCGGGACAAATGCGGGAATCGTCGGTGAAATCGAGTGGTTGTAAGCCCTTCGGAGGTGGTGTCAACGTGAGGCGACGGCGGGTCCACCGGGTCGCGACGGTCAGCATGCACACGTCCCCTCTGGATCAGCCGGGCACGGGTGACGCGGGCGGCATGAACGTCTACATCGTCGAAACGGCCAAACGGCTGGCGCAGCTCGACGTCGAGGTGGAGATCTTCACCCGGCAGACGGCGCGCGACCTGCCGCCCACGGCCGAGCTCGCGCCCGGGGTGACCGTGCGGCACGTCACGGCGGGGCCGTACGAGGAGCTGGACAAGGGCGACCTGCCCGGCCAGCTCTGCGCGTTCCTGTCGGGAGTCCTGCGTACCGAGGCGTCCTACGACCCGGGCCGCTACGACGTCATCCACTCCCACTACTGGCTGTCCGGACAGGTCGGGTGGCTGGCCAAGGAGCGCTGGGGAGTGCCGCTGGTGCACACCATGCATACCATGGCCAAGGTCAAGAACCTGCTGCTCGCCGACGGCGACAAGCCCGAGCCCACCGCCCGGGTGCTGGGCGAGGAGCAGGTCGTGGACGTCGCCGACCGCCTGGTCGCCAACACCGACGCCGAGGCGCGCGAGCTGATCGACCTGTACGGCGCGCCGCCCGACCGCGTGGCCGTCGTCAACCCCGGCGTCAACCTCTCGGTCTTCCAGCCCGCCTCCAAGGGCGCCGCGCGGCACCGCCTGGGCCTTCCCGACGACGCGCACGTACTGCTGTTCGTCGGCCGCATCCAGCCGCTCAAGGCCCCCGACGTGCTGCTGCGCGCCGCCGCCAGGATGCTGATCGAGGACCCGGGGCTGCGCTCCCGCCTGATCGTGGCCTGCGTCGGCGGACCCAGCGGCAGCGGTCTGTGCCGCCCGGCGCTGCTCTCCGACCTGACCGAGTCGCTGGGCCTGACCGACGTCGTGCGCCTGGTGCCACCGGCCCCTCAGCACGAGCTGGCCGACTGGTACCGCGCCGCGGACGTGACGGTCGTGCCCTCCCACAACGAGTCCTTCGGCCTGGTCGCGCTGGAGTCCCAGGCGTGCGGCACGCCCGTGGTCGCCGCCTCGGTGGGCGGGCTGCGCACCGCCGTACGCGACGGCGTGTCCGGGCTGCTCGTCGAGGGCCACGACCCGCAGGACTGGGCGCGCGTCCTCGACGGCCTGGTACGCCGGCCCGCCTGGCGCGACCACCTGTCCAAGGGCGCGGTGGAGCATGCGGGCGCCTTCGGGTGGTCCGGTACCGCCGCGCGGCTGGCCGACGTCTACGCGGGGGCGATGGCGAACCTGCACCGATCGCCCGTGGCCCTCACTTCCTGAGCCCGTATGGTGGTGCGCATGGACGTTGCCGGGGTCGTGGAGTCGGCGCTGAAGGCCGCCGAGGCGTCGTACGAACGCCCGAAGCCTGGGGCGTTCCTGGTCAGGCTGCCGGGCAAGCACAAGCTGGCCACCATGACCTGGCTGATCGTCGGCGAGCGGATGCTGCACGTGGAGGCGTTCTTCTGCCGCAAGCCCGACGAGAACCACGCCGAGTTCTACCGGTGGCTGCTCACCAAGAACGGCTCCATGTACGGCGTGCGCTTCGCGCTCGACGAGGTCGGCGACGTTCACCTCGTCGGCAGGACGCCCCTTCCCGCCGTGACCGAGCAGGAGGTGGACCGGCTGCTCGGCTGCGTCCTCAGCTACTCCGACGAGTCCTTCGACCGCGCCCTGGAACTCGGCTTCGCCTCCTCCATCCGGCGCGAGTGGGAGTGGCGGGCCAAGCGCGGCGAGTCGCTGGCCAACCTACAGGCGTTCGCCCGCTTCGCCGATCCCGCGCGCTGATGGGCCGTCGGTAAGGTTGTCGGCATGGCGACATTGGTGCTGTTGCGGCATGGTGAAAGCGACTGGAACGCGAAGGGCCTGTTCACCGGGTGGGTGGACGTCAGCCTCTCGCCCGCGGGCGAGGCCGAGGCGCGGCGGGGCGGGCAGCTCCTCCTCGACGCCGGGCTGCGCCCCGACGTGGTGCACACGAGCCTGCTGACCCGGGCCATCCAGACCGCCGAACTGGCGCTCGGGGCGGCCGATCTGCGCTGGCTGCCGGTGCGCCGCTCGTGGCGGCTCAACGAGCGGCACTACGGGGCGCTGCAGGGCAAGAACAAGGCGCAGACGCGCGAGGAGTTCGGCGACGAGCAGTTCATGCTGTGGCGCAGGTCCTATGACACCCCGCCGCCGCCGATCGCCGACGATGACGAGTACAGCCAGGTGGGCGACCCCCGGTACGCGTTGCTGCCGCCGGAACTGATGCCGCGCACCGAGTGCCTGAAGGACGTCGTGGTGCGGATGCTGCCCTACTGGTACGACGAGATCGTGCCCGACCTCGCGGCCGGCCGTACGGTGCTCGTGGTCGCGCACGGCAACTCGCTGCGCGCGCTGGTCAAGCACCTCGACGGCATCGGCGACGACACGATCGCCGGGCTGAACATCCCCACCGGCATCCCGCTGCGCTACGACCTCGACGCGGAGTTCCGGCCGGTCACCAGGGGCGGGCTCTACCTCGACCCCGAGGCGGCCAAGGCCGCCATCGAGGCCGTCGCCAACCAGGGCCGCTGACCCCGGCTAGCTCCCGGAACCGGTCACAGGGCCGACATGTCGGGCCGGGAACCGGTCACCAGGTAGACGACATCGCGGGCCACGCGCACGGCGTGGTCCGCGTACCGCTCGTAGTAGCGGCCGATCAGGGTGACGTCGATGGCCTGCTCCACGGCCCACTTGGAGTCCTTGGCCAGCAGCACCCGGAACAGCCGCCGGTGCAACTGGTCCATGGCGTCGTCGTCGGCCTCCAGCTCCATCGCCGACTCCACGTCGTGGGAGGCGATGCAACTGCCCGCCTTGGTCACCAGGCGCTCGGCGATCTGCCCCATCTCCAGGATGGTCGAACGCAACTCCGCAGGGATCGCCGAGTCCGGGTGCCGCAACCGGGTGATCTTGGCCACGTGCTCCGCCAGGTCGCCCATCCGCTCCAGGTCGGAGCCCATCCGCAGGGCGGTGATCACCATCCGCAGGTCCACCGCGACCGGCTGCTGGCGGGCCATCAGGTCGAAGATCGACGCCTCGATCTCGGCGAAGAGGCGGTTCACCTCATCGTCCTGCGAGATCACGCTCTCCGCGAGGTGGAGGTCGGAGTCCAGCAACGCGGTCGTGGCCCGGGAGATCCCGGAACGGACAAGGCGGGTCATTTCGACGAGCCTGTCGGTGAGAGCGTCAAGCTCTTCGTGGTACGCGTCTCGCATGGCACCAACCGTACGCGCGGGGCGATGAACGAACTTCGACCAGAAAATGAACTTTACGGGAAACGCCGTGGTCAAGGGGCATTTCCTCGTCGAGAGAACGCGCTGGTCCGCCTACCATCGAAGACGTGAGTGGACACAGCGGTGCTGCGCCCCGGCGGCGACGCGGGGCGACACGGGAGGTCCCGTGAGCGAGTTGCTCGCGAGTCTGGCGGCACTGGCGGGGTTCGTGGTGGGCGCGTTGGCCGTGATGGCCGTACGCAACCACTTCGACCATCGGCGCGTGCCCGACGCCACCAGCGAATCCGAGGCCACGGCCCTGCCCAACGGCGTCGCGTCGGTGCTGGCCGTACTACCGTCGTCGGCCGTGGTGCTCGACCGCGAGGACCGCGTGCTGCGCGCCAGCTCCGCCGCCCGCGCCTTCGGGCTCGTCAAGGGCGACCGGATGATGGCCGCCGAGCTGCTGGCGCTGGCCAGGCAGGTGCGCAGGGACGGCGAGATCAGGGAGAGCGAGATCGAGGTGGCCGGGCACAAGTTCGGCCAGGAGGCCACCCTGTTCGCGGTCCGGGTGGCCCCGCTGGGTTCGCACGGCCAGGTCCTGGTGCTCGCCGAAGACCAGACCGAGCGGCGCAGGGTCGAGGCCGTGCGCCGCGACTTCGTGGCCAACGTCAGCCACGAGCTGAAGACCCCCGTGGGGGCGCTGAGCCTGCTCGCCGAGACCATCCAGGACGCGGCCGACGACCCCGAGGCCGTCACCCGCTTCGCCGGACGCATGCAGCACGAGGCCGCCAGGCTCAACTACCTGGTGCAAGACCTCATCACGCTGTCCAGGATCCAGGGCGGCGAGCCCATCCCGACTCCCGGCCCCGTGCCGGTGGACGAGGTGATGCACGAGGCGGTCGATCGGTGCAACACCAAGGCCGCGGCGAAGGACATCACCCTCGTCGCCGGCGGCACAGAGGGCCTTCGGGTCTGGGGCGACGACGAACTACTGGTCACCGCGCTGCGCAACCTGATCGACAACGCGGTGGCCTACAGCCCCGAGCACACCCGCGTGGTGGTCAGCGCCCGTCCCGCCGGGGAGTCCGTCGAGATAAGCGTGAGCGACCAGGGCATCGGCATCCCGGAGAGCGCCCAGGAGCGCATCTTCGAGCGGTTCTTCCGGGTGGACGCGGCGCGGTCGAGGGCCACCGGAGGCACCGGCCTCGGCCTCGCCATCGTCAAGCACGTGTCGGTCGCACACGGCGGTGAGGTGGCGGTGTGGAGCAAGGAGGGCTCAGGGTCCACCTTCACGCTGCGTCTGCCCGCGTTCGGCGGTACGGCTGTCACCGAACCGCACAGCACAACCACAACTCCCCTGGAGGCCGCGAAGTGACCCGCGTACTCGTCGTAGAGGACGAGGAGTCGTTCTCCGACGCGCTGTCGTACATGCTGCGCAAGGAGGGGTTCGAGGTCGCGGTCGCGGCCACCGGCCCCGAGGCGCTCGACACCTTCGACCGCAACGGCGCAGACCTGGTGCTGCTCGACCTGATGCTGCCCGGCCTGCCGGGCACGGAGGTCTGCCGCTCGCTGCGGCAGCGGTCCAAGGTGCCGGTGATCATGTTGACCGCCAAGGACAGCGAGATCGACAAGGTGGTCGGGCTGGAGCTCGGCGCCGACGACTACGTCACCAAGCCGTTCTCCTCGCGTGAGCTGGTGGCCCGCATCCGCGCGGTGCTGCGCAGGCAGGGCGACGTCGAGGAGCTGGAATCCGCCGTGCTGACCGCCGGGCCGGTGCGGATGGACGTCGACCGGCACATCGTGGCCGTGCGCGGGCGGCAGGTGCAGCTTCCGCTCAAGGAGTTCGAGCTGCTCGAAGTACTGCTGCGCAACGCGGGGCGGGTCCTCACCCGGGGGCAGCTCATCGACCGCGTCTGGGGGGCCGACTACGTCGGCGACACCAAGACGCTCGACGTGCACGTCAAGCGGCTGCGGGCGAAGGTCGAGTCCGATCCGTCCAACCCGCGGTGCATCCTCACCGTCCGGGGACTCGGCTACAAGTTCGACCCCGTCGACGAGTGACCTTCCCGGCACCCGCACGACCGTGCGGGTGCCGGGATGCGAACAGGCCCGGTCTGTCGCGCCTTCGGGGGGCGTGGCAGGCCGGGCCTTCGTCGTACTCGGTCAGTGACCGCCGGTCGAGGCGTCCTCGGTGGCCGTGAGCGTCGCTGCGGCCGTGGGGACGGGCGTCGCCGTCGCGGCCGGAGTGGGCCCGGTGGTCGGCGTCTGCTGCGTGGTGGGCGCGGGAGCGGGCGCCCAGGTGGCGAACTCCCGGCTGCGCGCGACCACCGGCAGGGTCAGGTCCACCGCGCCCGCGTTGGCGAACTGCAGGCTCATCGCGATGTACTCGCCGCCGGCCAGGTCCTTCGTCAGTCCCTCGATGACCAGGGGCGGGCCCGCCGTACCCGCGGTGGGCGTGGCGCCGGGAGCGGCGGCCCCCGAGGTGCTCACCCGCTTGTCGCGGGGCAGGACGATCGGCGCGGCCAGCTTCACCGTGCCGGTGTTGTTGACCACTACCCCCACGAGCTGGTCGTCCTGCTGCTCGATGTTGGTCAGGGACAGGTAGATCGGCGCGGACCCGCCCTTGGGGAGCTTGCCGCCCGGTTCCGGACCGAGCACGAAGCCCTGTGAGATCTGGATGCCTCGCACGGTGGTGGCCCGTGCCTCGGTGGGCGAGTAGTGCTTGACGGTCGTGGCGTCGAATCCTGCGGCGCAGCCGGCCAGTACCGGGGCTGCGAGGAACGCGGCGGCGGCGATCGCCCAGCGACGGCTGGTGCGGGTCACGGTCGAATTTCCCCTTCTCGCGCGTGGAGGGTGGTGAGCAGGGTAACCCTATCCGTCACGCCAGGCGGTACTTGCTCCACCCCTTGTGCCGGACAGGGCGGCAAGGGGACGAAACGGGCATTTGATGGGCGATCGACGACCTTCCGAAGGGCGCTGTAAGAACCGCGCCCACGCAGGTCACCACCTATGTCAGGGTTTGTGATTCACATAGTCGATGGTTTGTCAAGCCCTAAAATGAGCCTTTGACCTGCAGTTATGGTGATTTCACTGTTCCGGGAGGCTGTGGATGCGTGGTACTCTGGAGTACAGCGGAAGGGGTATCTGTCACATGACTTTCCAGGTCGGCGACACTGTCGTCTACCCCCATCATGGGGCTGCTCGCATCGAAGCCATCACGACCCGGACCATCCAGGGTGCGGAAAAGACCTATCTGGTGCTGAAGGTCGACAAGGGCGATCTTACCGTCCAGGTTCCGGCTGAGAACGCCGAACTCGTCGGCGTGCGCGACGTTGTCGGCCAGGAGGGTCTGGAGCGCGTCTTCGACGTGCTGCGCATGCCGCACACGGAAGAGCCCACCAACTGGTCTCGCCGCTACAAGGCAAACCTGGAGAAGCTGGCGTCCGGCGACGTCAACAAGGTTGCCGAAGTGGTGCGGGATCTCTGGCGGCGCGACAAGGAGCGCGGCCTGTCCGCCGGCGAGAAGCGCATGCTCGCCAAGGCGCGGCAGATCCTGGTGAGCGAGCTCGCTCTGGCCGAGAAGACCAACGAAGACAAGGCAGAGGCCCTGCTGGACGAGGTCCTCAACTCCTGAACACGATATTTCCACGGGTGGGCGTCGGGGTCGATGTCCACCCGTTCGCATCCGGGCGTGAGCTGCATCTCGCCGGCCTGTACTGGCCGGGCGAGACCGGCCTCGCCGGCCATTCCGACGGCGACGCCGCCGCCCATGCGGCGTGCGACGCACTGCTGTCCGCGTCCGGCCTCGGTGACCTCGGCGCGCTCTTCGGCACGGCCGACCCGCGCTGGGCGGGGGCCTCGGGCGTCGCGCTGCTCACCGAGACGGCCCGGCTGGTACGCCAGGCGGGCTTCGAGATCGGCAACGTGGCGATCCAGGTGATCGGCAACCGCCCCCGGCTGGCCGCCCGCCGTACCGAGGCCGAGAAGGCCCTCAGCGCGGCCGTGGCGGCCCCGGTGGGCCTCACGGCCACCACGACCGACGGCCTGGGCCTCACCGGCCGTGGCGAGGGCGTGGCGGCCGTGGCGACCGCCCTCGTGGTCGCGGTGTGACGGGTGCGCTCATAGGGGCCATTGACCGCCGGGCTTGACGAGGGGCGCGGTCTATCCGCAAATTTCGGTAAAGTAGCCGCCAACCAATGGGCGAATCCACGCGTCTCATTACCGGGAAACCGATTCGGTTAACCCAGCGGGCGGCGTGGATGTTCGCCCGGGTTCACGGCGGCGGTCCGTTTACTGGCGCGGTGCGGACCGCCGCCCTCATCTGTTTTCAGCTTTCAGCCTGGTCAGGCTGGGTAGGCCCCCTGTAAGCGGGAGCATGTCATCGGCATACGGGGGAGCGACATGCTTGGAACCATCATCTCGGCCATCGTGATCGGCGCCATCATCGGCGCGCTGGCCCGGCTCATCGTGCCGGGCAAACAGAACATGAGCTGGGGTCTCACGCTCATCGTGGGGATCGTGGCGGCACTGCTCGGCACACTGGTCGCGCAGTTGTTCGGCGTCGCGACGACGCCCGGCATCGACTGGATCGAACTCCTCTTCCAGATCATCCTGGCGGTCATCGGAGTGTTGATCGTGTCCCGGATGTCAGCGGGGCGCGGCCGGGCCTAGCCTGCTGACCTGGGACTTCGCCGAATGCCCGATTAGCGTGGCGATTTCGGGTAGCGACCTCTCCGTGAGAGTGAAGGTCTCGCCCTCACGGGAGGTTGAAATGACCATCGAGTCCATTATCGGCGCGATCGTCATCGGTGCCGTCATCGGAGCGATCGGCCGGCTGCTGCTTCCTGGCAAGCAGGCGATCGGGTGGATCCTCACCATCGGCGTCGGGATCGTCGCCGCGCTCATAGGTACGGCGATCGCCCAGGCGGTCGGCGTGGAGACGACACCAGGGATCGACTGGATCGAGTTGCTGATGCAGGTCGTCCTCGCGGTCGTGGGCGTCGGCCTGGTCGCGGGGCTACGACGAGGCGCCCGATGACCTGACGGCCCTGGCGGCTCCCATCCCCGCGGAGTCGAGTGGACGCGCCCAAGGCGCCGACGCCGCCAGGGCCGGGCGAGGGTGGGTGAGGATCGGCGGGAGCGGGGCCGCCGCAGGCGTGAAACGCGATCAGCCGGGCCCTTCGGCCCGGCTGATCGCATGTTCACTCCTCCGGTGGCGTCGGGGTGCTGCGCACCCGGCTCAAGGGCGGTCCGGAATCGCCCGCCTCCGCCGGCCCGTCGCCGGACTCTCCCTGGTGCGGGCGGTCGGCCAGGTTGGCGACCGCGTCGGCCACGTGTGCTTCCCATTCGCCGGGACTGTCGGCCTGCTCCCGCGCCTTCAGGCGCTCGTCGGAGAAGACGCGGAGCGGCTGGGTGTCGGGGCCCTCGTCGGAATCGTCCGCCGCCGGATCGTCCTGCTCCGGGCTCGGACGCGGATGGACCAGCACGTCACCCGGACGCTTGCGCGGAAGGGTCTTGGCCAGGTCGCCCCAGCGCAGCGGCATGTCGGGGGCGCGCTCCGGTGCGGCGGGGCGGTCCGGTTCCCGCGCGGCCTCGGCCTCGTCGGCCTCTTCCACTTCCTCGTGCCGGTCGTCGAGGCCGATCCGCGGCTTGGGCATCGGGGAGGCGCCGGGGAGCCGCTTGGGCAGTTGGGGGACTGCGGAGGGCTCGGAGGCTTCGGGGGTTTCCGAGGCTTCGGGGGTTTCGGAGGCGCGGACCGGCTCGGGCGCGGGTTCGGGCGTGGGCTCCGGCGGGCGCTCGGGCTCGGGCTCGGCTTCCGCCGGGGGTGGGGGCGGCGGTGGGGCGGCGCCCTCGTACGCCGGCTCGGCGCGGTACGGCGCGCGGAAGGGCACGATGTCGTCCCCGGCGCCGGTGAGGTGCGCGACGGCGTCCCGGCGGGCCCCGGCGTGCTTGATCATCAGTAGCCAGAGCCAGAGGGCGACCGTGAGCATCACCCACGGGGCGACCGCCACGCCGATGACCATGCCGATAGGGGCGTCGGGTGTCAGTGCGCCGGTCGGCGCGGGTACGGCCTGCCGTACGTCTATCGCGCCCACCGCCGTGGCCACCTCGGCCGCGCCCGCCGCGACCAGGAGCAGGGCCAGCACCGCGCCCGCCTGGACCCGCACCACGGCCCGGCCGGTGCGCAGCAGCAGGACGCTGATCAGCGCCACGGCCAGCAGCGCGTCGAACCCCGCGGGGTAGAGGTAGGCGAGGTCGGGGCGGGCCCGGCCGGCGACGGCCAGCGCGCGCAGCTCGTCGAAGGAGAGCACGCAGGCGGCCGCGCCCAGCGCGACCACTCCGACTCCCGCGAGGGCGATCGCGACGTGACGCAACGTCAGTCTCGCCCGGCCCGCGCGCCCGGCGGGCCGGGCCGCCGTGTCCGGCGGCGACTGCTCGGTGAACGCATGCGGATGGGCGGCGGGCGAGCCCGCCACAGGGGGAGTAACGTCCATGACCCTTCGAGCCTACAGAAGGCGGTTCGCGCGGACGGTGGTTACGCGGCGGGGCGTATGGGGTAAATGACACGCATGCCGGATTCTGTGCCGCAGACCGGTGCCTCAACGTCGTGTAATCAGGCATGTGAGGTGGGGCGAAGGCGTTAGCCTGGCTAGGTGAGCCTGCACCTCTACGACACCAGCACGCGAACGGTTCGCGAATTCGTCCCGATCGAGCCCGGCCGGGTCTCGATCTATCTCTGTGGGGCCACCGTGCAGGCTCCGCCGCACATCGGCCACATCCGCTCGGGGGTCAACTTCGACGTGCTGCGGCGCTGGCTGACGCGGTGCGAGTACGACGTGACGCTCTGCCGCAACGTCACCGACATCGATGACAAGATCATCCGGGTGGCGGGCCAGGAGGGCGTGCCGTGGTTCGTGGTCGCCGAGCGCAACCAGCGCGCCTTCACCTGGGCCTACCAGGTCCTCGGCTGCCTGCCGCCGACCGTCGAGCCGCGCGCCACCGGGCACGTGCCCGAGATGATCGAGCTGATGCAGCGGCTGATCGACCGTGGCCACGCCTACGCCGCCGACGGTGACGTCTACTTCGACGTGATGTCCTACGCCGACCGGTACGGCTCGCTGTCCAACCAGCGGCTCGACAACATGCGCCCCGCCGCCGACACCGACAACGAGGGCTGCAAGCGCGACTCGCGCGACTTCGCGCTGTGGAAGGGCGCCAAGCCCGGCGAGCCGACCTGGCCGACGCCGTGGGGCCCGGGCCGGCCCGGCTGGCACCTTGAGTGCTCGGCGATGGCCACGAAGTACCTCGGGCCCACCTTCGACATCCACGGCGGCGGCGTCGACCTGATCTTCCCGCACCACGAGAACGAGCTGACCCAGTCCCAGGCGGCCGGCGACGGCTTCGCCCGCTACTGGATGCACAACTCGCTGCTCACCGTGGGCGGCGAGAAGATGGCCAAGTCGCAGGGCAACTCCCTGCTGATCCCGGCGATGCTGCAGAAGGTCCGCCCGGTCGAGCTGCGCTACTACCTGGTCGCGCCGCACTACCGCAGCGTGATCGACTACTCCGATGAGGCCCTGCAGGAGGCCGCCTCCGCCTACCGGCGGATCGAGGGGTTCGTCACCCGCGCCGCCGAGGTGATCCACGACGTCGACGCCGACGCCCCGCTGCCGGTCGAGTTCGCCGCGGCGCTCGACGACGACCTGGGGGTCCCGCAGGCGCTGGCGATCATCCACGAGGTGGTCCGCGAGGGCAACGTCGCGCTGGCCCAGGGCAACAAGGAGCAGGTCGCCAGGCTGCTCGCCGAGACCCAGAACATGCTCGACGTCCTCGGCCTCGACCCGCGTTCGGAGCAGTGGCGCTCCTCGGGCGACGCCTCCGGGCTGCGGCAGACCATCGATGACCTGGTCGCCGTCGCCCTTGAGCAGCGCGAGGCCGCCCGCGCCCGCAAGGATTACGCGGCGGCCGACGGCATCCGCGACCGGCTCGCCGGCGCCGGCATCATCGTGGAGGACACCCCCGCCGGTCCTCGGTGGGAAATCGCCCGCTGAACCCCCGCTAGGCTGTGCGCATGGCTGGTGGCGGAAAGAGGAAGGGTCCCACGCGGGGCACCGGTGGGCAGCGCCGTAGCGGCCTCAAGGGGCGGGGGGCGACCCCGCCCGCCCAGATGCGGCATTGGTTCAAGGACCGGCAGAAGCCCGCCGGAGGCGACCGCGGCGAGCGGGCCGAGCAACCGGGCGGCACCGAGGCCCCGGCGCGGGCGCGACGGCCCAAGCGCGACGACGCGCCCGAGGTCATGGGCGGGCGCAACCCGGTGGTCGAGGCGCTGCGCGCGGGCGTACCCGCGTCCACGCTCTACGTCGCCCAGCGGGTCGACAACGACGACCGCATCCGCGAGGCCATCAAGCTGGCCAGCGACCGGGGCATCGCGCTCCTGGAGGTCTCCCGCGACAAGCTCGACCGGCTCACCGAGGGTGCCGTCCACCAGGGTCTCGGCCTGCAGATCCCGGCGTACGACTACGCCCACCCCGACGACCTCGTGGCCGCGGCCCAGGACGCCGCGGAGGTGCCGCTGATCGTCGCCCTCGACGGCGTCACCGACCCGCGCAACCTCGGCGCCATCGCCCGCTCCGCCACCGCCTTCGGCGCCCACGGCCTGCTCGTCCCCTCCCGCCGCTCGGCCGGAGTCACCGCGGGCGCCTGGAAGACCTCGGCCGGCACCCTGGCCACCCTGCCGGTCGCCCGCGCCGCCAACCTCACCGCCGCCCTGCGCGCCTACCGCGAGGCGGGCCTGTTCGTCATCGGCCTCGACGGCGACGCCCGCACCGACCTCGCCGACGCCGACCTCGTCACCGAGCCGCTGGTCCTCGTCATCGGCTCCGAGGGCAAGGGCCTGTCCCGCCTGGTCCGCGAAACCTGCGACACCGTGGCCCGCATCCCCATGCGCGCCGCCGCCGAATCCCTCAACGCGGGCGTCGCCACCGGCATCGCCCTGTACGAGGTCTCCCGCCGCCGCTCGTGAATTATGTGGTTACGCTCAGCGTTCATCGCGACTAGACTGGGTGATCGTTGCCGACGTAGCTCAATCGGCAGAGCGGCTGTCTTGTAAACAGCAGGTCAGGGGTTCGATTCCCCTCGTCGGCTCGCAGCTCAGAGGCCCCTCGTGATCATCACGGGGGGCCTCTTGCTAACGGGTTCGTTAACAGGGGCGGCACTCTGTGGCCGAGTCCTCGACCGCATTGGCGGTGATCCCGGTGGCGGTGCGCGCGGACACGGGGATACGGCGAGAACGATCATCAGGCGGTAGAGCTTGGCCCGTGAGATGGCGAGTGCTTCCGCTGCCTCAGAGACGCGCAGGAGGAGGCGGATCAAAGCCCATTCCTGTGCGCAGGCGACTGGGTGAGTGAGACAGCGACGAGGGCGGCTCCAGGGTTGTAGCCGCGTCCGGCGTAGTGCCATTCGGCGATCAGGAGAACGGTGTCGTGGTCGAAGAGCGGCAGGGTGACCTCTTCTGTGTGAACGAAGAGTTCGCGCGCTGCTCGTATCTCGCTGAGGGGGTCGCGGAAGAGGAGCATGTGGGCCTGGTAGGACAGGCGCGGGTCGGCCAGGTCGTCGAGGGGTCCCAGGCGGAGGCATTCGTCGATGAGGTGGCGCGCATGGGGCCGAATGGCCAGGGCGCCAGGCCTTTCAGAAGTTTGATGCGGCGGTCGAGTGTGCCGATGCATTCGGCGGGCTTGGTGGCGTACTTGGCCACGTAGCCGGTGACGGCTTGTTCGGTCAGGTCGCCGTTCGTGCGGTCAGGGTGACGAACAGCGTTGGGTGGGTGGTGACCGTTTCAGGGACGGCCTTGCCGCCGATGAGGCCGGCACGGATGAGGTGGCAGGTGTCGGCGCGGTCGGCACCGGGAAGCGCGGTAGGCCTTGCGCGCGTGGTGTACCGGTGGAGAACGGCGTGTCGCCATGCTGGTCGGCACCCAGGTCGGCCAGGTCCTGCACGACCACCCGTACGCCGAACTGTTCCGGGCGCTGCCCCCCGGGGCGGCATCGTCGACCTCGCTCAGATAATCGGCGAGGTCGCAGCTCACCGCCGAGGTCGGCATGGCCACGGTCACTCGGGCCGGTGGCAAGGTCCAGGCGGCCGGACTCCGGCACGTCGCCGACCGGGCCGTCCGGCACTGCACACCTTCGCCGGCAACAGCCGCCACGACGATCCCTGGGCCGCCGGCCGCTACCGGCGCGCCCGAGACCGCGGCAAGCGGCGCTCCCAGGCCGTCCGCGTCCTCGGCCCGGGGTGGCTACGGATCGTGTTCGCTTGATTCCACGATGGCACACCCGTTGATCCGGCCGTGCATCACGCGCGGCACCGCGCGGATACCGCTGGATGCCGTGGTACAGCCAGGAGATCAATTAGAGCCAAAGCCGATCGGACCGCCGACGTCCCGGCGCGCCGTGGCACACCGGGACGTCCCCTTCTGCGTCTAGGTGCGGTCGAGGTAGAGGGTGAGCCCGGACTCGTAGCCGAGCCAGATCGTCGGCTCGCCGGCCAGGGCCACATAGCTGACCGTGCCGCCGTCGGCGCCGTTCACGGTGACGTCGGCGCGTTCGACGTGCCAGTCGTCGTCGAGGACGTCAGGGGGTGGGACGAACCGCAGGTAGGGCTGGTGGCGGTGCAGGTCGCCGAGGGTGAGCCGGGGGTTTCTGGGGTCGTTCCACTTGGGGCGCTTGACGTTGCCGCCCTCGCCGAGGATGTAGTCGTGGGAGGTGTGCTGCTGGAAGTCGGTGATGTCGGCGCGGTTGAGCACGAACTCGCGGCCGGCGACGCCCAGCAGCACCACGCCGTTCTCGTTGTCGACGTTGCCCAGAGTGCCGTCGTCGGGGTCGTTACCGGCGGTGTGGATGCGGGCGGTGATGGAGATGATCGCCTGGGGGCTGAGGGTCGGGTCGGTTGACATGCCGGATCTCTCCTTCTGGTCGGTCGGCATGGCCTGATCTGTTGGGGTTGAGCCGCTTGTGGGCGGGCTGGTCCTGCCGACACCCCAATACTCACTCAGTGCAGTCGGTTATCCACTGTCCGTTACGGGCTACTAATGTGACTTACGGTAACCGTAATGACACGCATGTGACCTCGGAGGTGGGAAAGGACTCGAAACGACCTACGCCCCGGAACCCCCGGGCGCCCGGCAAGAAGGGACCCCCATGAAACTCCTCACCGCCCCCTTGGCCGTCACGGCCGCACTGGCCACCGGCCTGTCCATGGCCATGCTGACCGCCACCCCCGCCCACGCCGATCCTCCGCCGAGCCTCACCGAGCTCTTCCACATCCTGACCCCCGGAACACCCCCCGCGAACCCGGCAAACCAGAACGCCACCTGTACCGACACCGACGGCACCCAAAGGCCGCAGGGCAGCGTGCGCCGGGGCTACCAACTCGGCATCCCGATCTGGGAGGTCTGCATGCCCGGCGCGCTCGGCGCCGTCGACTGGACCTACCATGGGCGCGTCGCCGATGGCCCGCCCACCGCGCCCAGCGCCATCCCTGGCGGCACCGACCGAATCATCACAAGGTGGCCGTAACGGCCCATGGCGCGAACCACGAGATACCACCCTCACGAAACACGTCAGGGCATCCTGGTCGACTCAGGAAATTGCCGCGCCGCTTCCGGTGCTCGCACCTCAGAGTCCTGGGAGGGCTCTGAGTCCGTGCGCGCCGGGTCGGCTTGCCGCTGGATGGCACGATGGCTCTTGTGAGAATGGTGGCTGATTCGCGGCCGAGCGAGGAGATGTGCCGCCGGCTCCCGATCGTGCTGACGGGGATGCTGACAGCGGCCGGAGACAGCGGAAGACACTGGGAGAAGCTGTTCAAGGAGGTCAGACTCCGAGCTCGGCCGCTGGGAGGCCAGGAGACCCCCTAGAGACGATCTTCGGCCGATTTGTAACAGCAGGTCAGGGGCTCGATTCCTCTTGTCGGCTCCCGGGTGAGGGACCCTATCCATGATCACCTGGATGGGGTCTCTTCCCGTTGTGGGAGGTTTTGGGAGATCATCTTCTTCTCGACTGGTATGGCTGTGGCAGGTCTGCTCGGCGACCCCGAGCGTAGATCGCCATGGTGACCTCGATGTCCGGGGCCCACGATCGCCTGGACGTTGTGAGGCGGCACACCGAGGATGAGCCGGAGCCTCACACAGGTGTGCCGGAGGTCGTGAGCCTCACGTCTTCCAGGTCCGCGGAATTGCGGATTGTGCTCCAGCCCAACTCGGTTTGTCCGGCTGCATCAAGTCCGGTCAGGCGTCCAAGCGTGTGATCGATCACGCCAATACGGTCGCTCCGGCGTGTGCGAACCGGTCGAGTCGCGCGCAGTCCTTCCGCGAGGGGCTTCAGATGGGGCAGCCCTGCGCATGGCAGCGGTGGGCGTGGGCCGCGGGGTGCCGTCACATAGTCGTCGCGGCGTTCCACGACCATTTCGAGTTCTTGATCGCATCCACTGCAGACAGATTATGGTCGGCTTCGAGATCGCAGGCAGGTCATCTGAATGATCAACTTTGCTTGATTCTTCTGATGGAGCAGTGGGTCAACGTTGGCGGGTGAGGTGCTTTGTGATCTCTACGGAATTCGGTGGGTAATGGGACGCCCCTCGCTGGGTGCGCGCCAACAGTGTAAGTGGTGTCCACTAATCTGGATGACTTTGAATGCATTCTTGAACGGCGGGGCTATTCTTTAGAATGTAGGTACAGAATGCCTTCCACTCATTGAGCGAGTTGGCGGAATCGACCGTTGAGTATACGTGAATACCACTGCAGAGGATGTCGCATAATATGCTGGCCAATGTGCGGACCTGTTCTTTGGCTGCGCGGCGTCGAGGGAGAGGGCGACCTGCGTAGAAGTAGGCGCGCAGGTGAGGGTGATTGAAGAAGGTCATCTCGAAGTCCCCCAGTCGGCGTAAGATGCTATCGAGTGCGGTGGCGCCTCCGATCGTATTGCTTATCCTTCGCTGCCTTGTCATTTCACGCGTTTGCCGGTACATGAAGACGGCGGTGACGAGGGAGATCCCGACTGCGCTCGTGCTGATAGTAAGGTTCAATAGGCTATTGGCGTCCATGAGAGTCATTGTAGATCTGCCTCAGGGTGCGGAAGCCTTCCTGGGCGGAGGGTGAACTCAAAGATGCGTTGGTTCGTCTGAGGTCGGGGCCTCAGTGATCAAGGGGGGCTCGGTGGAGGGCCCAGGAGTACGGTCATGTACCGACGGGGCACTGGTCGGGCTCACGCGAGGGACTATTCCCTCCTCAATAGTTAGATGATGTGATTGAGATTGGTCTCCGGAGCCGGGCCGGATATGCGATCACCATGCCCTGGCGGGTGCACACTGATCGTCATTCCCTCCGCAGGAACCGTCTGCTCATCCTCCGCCTGAAGGTAGTCCACCCCGGCCAGGGGCGATCCACACCGGGCCGCGGCGCCGGGGGCAATGGCTGAGGTGACAGCACCGTCCTCGCCCCTGACGTATCCGTGCCACCGTTGCTGCTTCGCCGTGGCCGTTCCCGAACAGCTCTTTCTCGCGACCCCGCTGGTCCGTGCCATGTGTAGCGTGGGGGCGGCTGTGGGAAACGCCTGTGCCGGTCGGCTCCAAGCCGGCTGAAGTGGCGTTGATGGAGGTCGGCGGGCGATTACGTTGGAGATGGGTTTCGCTTGCGGGTGCGGTAGGCCGCGGCCAGTGCGGCTGTGAGGAGGGTGGTCAGCACGCCCCAATAGGCCATACCGCGAGCCCCCAGGTTGGTTGCGTTCTCGGCGATATAGACCAGGCCGGGGAAGAGGTAGATGGTGGCGGCGAGGGCCCAGCGTGCGTCTCGGGCCGCGATGGTGGCGAAAAGGACGACGAGCAACGCCAGGATTTCCAGCGCTGACCGCGTCGGCATGCCGAACTCCGTGGACTGCAGGACCCAGTACTGCAAGGGGAAAAGGAGCCATAGCCATGATCGGGCGGGCATCGTCTGCACCCACCGCGATATTCGGGCTTTCGAGGGAGAGGGTGTGGATCGGAAGGCGAGTATGGCCAGGCCCGCCACGATCAGCCAGTAAGGCATGAGTGCCGAGATGTCGCCGAGGCCGGGTCCGTAGTAGGGGATGGGGATGTCTGCTATCTCGTAGATCAGGGGCCTGCTGACCTGGAAGGTGACGACCAGGGCGAGGGGTAGGGCCGCGCGTGTCCAGCCCAGGGTGATCGCGACCAGGAGCAGGAGCATCAGGGACGTCCATACGGCGTGGATCGGGTACGGCACGATGTGGACGTTCATCGCGACGGTGGCGGCGGCTACGGCGAGAATGCCCAGGTGTATCCCGTCCGCCCACCAAGGTGCTCCCGTCGGCCGGCTGGCGGCGCGGGCGGTGAGGCCGCCGGTGAGGAGGGAGGCGGCTTCGCGTAGCGTCGGTCGGTGCCGGTCCGGGCCGGCCACGTCCAGCAGGGTGCCGATCAGTTCGTCGCCGTGTTGCTCGCGATAGACCTTGGGATAGGCGCGTAACAGCCGGCGGTAGCGCTGTTCCAGTGCGCTTGTCATGCGCCGCTCACCGCCATCTGCCTGGTGACGAGCGCGGCTGCGCGCCGCAGGCGGGCGGCCTCGGTGTGGACTGCGGTCACGCCGTCGTCGGTGATGCGGTAGTAGCGTCGCGCGCGGCCGTTGACGATCTCTTCGCGCTCCACTGCCACCCATCCGGTCTCCGCCAGGCGGTCGAGGGCGCTGTAGAGGGTGCCCACCGCGAGGTTCACGTCCCCGGAGGACAGCGTGCGCACCGACTTGATGATCCCGTAGCCGTGCAGCGGCTCCCGTAGCAGAGCGACGAGGATGAAGTAGGTCGCCTCGGACAGTTTGCTCATACGAGCAGAATATATCGCCTGTCGAACTATTGTCATTGCCTGGAAAGCCGGCTGGTGACCTGCCTGTCCATTTACGGCGGAGCTACGATCCGGCTTCGTGACCGTGGTGAGGTCGGCCTGGAGCGGGCCTTGGGCCGCTGTCCCTGTCTCGGTTTGGGGACGCCTGATGGGTGGCTCCCTGGCATAATCACGCTTCGTGTTTACCATGTTACGCGCCTGGCTGGATGGGCGGTCGCGGGCGCTGGGAGGGGTGGTGCAGCGCGGGGTGGTCTTTGGGAGCGGCCGGCTCACTCAGGTGCGCGGGAACCAGACGATCATCATCGGGCGGGGGCCGGGGCCGCGTACGCAGGTTCGGGTGGGGGGTGGCTTGTGTCCCTATCCGGGGATGGCCGCGTTCGACGCGGCGGAGGCGCGGTGGTTCTTCGGCAGGGATGCCCTGGTCGCTGAGCTGGTGGGGCGGCTGGATCGGCGGATCGTGAGCGGGGGGATCCAGATGGTCGTGGCGCCCTCGGGGGCAGGGAAGTCGTCCCTGCTGCGGGCCGGGCTGCTGCCTCGGCTGGGTGCCGGGGCGTTGCCGGGGTCCGCGCGCTGGCCGGTGATGGTGCTGACACCGACCGCTGATCCGCTGGCCGCGCTGGCCGGGGGGATCTGCTCGCTCACCGGGGAGGATGCGGAGGCGGTCGCCGCCGCGTTGTCGGTCGACCCTGGTGCGTGTGCCCTGATGCTCGCTCGCGCGTTGGCCGAACAGGGCGGCGGGAATGGGGAATCGCCGCCTGACCGGGTCGTGGTGGTTGTCGATCAGTTCGAGGAGCTTTTCAGTCTCTGTGGCGCCGTGTCGAGGCGGGCGGCGTTCGTCGCGGCGCTCTCCCAACTGGCCACGGACCATGTGGGGCTCGTGGTGGTGGCGCTGCGGGCCGACTTCTTCGCCGACTGCCTGGCGGTGGATCGGCTGCGCGCGGCGTTGCGGGACGATCCGTTGCTGGTCGGGGCGATGTCGGCGGCGCAGGTGCGCGAGGCGATCCTGTGCCCCGCCCAGGATGTCGGGCTGGAGGTCGAGCCGGGGCTGGTCGAGGTCCTGTTGAGCGATCTCGGCGTCAGTGACCATGACGCCGGAGGCGCGTATGAGGCGGGACGGCTTCCGCTGCTGGCGCATGCCCTGCGGGCCGCCTGGTCGAGCGGCGACGGCGTGACGCTGACCGTCCAGGGTTACCGGAACACCGGGGGGATCCGCGGCGCCGTCGCCATCACGGCGGAGGGGACGTTTCTGAAATTGGACGACGACGGGCGACGCGCCGCCCGGTGGATGTTCCTCCGGCTGGTCAGGATCGGTGACGGCGCCCACGACACTCGGCAGCGGGTGCGGACCGCCGACCTGGCCCAGGCGGGCGAATCCGTCGATGTCGTGGTGACCGCGTTCACCGAGGCCCGGATGCTCACTCGCGACCACGACATCGTCGAGATCAGCCACGAGGCGCTGCTCCGTGAGTGGCCCAGGCTGCGGCGCTGGCTGGATGACGACCGGGCCGGACGGCTGACCCACCAGGACCTGGAGGAGGCCGCGGCCGGGTGGCAACGCGACCGGCGCGATCCCGCGGCACTGTATCGGGGCAGCCGCCTGGAGGCCGCCGTCGCCTGGGCCGCGAGGTCCGCGCCCGACGAGGCCAGCCGTACCGCGCAGGCGTTCCTGGCCGCTTCGGTCCGGCTGCGACGCCGTGCCGCGCGGCGACGTACCGCGGTGGTCACCGTTCTGGCGGTCCTCGTCGCTCTGACCGGCGGTGCCGCGGTGGTCGCCACCCACTACGCGGCCACCGCCAACGGTCAGCGGACGCTGGCGCTGTCGCGGCAGATGGCCGCGCAGAGCCAGCTCCTGCTCGACGTCGATCCGCGGCTCGCGGCGAGACTGGCCGCGACCGCCTGGCATCTCGCTCCGGGCCTCGAGTCCCGCCACGTTCTGCTCCACACCTGGTCGTCAGCCCGGGACGTGCTGACGGGCCAGGGGGGCGCCATGGCGTCGGTGGCGTTCAGCCCGGACGGCGCCTTGGTAGCAGGCGGGGGAAGCGATGGCACGGTCCGGCTGTGGCGGATGTCCGACCGACGGCCGGTGGGCGCCCCGATGACGGGCCATGACGGCATGGTCAACGCCGTGGCGTTCAGCCCGGACGGCGGCGCGCTGGCCAGCGCGGGCGATGACGGGACGGTCCGGCTGTGGCGGGTCACCACCCGCAGCCCGCTGGGCGTGTGGATCCGGCACACCCAGGACGCGGAGACCATCGCGTTCAGTCCGGACGGCAGCATGCTGGCCAGCGCCGGGGACGACCGGGTGATCCGGCTGCGGGGGATCACGACCTCGCGGGAGGACGCGCTGGCCGGGCACACCACTGAGATCAATTCCATTGTCTTCTCCGCGAACGGCGCACGTTTGCTGAGCGCGGACGCGGCGGGCACCGTCCGGCGGTGGGACGTCGCGAGCGGTACGGGCGAGGTGCTGGTCGAAGGCGGCGGTACCGACGAGTCGATCGAGGCGCTCGCGCTCAGGCCCGGCGACAGCACGCTGGCCCGCGCGGGAGACGGTGGGGAAATCCGCCTGCGGGACGCGGCGACCGGGCGCGGCGCCGCGCTGGAAGGCCATGCCGGAGACGTCCAATCGCTGGCCTTCAGCCCCGATGGTCGCACGCTGGCCAGCGCCGGCAGTGACACCACCGCCCGGCTGTGGGATGTCGAGACCGGGCGCGGGGTCACACTGGAAGGTCACACCCAGGACCTGACCTCGGTCGCCTTCAGCCCCGACGGCCGCTCGCTGGCGAGCGCGAGCGAAGACGGGACGATCAGGCTGTGGGAGATCGGCGGATCCCGCGAGGCCGTACTGCGGGGCGCCACGGACGACGTCAGAGCGGTCGCCGTCCACCCCGGCGGGACGGTGCTCGCCGCCGCCGGAGACGACGGGAGACCGCTGCTGTGGCGGCTCGCCACCCGCCGCCGCCTCGATGGGCCGCCGACCGCGCGGCTCGGCCGCACACTTGCGCTGGCCTTCAGTCCGGACGGCGGCGCGCTGGCCTCCGGAGGCGACGACGGGCGGGTACGGCTGTGGCACCTCGCCGATCGGCGCCCGAGCGTCACCGTCGCCGAGCACGCGGGGCAGATCCGCGCCCTGGCGTTCAGTCCGGACGGCGGCGCGGTCGCCGTCGCGGGCGAGGGGAGCGCCATCGGTGTGTGGCGACCGGCCTCGGCGCGGCGTGTCCTGCTGCACGGCCACACCGACGACGTCAACGCCGTGGCGTACAGCCCGGACGGCGCGCTGCTGGCCGGCGGCGGTGACGACGCGACGATCCGGCTGTGGTGGGCGGCCACCGGATGGCCGCGCGGTGTCCCGCTGACCGGCCATCGGGGCGACGTCAGGTCGGTCGCGTTCAGCCCTGACGGGGCCATGCTGGCGAGCGGCAGTGAGGACGGCACGCTCCGGGTGTGGGATGTCGCCACGCATCGTCAGGTCGGTCCGGACATGACCGGGCACACCGGGGCCGTCCGTTCGGTGGTCTGGCATCCCGGCGGGGCCATGCTGGCGAGTGGTGGCGAGGACGGGACGGTGCGGCTGTGGGATGTCGCCACGCATCGTCAGGTCGGTCCGGACATGACCGGGCACGCCGGGATCGTCCGCTCGGTCGCCTGGACTCCCGACGGGGCCACGCTGGCCGCCGGTGACGAGGAGGGGACGGTCCGGCTGCACGACGTCCGGCTGCCCGCCGACCCGTTCCCCGAGGTGTGCGCGATCGCCGCCGGATCGCTCACGCCTGTTCAGTGGGCCAGGTATCTGCCGGACCAGCCCTATCTGCGGGTCTGCCCCGAACCGGCGGGGTCTCATGAACAGAGCGCGTTGGATGACTTATCGGAGGTCGCAGATGTTCGTCGTGCGCAGACGCACGCTGGCCCGGGGTGGGGCCGCCATCGCGGTGGGGGCCATGATCGGGCTGGCCGTGTACTTCGCCCGCGTGGGACTGAAGGAGGCGGATCAACTGGCCAGCGTGCTCGGGTCGTTCGTCGCGATGCTCGGGCTCGGGGTGGCGGTGTACGGGCGGGTCGCCGGCCCTGACGACGCTCGCGACGCCCATGCCGGGCCCGGCGTTCCGGGCTCTGGTGATCGCCCGGTCGCGGTTGATCGCCCGGTCGCGGTGGGCGGCGGTGCCGCCGGAGACCGCCGGCCCGGCGACCGGGCCAACGGCGCCCGGATGGACGCCGTGGTGTTCGGGAACGGGCAGGTCGTCCAGATCGGTGGCGACCAGGTCATCTACGAGCGGTGAGGCTCGGGGCGGCGGGGTTTATGATCGCCCGGTGGCGGGGCGGATGGTCGTGTTCGCGTGTGCGGGGTGCGGTGCGGAGTTGACCGCGCCGGTGTCGCGGGTCGCCCTGCCCGACCATGCGCATCAGTTCTACCAGTGGGTGCTGATGCCGGCGCTCCTGGAACCGGGGACGTACGCGGTGGACCCCGAGCCTCAAGGACCGCCGTGGCGGATGTGGGATGAGGTCGGGGCGGAGGAGGCCGCCGCTCGTGGGGTGTACGCGCCGGTCATATCGCTTTCGTACGGCCCGGCGGGGCGGGTGGCGGTCGCGCCGGGAGATGTGCGGTGGACCGCGCCGATCCTCGCGCGGTGCGTCGGGTACTGCTGCGGCCACCACGGCGGGGAGGGCGTGAACCTGGCCTGCGCCGGGTGTGGGCGGGCGGTGGCGACGCGGGTGGACGACTGCTCGTACTGGCAGGTGGTGTGGCTGGAGCCGGGCGCGGTACGGCGGGTCGTCCAGGAGGAGTCCGCTCCGGTGATCGCGGGCTGGGAGGACCTGCCGTGCGAACCGGCGGTGGATCTGGCAGGGAGGTGGAATCCGATCTGGGAGGCGGCTGCCGGGGTGGCGTTGGCGCGTGTGGTCGTGGCGTCGGGGGGTGGGCCGGTGCGGGTCGCTGATGGGCCGGCGGCTCGGTTCTTTCAGCCTTGGCTGGATTTCCTGCTTCCGCGGAAGGGGGTGGCGAAGGTGCTTGGGGTGGTGGGGCCGGGGGTGGGGGAGAGCAGGGCGGACATCGTGTTGGTGCCACGGCATCCGCAGACCGGGCGGGCGTGGAGGGTTCGGTTGGGGACGGCGGTGCCGTTGGCGGGCGGGGTGTGGGCCGGTCTTGCGTTCGGGGACGGGTGGCCGCCGGTTCCCGCGTCGGGGAGGATGCCGGACGGTGTCCTGCGGGACGAGCCGCCGCCGCGTCCGCCGTGGGTGCGGTTCGAGCCGGACCAGGATCTGTTCGTGCACAGGCTGGCGCGGTCGCCGCAGGTTCGGGAGCCCTGGCTGCGCGCGATCTACGACAGGGTGCGGGAAGGCACCCGGTGGCGGTCGGTCGATGGGTAAAAATACTCAGCGTATTCCTGGGATTACCCACAGAAAGTACGGCGTGCGGCGTACCGTGCTGGCATGCCTCCCGCGCACACCAGTCCGGTGACCGATCTGGTTCGAGCCTGTCATCGCTTCACCACGCACATGAGACTGCTGGCCGACCAGCTCGGCCGGGTGCCCGTCGATGACGGGGACGTGACGCTTTTGGATGAGGCCACGCAGAGTGCGCGGATCGCGTTGTGGCATGTGATCGCCCGGTCCAATGGGGCGTTGCAGCGGCCGACGGAGGGCAATGAGTGCTCGTTCTTCACGGTGATCACGGATGCCGAGTGGCAGCGCCTGATGGAGTCGGGTGAGCTGCCCAGGGAGCATGCCTACGAGTGCGGGATGTCGGCCGATCACCCGGGCCCGCACGTCACGTTCATCTATGAGGCGATGGGCACCTTTCAGGGGTGGTGGCTGCGCTGGCGCGGCCGGGAAAGGGAGTTGGTGATCCACCCGTACTGCGGGGAGGTTCAGCGCGGGCTCGACCCCGACGGGCTTGACGACACCAACTGCCTGCTTTTCCAGGGACACCCCTGCCCGCACCGTTTCTAGCGGTCTAACGGAAAACCGCGCGGAGTGACGCCGGGGTTAAGAAACAGAGTTATGGCCATCGCCATTGCTTCGGCTGACTCGCCTTGACACGATGCGTAAGATCTTCGACCTGCTGAGAGAAGCGCATCATGAGGCCCAGGAGATGGCTGAGCGCGCTTGTTGCGATCGCGTTGCTCGGCATCGTGTCACCGTCAGAAGCGGCCCCTGTGGCCGCGCCCGTCTGCGCCCCCGGTACGACCGTCGTCACCGACACCGGCACGTTGTGCGGTACGGCGGGGCAGGGGGTCCGATCCTGGCTCGGCGTCCCTTACGCCGCGCCCCCGGTGGGCGACCTTCGCTGGACGCCCGCCCGACGGCACGCCCCCTGGCCAGGGGAACTGCAGGCCACCGAGCGAGGCAGCCCCTGCCCGCAGGCCCCGCTGCTCGGGGCGGGCTCGGAGAACGAGGACTGCCTCAAGCTCAACATCGTCGCCCCCGCTGACGCGCACAGCAAGCCGCTTGCCGTGATGGTGGAGTTCCACGGCGGCGGCTTCCGGTTCGGCGCGCCCGGCCCGGGCGACCACCTGGCGCGCGCCGGGCAGGTGATCCATGTCGGGGTGGGTTACCGGCTCGGCGTGTTCGGATTCCTCTCCCATCGAGGATTCGGCGCGAACTCCGGCAACTACGCCCTGAGCGACCAGCAGGAGGCGCTGCGCTGGGTGCAGCGCAACATCGCGGCGTTCGGCGGCGACCCGGGCAACGTCACGATCTTCGGCGCCAGCGCCGGCGGGTCGAGCGTGTGCGCGCACGTCGCCTCGCCCACCGCGCGCGGGCTGTTCGCCAAGGGGATCGTGCAGGCCGGTGAGTACAACTCGCTGCGCGGCGCGAACACCGTCTGGCAGCCGCAGGACTGCAAGGCCGAACTGCCCACGCAGACCGAGGCGCAGCAGACCGGTGACCGTTTCGCCACCGCGCTCGGCTGTGCCCAGGCCACCCCGGCCGAGGCGGCGGCCTGCCTGCGTGGCAAGCCGGTCAAGGCGCTGCTGGACCAGTCGTCGGACGGCATGGCTCCGGACCGCGGCACGATCGCGCCCATCGTGGACGGCCGCATCCTGACCAGTTCACCGGGGCTGGCGTTCGCCAAGGGCAGGGTCAACAAGGTCACAGTGATGCACGGCGTCGGCCGTGACGAGGTGCAGATCCCGCCCGCCAACACGCCGGAGCAGTACGAGAAGCTGGTCCGCGACCAGTACGGCCCGCTCGCCCCCGAGGTGCTGGCCCGCTATCCGCTCAAGCGCTATCCCGAGCCCGCGCCGTTCATCGCCTCCCGCACGATCGTGGCCGACAGCAACTCGGTCTGCCCGGCGCTGCGCAACGACGAGCGGCTGGCCAGGCGGATCCCGGTGTTCGCCTTCCAGGTGGACAACACCGACGCCCCGCCGCTGTTCTTCCTGGACCGGACCAAGCCGAACGGCAGCTTCCACATCAGCGAGGCCCCGTTCCTGTACGGGCCGGTGACCAACGAGGGGGCCAACCAGCAGGCGTTCGGCGTCCAGTTGGTCGCGCAGTGGACGGGGTTCGCCCGGACCGGCGACCCGACCGTGGACGGCACGCCGTACTGGCCCCGCTACACGATCAAGGACCCGGCGGTCATGTCCCTGGCCCCGGCGGGTGACAGCGTCGCCACCCGCGAGATCGCCAGGCAGCACAACTGCGACTTCTGGGATGAGCACACACCGTACGTGAGCGAGGAGAGACGATGACCGGCAGACGACTCATTCGCGCGGCTGCGGCGCTGGCCGCGCTCTGTTTGGCGGTGACCGCCAGCCCCGCGACCGCGACCCCCGCGCCGGGCGGGGGTGACCGGCCGCACCACGGGGACTGGTCGATGTGGCAGCAGAACCCGTGGGGCTGGCGGCACAACGCCGCCGAACGCGAGATCACCGCCGGCAACGTCGCCGGCCTGGAACTCAAGTGGGCCTTCGCCTACCCGAAGGCCGCGGGCGCCCCGCGCAGCCAGGCCGCCGTCGTCGGCGACACGGTCTACTTCGGCTCGCCCGAGGGCAAGATGTACGCCAAGGACGCCGAGACCGGCGCGGCCAAGTGGGAGTTCGACCTCGCCACGGTCGGCCAGGGCGGCTGGCCACCGCAGGTCCAGGACGGCCCCGCGGTGGCCAGGGGCAAGGTGCTGTTCGGTGACAGCCGCGGCTACTTCTACGCCGTGGACCAGCGCACCGGCAAGCTGGCCTGGGCCCGCCGGCTGGACGACAAGCTGGCCGCGCTGGTGACCAGTTCGCCGGTCGTCCTGGGCCGCAGGGTGTTCGTCGGCGTGTCGAGCGGCGAGAACATCATGGGCAAGGACCACGAGTGCTGCCAGTTCCGCGGCCACCTCAACGGCCTGGACATCGACTCCGGCAAGCTGGTGTGGCGGTTCTACACCACGCCCCCGCCGGTGGCGGACGGCACCTGGCCGAACGGCAAGACCCGCTACGCGCCCTCCGGCGCCGGGGTCTGGAGCAGCCCGGCGGTGGACCCGATCACCCGTACGGTCTACGTCGGCACCGGCCAGAACTACACCGGCAGCGCCGGACACTACGACTCCGTGCTGGCCATCAACGCCGACACCGGACGCCCCCGCTGGACCCGCAAGATGACCGACGTGGACACTTGGCGGATCGAGTGCTCGTTGCCCACCCCCCAGGACCGCGAGTACTGCCCCAACTTCCCCGACGGCACCGCGCTGGACTTCGACCTCGGGGCCGCGCCGAACCTGTTCCGGGCCGGCAAGCGGGCGCTGGTCGGGATCGGCCAGAAGAACGGCGTCTACCACGTGCTCGACGCCCGCACCGGTGAGATCGTCTGGCAGCGGTCGCTGTCCAAGCCGCAGCCCGGCGGCGGCCTGACGGGCGTCCAGTGGGGTTCCAGCTATGACGGCAAGCGGCTCTACGTCGCGACGTACATGGCCTCCCCGGGCACGCTGTTCGCGCTCGACCCGGCCACCGGGCACCTGCTGTGGGAGACGCCGAACCCGGCCGACGGCTGCACGACCGGCGGCGCGTCGCAGTTCCCGCAGTTGTGCAGGCCCGGTCATTCCACCGCCGTGTCCACCACCCCCGGAGTGGTGTGGGTGGGCAGCACCGACGGCAAGGTGCGCGCGTACTCCGCCGAGACCGGCCAGGTGCTGTGGACCTACGACACCATCCAGGACGTCGTGGGCGTGAACGGGCTCACCGGCCGCGGCGGGCAGGTCGCGGGCACCGGCGGCCCGGTGATCTCGCACGGCATGGTCTACACGCAGTCGGGCGCCGGGTTCTTCCCGTACCCGAGCCCGCACGGCGCGGTGTTCATGGCCTTCGGCCTGCGCTGATCCTCGCTTGTTCAAAAGACCCCCGGCGGCGGATCAATCGTCGCCGGGGACGCGCCGCCAGTGCTGGCGCTTGTCGCGGTCGCGGACCACGACACCGAGGCGGGCCAGTTCCGTGCGAAGCTCCGCGGCGTCGTCGCCGCGATCCTTTTCCAGCGCACGGGCCCTGGCCCGCAGCAGGGCGTTGGCGGTGGGGGACAGCTCCGGGTGGTCCTCCACCCAGCGCCGGAACTCCTCGCGGTGCGGGTCGCCGTCGGCGTGCCAGGGGTAGCCGTGGCGTACGAAGGCGTCCCGGATGCGGGCGGCGGACGGCAGCGAGCCGCGCGACCTGGCGATCTCCTCGGTGGCGTGGCCGAGCAGGACCACGGCCTTGCCGTCCAGGTACGCCGCGCCGACGTCGGCCCGGCGTACCTCCTGGCGGGAGTCGCCGTACACGAGGCTCGCCCGGTCGTCGTCCACGGTGATCACCACGTGGTCCGCGATCGCCAGGAAGGCCAGTACCAGGCCCGCGACGCCCCCGACGGCCAGCGCCCCGATCGTGACGTGCGGCTCGGGCAGCGACGCGATGAACTCCAGCGGCTTGTCGAACGGGACCCACGGCAGCGTGATCGCCCACCCGGCGATGGCCTTGATCCCCCAGCCCAGGCCCGCGCCGAGCACCGGGAACCCGGCCCAGACCAGGGCCTGTTCCGCCGGCGGCAGGGTGACAACGGTCGCTGTCACACCGTCACCCGCCCGGCCCGCGAAGCACGGACTCCCGCCGACGCGATGAGCAGCACGACACCGATCAGGAAGAACATGTTGTGCCCCAGCTTAGCGGCGGCCGTCACATCGCCGATGGGTTCGGTGACGAACGCCGTCACGCTCGTGCTCAGCAGCGCACCACCGGCCACGGCCAGCCGGTGGTGCGCCCCCCACCCGGTCCGCCGCGACCACGTCCACAGCAGCGCGAGCAGTACGGCGAGCCGTCCCGCGAGCACCGCGAAGCCCCGCCAGTCGATGGCCATCGCCGGATCGAGCCCGGCCCACTCGACGACCAGAGCGAAGAGATCCGGCACGAGCAGCAGCACGAACGCGACCACGCCGACGACCCACGGGCCGGGCGCCGGGCGGCCGATCGGCGGGGCGGGCCGCCGGCCCGTGGCGAACGCCGCGACGATCAGTGCCACGACCACCGCGCCGGCCCCCGTGAGCTGCGCGGCGGTGGGCACGAAGCCCTCGGTGTCCAGGTGCCACTTGACCACGAACGCGGCGGCGAGCCCGAACGCGACCACCGCCACCGCCAGTCCGGGCAGCCCGAGCCAGGGCGTGGCCCTGCGGTCCGGGACGAACGTCTCCACGATGGCGATCGGCGCGCAGACGCTGAAGATCACATGCCCGGCCACCCAGCCGAGCGACAGGTAACCGCCGAGGCCCAGCGCGGGAACATAGGTCGCCTCCAGCATCGGGCCGAGGTAGTCGATGTCCCGGTAGGACGGGTTGAACATCGCCTGGTCGATCATGCCGGGCTGGAGCACGCCGAACGCCGTCGCGAGCAGCAGCATGGCCGGCCGGCCCCGTCCGGCGCGGCGGGCGGTCTCGCGGATGATGAGCGCGGCGCAGCCGTACAGGGGGACGAAGACGACCAGCCCGCCGAGCAGTTCGGTGACGTTTCCCGTGGAGTCGTCGTATCCGGCCAGGTACTCCGCGCACACCGGGGCGAGCAGCAGCAGGCCCAGCACGGGTGGCAGCCGCGTCGCCGTTCGCGGAGGCGGCGGGGTGTCGGTTCGCATGCCCCGACGCTAGGGACGGGCGGGGCGGCGGCGGATCGGCCACGGGTCGCCTCCGGCGTGACCGAGGTCGCCGCCCGGTGCCCGGCGCTCAGCGCAAAGTAGCGGGCGCCCCGCTACTTTCGTCGCGGGCCAGGGTGAGCATGGCGTCGGCGGTGGCCCTGGTCATCGAGCCCGCCGCCGCGTCCGACCTCGCGGCCATGATCGCCGAGGCGTACGGTCTGACCCCGCGCGAGCTTGAGATCACCCAGTGCGCGGTGCGCGGGCTGACCGTCGCCGAGATCGCCGGACGCCTGCTCATCTCCCCGCACACCGTGCGCGACCACCTCAAGGCCGTGTACGGCAAGGCGGAGGTGTCGGGGCGCGGCGAACTGGTCGCGCGGTTGTTCGCCGACCATTCGTGGCCGTCGGTGAATCGTCAGGCGCGGGTGTACAGAAGATAGACGCTGGCTATTTTCCAGGCTTTCTCGTCGAGGTCGGCGAGCACCCGCACCGGTTTTCCGTCCAGCCCGGCGACCACCACCTGGAAATCGCGGCCTTTTCCGGCCACCGCGATGAAGTGCCGCTCGTCCCACCAGCCGAGCAGGGACTCGGCCGGGAAGTTCACCTTTTTGGTGATCTTCCCCTCTGGCCAGCGCACCACGCACACCTCGGGGTCGTCCTCGTAGGGGCACCAGGTGAGCAGCCTGCGGCCCGAGGGGGAGAAGGCGTATTCGCCGTTGGGGGTGTTTCCCACCTTGAGCGACCGCCGTAGCCGGCCGTCCAACCAGTATTCCTTGATCTCACCGTCCTGCCAGGAGATGACGCTGCGGGCGCCGGGAGTCCATTCGAAATATGCCTCGGGGTTGGGGTCGGTCACCTTGGCCTGGCGGTAGGTGAGCTTCTTCGGGTCCACGATGGAAAAGCCGCTGACCGCCCACTTGGTGTCGGTCAGTTTCTTGCGCTCGGTGCCGACGAGGTAACGGCCGTCCGGCGACCAGCGCAGCCAATCCGTGATCCATGGCCCACGTACGGTTTTGACGCGCTTTTCCGCCCAGGTGCCGCGGTCCAGCAGGACGACCTCGTCGCGTCCGTCGGCCGCGTATTCCTCCGACAAGCCGGCGATCCGGTCACCGCGCGGCGAGACCGTCAAGCCGTAGTACTGGGTCCTTTTGGTGAAGACGTCGCTTCCTTTGCCGCGTAGATAGACGCCGTGGTACAGCTCGTACGACGTCACGCGTAACCGGTCGTCCGGCCTTTCGTGCAGGGTGACCCCGGTCGCGGGAAGTTCGATATGCACGACGCCGCCGGTTTCCGCCGACACCGGCCCGGCATTCAGCAGCGCCAGGAAAATGGCGAACCCGCCAAGGCGAATATGTGATTTCACGGCGCTGATCCTAAACCGCGACGGCGGACGCGGGCGCGGTGATCGCGCCCGCTCGCCGGGGTGATTCAGCTCAGTTGAACACGGCGGCGTGCTCGCGGACCCACTGGGCGAACGTCCGCGCCGGGCGGCCGGTGACCTTCTCCACGGTCGGCAGCACCAGGTCGCCCGTGATCGGCGGGTCGGTGCGCACGGTCAGGAAGAACTCGATGTCGCCGTCGCCGTAGCCTTCCGCGCGCCAGCGCGCGATCATCTCGTCCCGGCTCAGCTCGACGAACCGGATCTCCCGCCCCAGCACCTCACCGAGCACCCGCACCCGCTCCGGCATGGTCAGCGCCTCGGGCCCGGTCAGCCAGTACTCCTGCCCGGCGTGACCGTCCCCGGTCAGCGCGACCGCCGCCACCGAGGCGATGTCCGAGTCGTGGATCATCGCGCTCCTGGCCTCGGCGAACCCCTCGCGTACCGTCCCCTCCTCCCGGATGGAGGCCGCCCACTCCAGCGTGTTGGACATGAACTCCACCGGCGCGAGGTAGGTCCATTCCAGCCCGCCGGCCTCGATCGCCGCTTCCAGCGGGCTCTTGTCCACGTCGCCCTTCAGCACCGTCACCCTGCGCACGCCCGCCCGTACCGCCGTGGACACGATCTGCTCGCCGTTGGTGAGCGGCGCGTAGTCGTCCCCACCGAAACAGATCAGGTGCGCGGCGGTGACCCCCTCGAAGGCCGCCTCCAGCCCGGAACCACCGGCCAGGTCGCCCGCCACCACCTCGGCCCCGGCCGGGAGATCGGCCTTGGCCGGGTTCCTGGTCAGCGCGCGTACCCGGTGCCCGGCCGCGAGCAGTTCGGCCACCAGGGGCCGCCCGACGTTGCCGGTCGCACCCGTCACGAGAATCGTCATGGGGAATCTCCTCTCTCTCGGACCCGCACGTTATGAGCACTGGAGGACACTTGATGTCCGCCACTCGCCGCCGGTCCGGGCCCTCAGCGCAGGGCGTCCACCGGTTCCATGCGGGCCGCGCGCAGCGCCGGGTAGAGCCCGGCGAGCAGGCCGACCAGGGCCCCGGCGGCCGGGGCGGCGAGTACCGGCGCGATGTCGAGCACCGGTGTCCACTGCCGTACGGCGGCCACCGCGACCACCGCGACGACGCCCACGCTCGCCCCGATCACGCCCCCGGTCAGCCCGATGAGCGTGGACTCCACCAGGAACTGCGCCGCGACGTGCCGCCGGGCGGCCCCCAGCGCGCGGCGCAGGCCGATCTCGGAGGTCCGTTCGAGCACCGTGACCAGCGTGACGTTGGCGATGCCGACCGCGCCCACCACCAGCGACACCAGGCCCAGGATCAGGAACAGCCCGTTGACGTCGCCCTCGACGGCGTCCCTGGCCCGGGTGGGGCTGGGCGGGGTGATCACGTGCAGCTCGCCGCTCCTGGCCGGGCTGAGCGCCCGGGGGAGCTGCCCCGCGATCAGCTCGGCCGCGCCCAGGCGGGTGTTGACCAGGACGCGGGTGACGTCCTTGAGCCCGAAGTCGGCCCCGATGCCGGGCGGCACGATCACCGCCGTGGACAGCGCCTGGTCGCGGCCGAGGCCGGACAGGATGCCGATGACGCTGTAAGCGCGCTCGCCGATGAACACGGCGGGGCCGTCGGCCAGCCGGGACACGCCGAGCATGCGGGCGGCGTCCGCGCCGAGCACCACGACACGGTCGCCCCGCCGTACGTGGCCCTCGTCGTAGAAGCGGCCCGCGGAGACGCGCCCGCGCACGGCGGCCGGGAGGTCCACCGTCGCGGCGACCACGGCGAGGTTGCGGCCGGTGACCCTGGTCGGGTCCACCAGCCGGTTGGCGGTGACGGTCAGGTCGGTGTCCCCTTCGTTCTGCGCGACGGCGGCGGCCGAGGCGACTCCGCGCAGCCGGGTCAGCTCGGCCGGGGCGTCCCAGCCGACCAGCGGGCCGTCCTCGGTCTGCGGCACCTCCACGGTGATGGCCGTCGCGGTCAGCTCGTCGAACCGGCCGACGATCCGGTTGCCCGCCGTGGCGGCCACGCCCAGCGTGATCACCAGGGTGGCGATGCCGAGCACGGTGCCGAGGGTGGTAAGGGCCGTGCGCAGCGGCCGGGCGAGCACCCCGGCCACCGCCTCGGCCCAAAGGTCGCGCGGGTCCACTCATTCCTCCCTCAGCAGGCCGTCGATGATCCGCACCCTGCGCCCGGCGCGGGAGCTGACCTCGTCCTCGTGGGTGATGACCACGATGGTGAGCCCCTGTTCGCGCAGCTCGTCGAACAGGTCCAGGAGCAGCGTGGTGTTGTGGCCGTCCAGGTTGCCGGTGGGCTCGTCGCACAGCAGCAGCGACGGGCGGCCGAGCAGCGCGCGGGCGACGGCGACGCGCTGGCGTTCGCCGCCGGACAGCCGGTTCGGCGGGAATTCCGCGCGGTGCCCCATGCCGACCCGTTCCAGGGCCTGTACGGCACGCGCCCGCCGCCCCTTGCGCAGGCCGGTGGGCGGTTGCCGGTAGACCTCGGCCAGCATGACGTTCTCCAGTACCGGCCGGTGCTGGAGCAGGTGGAAGGACTGGAAGACGAACCCGATCCGCCCGCCGCGCAGCCGGGTGCGCTCGCCGTCGGGCAGTGTGGTCGTGTCGATGCCGTCCAGCAGGTACCGTCCCGACGTGGGCCGATCCAGCAGCCCCAGCGTGTTGAGCAGGGTGGACTTGCCCGACCCCGAAGGACCGATCACCGCCACGTAGTCGCCCGCCGCGACCCGCAGCGACGCGCCGCGCAACGCGTGTACCGGCGGCTCGGCCGGGAAGACCCGGTCCACGTCCACGAGCCGGATCACCGGCTCGGCGGCCCCGGGCTCAGCCATTGCCGATCACGACCCGGTCGCCCTCCTTGATCGCCCCGCTGACCTGGACCCGGCCGTCGGCGGTGAGCCCGGTGCGCACCTCCACCGCGCGGGTGCGGTCGGTCGCGTACTCCACCTGGACGCGCGGCCTGCCGTCCGCCGCCGTGATCACCGCGGCCACCGGCACGGTCAGCACCTCGCCCTCGGTCTCGCCCACCGTGATCCGGACCGTCACCGCGGCCCCCGCCTGCTCGCGCAGTTTCGCCGTGCCGGCCGGTGTGATCCGCACCGGGACGCTGCCCGGGTCGGCCTGTTCGTCGCTCTTCTCGGTCGGGACGCGGGCGTCCGCGCCCATCGCGGTGAGCCGCGCCGGGTGCGTCTTGCCCGCGCCGGTCTCGATGACGGCGGGCAGGCCCTCGCGCAGCAGTCCGGCCTCCTGGTCGTCCACCGAACCGTTGATCACCATGGCCGTGCCGGTCACCGTGCCGACCGTGGCCGCGACCGGTTCGCCCGCTCGCAGCGCGGTCTTGGTCAGCCTGGCGGGCAGCTCGGGCAGGAACACGATCTCGCCGGGCGGGATGCTGATCCCGTACGCCGCCTGGTACTCCAGCAGGTTCGCCCGGGCCCTGGCCAGTTTGTCCCGGCCGTTGGTGATCTTGAGCCGGAGCGGCCCGGTACGCCGGGCGTCGCGCAACGCCTCCTCGGCCGCCAGCACCGCCTCCTCCGCGGTCCGGATCGCCTTGCCGTCCCCGGCCTTCCGCGCCGCGCGCAGGTCGGCGCGCGCGTTGGCCAGCCGTTTGCGCAGCGAGCCGACGTCCTCGGCCTTGCGCAGCGCGGCCCGGTCGGCCGCCAGCGTCTCCTCGGCGGTCTGCACCGCCGCGCGCAGCTCGCCGAGCGCCTGCCGGGCGTCCAGGCCGGGCTCCTGGGCGCGGTACCCCCGCGCGCGGTACCACCGCTGGACCGCCGCCGCCGTCCCGGCGTCGAACACGCCCGAGCGGGGCGCGCCGAACCGGAGGCGGCGCAGCGCCCGCTGCAACTGCCGCACGTCGGCCCCCCGGGTGCCGGGCGCGATCGTGCGGTGCATCGGCACCTTCCCGGCCAGGGCGAAGACCGGGCGGCCGTTCACCTCCATGAGCGGCCTGCCCGCAACGATCCGGCCCGGGCGCGGCGCCCGCGTGACGCGCTGGGGGGCCGCGCCCTCGGTCGCCGGGCCGACCGCTCCCGCCAGGGTGATCGTCAGCGGCGAGCCGTACTCCAGGGTGCCGTTGAGCGCCACCGCGCTGGTGAGCTTCTGTCTGCGTACCGGGGCGGTGACCAGTGAGGGCCGGGGCGGTTCGCGCAGCGCGGCCTCGTCGGCGGGGGAGCGCAGCGAGCCGCCCACGATCCACCCGGCGCCCGCGATCAGGACCACCCCGCCGACGATCCCGGCGAGTAGCCGGCGCGGGGATTTCACCGTCACCGTTACAGCCCGAAGTCCCGGTGGACACGCTGCTCGATCTCCCGCTGGGCGGGCAGGAAGGCGGCGTAGAAGTCCTTGCCGCAGGCGAGGTCGTCGAGCGCGTCCTTGACCTCCCTGTCCAGGTAGGGGCGGGCCTGCTCGACCGTGAGGTTCGGTTCGTAGCGCTCGACCTTCTTGGTGCCGAGCCCCTCGGCGACGTCGTCGGGGATCTTCTCGCCCATCGGGCGCTTCACCGCCTCGAACCGTTCCCTGCCCCGGGAGGCGATGGCGGTCGGCTTGGTGGACGGCACGGAGTACCCCTTGGCCTTCAGGCAGGACGCGGTGGCGGCGGCCAGTTCGACCAGTTCGGCGTCGCCGTCGAGTTCCTGTTCGGCCGTTCGCTGGGCGGTCTCCTCGGCCTGCTCGAAGTGGTCGAACCGGCCCTCGATCCGCTTCCCGGTGACCTGCTTGATCGTGTCGGCGTAACACCGGTCCTCCGCCTCCCGGTAGGCGGCGTACTGGCTCTTGGACAACGACGCGATGAACTTGTGGTTCGGATTGACGACCTTCGGCTTGGCGGTCTCGTCCGGCTCGACCATGGGGTTGCCGAGTTCCTGGGGGTAGACGTAGATCGCGAACACCCCGTACCCCTGCTTCTGCCGGTGCGCGAGCATCGCGGCGTGGTCGCCGGTCAGCGCCTTGCCCGCCGCCTCACTGGTCGGCTGCAACGGCGGGGCCACGAAGGGCACGTACTGGAAGCCGCGCCCCTTCATGCAGTCGGCGATGATGTTCTCGATCTTCCGCTTGGTCTCCGAGCCGGTGGCCGCGGGGGACGCGGCGGTCGGCGTCGCGGCGGAGCCGCACGCGGCCAGCAGCGCCAGCGGTACGGCGGCGCAGGCCGCACGAATGGATTTGGGCATGGTCCACCTCAATGTCGGGCAAAAGGCTCGGTCAGAGCAGGGTGTGCCGGCTCGCCCTGTGGGCGGCCGTTGCCGCGGCTGCGGTCAGGAAGACCAGCAGGGCCAGGTGCGCGTAGTCGCCCCGGGTGGCGGTGCCGATGTTCTCCGCCTGTTCGACGACCTCTACGGGCAGGTAGAGCAGGGCGGCGAGCGCCCAGCGGGGGTCCGCGGCGACGTGCCCGGCCCATACGGCGAGCAGCAGCAGGCCGATCTCCAGGGCGGTCCTGCCGGGCGTCGCGGTGGGGTCGGTGAGGGCCCGCATGTCGGTGTTGACCCCGATCAGCAGCGGTACGGCCAGGGCCCACCGCCAGGAGCGGGCGCGGGGGGCGGCCCGTCGTACGGCGAGCACCGCCGCGCCCAGGAAGACCATCGCGTGCGCGGTCGCCGGGGCCGCAGGGCCGCCCGCGGACAGCAGCGCGGGCACCCCCCACTCCCGTGGCAGCGGGTCGGCGAACACGGGTAGCAGCGTGCCGTCCAGCCATGGCAGGCCGAGGCCGATCGCGGCCACCTTGACGCAGGTCAGCCCGGCCGCCGGGAGCGCGAGCCAGAACCGGCGGCGGGCCACGGCCACCGCCGTGAACACCGCCAGGCCGGTCCACAGCGGGATCGTCCCGGCGTACGGCAGCAGCATGGCGACGTTGGCGACCGACAGCGCGGTGATCGCCAGATGTACGGCGTCGGCCCACGCCGGTCCCCGCGCGGCCTGGACGGCCCGCGTCCGCAGGCCCCCGGCGAGCAGCGCCACCGCCTCGGTGAGCGGCGGCGTCGAACGATGCGGCTCGGCCGTCGCCAGGAGCGTGGCGATCAGCTCCTCGCCGTGCCCGGCGCGGTAACCGCGGGGGTAGGCGAGCAGCATCCGCCGGTACCTGCGTTCCAGAGGACCTGACGGGGGCGTCGTCATGTCGGCGCGGGCCACCACGCGGCCCGCCGCCCGAGTGCCAGACCCACTGCGGCCCGGGAGGTCAGCGGCACGAACGCCGACCCGGGCAGCGCCCGTCCGGTCACCACCGAGGCGGCCTGCCGCATCCGCTCGGCCTCGGTCAGCACCAGCCTGGTGCCGTCGTCGGTGAGCCTGAAGTAACGCCGTGGCCGTCCGTCCACCACCTCTTCCCGCTCGACCGCGATGAGCCCACCGCCGGCCAGCCGGTCGAGCGCGCCGTACAACGTGCCCACGGGCAGCTTGACCCGCCCCTCGGACAGCCCGAGCACATGCTTGATGATCCCGTGCCCATGCAACGGCCCGTCCAGCAGCGCGGCCAAGATGAAGTACGTCGACTCACTGACCGGCCCAGATCCCTTAGCCATGCCGCCGACCATACTTCGCCGCGCGAGGTATCGTCAATTCGGTTGCTCCGCCCACAGGCGATCTGTTGTACTGCCGGACGGAGAAGCGTCGGAATTTCGGGAGGCGTCATGCGAGCAACCGTCGTGTCCAACTCAGCGGTCGTCGCCACCTACCCGAAGGACATGACGCTTGCCGACCTCCGTCGCATCGAGACCTCAGACCCATGTAACGAACACTGACGCCCGCGTCCGGCGGGCGGTGCTCAGGGAGCTGCGCCCTGGGCCGCGGCCGGCCTTGGCGCTGGCCGGGGCGGCCGTCGCCGCCACCGCGCTGCCGCTGGCGGCTCCGCAGCTCACCCGGATCTTCGTGGACGACGCCGTCGCCGGGGCGGGTATCGCCCATCTGACGCTGGTCGCGGCGGGTTATCTCGCGCTCGCGGTCGCGGGGCAGGGCGCGCGGGTGCTCACCGCGTGGCTGGCGAGCATCCTGGCCTGGGACGGCACCGACCGGCTGCGCGAACGGCTCGCCGGGCACGCCCTCGGCCTGGACATGGCCTTCCACGCCGGGCACCCGCCCGGCGAGATGATCGAGCGGGTGGACGGCGACGTGGTCGCCGTCGCCGACTTCACGGTGGCGTTCCTGCTGGACGTGGTGGCGAGCGTGCTGCTGCTGGCCGGTGTGGTCGCCGTCGTGCTGGCCGTGGACCCGCGGGTCGGCGGGGCGCTGCTGGCCTACTGCGCCCTGGCCGGGTTCCTGATGGCCCGCGCCCAGAAGCTGGCCGTGCCCTCGGCGGCCCGCTCGCGTGAGGCGGGCGCGGTCATGTACGGCCACCTGGAGGAACGGCTGGCCGCCGTGGAGGACATCCGCGCCAACGGGGCCGGAGCGCACATGGTGGGCCGCTTCCACCAGGTGAGCGCCGCCTGGTACCGGGCCGAGGCGCGCGACGCGCGGGTGGGCACGGTGGTGATCGCGGGCACGTCCGTGGCGTTCGCCGCGGGCACCGCGCTGGTGCTCGGCCTGGCCGTGTGGATCGGGCGTTCGGGCGCGCTGAGCGTCGGTACGGCGGTGCTGCTCTTCCAGTACGCCCAGATGGTCCGCACGCCGTTCGAGCGGCTGATCGACCAGTTGCAGCACTACCAGGCGGCGCTGGCCGGGATGGCCCGCATCGGGGTCCTGCTGGCCGAACGCCCCACCCTGCCCGAGCCCGCGCGGCCCGTGCCGCTGCCCGCCGCCGGGCCGCTGGCGCTGCGGTTCGACGACGTGGGCTTCGCCTACGCCGACGACGACACCGAGGTGCTGACCGGCATCGATCTCGCGCTCGCGCCCGGCGAGACCCTGGGCCTGGTCGGGCGTACCGGCAGCGGCAAGACCACGATCGGCAGGCTGACCCTGCGCCTGTACGACCCCACGCGGGGCGCGGTGCTGGCCGGCGGGGTGGACCTGCGCGACGCCGACCCGGCCTCGGTGCGGCGGCGGATCGGCGTCGTCACCCAGGACGTGCAGATATTCGCGGCCAGCGTCAGGGACAACCTCACCCTGTTCCGGCCGCTCGCGGACGACGCGCGGCTGCGCGAGGTGCTGACCGACGTGGGGCTGGCCGGCTGGCTGGCCGGGCTGCCCGCCGGACTCGACACGCCCCTCACCGCCGCCGCGGCGGGGCTGTCGGCGGGGGAGGCGCAACTGCTGGCGTTCGCCAGGGCGTTCCTGATCGACCCGGGGCTGGTGGTGCTGGACGAGGCGGCCGGGCGGCTCGACCCGGCCACCGAGCGACGCGTCGAGCGGGCCGTGGACCGGCTGCTGGCCGGCCGTACCGGGGTGATCATCGCGCACCGGCTGTCCTCGCTGGCCAAGGTGGACAAGATCGCGGTGATCGAGGACGGCCGGATCGCCGAATACGGCCGCCGCGCCGACCTCGCAGCCGACCCCGGCAGCCGGTTCGCCCGCCTGCTCGACGCCGCGGGGGTGACCCGATGAGCCGCGACCGGCGCTCGGTGCTCCGCGTGGCCTGGCGGGTGGCCGTCACCCCCGGACTGGGCCGGTTCCTGGCCGGGATGCTGCTGTGGCTGCCCCACCCGGTCCTGCCGCTGGCCGGCGGCCTGCTGCTCAAGCTGCTGTTCGACCAGATGAGCGGGCACGCCGCCGCCGGTATGGACCAGGTCGTGTGGCTGTGCGCGGCGTTCGTCGGGGTGGAGGTGCTGCGCGGCCTGGTCCTCGTCGTGGCCTGGACGCACGGGGTCTACTGGTGGGACGGCGCGGCGACCGTGCTGCGGGCCAACGTACTGCGCTCGATCCTCTCCGCGCCCGGCGCCGCCGCCGACCGGCAGCCGCACTCGCCGGGCGAGTCCATGGCCCGGCTCCGCGACGACGTGGGCGACCTCGTCGACTTCACCGACGAGAGCGTGCCCCTGGCGGGCTCGATCGCCTTCGCCGCCGGAGCCCTCGGCATCATGGCGTCCATCGACCACGTCATCACGCTGGTCCTGCTGGTCCCGATGCTGGTGATCGGGGTGCTGAGCCGGGCCCTGAGCGAGGTCGTACGGCGGTTGCGCAGGCGCGCCCGCGTCCTCGGCTCGGTCGTCACCGCCTTCATCGGCGAGACGTTCGCGGGCACGCTGGCGATCAAGACCGCGGGCGCGGAGGACGCCGTGCTGACCCGGCTGCGCGAGCACAACCGAAACCGCCGCGCCGCCGCCGTCAAGGACCGCCTGGCCACCGACCTGCTGGACACCGCGACCGGGGCCACCGTGGAGATCGGCATCGGCCTGGTGCTGCTGCTCGCCGCGCCCGCCATGCGCCGCGGCGACTTCACGGTGGGCGACCTCGCGCTGTTCACCGGCTACGTCGGCTGGCTCGCCACGCTGCCGCGCGCGATCGGCGGCATCCTGCACCGGATTCCGCAGGCGGCGGTGTCCATCGAACGCCTCGGCGAGCTGATGGCCCCGCACGAGGACGCCCGCGACCTGTCGCGCCGTTCGGGCCTGTGGTTCCGCGAAGATCCGCCGCCCGCCGTGCCCGCGCCGCCGCACACCGACCCGCTGCGGGTCCTCGCGGCGCGCGGCCTCACCGTACGGCACGCGGGCGGCGACCGCGGCGTCCACGGCATCGACCTGCGCATCGCCAGGGGCTCGTTCACCGTGATCACGGGCGCGGTCGGCGCGGGCAAGACCACCCTGGTCCGCGCGCTGCTCGGCCTGGTGCCGCTGGACGCCGGTTCGATCACCTGGAACGGCCGCCGCGTCGATGACCCCGGCACGTTCATGGTCCCCGGCCGGGTGGCCTACGCGGGCCAGGTACCCCGCCTGTTCTCCGGCACCCTGCGGGAGAACCTGCTGCTCGGCCGGCCCGCGGACGACGAAAGTATCGCCCTGGCACTGGAGCTGGCCGTCTTCGACCGCGATGTGGCGGCGATGCCCGGCGGCCTCGCGACGGTGATCGGGCCGCGCGGCGTACGGCTGTCCGGCGGGCAGGTGCAGCGGGCCACCGCCGCGCGGGCCCTGGTCAGGTCGCCCGACCTGCTCGTCGTGGACGACCTGTCCTCCGCGCTGGACGTCGAGACCGAGGAACAGCTCTGGGAGCGCGTGGCCGCCGCCGCCCGCGACGGGCGCGGCCCGGACACCCTCCTGGTGGTCTCCCACCGCAGGGCCGCGCTCGAACGCGCCGACCGGATCGTGGTCCTCGACCGCGGCCGGATCGCCGGGGAGGGCACGCTCGCCGAACTGCTCGCCACCTGCCCGGAGATGCGCCGCCTGTGGGGCGGGGAACGGCTCGCCGAGGCGGAGGACGCAGGTCCGGCACACCGCCCGCCTTGGCCTGGAGCGCGCTCCACTTCGTAGGCTCCGCTTCATGACTACCGCACAACACAAGATCGGATCAGGGTTCGGCGCGCGCACCACGGCGGAGGAGGTGGTGCGCGGCGTCGATCTGTCGGGGCGGCTCGCCATCGTCACCGGCGGCTACTCGGGGCTCGGACTGGAGACCACCCGGGCGCTCGCCCGCGCCGGCGCGCGTGTCGTGGTGCCCGCGCGGCGCAAGGGCGCGGCGGAGGAGGCGGTCGCGGGGATCGGCGGTGTCGAAGTGGACGAACTCGACCTCGCCGACCTGGCGAGCGTGCGTGGGTTCGCCGAGCGTTTCCTGGCCTCGGGGCGCGGCATCGACATGTTCATCGGCAACGCGGGGATCATGGCCCTGCCCGAGCGGACCCTTGTCGGCCCCGGCTGGGAGGCGCAGTTCGCCACCAACCACCTCGGGCACTACGCGCTGGTCAACCTGCTCTGGCCGGCCATCGAGGCGGGCGGCGCGCGGGTGATCTCGGTCTCCTCCAGGGGCCACCGCCGCAGCCCGATCCGCTGGGACGACGTCCATTTCACCGGCGGCTATGACAAATGGCGCGCCTACGGGCAGGCCAAGACGGCCAACGTGCTGTTCGCCGTACGGCTGGACGAGCTGGGCAGGGACGCGGGCGTGCGGGCGTTCTCGCTGCACCCCGGGGGGATCATGACCCCGTTGCAGCGGCACGTGCCCAAGGCCGAGATGGCCGCCATGGGCTGGATCGACGAGGACGGCAACGTCGCCGACCCCAGTTCCAAGACGCCGGAACAGGGCGCCGCCACACAGGTCTGGGCGGCGACCTCGCCGCGCCTGGCGGACATGGGCGGGGTCTACTGCGAGGACTGCGACATCGCCGAGCAGGTCCCGGATGAGGGCGACTTCACCGCGGGCGTGCGCGGATACGCGATCGACCGGGAGCAGGCGGCCCGGCTGTGGACGCTCTCGGCCGAGCTGACCGGCGTGGACGCGTTCGCCCGCTGACCGCTCCGCGCGAGGCTTCGGGTGGCATGTCCGCAATGCGTCCGAGCTTTGTCCACCCCGGCTGCGACGCTTCTCGTGTCGGTGCGGCGGCCCCCGCCGGACCGGATTCTCAACAAACGGAGGATTCAGATGAGCATCAGGAGCAAGCTGCTGGCGACCGTCGCGGTCCTGCCCATCGCGGGCGCGGCCCTGTTCGCCGCCTCCGCTCCCGCTTCGGCGACGGCTCCGAAGCCCGCGCCGGACTGTGTGGTCGGCTACGTCTGTGTGCAGTTCACCAATGGCGCCGTCGAGGCGATCGTGGGTGGCACCACTCGGACCTACAGCCCCGCCGCCACCATGGTCGGCATCACCAACGGCTCGGCCTACGACTACTGCGTTGACGGCACCCCGGACTTCCAGCTCAAGTCGGGCTGGTACCGCGACGAGGTTCAGCCCATCACCCGGATCGCCCCCGGCGAGGTCTGCACCTCGTAATCCTCTGAGACTGTCCGCCCCCTCCCTCCGGAGCGTTTTCCGGGGGCCGGAACCGGGGGGAGGGTGGTGGTCGGTTTCAGCCCGTCTGGGCCTCGCCTCTCAAGAACTCGATGTAGCGGTCCGCCGAGGACCGCAGCGCGCCCTTGGCTCCCTCCCGGAGCACGGGCGTCCACCAGCCGCCGTAGATGCGGTCGAAATCGTAGGGCGCCACGGCGTCCACCACCCGCCGTACGTCGCGCTCGGGCAGCGGCAGCCGGTTGGGCGCGCTCCACACGAACGTCAGCCGGTCCTCGCCGGGCGTGACGAAGATCGTGTCACCGGTGAACAGCGCCCCCGCCCCACCCGCCCCCTCGGCCCAGTGGACCACCGAGCTGCCAGGGAAATGGCCGCCGCACTGGATCAGCGTGACGCCGGGCAGCACGTCCAGCACGCCCGACCAGGTGCGTACGGCCGGCGAAGGCCGCGGCAGCCAGGCGGCGTCCGCCTCGGGCAGCAGGATCTCCGCCCCGAAGGCCCGGCTCCACTCCACGATCGAGCCGTAGAAGTGGGGATGGCTCGCGCTCACCGCGCGCAACCCGCCCGCCTCCCGAACCGCCCGCACGGCGTCGTCGTCGATGAACCCGGAAGGGTCCCACAGCAGGTTGCCCTCCGCGGTGCGGACCAGCAGCGCCCGCTGCCCGATGGCGACCTGCGGAGCCGCGCCGATGCCCAGCAGGCCGGGCTCGATCTCCCTGATGTCGGCGCGGTGACCCGCCGCCGACAGCTCGGCCAGGGTCGTCCAGCGCTGGCCGCCCGGCGGAACCCACTGGCGCTCGTCGGCGCAGATGTGGCAGGCGGACGGCGGCGACTCCGCCTCCGGGTAGTGGTTCGCGCAGGTGGCGCACACCCAAGGATGGCTCATCGGCTCATGATCTCACGGTGGCCTCGGGGCGGCCAGACACCTCGATTCGGCGGAACCGCCACGCCGTGCGACCGTCCGGACACATACTGGAGCGCCATGGAGTCGGTGCGCGGGCGTGTCGCAGGGCCAGTGGGAGCGGCCCCGGTGGTGAGGCAGATCGATGTGAGCGTGGTGGTGCCGGTACGCGACCGCCGGCCGCACCTGGACAGGTGCCTGACGTCGCTGCTGGTCCAGCGGGTGGCGGTGGAGATCGTGGCGGTGGACGACGGGTCGGCCGACGGTGGCGGCGAGCTGCTCGACCTGTACGCCGCGCACCACCCCGGGGTGGTCAAGGTGTTGCGCCTGGACCGCCCCATGGGCGCGGGGCGCGCCCGCAACCTGGGGCTGGCCAACGCCCACGGCCGGTACGTCTTCTTCTGCGACGCCGATGACCACCTGGGTCCCGGGACGCTGGAGCGGATGATCGCGATGGCCGACCGCAACGGCTCCGACATCGTGCTCGGCCGGGGCGCCGGCCCCGGCCCCGTGATGTTCGAGGCCGACACCGATCGCGCGCCGCTCGGCGACAGCCCCGTCTACAACAGCCTGAGCTGCTGCAAGCTGTTCCGCAGGGAGATGCTGACCGCGCACGACATCACCTTCGCCGAAGACCTCCGGGTCGGCGAGGACATCGTCTTCACCAGCCACGCCTACTGCCACGCCGGGGTGATCTCCGTGGTCGCCGGGCACGACTGCCACCACCCCTCCACCGGCGTCGCGCAGAAGAACGGCGACCGCGACCCCGTCCACTGGCTGCGGATGATCAGGCGGCCGATGGAACTCGTCGCCGGGCACGTACCGCCGGGGCCGCTGCGCGACCACCTGATGCGCCGCCATTTCCGGCACGACGCGCTCGCCCACCTGGGCGCGCCGTTCCTGGCCGCGGGCGACGTGGCGCGCAAGGAGATCGCCGCCGAGATCGCCGCGCTGTGCGAACGCTGGCTGACCGACGGCGTGCGCGAACGGCTCAGCGCGCCGGAACGCCGCAAGCTGGCCGCCCTCGACGACATCGACCAACTGGTACGGCTGGCCCGCGTCGAGGCGTCGGCGGTGACCAGGCGGCTCACCGAGGTCGCCTGGGCGGGCGACCTGCTCACCCTTCGCGGCGAGGCGGCCCTGGACGGCGGCCCTGACCTGGACTTCACGGTGTCGGTGCTGCTCCGCCCGCGCGGGCCCGCCGCGCACGGCGAGCGGTCCTTCCCGGTGTGGTCGGGCGGCGGCAGGTTCGCCGGGGTGATCGACCTGCGCGACGTGCCGTCCGGCGTCTGGAACGTGCATGTCGCCATCACCTGCGAGGGCGTGACCAGGCTCGGCAGGCTGCGCCCGGAGCGTACGGACGCCGCGCCCGGCCCGCGGCTGCTCGGCGACCGCGCGGCGGTGCCCTACTTCACCCGCGTGCAGGGCAACCTGAGCATCGACCTGGGCGGGCACGTGGCCGCGGTGCCCTGCGCCGCGAAGATCACCGAGGCCGGGTGGGGCCGGGGCAACCGGCTGCTGCTCGGCGGGCGCGTCACGGTCGGCGGCGCGGCCCCGGGGTCCGGGACGGTGCGCAGGCTGGTGTGGCGGGAACGCCGGTCGGGGCACGAGCGCGGCCGGGCGGTCACCGACCTGCCCGGCGGCGGGTTCGCGGTGTCCCAGGGCTGGGAGGGCTTCGCGGGCGGGGTGTGGGACGCCTTCCTGGAGCTGGACCTCGGCGGGCCGCCCGTGCGGTGCCGGATCGACGCGGGCGCGCCGGTCCCGCCGCACGCCTGGTGGCGATGGGCGGTCAGGCGGACGGTGCGGCCCTACTCGACGTCCGGGAGGGGGCGGCTGAGCGTGGCGGTCAGGAACGTTCCGGTACGCCGTGCGGTGCGCCGGCTACTGGGATAGTGAGTCCTCAGTTGCCACACACTTGCACCTGCAATTCAGTCCTTTAAAGTTGGTGGCATATTCCCGTTCTCGGGGATATTTCCCCACGTCGGGAGGCTCAACGTGCATGTGCCCGATGGCTTCTTCAACGTTCCCGTATCCGTGAGCGCCGGCGTGGTCGCCGCCGCCGGCGTCGCCGTCTGCCTGCGCGCGACGCGCCGCGAACTGGACGACCGGGCCGCCCCCATGGCCGGCCTGGTCGCCGCCTTCGTCTTCGCCGTCCAGTTGCTCAACTTCCCGGTCGCCGCGGGCACCAGCGGCCACCTGCTCGGCGGCGCGCTGGCCGCGGTACTGGTGGGCCCGTACACGGCGGTGCTGTGCATGGCCGTGGTCCTGCTGGTGCAGGGGCTCGCCTTCGCGGACGGCGGGCTGAGCGCGCTCGGCGTCAACATCACGCTCATGGGCATCGTCACCGTGGTCGTCGGCTGGGGCGTCTTCCTGCTGGTCAGGCGGCTTTTCGGGGGTGGGAGAGGGGCGATCGTGGCGGGCGCGTCCGCCGGGGCGCTGATCTCCGTGCCGGTGTCGGCGCTGGTGTTCACGCTGCTGTTCTGGATCGGCGGCAACGCGCCCATCGAGCCGGGCACGGTGGCGGCGGCGATGGGCGGCGTCCACGTGCTGATCGGGATCGGCGAGGCGCTGATCACCGCGGTGACGGTGAGCACGGTGCTGGCCGTGCGGCCCGACCTCGTGTACGGCGCGCGCGGCCTGACCGGCCGCCTCGTCCTGCGCGGCGCGGACGGCGAGACCACCGAGGCGGGGCAGGAGACCCGGCCGATGGCCCGGCCCCGGGCCTCCCGGCCGGGCGGCTTCCTGCTCGCCGGCATCGTGGTCGCCGCGCTGCTCGCCGGGGTCGTCAGCTTTTTCGCCTCGGCCTCGCCCGACGGCCTGGAGCGGGTCGCCGAAGATGCCGGGTTCATCTCCTCGGCCACCGATCACCCGCTGCGCGGGCAGCCGCTGGCCGACTACGGCGAGGCGGGCGGCATCCCGGTCGGGATCGCCGGGCTGATCGGCGTCGGGGTGACGGCGCTGGTCGGCGGCGGCCTGTCCTACGCGGTGGGACGGCGGCGCGCCCGCGCGTACGCGGAGGACTGAGCCGATGGGCGCCGGACACGGCCCCGCGATCCACCGGGCGGGCGACTCGGCCGTCCACCGGCTGCCGCCGCAGTGCAAGCTGGCGGCGGCGGCCGGGTTCGTCGTCGTGGTGGTGGCCACGCCCCGGGAGCTGTTCTGGGCCTTCGCCGCCTACCTGGCGCTGCTCGCGGGCGTCGCGGCGGTGGCCGGGGTGCCGGCGGGCTTCGCGCTGCGGCGGATGGCGATCGAGGTGCCGTTCGTGGTGTTCGCGGTGGCGCTGCCGTTCATCGGGACGGGCCCGCGGGTGCAGGTGGCCGGGCTGGCGCTCAGCGCCGAGGGCCTCTGGGCGGGCTGGAACATCCTGGCCAAGGCCACGCTCGGGGTGCTGACCAGCGTCCTGCTGGCGGCGACCACGCCGCCGCGCGACATCCTGATCGGGGCGCGGCTGCTGCGGCTGCCCGCGCCGCTGGTGCAGATCGCGATGTTCATGCTGCGGTACCTGGACGTGATCGCGGGGGAGATGCGCAGGATGCGCATCGCCCGCGAGTCGCGCGGGTTCACCGCCAGGGACGTCCGGCACATCCCCGCCGTGGCGCGCTCGGCGGGGGCGTTGTTCATCAGGTCCTACGAACGGGGAGAGCGCGTGTACCTGGCGATGCTGAGCCGCGGATACACCGGGACGATGCCGGTCACCGGCGACCTGACGGCGACCGGGGGACAGTGGGCGACGGCGGCCCTGCTGCCCGGCCCGGCACTGGCCGTGCTCGTGGCGGGAGTGCTGTGAACGACGCTCAGGGGTCGTCTGGTGGCCCGCCGTCACTGAAGGTCACCCGGCTCGCGTACGCCTATCCTGATGGCACTCAGGCCCTCTACGGGGTGGACCTGACGATCGCCCGGGGTGAGCGGGTGGCGCTGCTCGGCCCGAACGGCGCGGGCAAGACCACCCTGGTGATGCACCTCAACGGCATTCTCACCCCTGGTCACGGAAGTGTCGCCGTGGCCGGGCTCCCGGTCGAACGGGGCAACCTGAAGGAGATCAGGCGGCGCGTCGGCCTGGTCTTCCAAGATCCCGACGACCAGCTCTTCATGCCCACCGTGCGCGACGACGTCGCCTTCGGCCCGGCCAACCTCGGGCTGCGCGGCGCGGAGCTGGACCGCGCGGTCACCGGCGCGCTGGAGCGGGTCGGCATGCTGGAGGCGATCGACCGGCCGCCGCACCACCTGTCCTTCGGCCAGCGGCGACGGGTCGCGGTGGCGACCGTGCTGGCCATGCGGCCGGAGATCCTGGTCCTCGACGAACCCTCCTCCAACCTCGACCCGGCCTCCCGCCGGGAGCTGGCCGAGATCCTGCGCTCCCTGGACGTCACGGTGCTTCTGGTCACCCACGACCTGCCGTACGCGCTGGAGCTGTGCGAACGGGCGCTGATCCTTTCCGGCGGAGTGATCGCCGCCGACGGCCCGATCCGGGATATCCTCTCCGCCCGCGCGCTCCTCGCGGAACACCGCCTGGAGCTGCCGTACGGCTTCGCGGTTCCCGCGCCGTGAGTGCGGGATACGGTGGGATAGTAGGGCGTGTCGAGGGCGACTAGGGATGAGCACATGAAGCTACGGCTGGCACGGCACGCCGTCGGCGATGCCGTGGTGGTGGCGGTCGAGGGCGAACTCGATCTGTTCACGGCCCCGTTCCTGCGCGACGAGGTCCGTGACGCGATCAAGCAGGACGGCTCCAGGCTCGTGCTCGACCTCACCTCGCTCTCGTTCATGGACTCCAGCGGTCTTTCGGTGCTCATCGAGGCATGGCGGCTGGCGACCGGCGAGGGCGGCGGGGTCTGCCTGGCCGCGCCGCAGGCCCCGGTGGCCCGCATCCTGCGCACCACCGGCCTGGACCGGCGGATCAAGGTCTATCCCGACGTCGACACCGCGGTGTCCACCGAGGTCTGACGGCCAAGGGCGGCCCCCGCGTAGAACTTCATTCGGTGACCGGTTATGGTCCGCTCATGGAGCTGAATGGAGTAGCAGCAATCGTCTCGGGCGGCGCAAGCGGCCTCGGTGAGGCGACCGCCCGCGACCTGGCCGCGCACGGTGCCACGGTGGTCGTGGCCGACCTCAACGAGGACCGCGGCAAGACCGTCGCCGACGAGATCGGCGGCGTGTTCGCCAGGTGCGACGTGTCCGACGAGGGCCAGGTCACCGCCGCCGTCGAGGCCGCGGTCGCCACCGGAAGGCCGCTGCGCGCGGTGGTCAACAGCGCCGGCATCGGCTGGGCGGCCCGCACCGTCGGCAAGGACGGCTCGCCGCACGACCTGGCGGCCTACCGCAAGGTGATCGACGTCAACCTGGTCGGCACCTTCAACCTGATGCGCATCGCCGCCGCCGCCATCGCCAAGACCGAGCCCGCCGACGAGGACGGCCAGCGCGGCGTGGTGATCAACACCGCCTCGGTGGCCGCGCTGGAGGGACAGACCGGTCAGATCGCCTACTCCGCCTCCAAGGGCGGCATCGTCGGCATGACCGTGCCCGCGGCGCGCGACCTCGCGGTGATCGGCGTACGTGTCAACACCGTCGCCCCCGGCATCATCGACACCCCGATCTACGGGTTCGGCGGCGGCGACGTGGACGCCTTCAAGGCCCGGCTGGTCGCCCCGGTCGTGTTCCCCAAGCGGATGGGCCGGCCGTCCGAGTTCGCCCACCTGGTGCGCTCCCTGATCGAGAACGACTACGTCAACGCCGAGGTCGTGCGCTTCGACGGGGGCATCCGCTTCCAGCCCAAGTGACCATGTGACCGCATGACCGTTCTTCCCGCCCTGCCTTTCCGGCCTGCCCGATTGGAGCCGTGAGCGTGTCCGATGAAGTACTGGTCGAGGTGGACGGTGGCGTCGCCGTCATCACGATCAACCGTCCCAAGTCCAAGAACGCGATCAACGGAGAGGTGGCGCGCGGGATCGCGGCGGCGCTCGACGAGCTGGAGGAGCGCAAGGACGTCGCGGTCTACGTGCTGACCGGCGCGGGCGACTCCTTCAGCGCCGGAATGGACCTCAAGGGGTTTCTGTCCGGCGACTTCCCGCACATCCCCGGCCGCGGGTTCGGCGGGCTCGTCGAGGCCCCGCCGAAGAAGCCGATCATCGCGGCGGTGGAGGGCTACGCCCTGGCCGGGGGCTTCGAGCTGGCGCTGTCCTGCGACCTGATCGTGGCCTCCGACACGGCGAAGTTCGGCCTGCCCGAGCCGACCAGGGGGCTGATCGCCGGGGCCGGCGGCATCCCGCGGCTGCCCCGGCGCCTGCCGTACCACGTGGCGCTGGAGGTGGCGCTCACCGGCGACCACTACCCGGCCGCCAGGCTGCATGAACTGGGGCTGGTCAACCGGATCACCGCGGCGGGCGAGGCGCTGGCGACGGCGGTCGAGCTGGCCCGCAGGATCGCCAAGAACGCGCCGCTCGCGGTCGCCGCCACCAAGCGGCTGATGATCGAGTCCGCGGACTGGAGCCTGGACGAGATCTTCTCCAGGCAGGCCGCCACCGTGGACGAGGTCTTCAACTCCAAGGACGCCAAGGAGGGCGCGGCGGCGTTCGCGGAGAAGCGGGCGCCGGTCTGGAAAGGCGAGTAAAGCAAGATATAGGCGAGTAAAGCGGTTTGCGATGGCCTCTCCCTGGTTCGTTCTTGCCGGGGAGGGGCGCGCCCACGCCCGTTCCTGCGTACGGTAAAGGTGTGCGCGGTCTCCTTCAGGGCAGGGTCCGCGCACCTCGTCGGCTGCGCCAGGAGACCAGATGAACGACTTCCCGACCGGCTACGGATCGTCGCACTCGCCCGGTGGCGAGCAGTTCAAGCGGGGTTTGCGCGAATTCCTCACCGGGGCGCTCGGCAGCGCCCTGCTGCTGGCCCTGCTCGTCGGCGCCATGTGGCTGATCGAGGTCATCGACTACACCACCGGCGGCGGGCTCGACGCCTACGGCATCGTGGGCTGGAACCCCGACTCGCTGTCGGGCATCCTTTTCGCGCCCTTTCTGCATGGCGGCTTCGGCCACCTGATGGCCAACTCGGTGCCGCTGCTCATCTTGGGCTTCGTCGCCGCGATCCGCGGCATCGGCAGGTTCCTGCTGGCCAGCCTGATCATCGTGGTGGTCAGCGGGGTCGGCGTGTGGCTGACCACCCCGCCCTACTACGTGACCATCGGCGCGAGCGGCCTGGTCTTCGGCTACTTCGGCTACGTGGTCGCCCGGGGCCTGTTCGACCGCAGGATCCTCGACATCGTGCTCGGCGTGGCGGTCGCGGTGGCCTACTACTCGCTGCTGTGGGGCGTGCTGCCCTCCCAGGAGGGCATCTCCTGGCAGGGCCACCTGTTCGGGCTCATCGGCGGCGTGCTGGCCGCGTGGCTGCTGCGCAGGAAGGGCGCCCTGGCCAGGGCCTGACAGCGCCAGGCCCCGGCGGAGGGGTGGCTAGAGACGCTCGGCCACGTAGTCGACGCAGGCGGTCAGCGCCTCGACGTCGGCCGGGTCGACCGCCGGGAACATCGCCACCCGCAACTGGTTGCGGCCCAGCTTGCGGTAGGGCTCGGTGTCCACGATGCCGTTGGCCCGCAGCACCTTGGCCACCGCCGCGGCATCGACGTCGTCGGTGAAGTCGACGGTGCCGACCACGTTGGAGCGCTGCGCCGGGTCGGTCACGAACGGCGTGGCGAAGGACGACTTGTCGGCCCAGGTGTAGAGGTGCCGCGCCGACTCGGCCGTGCGCGCCGTGGTCCAGGCCAGCCCGCCGTGGGAGTTCATCCACTCGATCTGGTCGGCCAGCAGGATCAGCGTGGCCAGCGCGGGCGTGTTGTAGGTCTGGTCCTTGGCGGAGTTGTCGATGGCCGTGGGCAGGCTGAAGAACTCGGGCACGAACCGCCCCGAACCGGCGATCTCGGCCACCCTGGCCAGCGCCTTGGGCGAGAACAGCGCGATCCACAGCCCGCCGTCGGCGGCGAAGCTCTTCTGCGGGGCGAAGTAGTAGACGTCGAACTCGCTCGCCTGGACCGGCAGGCCGCCCGCCCCCGAGGTCGCGTCGACCAGGACCAGCGACTCGTCGTCGGTCACCCGCTGGATCGGCATCGCCACGCCGGTCGAGGTCTCGTTGTGGGTGAGCGCGTAGACGTCGACGCCCTCCTCGGGCCGCGCCTGCGGGTGCGTGCCCGGGTCGGACTTGATCACCGTCGGGTCGCCCAGCCACGGCGCCTTGGCGGCCACCGTGGCGAACTTGGAGGAGAACTCGCCGAAGCTGAGGTGCTGGGAACGTTCCCGGATCAGGCCGAAGGACGCGATGTCCCAGAACGCCGTGGTGCCACCGTTGCCGAGCACCACCTCGTAGCCCTCCGGCAGGCCGAACAGGGAGCCCAGCCCCTCGCGTACGCGCCGGACGACGCGCTTCACCGGCTGCTGCCGGTGCGAGGTGCCCATCACCGAGGCGCCGGAGGCGGCCAGGGCCGCGAGCTGCTCGGGGCGCACCTTGGAGGGCCCGGAGCCGAAGCGGCCGTCGGCGGGCTTGATGTCAGCGGGAATCACGATGTCAGCCACACCACAAGAGTAGTCAGGCGGCGAGTGCGGCAAGACGCGGGTCCGGATATTGAGAACGTAATCTAATGATCACGCCGTGGTGCCATCATGAGATCGATTCCGTTTATCCGGTGACCAAGGCAGAGCCATGACAGCTACGCGATCATTGGCCGAGATCTGCGCCGGTATGGTGCGGCGTGGGCTACGCGCTCGGTTTCTCCCGTTCGTGCTTTTCGTGGGGCCGAAGTCCCATGACACGGCGAGCCGGTTCGTGAACGACGTTCGCTGGAAGGTTCCGCTGGCCGAGATCACGCCCGTCTCCGGCGACCGGTTGACCACCCTCATGGAACGGGTGGCCGGGAAGGACGGCGCCCTGGGCAAGGGGATGCCCTGGTCGTTCCTGCCACCGCCGCGCTTCCCGCTCGCCCAGTTCGTGCTGTGGGCGCTGAACGAGGCCGACCCCAAGAACGAGCGGCTGGATCAGCCGCTGCGCGCCTGGCTGCGGCGTGGCGGCCCCTCCTGGAAGTACCCTCTCGACAAGGCGGAGTACATCACCCGGTTCCTGGCCGTCCCCGCGCTGGCGGCCGGATCGGTGTCCGCCGTGATCAGCAAGGCCTATGACATCGCGCTGTGGGGAGCGGGCCTGCTCTGGGGCGTCGCCCTGCTCTGCGCCGTGGCCCTGGCCACGCTGGGCGCCGCAAACTGGTCCACGGGCCACTTCCGCTACCGCTGGTTCCAGTCACGGTCTCAGCCGTTCCTGCGCCGCGGGAAGGGGGAGGCCCTGGCGGACTACGTCGCCAGGATCCACAGGGCCAAGGACGAGCCTGAGGTGGAGAAGCTCCTCGTCAACGCGTTCCACGAGGACCTGCGGATCGCCTACCGGCGGCTGCGGCCGTGGCTGCTGTGGCCGGGCTGGGCACGCGGCGCGCACGCCGTGCTCGTGCTGAACGACGCGGAACCGGGCGGCGTGTGCGCCCGGCTGATCACGATCATGCACGACGTCCAGGAGGAGACGGGGCGGCCGGTACCGCTGCTCGTGGTGGCCGCGACGAAGGAGCCACCCGACTGCGACGGCCACAAGCGCACGGGCGTCGTCCACACGGATTTGGCGGACTTCGACACGGCCCACGAACAATGGCGGGAACGGGCCAAACGGCCCACCCCCTGCCCCTACCTCGTCGTCGAGGCCGTGGCCCCCGGGCCGCAGGGCGGCGGCCCGCCGCGCCGGGTGGGCGGGCGGGGCCTCGCCCTGACCTACCAGGCGGCGGTGATCCTGGCCATCGGGCTCCCGTTCTTCGCCACCGCCCAAGCCCTGTTGCCCTCCGCCTGCGCGGACGGGCTGGAGCTGAAGGGCGGGCAGTGCGTCGGACTGACCGCGTCGGTGGAGAGCTTCGATCCGTTCCTCGCGTCCTTGCTGGCCCTTATCGACCGGCAGAACAAGGCCATCCACCAGGACGCCAGGTCGTTCACCGTCGTCTACTTCGGCCCGCTCACCCAACGGCCCACCACGACCGATGTGAGCCCGCTCGTCGGCGCCGCGGGCGAACTGGTCGGCATCGCCGCCCGTCAGGCCGGCTACAACATGCTCGGCGACCTGCCCAAGATGCGGGTGGAGTTCGCGAACACGGGACAGGACTACGTCTACGCGGTCACCGCCGCCGAGCACGTCAAGCGGCGGGCCGTGGAGGACGAGACCTTCGCGGCGGTCATCGGCCTGGGCTGGTCCCGCACGGAGGTCAGGGACGCCATCGGCGTGCTCGGCTCGGCCCAGTTGCCGATGGTCGGCACCACGAGCACCGCCGACAACCTGACGACCGTGCCGGGTGGGTCGTCGGCGTGGTTCTTCCGGCTCCCCGCCGCCAACTCCAGGCAGGCGCGGGCCACCGTGGAGTGGATCACCAAGCTGGGCGTGCCCGCGGCCGGCGGGCGGAGGTTCCGCGGTGAGCAGGTCGCGGTCATCTACCAGGTCGCGCCGCACGAGCTGTACAGCGCGGACCTGACCGACCGGTTCCTCCGGTTGCTCCCGGGCGTGTCGGAGTACCGGTTCTCGGACGGGACCACGCTCACCCAGGCCGTGCGGAACGCCTGCCAGCACGGCTCGGAACTGATCTACTTCGCCGGCCGTTCTCCCCAGCTCGCCACGCTCACCGACGCCTGGCGGGGGCACTGCGCGGACCGCAGGGTCTTGGTGATGGCGAGCGACGACGTGACGAGTGACATCACCAAGGAGATCCGTGAACACGGCCCCGATCACGGGCTGGACATCTTCCTGGTCGCGCTGACCGACCCGCGCGGCGAGGTGAAGGCCGGAGCGGATGACCGGGAGGCGAAGTCCGGGCATCGGGCGGTCCTGGACGGCTGGGTGGAGAAGTCCAAAGCCGGCAAGGTGGCGCTGCCGTACTACGCGGCGGGCAACGCGGCGCTCGGCTATGACGCGGCCCTCGTGGTCACCGAGGCGCTGGACGACTTCCTGGCCATGGGCGACTTCCAGAAGACATGGGGCGCCACCCCCGTGCGTACCGGGGTCCACTACAACCTGCGCGGGCTGTCCGTGGTGGGGGTCACCGGGAAGATCACCTTCTCTGCCGATGCCAAGGGGCATGACGCGCTCGACCGGCAGGTGTGGCTGGTGGGCATCGAGAAGGGGGAGAACTTCGCCGTCCACCACGTGTGCACGCCGACCGATGACGCGGCGGCGTGTGCGCGCCCGAAGTGAGCCGCGGCCCGTGCCGTGAGCGGGGCGGTACGCACCGCGGCTCCGCGGGGGCGGAAGGGGTCAGCGGTTGTCGAGGACCTGAGCCGCCCCGGGCACGTCCATGACCGACCGCTGGGGCGGTCCGACGTAACGTGCGCTGGGACGGACCAGGCGGCCGGTCCGCTTCTGCTCAAGGATGTGCGCGGCCCAGCCGGCCGTACGCGCGCAGGTGAACATCGAGGTGAACATGTGCGGGGGCACCTCGGCGAAGTCGAGCAGCAGGGCCGCCCAGAACTCCACGTTGGTGGCCAGCACGCGGTCCGGCTTGCGGGCGTGCAACTCGGCCAGCGCGGCCCGCTCAAGCGCCGCGGCGACCTCGTAGCGCGGTGAGCCCAGCTCCTGGGCGGTACGGCGGAGCACGCGGGCGCGCGGGTCCTCGGCGCGGTAGACGCGGTGGCCGAAGCCCATCAGCCGCTCGCCGCGGTCCAGCGCCTGCTTGACGTAGGTCTCGGCGTCGCCGATCCGCTCGACATCCTCGACCATGTGCAGCACCCGCGCGGGTGCGCCACCGTGCAGCGGCCCCGACATCGCGCCGACCGCGCCGGACAGCGCGGCGGCCACGTCGGCGCCGGTGGAGGCGATGACCCTGGCGGTGAAGGTCGAGGCGTTCATGCCGTGCTCGGCGGCCGAGGTCCAGTACGCGTCGATGGCCTTGACGTGCTTGGGGTCAGGCTCACCGCGCCAGCGGATCATGAATCTCTCGACGATGCTCTCGGCCTGGTCCACCCGGCTCTGCGGGACCATCGGCAGGCCCAGGCCCCGGGCGGACTGCGCGACGAAGCTCAGCGCGGTGACGCTGGCCCTGGCCAGGTCCTCGCGGGCCTCCTTCTCGTCGATGTCGTGCAACTGCCGGAAGCCGTACGCGGGCGCCAGCATGGCCAGCGCGCTCTGCACGTCGACGCGGATGTCACCGGAGTGGACGGGGATCGGGTACGGCTCCGCGGGGGGCAGCCCCGGCTGGAAGTCGTTGTCCACCAGCAGGCCCCAGACGTGGCCGAAGGTGACCTTGCCGACGAGCTCTTCGATGTCGACGCCCCGATAGCGCAGGGCGCCACCTTCCTTGTCCGGTTCCGCGATCTCGGACTCGAAAGCCACTACACCTTCGAGCCCGGGTTTGAAGTCGGACATTCTCGGCCGCCTCCCTTTCCTGAGTCAAAGCCTTGATGTCGAGATACCGGCGGGTCTTATTCAACCCCCTGTCCGGCCCCACCCCGCCGCCGGGCATGTCGAAGAGCAATAGTGCCAGGTAGGGGGGCCTGCGCAGGTCATGTACCCGGGCGGGGAAGAATAGCGTCCCGTGGACGCCGCATCGCGCCCCCCTTCTCTGGCGGGGCTTCGCCGTACGTATCAGGGCGAGCCGCTGCTCGAAGCGGACCTCGCCGCCGAGCCGGTGGCGCAGTTCGCCACGTGGTTCTCCGACGCCCTGGACTCCGGGCTACCCGAACCCAACGCCATGGTCCTGGCCACCGCCTCGGCGGGCGGCCGGCCCAGCGCGCGGACGGTGCTGCTCAAGGGGTACAGCACACAGGGTTTCGTCTTCTACACCAACTACGAGTCGCGCAAGGGCCGCGACCTCGCCGAGAACGCGAGGGCGTGCCTGCTGTTCCCCTGGCATCCGATCCGCCGCCAGGTCCGCGTGGAGGGGTCCGTGGTACGGCTGTCCAGGGAGGAGACGGCCGCGTACTTCCACAGCCGGCCGTACGGCTCGCGGATCGGCGCCTGGGCCTCCCGCCAGTCCGCCGTGGTGGCCTCCAGGGAGGACCTGGACGCCCGCTACGAGGAACTGGCCGCGCGCTGGCCCGAAGATCCGCCCGTGCCCGACTTCTGGGGCGGGTTCCGGGTGGTCCCGCAGGAGGTCGAGTTCTGGCAGGGGCAGACCGACCGGATGCACGACCGGCTGCGGTACCGCAGGTCGGGCGGTGGCTGGGTGCTGGAACGCCTGGCCCCGTGATGGTCCCGTGGCGGGTAAGGCCAAGCCGGGGCAGTGACCGATCTATGGATTCATTGATCCGTTTTACGGGGGAGGCGGGGGCTGCCGGGTAGCCGAAGGGTCTTCGAGCGCCGCCACGGGAGGACGGCCATGGCTCTTCAGGTGCTTCCGCTGGCCGTCACCATGGTCGCGGGGCCGCAGATCATGTCGGCGATCATCCTGCTCACGCACCGGCAGGTGGTGCGGGTGCCGCTGGCGTACCTCGCCGGGGTCACGATCGCGACCGTCGCGGGGGTGGCGCTGGCCCGGCGGATCGCGGCCCTGCTCTCCGGCGTCCTGCCACTCGGCGATCCCGCCGACGGCGGATGCCGCTGCTGGGCTACCTGGCCTTCCGGCGGCGGGTGACCGCCGTCATGCCCCGGGTCCGGGACTGGATGGGCTCGCACGGCCGGCTGATCAACATCGTGGTGTGCCCGCTGTTCAGCGGCCTGATCCTGGCCTGATTCCGAAGGCCCCGCTCACCGGGCCAGGACCTTGGCCTTGGCGTGCTCGAACTCCTGCGGGGTGAGGTCGCCGTGGTTCCTGAGGTCGGCCAGCCGGGCGAGTTCGTCGGCCTGGCCGGTGCCCTGGAAGGCGCGCCGCTCGGCGGCCTCGTAGTAGCGGGACTCGCGTTCGGCCAGCGCGGCGACCTCGCGCCTGCCCATCCCCTTGCCGCGGACGACCAGGTACACGAAGACCCCGACGAGCGGCAGCACGATCACGAAGATCGACCAGCCGGCCTTGACCCATCCGTTGAGCGAGTCGTCGCGGAAGATGTCCACGATGACCCGGAAGAGCAGCATCAGCCAGAGCACCCAGAGGAAGAACCACATCATCGTGAGGAAGATGTTGAGCAGCGGGTAATCGTCCATCGGTCGTCCCCTCCTGTGATCGGAGCGCCGGGCGGCGCTTCGCGCGTCGGTGCGGGCCAGATGGCCCCCCGTGCCCGCAGGTCAGCCCGCGAATCCGGCCGGATCACATCGGGACGGACAATTTACGATCTCTTGCCCGCATATGGCCCGGGTGTCCCCTGCCGGACGGCACATGGTTCCCTTTGAGGGGACAAATACGAACTTGACCGGGGGTAAATGGGTGGCTGGGCGGTTGTGGCAGCGGATTGCCGTCGATACCACCCCTTTGCGGAACGTCGCCTACCGGCGGCTGTGGTGGGGCCAGGGCGTCTCCTTCATCGGCTTCCAGCTCACGTCGGTGACCATGGGCGCGCAGATCTACTCGATCACCGAGTCGTCGTTCTGGGTCGGCATGATCGGCCCGGCCAGCCTGGTGCCCCTGGTGGTCTTCGGCCTGTGGGGCGGGGCGGTCGCCGACGCGATGGACCGCCGCAGGCTGCTGCTCGCCGGGTCCCTGATCGCCTGGGTCGCGACCGGCGCGCTGCTCCTCCAGGCCGTACTCCGGATCGACAACGTCGCGCTGATGCTGGGGACGGTGGCCGTCCACTCCGCCGGTTTCGCCGTCACCGGCCCCACCCGCGGCGCGATCATCCCCAGGCTGGTGACCGTCGAGGAGGTCCCGGCCGCCAACACCCTGAACTTCCTGGTCGGCAACCTCGGCACGGTCATCGGCCCGCTGCTGGCCGGTATCGTGCTCGACCGGGGCGGCTTCGCCACCGCCTACCTGATCGACTTCATCCTGTTCACCGGCGGCTTCTACGCCGCGCTGCGCCTGCCGCCGCTGCCGCCGCTGAGCGAGATCACCCGGCGTCCCGGCTGGCGGTCGGTCAACGAGGGCCTGGGCTTCATCGCGCGGCACCCCGTGGTGCTCATGTCGTTCGTCGTGGACATCATCGCCATGGCCTTCGCACTGCCCAGGGCGCTGTTCCCGGAGATCACCGCCGAGCGGTTCGGCAACTCGGGGATGGCCTTCGGCTGGCTTTCGGCCAGCATCGCGATCGGCTCGGTGATCGGCGGGCTGTTCTCCGGCTGGGTCGGCAGGGTGCGCCGCCAGGGGGTGGCCCTGACCATCGTCATCGCGCTGTGGGGCCTGTCCGTGGCCGCCGCCGGGCTCGCGGGGCAGCTCTGGCTGATGGTGGCGCTGCTCGCGCTGGGCGGCGCGGCGGACATGGTGTCGGCCGTGTGGCGGCAGACCATCCTCCAGACGTACGCGCCGGACGAGATGCGCGGGCGCCTGCAGGGGGTGTTCCACGTCGTGGTCGCGGGCGGGCCGCGCCTGGGCGACCTGCGGGCCGGGGCGACGGCCGCCGTGGTGGGCGTCATGCCCGCGTGGGTGGGCGGCGGGATCGTGTGCGCGATTTTGGTGGTCGTGGTCGGGCTCGCCGTACCGGCCTTCCGGACCTACCGGCCCGCAGGCCGCTGACTCACCGGGTGACCCCCTCCCGGGCGGCCACCATCAGGTCCGCCAGGAACTCCTGGTACGCCTCGTCCCGGTCGGGCGCCCGCAGTACCGCGGACGGGTGGACCGTGGCCACCAGCGTGGTCTCGCCGTGCGGCATCGGCTCGCCCCGGTGCCGAGTCAGCCGGAACGACGGGCCGAGCAGCGCCCTGGCCGCCGTCGCGCCGAGGATGACCGTGACCTCGGGGTGCAGCAGCCGCAGTTCGGCGTCCAGCCAGGGCGCGCACGCGGACACCTCGGCGGCGCTCGGCTTCTGGTGGATGCGGCGCTTGCCCTTGTAGGTGAACTTGAAGTGCTTCACGGCGTTGGTCAGGTACACCGCGTCGCGCTCGATGCCCGCCTCCGCGATCGCCCGATCCAGCACCCGGCCGGCCGGTCCCACGAACGGATGGCCCTGGCGATCCTCCTGGTCACCCGGCTGCTCCCCGACGAACACGTACCGGGCGTCCGCGCCGCCCTCGCCGAAGACGGTCTGCGTCGCGTCGCGGTACAGGTCGCAGCCCTGGCAGTGGGCCGCGGCTGCGCGGAGGGCCGCGATGTCGCTCATGCCGGATCGGTCGGGAAGGAAATGCTCTGCTCCGGTGTTGGCCTGCTTTGCCACGCTCGTCAACTCCTGCCAGGCGGTCGATTCGGCTTCGTCCGGCACATTGCCGCCACTGCCCTCGCCGAGCCGTCTCAGTCCAGGGCCCGATGGGCGTAGCATCGTGGAAGGACGGGAGGAGCCCTTGACCGCACATGGCCTGATCGACACGACGGAGATGTATCTCCGGACGATCTACGAGTTGGAAGAGGAGGGGATCGTCCCTCTTCGCGCGCGTATCGCCGAGCGCCTGCAGCAGAGCGGGCCGACGGTCAGCCAGACGGTCGCGCGCATGGAGCGCGACGGCCTCGTGCGCGTGGAAGGCGACCGCCACCTCACGATGACCGAGCTGGGCCGCACCCTGGCCATGCGCGTGATGCGCAAGCACCGGCTCGCGGAGTGCCTGCTCACCCAGGTGATCGGGCTGCCCTGGGAGGAGGTCCACGTCGAGGCGTGCCGCTGGGAGCACGTGATGTCGGAGTCCGTCGAGGCCAGGCTCGTGACGCTGCTCAACAAGCCCACGGTCTGCCCGCACGGCAACCCCATCCCGGGCCTCGACGAACTGGGCGTCAGCGACTCGGTTCTGGTCGACGACGATGCCATGCTGGCGATGTCCGACCTCGCGGGCGCGCGTGACATGGCCGTCGTGGTGCGACGAATTAGCGAACAAGTGCAAAGCGATCCTGCTGTGATGCTTAAACTCAAGCAAGTTGGGATACAACCCGGACGCGAGGTGACGCTCGCGGCGAGCGACGACGGTGTGCGGGTGACAGGTGACGATCAGGCTGACAACACGAGCGCGGAGCTGCCACGTGAGGTCGCCGCGCATGTTTTTGTCGCAAAGCGCTGATCGCCGCGCGGCTGCTTGGTTGAATCCCTCCAGGGAGACTCCCTACTGCTCGATCAACGCAGGAGCATCCGTGGTTCGCTACCCGCATGACCACCCGTACGAGGTGGTGATCGCCGGATGAAACGCTGGGGGGATCTCTCGCAGGACGCCGCGGACCACCTCTCGCCCGCGTCGGTCCTCGACCACGCGGAGATGGCCGTCGTGGTCACCGACCGGTTCAGCAACCTCCTTTACTGGAACCCGTTCGCCGAGAAGCTGTTCGGGCGGCCCAGCCGGCCGGCGGGGTCCCGTGATCCGGAAGCCCTGTCCATGGGCATCATGGAGAAGGACCACCCGCTGGCCGTCGAGCTGGCCAAGCACGTGCTGCGCGGCGGCGTGTGGGAGGGCACCTTCGACGTCACCCGGTCCGACGGCACGATGATCTACGTCAGGGCGCAGGCCGTGCCGCTGCGCCACTCCTCCGGGTCGGTCACCGGCATCGTGATCACCGCCCGCGAGGCGATGCGCAGCAACGAGCGGGAGAAAGACCGCTTCGGCCTGCTGGAACGCATCGGCGAACGGCTGGCCGGGTCCCTCTACGTCGAGGAGACCCTCAAGCGCGTCGCCGACATGCTGGTCCCGCAGTTCGCCGACCACTGCTTCATCGAGCTGATGGAGAACGACCGGCTGATCCGCAGGGTGTCCACCCACGTCCAGAACTGGGCCCCGCCGCCGGACAGCTGGCGCCCGGTCGGCGCGGAGATCCACTACCCGCCCGGCCACTACGCCGAGTCGGCCATGCGCCGCCAGGAGACCATCCTGGTGGAGGACTTCTCGCAGGTCAGCTACCCGAGCGCGAGCGTGGCCAGCGCCAAGCTGTGCGGCGAGATCGGGATGACCTCGGCCATCGTCGCCCCGCTGTGCGTGCGCGGCGAGATCCTCGGCCTGATGTACCTCGGCCTGTCCAACCTCACCGACCGGCGCAACCCGCACTACGACGCCTTCGACCGCGACTTCGTCGGCGCCATCGCCACCAGGGTCGCCCTGGCCGTGGACAACGCGCTGCTGTTCGAGGAGGAGCGGCACACCGCCGAGTCCTTCCAGAAGCACCTGCTGCCCCGCGCGCTGCCGCAGCTCGACGGCCTGCGGATCGCGGTGCGCTACTACCCGGCCGCCCCGCTCGCCTCGCACGGCCAGGGCATCCAGACGCAGGTGGGCGGCGACTGGTACGACGTGATCCCGCTCTCGGCCGGCCGGGTCGGCATCGTCATCGGCGACGTGGAGGGCCGCGGCGCGAAGGCCGCCGCGATCATGGGCCAGCTCCGCGCCGCGCTGCGCGCCTTCGCCCAGGACGACAAGTCGCCCGCCGACATCCTGGCCCGGCTGGACGAATGGACCCGCCTGGTGGCCACCCCCGAGCCCGGCCCCGGGGGCGACGACATCGCCGTGTCGCCCATCGTGACCTGCCAGTACATGGTCTACGACGCCTGGTCACGGACGCTCTCCTTCGCCAACGCCGGGCACGCCCCGCCGCTGCTGCTGGTCGACGGCACCTGCCAGGAACTCGACATCCACGAGGTGGGCCAGCCGCTCGGCGTCCATGCCAAGGGCATCCACGCCGACCTCGTCTACAAGGAGGAGACCCGCACGCTGCCCCCGGGCGCGTCGCTGCTCCTCTACACCGACGGCCTGGTGGACCGCCGCCCCGCGCGCGACGCCGACGGCACCATCCCGAGCCAGGAGGAAAACCTCCAGCTCCTCTGTGACAAGCTCGCCAAGATCGGCGACATCTCGGTCGAGGAGCTGGCCGACGCGGCGACCGTCGCCGTCCCCGGCGAGATCGACGACGACATGGCCATCCTGGTCATCCGCTCCAGCCCCGCCGATCTCGAAGTCGAGGAGCGCACCTTCCCGGCCCAGCCGATCATGGTGGGCGAGGCCCGCCGGATGGCCGCCGAGGCGTTTTCCGGGTGGAACGTGCCGGAGGAGCGCGCCGAGCTGGCCTGCCTGCTGGTCTCTGAGGTGGTCACCAACGTGGTCCTGCACGCGGCCACCGCCTCGGTACCACGCCGCGAGCTGACCATGGACGGGCCGCCGATCCCCTTCGACGAGTCATGGGACCTCCCGGGCCTTGAGGAGGAGGCGGTCGGCGAGAAGGAGTTCACGCTCCGGCTGCGCCGCGGCGGCGAGTCGGTCTGGGTCGAGGTCTTCGACCAGGACCTCCGGCTGCCGCGCATCCGCAGCGCGGGCGAGAACGACGAAGGTGGCCGCGGCCTCTACCTCGTCGACCAGCTCGCCAGCCGGTGGGGCTCCCGCCCCACCCAGGAGGGCAAGGCGGTCTGGTTCGAGATCCCCACCCGAGGCCGCTAGCGGCGGGTCAGCTTCCGGGCGCGTCCGCGCACCCGGCGGGCGGGGCGGCGGCGGGCCGGTCGGCCCAGTGCAGTTCGCAGCGGATGACGACGGGGTACAGGCCGTGCAGCGCCGTACCGGACTCCAGCGCGCCCGCGACCGCCTCCAGCAGCGCCAGATAGGACGTCCAGCCCGTCGGCCCGTCGTAGCGCACGTTCGCATTCCACTTCTTCACGCCGATCCGGCCGTCGCCCGGGCGGAGGAAGAGCTGACGGCTGCCGCCCGCCGCGAACGGCACCAGGCTGCCGTGCCATGAGCCGGTGAGCGGGTCGGCGGCCTCCGGCGGTCCGTCCACCACCAGGTCCCGGCAGTTGGCGCGGTGCATCTCGGTGATGCCGGAAAGGCCCGCCAGGCGGTGCTCCGGGGGCACCCGGAAGCCTGAGCCGAAGCCGTCGTCCGCCCCGTCGTGGCGGAGCAGGGAGGCGCGCAGGTCGTCGGGGAGCCGGTTGGCGTTGTCGTGCTCCCAGGCGGCGATCTGCTGCTCGGTGGCGGGACGGCCGAGCTTGCCCAGCGTGGTCGGCGCGTTCGCGGCGAGCCGGCGTTCGATCCGGTCCCAGGCGGCGTTGATCCGTGCGGACACCTGCGGGTCGATCGGCCGCACCGGCAGCGTGAACGTCGGCTCGGCGTTCGCGATCGGCCCGATCGTTTCGGAGGTGGTGAGCCCGCCGCCTTCCGTGAAATGGACGGGCAGGCAGCCGGCGGCCCGGGCCTGCTCCGGAGTGAGACTCCTGGCCCGGAACGCGGCCTCGGCCTTCCGATCGCGCCTGCCGTCGGGGCCTTCGCAGGTGAGCGAGACCGTGGTGCCGTCGGAGACGATGCCGCACGCGACCAGTCCGTGGGCCATCGGGCCGGCGGCGGCGGTGCAGGTTCCAGTGAGCAGGGTGACGGCGAGGGCGGCCCCGATACCGCGCCTGCCCGATAAGCCGGATTTGCGGCTCATGTCGGGCACACTATCCGGGCGCGGCGGACCGCCGTCGGGTCAGCGGAAGGTCTGGGTCCAGATGGCCAGCACGACGATGATGAAGACGATCATGACACCGCCGTAGGCGAGCGGCCCGAGGCGCAGCATCCGGCGCACTCTGTTGAGGCCCCAGGCGAACAGCAGCGCCAGGAACACCAGCAGGATGAGACCGCTGTCGATCGCCACACGACCAGTATGCGCCCTCCCGGCCGCCCGCGTGGGGAATCCGGGGCCGGTGACCGCAGTCCATCGTGGTGAATCGGTACGAAGCCGGACGCCCGGTGTGGTACTTCTCTAGTCCGAGAGCTAGGGGAGGGCCTTCCACCGGATCATGGGCGCTGACCATTCGCACGGCCCCGCCGTGCCCGCTTCCCGTGGCGCGGTGATCGCCACCTTGGCCGTGATCGTCCCGCTGGCGCTGGCCACCCTCGCCGCGCTGGTCTGGCTCTGGCCGGGCGGCTCGGCCGGCGCCGTACCGGAGGCGGGCCCCGCCCCCGAGCGGGTGACCGGCACGATCGCCGCGGTCACCCTGAAGCCCTGCCAGGAGGAGCCGCCCCCGGACGGGCAGGCGCCCGGACAGCAGCCCACGCCCGACCCGGCCACCTGCGGCGACGCCGCAGTCGAACTGACCGGAGGGCCGCAGCAGGGCGAGAGCATCACCGTGGCGCTGCCCAGCGGGCCGGGCGCGCAGGTCTTCTCGGCGGGCGACGACATCGTGCTCCTCCACACGCCCGGCGACGAGAAACTGGGCGCGTCGCCGTACCAGATCTCCGACCACGACCGTTCGCTGCCGCTCGGGCTGCTGGGCGCGGCGTTCGCGCTGGCGGTGATCGCCTTCGGCCGGTGGCGCGGAGTGAGCGCGCTGGCCGGGCTGGCGATCACGTTCGTGCTGCTGCTGATGTTCGTCATCCCGGCGATCCTGGAGGGGCATCAGCCGCTGCTGGTGGCCGTCGTCGGGGCGGCGGCGATCATGCTGACCGTGCTGTACCTCACGCACGGGTTCAGCGTGCGCACGTCCATGGCGGTGATGGGCACGCTGCTCAGCCTGACCCTCACCGGTGTGCTCGCGTTGGCGGCGATCGGGATCGCCCACCTCAACGGGATCACCGACGAGAGCTCCTTCAACCTGGACATGAGCCTCCAGATCAACACCCAGGGGCTGCTGCTGGCCAGCATCATCATCGGCTCGCTCGGCGTGCTCGACGACGTCACCGTCACCCAGGCCGTCACGGTCGCCGAACTCGCGCACGCCAACCCCGGCTACACCGTGCGGCAGCTCTACCGCGCCGGGGCGCGGGTGGGCCGGGCGCACATCGCCTCGGTGATCAACACCATCATCCTGGCGTACGCGGGCGCGTCGCTGCCGTTGCTGCTGCTCATCAGCGTCGGCCGGCAGCCGCTCGGCGAAATCGTCAACACCCCGGTCATCGTGCAGGAGATCGTCCGCAGCGTGGTCGGCACCATCGGCCTGATCGCCGCCGTACCGATCACCACGGCCCTCGCGGCCTTCACCGCCACCCGCCGGGCGGCCGGTACGGATCACCACGAAACCGACCACGATGAAACCGGCCACGACCGGCACGTCCCCCGCTCCGCCCGCCACCGCCGCACCGGGTACGGCAGGGCGCGCGGCAACGGCGAGCTCACCCGGGGGCTATAGCCGACGACCGTCACTCTCCGAATATGATCGGGTACTCATGGTGGTGACGGTTCGAGGAGGCTTCCGCATGTCCGTGCGACGTATCGCAGGCAGGGCCGGTGCCGCGCTCGCGGCGCTCGTGCTGGCCGGCACGCTCGCCCCACCGGCCGGCGCGGAGGTGAAGGCGTACTTCGAGTTCGACTATCCGCCGCACCCCGGCAAGTGGGTCATCAAGCTCGTCGAGCCCGCCAAGATCCAGCACGCCAGAGACCTGCTGAGCGGCGCGACGGACGCCGACCCGCACGTCAAGGGCTGGATCGTGAAGGTCCGCGTGCCGCACAACGACAAGTGGAGCTGGCACTACGACCCCCACTCGATCACCTTCATCGCCCGCGGCAGCCGATCGTGCGACGCGCCGCCGGCCGAGGTCGAACGGCGGCTCGCCGAGGTGGGCGACACGTTCCTGCCCGGCCGCATCTGGTGCCCGAGGCGGTCGCGCATCCTGCGCGAGGTGCGTTAGGCCCCGATCGCCGCGCTAGAAGCCGAAGGAACGGCCGATGATCTCCTTCATGATCTCGGTGGTGCCGCCGTAGATCGTCTGCACCCGGCTGTCCAGCCACGCCTTGGCGACCGGATACTCCTGCATGTAGCCGTACCCGCCGTGGAGTTGCAGGCAGCGGTCGATGACCTTGTTCTGCAACTCGGTGGTCCACCACTTGGCCTTGGCCGCGTCCACGGCGTCGAGCCGCCCGGCGTTGAGCGCCAGGACGCACTTGTCCAGGTAGTGCCGGGCGATCTCCACTTCGGTGGCCAGTTCGGCGAGCACGAACCGGGTGTTCTGGAAGCCGCCCAGGTTGTGGCCGAACGCCGTGCGGGTCTTGCAGTATTCGATCGTGCTCTCCAGCACGGTCTCGGCCGCGGCCACCCCCGCCACCGCGATGGACACCCGCTCCTGCGGAAGATTGCGCATGAGCTGGACGAACCCCTGGCCGTCCCGGTCGCCGAGCCGGTTGGCCACCGGCACCCTGACGTTGTCGAAGTACAGCTCGGCGGTGTCCTGGGCGTGCATGCCGACCTTCTCCAGGTTCCGGCCCCGAGTAAAGCCGTCCATGCCGCGTTCCGCCACCAGCAGCGTGGTGCCCTTGGCCCCGGCCTTCGGGTCGGTCTTGGCGGCCACGATGACGAGGTCGGCGTTGATCCCGTTGGTGATGAAGGTCTTCTGGCCGTTGAGCAGGTAGTGGTCCGCGCCGTCCGCCCTGATCGCGGTGGCGCGGATGCCCTGGAGGTCACTGCCCGCGGCGGGTTCGGTCATCGCGATGGCGGTCACCAGCTCACCGGACACGAACCCGGGCAGCCAGCGTTGTTTCTGTTCGTCGTCGGTCAGGTTCACCAGGTAGGGGGCCACGATGTCGTTGTGCAGGCCGAAGCCGAGACCGGTGGCGCCGACCCTGATGATCTCCTCGACGATCACCATGTTGTAGCGGAAGTCGGTGATGCCCGCACCGCCGTACTCCTCGGGCACCGAGAAGCCGAACATGCCCAGCTCGCCGGCCTTCTTCCAGACCTCGCGGGGGACGATGCCGTCCTTCTCCCACTGGGCGTGGTGCGGTACGACCTCGCGGGCCAGGAAGTCTCTGACGGTCTCTTGGAAGAGCAGGTGTTCCTCGTCGTAGAGGTCACGTCGCATGCTTCGCCTCCTGTATGCCCGCTCCTGTCTAACAGAATAGTGTTCTATTCGCGCCGTGGTACAGGTTCCGGTGGACATCACAAGTGCGCCACAGTGCGGAAATCGACCTCGGCGGCGTTCGCCCGCTCAGTACGCTTTTCTGGGACTTGTGATCGGAGTGTGCGGTGAGCGGGTCGGGAGCAGGGCTGCGTAAGGCCATCCTCATGTCGGCGTTAAGCCTGGTGGGCGGGGGCCTGTTCGCGATATCCAGTACCCCGGCCGAGGCCAACACGGTAGGCGTGGATCTGGACTACAACTGCACTGGCGGTATCGGCCAGGGCACGAAGCTGAGGGTGACGGTCACCGCGCCGACCACGATGAGCGTGGGGCGGCCCATCGATGTGAAATGGGCCATCGCCTACCGCGACCAGACGGCCTTCACCGCGCCGGATGAGCAGCTGACGGGGTCGGTGCTGTCGGCCAGGGGCACCCTGCACATCGAGGGGCCGTGGCGCGGCAGGGACGTGGCCGAGGGCTCCCTCAAGCAGTTCGCGCTGAAGAAGGGCGACCCGCTGGCACCGCCGTCCCTGGTGACGGGCGAGGTGGGCGCGACCAAGCCGGGCGAGATCAGGATCACGCCGCGAAAGCTCGTGGTGGACTTCACCCCGGCCGTCGGCGAGAAGACGATCAACGACGACGATCCCAGCTTGCAGTACCTCCCGGCTTGGCAAGACTTCAACGACCGCAAGCCGCCGCTCAACAACATCGGCCAGGACGTACACGGGACCGAGCAGCAGAACGCCAGCGTGGCGTTGACCTTCGCGGGCACTGGCGTGGACTTCATCACCGAGCGGGACCATCGGGCAGGTCCCCTGGAGTTCGAGATCGACGACCGGCCTGTTGAGAAGGCCGATCCGTCCAAGAACGAGGACAACTCGCCGGTCACCGGAGAGAACATCGGCGGCCACACCTTGTGGAAGGTGCGCGACCTGCCCTACCAGATGGACCACAAGCTCACCGTCAAGAACCTCGAAGCAAAGTGGGCCATTGTGGACGCCTTCAAGGTGGTGACGCAGGAGTTCAAGGCCCCGCCGTCGATGTTCCGCGCGGTCTGCACGCCCGTCCAGAAGAACGTGACCTTCAGGATCACCGTAGGCGACCAGCCGTCGCCGACCCCCCACACTCCGACCCCCAGCAGCACCAACACCAACAACGGCGGCCAGAACGGCAACGGCGGCCAGTCCACTCCCACCACCACGGCGACCGCCACTGTCACGGCGTCGCCGAGCCCCGCCCCCACCAGCACCCGGACGGTGACCGCCACCGCGACCCCGCAGGTCGAGATCACCCCGGTAGGCGCTCCGCAGACCGGAGAGTCGCCCGTGCCGCCCTCTGGAGCGGCGTTGATCGGGGCGGGTTCCGCCATGCTGGCGGGCGCGATCATGGGTGGTGTGGCGCTGCGCAGACGCAGGGCAGCGCATGTCGGAGCCGGGCAGTGACCGCACCACCGCACCCTGGCGGTAAGGGGGCCAAAGAGCGGCTGCGGGCGGCTGCTCTGCCCGCCGTGCTCGTGGCCGGGTCGCTCGGCGGGATCGCGGCGATCGTGGCCGGTCTGCTCACGTACCTCGCCCCGCCCGTCGAGCCGGACCGGACGCAAGAGGGTGTCCTGGCCGCCGCCCCCGTGCCACAGCAGCAGGACAGGCCCGCCGCGGACGTCGTCCAGCAGGCCGCCGAGCCTGCGATGCTGCCCACCGTCGGGCCTGGCGGCCCCGGCGTGCCGCTCACCGCCGCCGAACCGGCCGCACCGCCGCCGATGCCGTCGGTCAAGGCCCCGCCGCCGGTCCGTACCGACGCGCGGACCCGCCCGACGAAGATCTCCATCCCGGCCATCGGGGTCTCCGCCGGGCTCATGTCGCTCGGCGTCCAGAAGAACCGCGAGATCGCCGTCCCGCCGCTGAGCAAGCCCAAACTGGCCGGGTGGTACCAGCACGGCCCGGTGCCCGGCCAGATCGGCCCGGCCGTGATCCTCGGTCATGTGAACAACCGGCAGGGCCCCGCCGTCTTCGCCCGCCTGCACCAGGTCAAGCGCGGGCAGAAGATCCGGGTCACCCGGACGGACGGCAAGGTCCTGGAGTTCACCGTGGACGGCGTGGAGAAGATCCGCAAGGCGCGGTTCCCGACCGCCCGGGTCTACAGCAACCTCAACGACGCCAGCCTGCGCCTGATCACCTGCGGCGGCATTTATGACCCCCGCCGGCACAGCTATACGGACAACATCATCGTCTACGCGACCCTCTCCAAGCGGACCCGCTGAGACGGCGCGATCACCGCTCGTGACGATCTACCGTTGCGAGACTGAATCTATGCCCGATTTCGGCATATGGGTGCAGATTCTCATGAACTGTTCATAGGATCTGAGTCGAAACATCAGTAATGACTGGCATGCTGGTGCGCCTGTCGGCCCGGTAGACCGCATCGAAACGGAGAACGGGACAGTGCTGAAGTCCAAGGCGCGGCGTCGCGTCGCCCTGAAGACCGCCGCCCTGGGAGCCATCGGGGGAGGTCTCATCTTCGGAGCGATCCCCGCCCTGGCTACGCCGATCGATGTCGTCTACTCCTGTACGCCTCCCAACGGCCAACCGACCACCGTGACGTTCCCGATGGAACTGGTGGGCCCCTCCGGCACCCCCTCCCCGAACACGGCGGTGACCATCACCTGGCGGATCGGCGGCTCGGCCTCCCCGACCGCCACGTCAACGGCGACGCCATCGCCCACGGTCACTCCCACGAACAGCAGCACTCCGCTGCCCGCCCCCGCGTCCATCTCCGCGAACGCGACGGTCGTGGCGCAGGGCACCGTGTCGGCCAGCGGCCCGATCGCCAGTTCCACTCCCACCGCGACGGGTGCCGTCGTGGTCGCCACAGCCGTCCCATCAGGCAGCCCGATGCCGATTCCCACGTCGATGGCCGTGGTCCTGCAACCCACCGCCTCCGGCACGCTCGCCATCCAAGGCGGGGGCTTCGTCCTCAAGGCGGGCACCGGCTCCAACACCGTCTACTACAACTGCTCCGGTGTGGGCCCGTCCCTGAACCTCCCCATCGGCGCGGCCGGCACGCCGTCCGGCACCCCCACCGCCCCGACCCCCACCCCCTCCGACACGCCCTCCCCGACGCCCAAGAAGACCAACACCAGGACGGCGACGATCACGGCGGACACCCAGATCGACAAGACCCCCAAGGACGGCGCGGCCACTGGAGGCGGTGGCGAGATGGGGCCGGACGGGCGGATGTTCGTGCTGGTGGGCTCGGTTCTGGTGCTGGGTGCGGGGGTCGGCGGGTTGTTCATGCGCCGCCGGGCCCAGGCGTCCAAGGGCTGATCGGGCGGGCCGGCGGTGACGACCCAGCCTCCGGAGGAGGGATATCCGCAGCAGAGCGGTTATCCCCACCCAGGCCAGCCCGTCCCCTACGGCCAGCCGCAGCAGTACTACGCGCAGCCGGGACAGGTCTACTACACCCCGCCGTCTCCGCCGCACCCCCCCGAGCCGCCCAAGAAGGACGGCGGCCGGGCGCTGTTCTCGATCCTTGTGCTGGCCGCGGTGGCCGGAGTGGTCACCGTGGTGGTCGGCCTGGTCTTCATGCTGACCGATCCCGCCGCCTACAACCTGTCCGACGGCCGCACGCAGCTTCCGGCCAAGGTCCAGCCGTCGGCGGCGGGCGAGTTCTTCCAGGCCGCGCCCAGCGTGCCGCCACCGCTGCCGCCGATCACCCCGGCCCCGCCGATGCAGCCGTCCACCCCCAAGCGGCTGGTCATCAAGAAACTGAAGGTCAACGCCCCGATCAGCTCCGTGGGCCTGGCCAAGGACGGCACGATCCAGGTGCCCCCCGCCAACAACCCCAACCTGGTGGGCTGGTACCGCCTCGGCCCCACGGCGGGCCAGGCCGGGCCGTCGATCATGCTGGGGCACAAGGACACCGCCACCCGCAGCGCGGTGTTCAGCCGGCTGCCCGAGCTGCGCTACGGCGACCAGATCGAGGTGCACCGCCAGGACGGTACGGTCGCGGTGTTCACGGTGGGCGGCGTCGAGCAGGCGGACAAGCGGACCTTCCCCACCCAGCGCGTGTACGGCGACCGGGACAACGCCCAGCTCCACCTGATCACCTGCGGCGGCACCTACAACCGCGTCACCGGCCATTACACCGACAACGTCATCGTTTACGCCACCCTGACCAGCAGCCACCGCATTTCCCGCGCTTCCTAGGCATCCGCGGCGCGCGAAGCTTTAGAATCCCCGGCAGGGGTGAACGATGAGCAGGCGGCCCACCATCAGCACCTCGATGCTGGCCGCCGTCGCGGCGGCGGCCTGGTTGTCGATAGTGGAGTTACCCGATCTGTGGCGATCCCCGGCCTGGGGGATGGGCCTGCTGGTGGGCATGTCGTTCATCTACGCGGGGGTCGTGGCGTGGCGCGGCCACCCGCACAACCGGGTCGGCCCGCTGATGGTCGCCCTTGGCGTGGCCTGGATTCCGCAGCAGTTCAAGTTCGCCCTCGGCGAGCAGCACGGGGCCTTGGACCTGCTCGATCTGGGCGTCGGCCTGTGGGCGGGCGTCGCCTGTCACCTGTTCCTGGCCTTTCCCACCGGGCGGCTGGACGGCCTGCCGGCCAGGATCGTGGTCGGCATCGCCTACGCGGAGTCGCTCTGCATCCCGGGCGCGTCGGTGTTCGCCGAGCTGCGGCCGGAGGAGCCGTGGCACACGATCGTGACGTTCGTGGACCGCACCTCCTGGGGTCTGATCATCGCGGCGGGCGTGGCGGTGATCGGGCTCGCGGCGGTGCGCTGGCTGGAGGGCACCGCCGCCCAGCGGCGGGCCGTGACGCCGGTGGTGGCCGCCTCGATGGTCGCCACGATGGCGTTCATGGCCGACCGGGTGCTCAACGTCTGCGACATCGTCGCCCTGGGGTTTCCCGCCGATTCGCTGTTCGGGGCGTTCGTGGGGGTGCCGATCGCCTATCTGGGCAGCATGATGCGGGGCCGGATCGACCGGGGCAGGGTCGCCGACCTCGTCGTACGGCTGCGCGGCAGGCGGCAGCGGGACGGCCTGGAGAGCGCGCTCGCGGCCACCCTGAAGGACCCCACGCTCAAGGTCGCCTACTGGATGGCCGACCAGGGCCGGTACGTCGACGCCGACGGCAACCCGGTCACGCTGCCGCCGCCACGGGGCAGCGGCCGGGTGATGACCCGCGTCGATCAGGGGGAGGCGCGGCTGGCCGTGCTCCTGCACGACGCGGCGCTGCTGGAACAGCCGCTGCTGGTCGACGCCGCGTGCGCGGCGGCGGCCCTCGCGCTGGAGAACGAACGGCTCACCGCCGACCTGCGGGCGCGGGTGCGGCAGCTCGCGGCGTCGCGGGCGCGGATGCTCCAGTGGGGCGAGGCCGAACGCCGCAGGATCGAACGCGACCTGCACGACGGCGTCCAGCAGCGGCTGTTGTCGGTCGCGATGACCCTCGGGCTGGCCGAGGCGACCACCGATCCGGCGCGGGCGCGGGCGCTGGTCGGCGAGGCGAAGTACGCGGTGCTCGGCGCGCTGGACGACCTGCGGGCGGTCAGCCACGGCATCCACCCGCCTGTGCTGACCGAGCGCGGCCTGCCCGGCGCGGTCAAGGAGCTGGCCGCCGTCGCGCCGGTGCCGGTCGAGTGCGTGATCGAGATGGCCGGGCCGCTGCCGCAGGCGGTCGAGAGCGCGGCCTACTACATCGTCAACGAAGGGCTGGCCAACGTGACCAAGCATGCGGGGGCGAGCCGGGCCTGGGTACGGCTGGCCCGCGGCACCGGGCGGTTCGTGGTGGAGATCGGCGACGACGGGCGCGGCGGCGCGGACCCGGCCCTCGGTTCGGGGCTGGAGGGCCTCAACCACCGCGCCGAGGCCAACGGCGGCCGGCTGACGCTGGTCAGCCCGCCCGGCCGGGGCACAGTGATCATGGTGGAGCTGCCGTGCGAGTAGCGATCTGCGAGGATTCCGCCCTGTTCCGGGAAGGCATGACCCGGCTGCTGGCCGAGGCCGGGTACCAGGTCGTCACGGCCGTGGACGACGCCGACAAGCTGCTGGCCAGCGTCGCGGCGAACCCGCCCGACGTGGCCATCCTGGACATCCGGCTGCCGCCCACGCACACCGACGAGGGACTGCGCGCCGCGCTGACCCTGCGCCGGCGTCATCCGGAGGTCGGGGTCTTGGTGCTCTCCCAGTACGTGCGGGTCAGCTACGCGGTCGAACTCCTCGAAGGCGGCGTGGAGGGCATCGGCTACCTGCTCAAGGACCGCGTCTCCGACCTGGCGGAGTTCGCGGCGGCGATCCGCCGGGTGGGCTCGGGCGGGTCGGCGCTGGATCCCGTGGTGGTCGAGCGGCTGGTGAGCAGGCACAGCCAGCCCGACGACCCGTTGAGCCGGCTCACCGGGCGGGAGCGCGACGTACTACGCCTGATGGCCGAAGGCCGGACCAACCTGGCCATCTCCGAACGGCTGGCCATCGCCGAGCGCACGGTGGAGAAGCACTGCACGAGCATCTTCGGCAAGCTCGGCCTCACCGCCGGGCCGCACGACCACCGGCGGGTGCTCGCCGTACTGCGCTACCTGAACGCCTGACGATCACCTGCGGACACGCAATGCGGAAGGTGCGGTTACCCGTACCTTTCCCGGTGCGGTTGCCCGGCTTCCGCGTGTGGGCGGCACGGGGGAGGATGCAGGCGACGAAGGGAGTCTTGACCGTGGCAGTGGCAAACGCCGGCTTACGGCGGATGGTGATCGATTCGGGGGAGCCGCGGACATGGGTCTCGGCGCGGACGGACCTGGTCACGGCGTTGCTGGGGGTCTGGTTCGGCATCGGTCTGATGATCGACGCGTGGGCGCACAGCAACCTCGCCGAACTGGAGACGTTCTTCACCCCGTGGCACGCGGCGTTCTACTCCGGCTTCGCCGCCGTCTCCGGGTGGATCATCTGGCAGGTGTGGCGCAACGTCCGGGCGGGCCGGCAGGGGCTGGCGGCGGTGCCGACCGGCTACCTGGCGGGGCTGGTCGCCATTCCGGCGTTCGCCGCGTTCGGCTTCGTGGACATGATGTGGCACACGTTCCTCGGCATTGAGACCACGATCGACATCCTGTTCAGCCCCTCCCATCTGGGGCTGATCTCTACGATGCTGCTCATTCTCACCACGCCGTTGCGTTCGGCGTGGAACGCGCCCGACATCGCCGAGCGGCCCTCGCTCGGCCGGTTGTTCCCCGCGCTGCTCGGGCTGGCGCTGGCGGGCACGCTGGTCTCGCTGTTCGTCTCCTACGGCAACGCGATGCAGTGGGAGGGGCGCGGCATCGTCGCCGCGCTCTCCGAGATGGAGGGTCCCCGGACCGGCGACCTGGCCTCCTCGATCTTGATCACCAACGCGGTGCTGCTCCTCCCGGTGCTGTTCCTGCTGCGCCGGTGGCGGCTGCCGTTCGGCAGCGTGACCGTCATGTACCTGGTCGGGGTCCTGATGCCGGGCGCGCAGACCGCCTTTGACAACGTGCCGATCCTGCTCGGCTTCGTCGCCGGGGGCCTGGTCAGCGACCTGCTGATCCGGTGGCTGAATCCATCGGCGGAGCGCCGCGGCGCCTACTGGGCGTTCGCCGGGCTGTCGGCCTTCGCCACCTGGGCGCTGTACATCCTGGTGGCCTCGGTCTCGGCGGGCAGGCTGCCGGCCGTTCCTGAGCTGTGGACCGGCGCGCCGATCGTCGCCGGGCTGATCGGGCTCGCCCTCGGGGCGCTGTTGCTGCCCAACGCCCAGCGGGCATGATCCGGGCGCTCTGCCTGGTCCTCGGTCTGTCCGCCGTGCTGTTGCTGGCCGGCGCGGGCCCGGCCGCGGCGCACAACGTCGTGGTGGGGGCGGATCTGCGGATCGCCCAGACGATCGCCGGCGCGGAGCTGACGCTGGTGATCAAGGGGACCGAGCAGGTGCCGGGGCCGCTGCGGATCGGCGTGGAGACCTACCAGGCGGCGGGCGAGTTGCCGATCGCGCTGGAGCTGCGTTCGGTGGCCGACGGCCGTACGGTCACCGGGCGGCTCACGGCCGGGCCGGGCGACCGGTACACCCGGCTCCGGTTGGAGACGACCGGCCCGCACGAGCTGACGTTGCGGGCGGGCGGCGAGGTCGCCGTGGTGCCGTTCCGCGTCCTGGTGGACCGCGGGTCGATGTGGGAGCTGCTGATCTACGGGGGGCTGTTCGCGGCCGGGGTCGTGCTGGTCGGCGGCCTGCTGACCGGTGCGCTGTCCCGTCCGGGCCGGGCGGCCCTGCTGGTGGCGGGCGCCGCGGCCGGGGTCACGGTCGCGGCCATGATGGTCATCCTCGAACCGCAGCTCCCCACGGGCCCGCCGGACGGCGCCGCCCCCACCGCGACCGACCAGCAGCAGGCCGGGCGGCCGTACGTGCAGGGACGGGTGACGACGCTGCCGGAACGACCGGCGGCCGGGGAGGAGTTCACCTTGCGCATCGATCTGCTCGACGGGTCCACCGGCAGCCCTGTCGATGACCTGACCGTCCACCACGAGGCGCTCGCCCACGTGGTGGTCACCAGCGAGGACGGCCGCTACTTCCGGCACGTCCACTCGCTGCGCACCGCGCCGGGGCGGCTGGAGATCCGGCTGCGCGCCGACCGGGCGGGCCGCTACCGGACCTACACCGAGTTCGAGCGCGAGGACTCCGGCGGGCAGCTCATCTCCGCGGGCTTCACCGTCGGCGGCGAGGCCGCGAGCCCCGAGACCGCCGAGGTGCGGTCCGGCGCGGCGGTGACCCGGCCCGCCGTACCGGTGGCCGGGCGGGCCGCGACGATCGAGGTCCGCCCGACGGGCGCGGTACGTCCCTGGCTCGGCATGGCCGGCCACCTGATCGTGCGCAGCGCGGACGGTGAGTTCTTCGGTCACGTGCACGAGATGAGCCCGGCCGGGCAGGTCTCCGCGCAGGGACTGCGCTTCACCTACGCCTTTCCCACGGCCGGGCGGTATCTCGCCTGGGCGCAGTACGCCACGTCCGGCGGGATCGTGACCGTGCCGTTCACGGTGGAGGTCACGGGGGAGTCCGCCCGATGAGGAAGGCGCTGATCGCGGCGGCCCTGGTGGCCGTCGCCGTGACGATCTTCGTGCTCGGCCGGGGTGGCGGCGAGCCGGTCCGGGTGACCACGACCGGGACGCACTACGGCGTCACCGTGGTGATCGACAAGACGGCCGAACGCGACTTCACCGTCGAGATCCTGCTCGATTCCGGCGACGCGGACGCCGTCACGTTCTCCGCGGTGATGCCGACCATGGGCCACGCGATGCCCGAGGTCGCCGCGCGCAAGCCCGGCCCCGGCCGCTTCCTGGCCCAGGGCGACCTGTTCTCGATGACCGGGGTGTGGCAGCTCTCCATCCGCGTCACGGGCAGGGCGGGCGAGGAGACCCTGGGGGCGAGCGCGCTGATCAGCGGATAGGCCCGGGTGGTAGCCTCCGAAGAGAAACCGAACAATGCTCGGTCGCATCGGCGGCACCGGTCGGGAGGCACTGTGGCAGAGGCGTACATCGTCGGGGCGGTCCGTACCCCGGTGGGGAAGAAGAAGGGCGGGCTGTCGGCCGTACACCCGGTCGATCTGGCCGCGCACACGCTGCGGGCGCTGGTCGAACGCACCGGCGTGGACCCGGCGGCGGTAGACGACGTGATCATGGGCTGTGTCATGCAGATCGGCCCGCAGAGCGTGGACATCGCGCGTAACGCCTGGCTGTCGGCGGGCCTGCCGGAGAGCGTCGCGGGCGTCACGATCGACCGCCAGTGCGGCTCGTCCCAGCAGGCGATCCACTTCGCCGCGCAGGGCGTGCTGTCCGGCACCCAGGATCTCGTGGTCGCGGCGGGCGTGGAGTCGATGAGCATGGTACCGATCGGGTCGAGCGTCACCCTCGCCATGCAGCAGGGCATGCCGGCGCCGTACGGCAAGGGCTGGACCGACCGGTACGGCACGCAGGAGATCTCGCAGTTCCGCGGCGCGGAGCTGATGTGCGAGAAGTGGGGATTCACCCGCGAGGAGCTGGAACAGTACGCCTACGACAGCCACCAGCGGGCGGCGAAGGCCATCGCCAACGGCCACTTCCGCACGCAGATCGCGCCGCTCGCGGGCGTCGAGGCCGACGAGGGGCCGCGCCCGGACACCACCCTGGACAAGATGGCCGGGCTTTCGACCCTGCGTGAGGGCGGCGTGATCACCGCGGCCACCGCCAGCCAGATCTCCGACGGCGCGGGCGCGCTGCTGATCGCCTCAGCGGCGGCGGTACGCGAACACGGGCTGACGCCCCGGGCCCGGATCGTGACGCTGGCCCTGACCGGCGACGACCCGGTCTACATGCTGACCGCGCCGATCCCGGCGACCCGCAAGGCGCTGGCCAAGGCGGGGCTGTCCATCGGCGACATCGATGTGACCGAGATCAACGAGGCGTTCGCGCCGGTCCCGCTGGCCTGGCTGCGCGAACTCGGCGCGGACCCCGCGACCACCAACCCGAACGGCGGGGCGATCGCCCTCGGCCACCCGCTCGGCGGCACCGGCGCGATCCTGATGACCAAGCTGCTGCACGAACTCGAACGCGTGGGCGGCCGGTACGGCCTGCAGACCATGTGCGAGGGCGGCGGCCAGGCCAACGTGACCATCATCGAACGACTCTGAACCCATTACGGGCGACACCAGTGGCGGGGTGACCCGGACTCCGCTCCAGCCGGAGCCGGGCCACCGCGCCTGCCCTGCGGGTGTCTAGCGGCCCTTGGGCAGCCGGCGCGGCTGCTGGATCGGGCGCTGTGGCATCCGGGGCATCGGTGTCTGCCTGGGGTAGCCCCGCTGTGGGACGGCGGGGTTCTTACCGGTCTTTCTGGCATGGCGATTGCGCATATGCGGACCTCCTCGAAGTGGACGGCGACGCGGCGACCGGAAAAGGTCGAACCGTGCCTGGTCTCAGCTACCGCGTCGGAGAAACGGGGTCAGAAAGCTGAGCGGTGCGGGCCTGTCGCCGCGAGGACGCGGGACGGGGCCGGCTGCCGGCGGTCAGGAGTTGATCCACATGTCACCGACCCTATGCAGCGGGCCGGTCACGCGCAATCGATTATTTGATAGACCCGGCCGTGAGCCCGTTCACCACCTTCCGCTCGATCAGCGCGAACAGGATGATGACCGGGATGGTGGCGATCACCGATCCGGCGAACAGCCCTTGCCAGTCCACCTGGTACTGACCGATGTAGGAGTTCAGCGCCACGGTCAGCGGCTGGTTCTCCGGGGTCGTGCTGAGCATCAGCGCCACCGCGAACTCGTTCCAGGCGGCGATGAAGGTGAAGATCAGCGCGGTCACCACACCGGGCATGGCCAGCGGCAACGTGATCCGGAACAGCGTCCCGAACCGGCCGTTGCCGTCGATGAACGCGGCCTCCTCCAGCTCGCGGGGAATCGAGGAGAAGTACGCGTTCAAGATCCATACCGCGAAGGCCAGGTTAAATCCGCCGTTCACCAGGATCAGCGCCCAGACCGTGTCCACCAGGCCGAACTGGAAGAACTCCCGGTAGATGCCGACGAGCATCGCGGTCGGCTGGAACATCTGCGTGATCAGCACCAGGAACAGGAAGCCGGTGCGGAACCTGAAGTTGTGCCGGGAGGTGTAGTAGGCGGCCGGCAGCGCGACCAGCAGTACCAGCAGCGTCGAACCGGCCGCGACCTGGAGGGTGACCACCAGGTTCCCGGCCAGGCCGCCGCTCCAGAATTCGACCAGGCTGGACCACTCGAACGCGCTGGGCAGGTAGGTCGCCTCGCGCAGCGTCTCCTGCGGGCGCACCGCGGTGAGCAGCATGATCACGTACGGGAAGAGGAAGATCAGCGCGATCACATAGGCGGACCCGGCGATGACCACGCTCTTCAGGCGGGGGAGCGCCCGGGAGGGGGCGGGAGCGGAGTGCGCCATCACACGACCTCCGATCTCCACCGCGTGACCTTGAGGAATACCACGGTCAGAATGATCACCATGCCGAAGTTGACCACCGACATCGCGGCCGATTCCCCGATGTCCCGGTTCTTGAGGATGTACATGAAGATGGTGGACGTGGAGGTCGAGTAGCCGGGCTGCCCACGAGTCATCGCCCAGATGATCGGGAAGTTGTTGAAGACGTTCATCACGTTGATCAGCGCCGCGACCGTCAGCGCCGGGCGGAGCAGCGGGAACGTGATCGACCAGTAGATCCGCATCTTGGAGGCGCCGTCCATCCTGGCCGCCTCGTAGATGTCGCCGGGGATGGTGGACAGCCCGGCGATCAGCGCGTACGTGGTGAACGGCACCGAGACGAACACCGCGACGAAGATCAGCCAGGGCATGGCGGTCGCGGACTGCCCCAGCGGGTCGGCGGACGCGCCGCCGAGGGCGTCGAGGAAGCCCAGGTCGCGCCGGATCATGTTGATCACCCCGACCTCGGGGTCGAGCATCCACCGGAAGATGATCGCCGTCATCAGCACCGACGCCGCCCACGGCGCGATCAGCGCCCAACGCGCGATCTTGCGGCCGGGGAAGCGCTGGTTGAAGAGCTGGGCCAGGGCGAGGGAGATGATCACCGTGAGCCCGACCACCGCGACCACCCAGATCAGGGTGCGCCCCATGATGCTGGCGAAGTCGGGTTCGGCGAAGAGCTTGTTGTAGTTGGCCGTCCCGTTGCCGCCCTGGACGATGCCGAACTTGCTGATCTTGAGGAACGACGACCGGATCATCTCGACCACCGGCCAGAGCACCACGAGTGCGATCAGCACGATGGCCGGTCCGACCCAGGCCAGGGGTTCGAGGGCGCGCAATCCCCTCGATCTATGCCGCATCTGTCCTGCTTCCTAGGGAGGGTCCTGGAAAGGGGCCCGGGGGGTCTTTTGGGGGACCTGCGGGGACTTTTAGGGATCTGCAGGGTTCCGCAGGGAGGTACGGCCGGCGCCGGGTGTCGAGGCGCCGGCCGTACCGGTGTGCCCGGGGTCAGCCGGGGTCAGCCCGTCTCAGCGGCCTTCTGCAGCTCACCGAGCACCTTGGCCGGGTCCTCGACCGCGCCGCCGATGGTCTGCTTGATGGTGTCCTGGACAGCGGGCCACTTGGGGTCGGTGAAGGGGTAGAAGCTGGCGTTCGGGAGTCCGTCCAGGAACGGCTTCAGCTTCTCGTCGCCGGACAGCTTCTCGATGCCGCCCTTGGTGACGGGCAGCAGCTTGTAGTTGTCCACGATCTTCTGCACCGCGTTGCCGGTGTAGAAGAAGTCGAAGAACTTCTTGATCTCGGCCGGGTGGTTGTTCTTGTTGAACGCCATGATCCAGTCCATGACGCCGAGCGTGGTGTCGAGCGCACCGGTCTTGCCGGCGATCGGCGCGACACCGTACTTGTCCTTTACCGAGCCCTCGTCGAAGATCGGGATGGACATCGGGCCGCCGTTGACCATGCCGACCTTGCCCGCCGCGAAGTCCTCCCAGACCGTCTTGCGGTCCTTGGTGCCCGGGTTGGGGGTGGTCAGACCCGCGTCCACCAGGCCCTTCATGAAGGTGAAAGCCTCGATGTTCTGGGGCGAGTTGATCGCCCACTTGCCGGAGGCGTCCTTGTATCCGCCACCGGCGCCGAGGAACCACAGGAACGACTCGCCCTGCGCCTCTTCCTGGCCGAGCGGCAGGCCGAACGGCTGGCTCACGCCCGACTTCTTCAGCTTCTCCGCGGCGGCCTTGAGTTCGTCCCAGGTCTTGGGCGGCTCGGCGATCCCGGCCTTGTCGAACAGCTCCTTGTTGTAGAAGAGCCCGCGGGCCGAGGAGACGAACGGGATGCCGTACGCGACCCCGTCCACCTTGCCGAAGTCGGCGAACTTGGTCAGCAGGTCCTGCTGAACGTTCGGGGAGAGGACCTCGTCGACCTTGTGCAGCAGCCTGTCCTGGACGAAGCCGGAGTAGCCGCCCGTCTGCAGGATGTCCGGCGGCTGGCCGTTCTGCACCATGGTGGCGACCTGCTTGTCGATGTCGTTCCAGTTGATCACCTGGACATCGATCTTGATGTTCGGGTTGGCGGCCTGGAACTCATCGACGATGCCCTTCCAGAACTTCGCCCCCGCGTTTTCCGCGTTCGGGTCGGAGCCGTAGTCGGCGGCCACCATCTTCAGCGTCACCGCGCCGCCACCCGAGGAGGTGTTCTGGCCGCCGCCCTCGCCTGTTCCGGACGAGCCGCAACCGGCCAGGGCCAAGACGGCCGCCAAGCCGAGGGCGCCCGCGATCCTCGTTCTCATCAGTGAATACCACCTTGACCTGGGGGAACCTCTGGTCCGTACCGGTCCGCCGGCCGTCTGCGGGGCCCCGTGTAGACGGCTGCGTCCAAGTACGGCGAGGCCAGCGTAAGCGCGTGCTTGATAGCCGGTCCATACCGGGAAATATCGGATCTGCAACGAGTAGGTGGCGAATAGACGTCGCCGGTCTAGACCGGTTGGAAACGATCGATGTCAGCCGCCCCCTGCCCCCGGTCGCCAACCACCGGAATCGCGGTGCATGTCATTGCGCGGTATAGACCAGTTTCAGGCGTCGTGGTGGCGATGCCTGTTCAGTGCGCGACGGCCCGGTGCACGTCCTCGGTGACCGACATGCCGGGCTCGGCGGAGGCGACCCAGGGGCCGTCCAGGGAGGGGTCCAGGATGCCCTCTTCCAGGAAGGTGTAGCGGCCGGTGAGGGCGTACCGGGCCAGGCGTACGTCGTCGCCGTCGGTGTTGCTCCACAGCCGCCCGAACAGCTCCGCCACGCGCAGCCGCGCCTGGCGGCAGAAGACGTCGGCCAGCTCCTGCGGCCTGCGGCCCAGGTCGGCGGTGTCCTCCTGGGCGCGGACGCAGGCGGCGGTCATCGCGAACAGCTCCGCGCCGATGTCCACGACGCGCCCGAGAAAGCCTTGTTTGTGCTCCAGCCGGGCCTGCCAGCGGGACATGCCGTAGAAGATGGACCTGGCCAGCTTGCGGCTGGTCCGCTCCACGAAGCGCAGGTGCCCGGCCAGCGGCCCGAACTCCGCGTACGCCCCCGGCCGCACACCCGCCCCGACCACCAGCGTGGGCAGCCAGCGGGCGTAGAAGCCGCCCGCCCTGGCCAGCGCGCGGGCGCGGTCGGTGGCGGCGGCCGAGGGATCGACGAGCTGCCCGGCCACCGCGAGGTGGGCGTCCACCGCCTCGCGGGCGATGAGCAGGTGCATGATCTCCGAACTGCCCTCGAAGATCCGGTTGATCCGCATGTCCCGGAGGATCTGCTCGGCGGGGACGCCCCGCTCGCCCCGCGCGGCCAGCGACTCGGCGGTCTCGTACCCGCGCCCGCCCCTGATCTGGACCAGGTCGTCCACCACTCGCCAGCCCATCTCCGAGGCGTAGAGCTTGGCGAGGGCCGCCTCGATCCTGATGTCGCTGGTGCCGGAGTCGGCCAGCCGTCCGGCGAGGTCGACCACCGCGCCCATCGCGTACGCGGTCGCCGTGATGAACGCGAGCTTGCCGGCCACCGCCTCGTGCGCGCCGATCCGCCGCCCCCACTGCTCCCTGGCCCCGGACCACTCCCGGGCGATCTTGGCGGCCCATCTGGCATTACCCGCGCAGGTCGCGGGCAGCGAGAGGCGGCCGGTGTTGAGCGTGGTGAGGGCGATCTTGAGGCCCTGCCCCTCCCGGCCGATCAGGTTGGCGGCCGGTACGCGTACCCGGTCGAACCGGGTCACGCCATTCTCGATGCCGCGCAGCCCCATGAATGCGTTGCGCCGTTCGACCGTGATGCCCGGCGTGTCGGCCTCGACGACGAACGCCGAGATGCCCCGGGCGGTCCTGGCCATCACCACCAGCAGGTCGGCGATCACGCCGTTGGTGGTCCACAGCTTGACGCCGTCGAGCACGTAGTCACCGCCGTCGGGCGTGGCGGTGGTGGCCAGGCGGGCGGGATCGGAGCCGACGTCCGGCTCGGTCAGGAGGAAGGCCGAGACGTCCCCGGCCGCGCAGCGGGGCAGGAACGCGCGCTTCTGCTCCTCGGTGCCGAACAGCTTCAGCGGCTGCGGCACGCCGATCGACTGGTGCGCCGACAGCAGCGCGGCCAGCGACGGGACGTAGGAGGCGACCATGGACAGGGCACGGCCGTAGTGGACGTGGCCGAGCCCCAGCCCGCCGTACCGCTCGGGGATGTTCATCCCGAACGCGCCCAGTTCGGCCAGCCCCTTGACGACCTCGTCGGGGATGCGCGCCGTACGCTCGATCAGCGCCGGATCGACCCGGGCGGACAGGAAGCGGCGCAACGACCGCAGGAACCTCTCGCCCTCGGCCGCCCCGGACACCGGCGGCGGCGGATGCACCAGATCCAGCCGGAAGTCACCGAGGAAGAGCTGCCTGCCGAAACTGGGCCGGGTCCACTCGGTCTCCCTGGCCTGCTCGGCGACCTCGCGGGCGCGCGCGTAGTCCGTCATGCCGATGGACGTACCCGCGCGCGGGCGGGTCAGACTTTGGGGACCTCGGCCACGCAGAACACCGTCTGGCCGAACGGCGGGCGGACGAACCGCTCGATCAGCCGCGTCATCGGGACCACCGTGCGGTCGTAGATCTTGACCAGCCGCGGGTCGGGATAGCCCACACCGCCCCGGCGCACGGCCAGCCACCAGGCGATGCCGCCGAGGAAGTTGATCGGCTTGAGCGTGCGGATCTTCAGGCCCGCCGCGGTCACCGTGCGGGCGAGCGTGGTCGGCGTGTATCGCGTGACATGCCCGACCTTGCGGTCGAAGTCGCCATAAAGCTGCATGTAGCCGGGCACCCAGATGATGATCCGGCCCCCCGGCACGGTGACCTGGGCCAGCGAGCGCAGCGCCTCGACGTCCTGCTCGATGTGCTCAAGGACGTTCATCATCACGACCGTGTCGACCCGGTCGTCGCCCTCCAGCGGGATCTCCGTCGGCAGCCCGAACTGCAGGACCTGGATCGCCTTCTCGTGCCCGTCGAACCGCTTGCGCAACTGCTCCACGCAGTAGGGGTCGAAGTCGCTGACCACCAGGCGGTCGAGCCGGGGCAGGAACTGCTCGGCGAAGTGGCCGAGCCCCGAACCGATCTCCAGCATCGACCGGCCGACGTGCGGGGCCACCATGTCGATCTCGTACTGGCGGTAGTTTCTGGCCTCATCGCCGCCCAGGTGGTTTTCCAGGGCTTCGTCTCCGGCGGCCGGTTGTACTACACGGTCATACCCAGACATGCGATTCCGTCCAGCTCGCTGATTACACAAAACCGTGGCCGGTCGGCCACGGTACGGACTCGGCCGAGTCTAGTGGGATCAATGGCGGCCGTTCTCAAACTCCGCCCCATCTCCGGACCCCGCACCCCTCCAGTCTGCCTCAGCTCCGCGTCAGCGGGCGGAGGAGTCGTCGTCATGGCCGGCCAGCCAGGCGTCGACGCGCCGCAGCAGATCCTTGGCGACGTGCTCGGGCGCGGAGGAGGATCGGATCGACTGGCGGGCCAGTTCGGCCAGCTCCGCGTCACGGAACCCGTGCACCTCCCTGGCCAGCTCGTACTGCCGCAGCAGCCGCGAGCCGAACAGCAGCGGGTCGTCCGCGCCCAGCGCGATCGGCACCCCCGCGTCGAACATCCGCCGCAGCGGCACGTCCTCGGCGCGCTCGGCGACCCCCAGCCCGACGTTGGAGGCCGGGCACACCTCGCAGGTGATCTGCCGGTCGGCCAGCCGTTCCAGCAGGCGCGGCGACTCGGCCGCGCGCACGCCGTGCCCGATCCGGTCGGCGGCCAGGTCGTCCACGCACTCGGCCACGCTCACCGGCCCGGCCAGTTCCCCGCCGTGCGGCACGGCCAGCAGCCCGGCCCGCTTGGCGATCCGGAACGCGCCGTCGAAGTCGCGCGCCCTGGCCCGCCGTTCGTCGTTGGACAATCCGAACCCGACCACGCCCTCGCTCGCGTACTGTGCGGCGAGCCTGGCCAGCGTCTTGGCGTCGAGCGGATGCCGGGTGCGGTTCGCCGCGACGACCACCCCGATGCCGATCCCGCTCGCGGCGGCGGCCTGACGTGCCGCGTCCAGCACCAGGTCCAGCGTCGCCGTCAGCCCGCCGAACCGCGTCGCGTACCCGGAGGGATCGACCTGGATCTCCAGCCAGGCCGACCCCTCGGCCGCCTCGTCCTGCGCGGCCTCGCGCAGCAGCCGGTAGACGTCGCCCGGCCGGCGCAGCACGGAACGCGCGATGTCGTACAGCCGCTGGAACCGGAACCAGCCCCGCTCGTCGGTCGCGTGCAACTGGGGCGGCCAGTCCTCTTCCAGCGCGTCGGGCAGGTGGATGCCCTGCTCCCTGGCCAGTTCGATCAGCGTCGAATGCCGCATGGAACCGGTGAAGTGCAGATGCAGGTGCGCTTTCGGGAGGGTGTGGAGTGGCCGTGGCATTTCCCCATGGTGCCGTAACTTCGATCTCAACCTGCGCGGACCCCGGCGCGTTGGGAGGGGCGAAAGGGGACCTCGCTGATGACGGACGAAGACGAGGCGGCCTTCGACGAGTTCCTGGCCGCCCGAAGTACGGCTCTGCTGCGCACCGCGATCCTGGTGTGCGGCGCGTCCCAGCATGACGCCGAGGACCTGGTCCAGCACGCCCTGGAGAAGGTCTACCGGCACTGGCCGCGTATCCGGCACGACAACCCCGGCGCCTACGCCAGGCGCGTCGTGGTGAACGCGGCCATCTCCGCCGCGCGGCGGGCGAAGGTGATCAGGGAGATCTCCTTCGCCCGCCCGCCGGACACGGCCGCCACCGCGGCCGACCTCGATCTGCGCGAGGTCATGCTGGGCGAACTGCGCAGGCTCCCCGCGCGGATGCGCGCGGTCGTGGTGCTGCGCTACTGGGAGGACCTCTCGGAGACCGAGACGGCCACACTGATCGGCTGCTCGGTCGGGACCGTGAAGAGCCAGGCGGCCCGAGGGCTCGGCCGCATCCGCGAACGCATGACGAGGCTGGAGGGAGTGAGCGCATGACCATCGAGGACGAACTCAAGGACGCCATGTCCACGCAGGTCGGCGACGTGCGGGCGGGGGCGGGCACGGCGGCGGCCGTGCGCAGGCTGCACCGCCGCCGTGCCGTCCGGCTCCGTACGGCGGGCGCGGCGCTGGTGACGGCGGCGGTCGCCGGGGCGGTGCCGCTCTACCTGGCGATGAGCCCCGGCCAGCAGCCGGGTCCGGAGCGTGGGGCGGCGTTGGGCGCCACGGTACGGCCGGGTGTGGTGATGCCGGACCTGGCCAAGATGACCATGGAACAGGCGGAGCGGGCACTGGACCGCGCCGGGCTGACGGCCGACTACAAGAGCGCGCCCTCCAGCACGGTGCGGGGCGGCACGGTGATCTCGCAGTCGCCCGCCGCGGGCATGGCCCTGGAACCGGGGGCCCGCGTCACGGTCACCGTGTCGGACGGGACCAAGGACAAGCTTCCGCCGGAACTGGGCGACCTGGACGAGGGCGGCAGGCGGTTCGCCGGGATCGAGTGGAAGTACCTGCCGGACGGGCTGAAGTGGGAGGGCTGGTACGTCGAGGACAGCTTCGGCGCCGACAGCCTGGCCACCTCATGGAACATCCCGGCCGACACCGGGGAGCCGCCCGGGGTCAACGTGGTCGTCTATCGGGGGGGCTCGGCCGCGGAGGCCGCCGACCGGCTGACGCGCTATGGCAAGGAGGGCGCCGAGTCGATCACCGTCAGGAACGACCGGAAGGCGTACCTGGTCGATGTGGGCGAGAAGGACTGGGTGCTGGGCGGGGACGAGTCGGAGCCCGCGCCGACCGCGACTTTCACCGAGCTGCCCGCTGAGTCGCTGTCCGCGGAGCCCACCATGATGCCGTCCGAGGACGGGGAGAAGTCCGCCGAACCGAGTGAACCTGAGGCGACCGAACCGAGCGAACCTGAGGCTACGCCGTCAGGGGAGTCCGGCAGCCGCCTAATGCTCTGGCAGGAATCGCCGGAGCTGGCGATCGAAGTAATGATCAGTGCGGAGCTCGCCGGAAAGATGGGCGCCGACGCCGAGCTGAAGAAGATCGCCGAATCGCTCACCGTCGTGCCGTGAGCCGGCGAGGGGGCCCGCCCTGCGGGAGCGGGCCCTTGCCGCTCGCGTCAGCGGAGCTCTGAGAACAGCTTGCCGATCCGGCTGACGCCCTCCACCAGGTCGTCATCGCCCAGCGCGTAGGACAGCCGGAAGTAGCCCGGAGTGCCGAACGCCTCGCCGGGCACCACCGCGACCTCGGCCTCTTCGAGCACCAGCTCGGCCAGCTCGGCGGTCGTGGCCGGGCGGTGGCCGCGCAGCTCCTTGCCCAGGAGCTGCTTGACCGACGGGTAGGCGTAGAACGCGCCCAGCGGCTCGGGGCAGACCACGCCGGGGATCTCGTTGAGCATCCGCACCATGGTCTGACGGCGGCGGTCGAACGCCTCACGCATGGTCGCCACCGCCGACAGGTCGCCGGTCAGCGCGGTCAGCGCGGCGGCCTGGGACACGTTGGCCACGTTGGATGTGGCGTGCGACTGGAGGTTGGTCGCGGCCTTCACGACGTCCTTGGGGCCGATCATCCAGCCCACCCGCCAGCCGGTCATCGCGTAGGTCTTGGCCACGCCGTTCAGGATGATCACGCGGTCGGCCAGCTCGGGCGTGGCGGTGGCGATGCTGGTGAACTCCGCTCCGCCGTACACCAGGTGCTCGTAGATCTCGTCGGTGACCACCCAGAGCCCGTGCTCGGCCGCCCAGTGGCCGATCGCCTCGACCTCGGCGCGGCCGTAGACCGCGCCCGTCGGGTTGGACGGCGAGACGAACAGCAGCGCCTTGGTGCGCTCGGTGCGGGCCGCCTCCAGTTGGTCGAGGCTCGCCAGGTAGCCGGTCGTCTCGTCGGTGACGACGTCGACCTGGACCCCGCCCGCCAGCTTGATCGCCTCGGGGTAGGTGGTCCAGTAGGGCGCAATGACGATGACCTCGTCACCCGGGTCGAGCAGGGTGGCGAACGCCTCGTATACCGCCTGCTTGCCGCCGTTGGTGATCAGCACCTGGGAGGTTTCGGTGCGGTAGCCCGAGTCACGGAGCGTCTTGTCGACGATCGCCTGCTTGAGCTCGGGCAGGCCGCCCGCAGGGGTGTACTTGTGAAAGCGCGGGTTGCGTGCGGCCTCGACGGCGGCCTCGACGATGTAGTCGGGCGTCGGGAAGTCCGGCTCGCCCGCGCCGAAGCCGATCACCGGACGGCCGGCGGCCTTCATGGCCTTGGCCTTGGAGTCCACCGCGAGGGTCGCGGACTCGGAGATGGCTGCGATACGCGCTGATATGCGAGGTCGGGTCATACCCCCATGTTCCCAGACGCGCAGGGCCGTCACCTCCCCTTATCCGCCCCTTGGACGGGGCGTCGCGGGGTGTGGCGGCTCGTGGCCTGGTCTGCGGCGTGGCGTGCGGTGCGGCGTGCGGTGTGGCCGGTGGTTCTTGTGCGGTTCGACGTGGAGCCGAAACCGCCGTAGACTGCGGCATGGCCGTGGCCACCGTTCGTCGCGTGGTCGGCCGAGCGAGTCCTGGCCAGACTCCGGCTCAGTCGGGGTATGGTTGGTTGCACGACCTAGGGCACTGGCGCAATTGGTAGCGCACCGGTCTCCAAAACCGGCGGTTGGGGGTTCGAGTCCCTCGTGCCCTGCGAGAAGCGGTCCGCGCGGCAGGCGTGTTACAGCGCACCGCAGGTGGCGAGGACACGACGGATCAGGTGATTAATTGTGGCGATCGACACGCGCGGCGAGACTTCGGACAAGCCGGCTCCCAGCCCAAAGAAGAAGCGCACCACACCAGCCCTGTTCTACCGGCAGGTGGTCGCTGAGCTGCGTAAGGTCATCTGGCCGACGCGCAAGGACCTGATCACCTACACCACGGTCGTCTTGGTCTTCGTGTTGATCATGGTGGGCATCGTGTCCGCGCTAGACTTCCTGCTTACGGAGGGTGTGCTGGCGGTCTTCGGGTCCTCCTGAGCGATCCGGAGTCAACGTCGGCGGGCACACCCGCCGGTGTTGCCAGCAGCCCATCCAAGGAAAGAGAAAGAGTCACCGTGTCCGAGACCCCACTGTCGGCCGGCGGATCCCGCGATGAGTGGGACGGCGAGCCCGACGAGGTGATCGAGGCCGTCGGCGAGAGCCCTGAGGCGGCGGAGTCCGAGGCGTCGGAAGAGCCTGAGGCCGCGCATGAGGCCGATGGCGCCGATGAGTCGGCCGTCGATGAAGACGGTGACGTCCTTCCGGATTTGTCGGACGTCGACCCGGTCGAGGAGTTCAAGCGCCAGATGCGCGGCCTCCCGGGTGAGTGGTATGTCATCCACTCCTACGCCGGTTACGAGAACCGGGTGAAGTCCAACATCGAGACCCGTATCGGCTCGCTCAACATGGAAGACTTCATCTTCCAGGTCGAGGTGCCCACGCACACCGTCACCGAGTTCAAGAGCGGCAAGAAGGTCCCGGTCAAGGAGCGTGTGCTGCCCGGCTACGTGCTGGTCCGGATGGACCTCTCCGACGAGTCGTGGGCGGCGGTCCGCAACACGCCCGGCGTCACCGGGTTCGTCGGCCTGTCCAACAAGCCGAGCCCGCTCAACCTCGACGAGGTCGCCAAGCTGCTCGCGCCCGAGCCGGCCGAGGAGTCCAAGAAGGCGTCGGCCAAGGCCGCGCCCGCCACGGTCGACTTCGAGGTCGGCGAGTCCGTCACGGTCATGGACGGGCCGTTCGCCACGCTGCCCGCGACGGTCAGCGAGATCAGCGCCGAGTCGCAGAAGCTCAAGGTGCTCGTCTCGATCTTCGGCAGAGAGACCCCGGTCGAGCTGTCGTTCAACCAGGTCTCGAAGATCTGAGTCATCGCGTAGACTTGCCATTCGTCCCCTCGGTCGCGTAGCGATGAGCCGCGCCCGCGAGGGATCGTAAAAGGACCCGGAGAAGGACAGATGCCTCCTAAGAAGAAGATCGCGGCATTGGTCAAGGTCCAGCTCCCCGCTGGCCAGGCCACGCCCGCCCCGCCCGTCGGTACCGCGCTCGGCCCGCACGGCGTCAACATCATGGACTTCGTGAAGCAGTACAACGCTGCCACCGATGCCCAGCGGGGGAACATCATCCCCGTCGAGATCACCATCTTCGAAGACCGCTCCTTCAGCTTCATCACCAAGACGCCTCCGGCGCCCGAGCTGATCAAGAAGGCCGCCGGTCTCGACAAGGGCAGCGCCAACCCGCACCGCGACAAGGTGGGCAAGCTCACCAAGGAGCAGTTGCGGCAGATCGCCGAGACCAAGATGCAGGACCTCAACGCCAACGACATCGCGGCCGCCGAGAAGATCATCGCCGGCACCGCCCGGTCGATGGGCATCACCGTCGCCGACTGACGACGCCGACCGACCCGGTCGGCCGGTCAGCCAGTGGGAGGGCCGAGCGCTGGCCCACACCACGACCACTCGTCCATGACACAGGAGTGAGCAGTGAAGCGCAGCAAGGGCTACCGCAACGCGGCGAGCCAGATCGACAGAGAGCACCTTTACGCCCCCGCCGAAGCGGCGAAGCTGGCCAAGGACACCTCTGCCACCAAGTTCGACGCCACCGTCGAGGTGGCGCTGCGGCTGGGCGTCGACCCCCGCAAGGCGGACCAGATGGTGCGCGGCACCGTCAATCTCCCGCACGGCACCGGCAAGACCGCCCGGGTCCTGGTCTTCGCGACCGGTGACCGCGCCGAGGAGGCCCGCCAGGCGGGCGCCGACATCGTCGGGGCCGATGAGCTGATCGATGAGATCTCCAAGGGCAACCGGCTCAACGAGTTCGACGCGGTCGTGGCCACCCCCGACCTGATGGGCAAGGTCGGTCGGCTGGGCCGGGTGCTCGGCCCCCGCGGCCTGATGCCCAACCCGAAGACCGGCACGGTCACCCCCAACGTGACCAAGGCCATCGGCGACATCAAGGGCGGCAAGATCGAGTTCCGCGTCGACCGGCACGCCAACCTGCACTTCATCATCGGCCGCTCGTCGTTCAGCGAGCGCCAGCTCGTGGAGAACTACGCGGCCGCCCTCGACGAGGTGCTCCGGCTCAAGCCGTCCGCGGCCAAGGGGCGCTACCTCAAGAAGGTCACCTTCAGCACCTCCATGGGCCCGGGCATCCCGGTCGACCCCAACATCGTCCGCGGCCTCGTCGCCGAAACCCCGGCCTGACCCAAACCCGGCAGCCCACCCCGCCCACATGAGGCATGGGGTGGGCTTCGTCGTTCCTCCGATGCGTCAAACCCGCCAGAGGGCTTGAACCCCAGATGATCGCGCCGCCATCGAGGTACGCCACCCCCAACAAACCCCGCCGCTCGTACCCCGCCGCCGTACCCCTGCGCCCCGCCCCCGGCATTCCGCATATGCCTTAGCCGCCCACCGACCCCAGCACCACATAACGGGACTCATCCCAGCCCTAAACTCTCCCGCCATTACCCCTCAACACCCTCCAAGCAGTACGCCCCGCCTCCGGCGCGCCCCCACCCCCACCCACGCGGCGTACGCCCAATGGACCTCGCTCCGCTCGGCCTGTGTTCCCCGGCCCCCGCGCTACCGCGCGTCGCCCCAATACGCGCTACCGCGCGCATTCGCCCTCGCTGACGCTCGGCCTGCTTTTCCTAAGGCCGGGCTCCGCCCGGCGCTACCACCACCAGCACACCGATACCCACCTCAACCCACCACGGCCACCAGCTCCGACCAAGACCTCAGGAACCCATCCCACGCGCCCTTGATGACCGTGAACCTCACCAACTCCAGGCAAGCCGCTCGGCCTGCACGCCTTTGCGAGATATCGTTCCTGGGTTCCCAGCCGTATCCCCACAGTCGTTGAGAGGGTCGTCCTCGCGAATCGCGATGCTCCGAGGCCAGCTAGCGAGGTCACCGTTTTCGAACTGAATGAAATCGCCACCAGCGCCAGGAAAACCCGCAGGTCAGCAAGTGTGCTCCCCGCACGCGCGGGGATGGTCCCGGCAAATCTTCCCCGCGAGCGTGAGCGGTGGCGTGCTCCCCGCACGCGCGGGGATGGTCCCCCCTCCCCCCGCCGCCGACCGCCTGGCGGCCGGTGCTCCCCGCACGCGCGGGGATGGTCCGGTGAGCCTCACCGACGAGGAGATCACCCGGAAGTGCTCCCCGCACGCGCGGGGATGGTCCCCTGTCCCAGTACACCGACAACGTCTCGGGGCTGCGCTCCCCGCACGCGCGGGGAGGTTCCCGTTTATGAACGCCTGGCCCTCCGGGCCCATGTGCCCTGCGCGCGGGGGTCTTGAGTGTGATGAGTACGGCCCCTCACCGGCCGTCGCGGGAAGGGAGCGACGGGCGGCCCCTTTCCGATCTGTGGTGCTTCCTATGGGCGCAGGGGCGGGGGCATGGGCCGGTGGTGATTGGGGGTCAGGGTGGGGAGGGGAGGATGGAGAGTTCGGTGGGGTAGGCGTCGGGTGGGGTGGAGAGGGTCCAGGTGATCATGGCGGCCAGGGACTCTGGCTGGATGCACTGGGCGGGGTCGTAGGGGCGGCCGAAGGTGGTTCGGACCTCGGCCAGTAGGGCGGTGGCGGTGGCCGCGGGGTAGATCGTGGTGACGCGTATTCCGTGGGGGACTCCTCCTCGCGGAGGGAGTCGGCCAGTTCTCGCAGAGCCGCCTTGCTGCCGACGAAGGCCGACCAGCGGGGGACTCCGGTCATTCCCGGGGAGGCGTTGACGAAGATCACGTGGCCTCTGGACCGGCGCAGGGCGGGCAGTGTCAGGCGCAGGAGTTCGGCGGCGGAGGCCACGTTGACGGCCAGGGTTCGTCGCCAGGTCTCTGGGTCGGTGTCGGCGACGGATGCGATGGGGGAGATCCCCGCGCAATACACCAGGGCCTGGACGTCTTGCGGTCCACCCGCCAAGGCGGTGGCGAGGGTGGCCGGTTCGGACAGGTCGGCCTCGATGCCCGGTACGTCGAGCCGGGAGACGTCGCGGCCGATGGCGGTCACCTGGTGTCCGGCGGCGGTGAGGGCGTTGACCAGTGGCCTGCCGATCCCTCCGGTGGCTCCGGTCACCAGTACGTTCCCCATGATCGGCTCTCCTGGTCCGTGTGCGGTACGTGATCAACAGCGGGGGCGAATGTGCAGGTTTGGCGAGGTAAAGGTGCGTTTACTGCTGAAGTATCGGTACTTCCCTGATAAAGGCGGACCCTCAGGGTAAACCCGGGGATAACCCGGAGGTCCCGGGGGATCCCGGCCCGAACACCCCGCGAGCGCGTAGGGTCGGAGTCAGTGCAGGGGATATGAAGGGACTCAAATAAATGCGCCGGATTTCACTCGCGATCGCCGCCGTGAGCGCAGCCAGTGTGGTCGCCCTCACCGGGTGCGGATCGACGAGTCCGCAGCTCGGCAATGTCAAGCTGGCCGCGGCCGAAGCCGTGGCGCAGACGGCCCAGAAGGCCGAGGCGGTCAACAGCTACACCGTTGACGCCGTGGCCGAATTCTCTCACCCCGAGGGTGACACCGGTAAGGTGCAGGGCCGGATGGTGTACCAGAGCAAGCCGCAGCTCGCGGTCGACCTCACCCTCGACACCGTCGCCTTCGGCTCGAACAGCCTGCCCGGTGGCGCCCGTGCGATCCTGCTCGGCGACACCGCGTACGTCAAGGTGGACGCCCTGAAGTCGGCCACCGGCGCGACCAAGCCGTGGATCAAGGCGTCCGTCGCCGACCTCGACGGGGAAGGCCAGAACGAGGCGAACGACGCGCTCGGCCGGGTGCAGCAGTTCGACCTGGCCGCGGCGGTCAAGCTGGTCACCGCGTCCAAGGACATCAAGGCCGTGGGCACCGAGAGCGCTGGCGGCGTCGACACCACGCACTACTCCGGCACCTTCCCGGTGGACGAGGCCGTCAAGCTGCTGGACGACGACAAGCGCGCCCGGGCCGCCGACCAGTTCGGCAAGGTCAAGGACATCAAGTTCGACCTGTGGGCGGACGCGCAGAGCCTGCCCCGCAAGATCACCATGAGCGGTTCGGCGGAGGGCGGCACGTTCAACGCCACCATGCTGTTCAAGGGCTACAACGAGCCGGTCGAGATCTCGGCCCCGCCGGCGAGCGAGGTCGGCGAGATCCCGCAGCAGAAGCACGTGTTCAACTAAGGCATTTCTGGTCAACAGACCTTTTTTCCACCCACCCGAAGGCCCGCGCCTGCCACCGGCGCGGGCCTTCGCCCTTTCCGCCCCGCACCCGCACCCGCTCCCGCCGCCCCGGACCCGCTCGCGACTCCCAGGACCTCGTTCAGCGTGGGGTGAGCCGGATCACCGGGTACCGGCGGTCGGACTTGCTCTGGTACTTCGCGATCCGGGGCTGGGCGGCGGCGATGCGCTGCCAGGCCCGTTCGCGGTCGGCGCCGTCGAGGCGGTGCGGGGTCACCGGCAGCGGAGGGTGGCCGGGCAGTTCGATCGTCGCGCGGTCCGGGTGGGCCATCAGGTTGACGTACCAGTCAGGGTGCCGACTCCCGCCGCCCGACGCGATGATCAGCCGCCCGCCGTCCGCGTCATCGGCGAACCACGCCACCGGCGTCTCCCGGGGCTGCCCGCTGCGGCGGCCCACGGTGTTCAGGATCAGCACGTCCATGCCCATCATGTGGCCGCGGCCCCGCCGTATCTTGCGGTTCATCCGGGCGTTCATCGTGCGCTGCATCCACCGGGAGAACGCACCCGGCGTGCCGGGCCTGCGCCTGCTCGTCTGCTGCTGTGCCATGAGCCACCTCCGGGGCCGGGGTCCGTTCGCTACCCCGCCAACGTAGGACGGCGGTGGCCCGGCACGCTTCTCCGATCCTGCTCAGGGCGCGTCCGGGGCGCCGAGCAGGGTGCGCAGGATCGGCTCGGCGTGTGTCCACAGAACGGCGCCGCCCGTGTCCGGGACGAGGTGGTGGCGGGCGCCGGGGATACGGGCGGCAAGGGTACGGCCCTGGTCGGGGGAGTGGCCGGTGTCGTGCTCGCCGTACCAGAGGTCGACCGGGATCTGGATCGCGCCCAGGTCGTACGGCCAGCGGGACATCGCCAGCAGCGTGTCACGGGCGTAACCGCCCGGACCCTGGCCGAACGCCTCGGCCATGGCCGCCCGATAGGCGCGCGCGAACTCCGGCGACTCGTAGACCGCGCGATCAACGGCGGGCGCGTTGGGCACGATCATGTCCCACAGTGCGGCGGGCGTGATGGCCTGGAAGGATCGCTCGGCCGCCTCCGGGTCGGCGGCGGCCAGGCGTACCAGGTCGCGCAGCGGCGCGGGCAGGGCCGGGGCGAACGCGGGCAAGGCCACCTCGTCGGCCCCGGACACGATCGCCAGCCGGGCCGCGATCGGGGCGCAGGCCAGGGCGAACGGCGCGCCCTGGGAGAAACCGACGATCCGCGGCCGGGTCAGCCCGAGCGCCGCGACGTCGGCGGGCCAGGAACCGAGCGTACGGCCGGGGGCGGGGTCGGAGGCTCCGAGGCCGGGCCGGTCGAGCGAGATCAGCCGGACGCCGAGCCGGTCCACGACGTCGCCGCCGAACCCCAGCGACCGGCCGGTCCCCGCACCCGGGCAGAACACGACCGGTGTGCCGTCACGCGGCCCCCATTCCGCCCACCCGAGCCACCGCCCGTCCGGAAGCCGGGTGCGCCCGGTGCGCGGGGGCCCGGGCACCCTCACATGACCCGCTCGGCGAGACGGCGCGGGGCGACGAGGGTGTAGGAGGTGCGGACCCACTCGGTGATCTCCTGCCAGCGGTCATCGCCCGGCCGGTCGCCGACCTGGATGTGCACCCAGCCGTGCCGCCCCAGCCCGTACCCCGCGGGCTCGGCCCCCGGATCGGTGGCCACCACCGCGTCGGCCTCCTCCTTGGACAGCTTGACGCGTATGGCCCTGGCCTCGGGGTCGGTGAACACGAACGCCTTGTTGCGCACCCGGAAGGTCGGCTCGCCGTCCCAGGCTTCGACGTCGACCCGAGTGGTCTCGGGCAGCCGGGCGACGATCTCTTCGAGTCTCGCCATGTTGCTCATGAACAGGCAACCTAGCGAACGGCACCGACAGAATTGAGCTACGCCGACCAGGCGCCCGCCGCCGCCGCGCGGGCGGCGTAGTCGGCGAAGGCGATCGGTTCCCGCCCCAGGACGCGCCGCACGTCGCCGGTCGGTTCGACCGTGTGCCCGGCGCGGTGCACCGCGAACAACTCGCCGAGCGCGTCGGCGACGGCCTCGGGATAGCCTTCGGCGATCAGTTCGGCCCGGTAGGCGGCCGGGGTCAGATCCACGTACTCGATGGTCCGCCCCGCCGCCCGCCCTATGATCTCGACGGCCTCGCGGAAGTTCAGCGCCGCCGGCCCGGAGAGCTCATAGATCCGCCCGGCGTGCCCGTCCTCGGTCAGCGCCGCGGCGGCCGCCGCCACGTCCTCCACATCGACGAACGGCTCGGGCACGTCCCCCATCGGCAGGGCCAGCCGCCCGGTCCGTACCGGCGCGTGCCACAGGTCCTCGTCGAAGTTCTGGGCGAACTCGTTGGGGCGCAGCACGGTCCACTCCGCCCCGGAGGCGGCCACGGCCCGCTCCGCGGTGGCCATGCCGACCCCGAAGTCGCCTTCGACGTGCTCGATTCCGCGCCCGGAAAGGACCACGAAGCGCTCGACCGGCCCGTTGCCGCGGGCCTGTTCGACGAAACCGGCGATGGGGGCGGGGTCGTCGGGGGCGACCAGGTACACCGCGCGGGCGCCCTTGGTCGCCGGTTCCCACGTCCGCGGGTCGGACCAGTCGAAGCGGACCGCGCTGGAGCGGGACGCCGGGCGTACCGGGAGGTCGCGTTCGCGCAGCAGTCGTACCAAGCGGCGTCCGGTCTTGCCGGTCGCACCGAGAACCAGAATGTCGTCCATGCCTGACAGCCAACCGCCGGAAGGCCCGTGCGGACATGGCCGAGCGTCCGTGGGGGCTGTCCGATCGTCCCGTTATCGTGAGCCGTATGGACCCATATGACGATCTGTTGCGTGGGGTGCGCGGCGAGGGGGCGGTCTTCGGCGCTTCGGCGCTTTCGCCGCCGTGGGCGCTTGAGTTCGATCGCGGCGCGTCCCTGACGTTGTGCCTGCCGCTGCGCGGCGAAGGGTGGATCGTCCAGGGTGAGACCGCCGAGCGCGTGCGGGTCGGCGAGGCCGCCGTCGTGCGCGGGCCCGAGCCCTTCGTGTTCGCCGAGAGCGCCACACCCGGCCCGGTACGGACCGCCGCGCACGACGCGCCGGCCGAACTGGCCGGTGACACGGTCCTGCTCGCCGGTTCGTACCAGGCCGGGGGAGAGGTGCTGCGCCGCCTGATACGCGTGCTGCCGCCGGTGGCCGTCGTGCCGGACGACCACGACTGCTCCGGGATGCGGACCTACCTGGAGGCCCAGCTCGTCCAGGGCCGCCCCGGCCGCCAGGTCGTACTGGACCGGCTGCTGGACTGGCTCCTGGTCTGCTCGCTGCGCGACTGGTTCGACCGGCCGGAGGCGACCAGGCCCGCGTGGTACGCGGCGCTGGGCGACGACGTGGCGGGCCCGGCGCTGCGCGCGATCCACGACGATCCGGCCCGGCCCTGGACCCTGGCCTCCCTCGCCGCCACGGCCAACGTCTCGCGCACCACGTTCGCCAGGCGGTTCACCGACCTGGTGGGCGATCCGCCGCTGACCTACCTGACGGAGTGGCGGATGGCGCTCGCCGCCGACATGCTCACCGAACCGGCGGCGACGGTGGGGGCGGTGGCCCGCAAGGTGGGATATTCCGACGCTTTCGGGTTCAGCGCGGCCTTCAAGCGCACGCTCGGGGTCAGCCCCAGCGCCTACCGCCGGGACGCCGGCCGTACTCGGGCCAACGGCACGGCCCGCGCGGTCACCTCCTGACTCCCGCGCCGCTCAGACGGGCCGCACGGCCCGCTCGTAGCGGCCGATGAGGGTGCGCAGGTGCCCGGCGAACTCCGCGCCCTCGACCACCTCGAAGTCGACGTCCAGCAGGCCCAGGTACAGCGCGAGCATCTGCAGGGTGTCGGCACCGGTCTGGACCAGGCAGGTACGTTCGTCCACCGCCTCGACGAGCACGGCGGGCGGCAACCGGGACGCCACGGCCTCGGCCGGGGCGTGCAGCCGTACCCGGGCCCGGTGCCGCCACAGCGCGGCCCCGGCGCCGCGCTGGACGTAAGTGGCCACATCGCCCTCCGGAGGCTCCCTGGGAGCGAACCGCGGCCCCGTGGGCGGCCGGGGCCGTACCCGGTCGGCGCGGAAGGTGCGCCAGTCGTCGCGGTCCACGTCCCACGCGACCAGGTACCAGCGGCGGCTCATGTGGACCAGCCGGTACGGCTCGGCCAGCCGCCGCGTGGTGCCGCCGTCGTGCCCGGTGTAGTCGAACCGCAGCCGTTCGCGCCGCCGGCAGGCCCCGGCCAGTACGGCGAGCACGTCGGCGTCCACCGTGGGTCCCTCGGCCCCGCGTACGGCGACCGTGGCCGACTCCAGCGCCTCCACCCGGTGCCGCAGCCGCGCCGGCAGCACCTGCTCCAGCTTGGCGAGCGCGCGCAGCGAGGTCTCCTCGATCCCGGTGACTCCGGCGGTGGCCGCCGTGCGCAGGCCCACCACCACGGCGATCGCCTCCTCGTCGTCCAGCAGCAGCGGCGGCAGCGCGGCCCCCGCGCCGAGCCGGTAACCGCCGCCCGGCCCGGGCGTGGCGTGGACCGGATAGCCGAGTTCGCGCAGCCGCTCGATGTCGTTGCGGACCGTGCGGGTGGTGACCGACAGGCGTTCGGCGAGCTGCGGACCGGACCAGTCGCGCGGCGTCTGGAGGAGGGAGAGCAGGCGCAGCAGCCGGGCGGAGGTTTCGAGCATGTACTTCAGTCTGGCAGTAGACGCGGAACCATCCTTTCCGCATCCCTTCCTAGTGTCGGGGGCATGGACAACGACATCCGTCCCTTCCGCATCGACGTTCCGCAGGCCGACCTCGACGACCTGGTGGACCGGCTCGGCCGTACCCGCTGGCCGGACGGGGTGCCGAGCACGAACTGGACCCGCGGGGTCCCCCTCGGGTACCTGCGCGACCTCGCCCGGTACTGGGCGGAGGAGTTCGACTGGCGGGCCCAGGAGGCGGAACTGAACGAGATCCCGCAGTTCGTCACCACGTTCGACGGCCAGGACGTCCACTTCATGCACGTACGCTCGCCCGAGCCGGACGCGCTGCCGCTCGTGCTCACCCACGGCTGGCCGAGTTCGCCGCTGGAGTTCCGCAGGGTGATCGGGCCGCTGACCGACCCCAGGGCGCACGGCGGCGACCCGGCCGACGCCTTCCACGTCGTGCTGCCGTCGCTGCCCGGCTACGGGTTCTCCACGCCGGTGCGCGAGGAGGGGTGGGGGAATCTGTTCCGCGTCGCGTCGGCGTGGGCGGAGCTGATGGCCCGCCTCGGGTACGAGCGCTACGGCGTCCACGGCACCGACGCGGGGGCCGGCGTGGCGAGCCTGCTCGGCATGATCGCCGCCGGCCGGACGGCGGGCGTCCACCTGACCGGTACGTCGGCGGGCATGCCGTTCGGGCCGCCGATCGACGTCGAGGCGGTGCCCGCGGCCGACCGGGCGCGCGCCGAACGCTTCAACCGGGTGCAGCGCGACGGCCTGGGCTACCTCCACATACAGGCCACCCGCCCCCAGACGCTCGGCTACGGGCTGAACGACTCCCCGGTGGCGCAACTGGCCTGGATCGTGGAGAAGTTCGCCGAGTGGACCGATCCGGCGTCCGCGCTGCCCGAGGAGGCCGTCGACCGGGACGACCTGCTCACCGCGATCAGCGTCTACTGGTTCACCGGTTCAGGGGCCTCGTCCGCGCACGGCACCTACGAGGGCATGCGGGCGTACCGGGAGATGGCCGGGGATTCTGGGGGCTCCGAGGCGGCGCCGTCGGTGCCCACCGGGGTCGCGGTCTTCGCGGGCGACGACACGATCAGGAGCCTGATGGACCCGGCGGACCGGATCGGGCACTGGTCGGAGTACGACCGCGGCGGGCACTTCCCGGCGATGGAGGTGCCGGAGCTGCTGAGCGGCGACCTGCGGGACTTCTTCCGGCCGCTGCGGTGACGTGCGGCAGCATGCCCTGAGGTGGGGTACTCTGGTGGATGCCGAAGACCGCCGGTCGTCGCCGAGGCAAGCTCGGTGACCCAAGGCCCCGTGAAGCGGGCGACCTGCGCAGGTGGATGTGAGTTTTCATATTGGCCGTCCCTGACGTCCGATGTGCGAGCCCCGTGCGCCTGCGCCGGGGCTTGTTTCGTTTCTCCGGGAGCCTTCTCCGGCGGCACATCTGGAAGGAGGCCCATGGCGAGGGCGGAAAAGGCGACTGCTGTTGCCGAGCTCAAGAGTGAGTTCGATGGCTCCAGCGCTGCCGTTCTGACCGAATACCGCGGTCTCACCGTCGCTCAGCTCAAGGAGCTGCGCGTTTCGCTCGGTGAGAATGCGAAGTTCGCCGTGGTGAAGAACACGCTGACCAAGCTGGCGGCGAACCAGGCCGGGATCTCCAGCCTGGACGACCTGCTGCAGGGCCCGTCGGCCATCGCCTTTGTCAAGGGCGACGTGGTCGAGGCGGCCAAGGGGCTGCGTGACTTCGCCAAGGCCAATCCCCTCCTGGTCATCAAGGGCGGTGTCGTCGACGGCAAGTCGATGACCCCCGCCGAGATCACCAAGCTCGCCGACCTGGAGTCCCGCGAGGTCCTGCTCGCGAAGCTGGCCGGCGCGATGAAGGCGAAGCAGAGCCACGCTGCCGCCGTGCTCAACGCGCTGCCCACCAAGATGGCCAGGCTCGCCGAGGCCCTGCGCGCCAAGAACGCCGAAGGCGGCGACGCGTCCACGGACGCCGCCGCGGGCGAGGGCGAGTAGCGCCACCGGGGGATTGCCGCAGACACCGCGGTCCCGATTCTCAGACAACGACCTAAACGGAGGAACACCACCATGGCGAAGCTCAGCACCGACGAGCTGCTCGACGCGTTCAAGGAGATGACCCTTCTTGAGCTCGCCGACTTTGTGAAGCTCTTCGAGGACACCTTCGACGTCAAGGCCGCTGCCCCGGCCGCCGTCGCCGTCGCCCCCACCGGCGGCGGTGAGGGCGCCGCTGCCGCCGAGGCCGAGGAGCAGGATGAGTTCGACGTCATCCTGGAGGCCGCGGGCGACAAGAAGATCCAGGTCATCAAGGAGGTCCGCGCCCTCACGAGCCTCGGCCTGAAGGAGGCCAAGGACCTCGTCGACGGCGCGCCGAAGCCGCTGCTGGAGAAGGTCAACAAGGAGGCCGCGGAGAAGGCCAAGGCCGCCCTGGAGGGCGCCGGCGCCACCGTCACCGTCAAGTGACGTTCTGAGGCGTAAGCACGACCCGATCGAAGCGGGCGGTCCACCCAGGTGCCGGGTGGGCCGCCCGCTTCGCGTCTGCCGGGGGCCCGCTTCGCGGCGGGACGCGGGGTAACGGGGCCGTAACGTTCCATCGGCCCGGCCGGAACGCGGTTTACGGTGGTTGCGCCGGCAAGTAACACGCGCGCCGGGCGATCGGCGCGACGACGGTAGGTGGGTCGTGGGAGTCGAGGTCGTGGTCGAAGGGCTGAGCAAGTCGTTCGGCAGGCAGGTCATCTGGCAGGACGTCTCGCTCACCCTGCCGCCCGGCGAGATCTCGGTGCTGCTCGGCCCGTCCGGCGCGGGCAAGTCGGTCTTCCTCAAGACCCTGGTCGGGCTGCTCCCCCCGGACCGTGGCCGCATCCGGATCGACGGCCACGACCTCACCGGAGCCGGGGAGCCGAGGCTGGCCGAGCTGCGCCGCCGCGTCGGCGTGCTGTTCCAGGACGGCGCGCTGCTCGGTTCGCTGACCGTGTACGACAACATCGCGCTGCCGCTGCGCGAGCACACCGCGCTGCCGGAGTCCCGCGTCCGCCGGATCGCGATGGACAAGATCGAACGCGTCGGGCTGCTCGGCGCGGAGGGCAAGCGGCCCGGCGAGATCTCCGGCGCGCTGCGCAAGCGCGCCGGGCTGGCCAGGGCGCTGGTGCTCGATCCGGAGGTCGTCCTGTTCGACGAACCGGACTCCGGGCTCGACCCGGTACCGACCGCCTACCTCAACCAGCTCATCGTGGACCTCAACGCCGAGACCGGGGCCACGTTCCTGATCGTCACCCACGACCTCGACACCGCCCGCACCGTGCCCGACGACATCGGCCTGATGGACGGCCGCGAGCTGGTCATGTTCGGGCCGCGCGAGATGCTGCTGTCCAGCGACCAGCCGGTGGTGCGCCGGTTCCTCAACGCGCGCGGGCCGGGCGGGCTGCCGCCGATCCCGCCGCAGCTCATGCCGACCGGCGGGCGCGTCCGCCGGACCCAGCCGGTGCCGGGGGCCTGGCTCGCCGCCAACGGCGTCGTACCGCCGCCCGGCTCGTTCCTGGACGAGCACGGGCGCGACTGGCGGGCCGAGTACCGGCGCCTGCTGGCCCGCTGATCCCGGCATCTGCCGACTTAGCCCGTGAAGACGGGTATGCCGGTCACCATCGCGGGTTATGATCCGGCGACCAGAGGGCTCACCGGTGTGGACCACCGCCGCCGTATGGTCCGTGAGGTCCGCCGGCGACCGTGCGCAGGAGGGTGGACGCATGCAGCGACCCGGACCGCCCGCCGTATCCGAGGGGTGCGGCGGATGAGGGCGGTGGTGATCGGGGTGCTGACCACCGTGGTCGTGGCGCTGGGGCTGCTGGCGGTGCTGCTCACGCGGTGGCTCGGCGACGAGCAGGCCGTCGCGGCCGAACGCGAGGCGGTCATCCGCGCGGCGGGGGCCCACGCGGTGAACCTCCTGTCGGTGAGCCACGACAGCGTCGAGGAGGACATCCGGCGGGTGCTGAGCAGTTCCACCGGACCGGCGCGCGACGCCTACGAGGCGGGCGTGGCGAAGCTGCGGCAGACCACGGTGGCCGACAAGGTGGTGCAGATCGGTGTACTCCGCTCGGTGGGCCTGGTCTCCCTGAGCGGCGACGAGGCCAGGGCGCTGGTCGTCGCGGACGGCGTCATCCAGTGGGAGGGCCGCAAGGCCGCGCCACGGGAGCGCTTCCACCGCTGGACGATGGACCTCACCAAGTCCGGCGGAAGCTGGCTGGTGTCGCGCTGGGAGGAGGTCCCGTGAGCCGGCGCGACGGCTCCTGGCGGGCCCGGTCGCGGATGCGCTCCCGATCGCGCGCCTTCGTGGTCGTGGTGTCGCTGCTGACCGCCCTCGCGCTGGCCCTGGCGGGCGTCGTGCTGGTACTGCACGCGAACCTGCGCTGGCTGCGCCAGGGCACGGAGGCGGCCAAGGAGGCGACGGAGGCGGCCCGGTCGGTGGCCCCGGACATGCTCTCCTACAACCACGCCACCGTCGAGCAGGACCTCGCCCGCGGTCGCGACCACACCACGGGCGAGCTGACCGGCCACTACAGCCGCCTGCTCCAGGTGCTGGTCCCGTCCGTGCGGCAGGAGCACACCGTACGGCAGGCCGAGGTCGTCAACGCGGCCGTGGAGTCGGCCACCCCCGACCGGGTGGAGGTGCTGTTGTTCGTGGACACGACCACCACCAAGACCGTTCCAGGGGAGGACGAACCGCAGCGGCAGGTGACCCAGGACCGGGCCAGGTTCGTCATGGTCAAGTCGGGGTCGCGCTGGCTGGTGGCGGAGATGTCCACCCTGATCGGGAGCGTTCCTTCGCACTGATCGCGAGGCCGGTGAAGCCTGCCTGTCACCTCCCGGGCGTGTTCGTGTTACCCAATTGTTAGCAAAGAAAGCGTTTGAGTAAGGTGTGACAAGGGGGATGGATGCCGCAAGAGTTCCAACCGGCGGCAAGGGTTAGAACCTCCGTGTCACTCAGCGTTACCCCAGGGCGCTCGTGGGTATCGTCTGGGGTCCGGCAGCGCGGGCGAGGCACACGGAGGGGATTTCCCAGCGTGCTGGCTATCAAGTGGCTGGAATGTCGGCTCTCGGGCTTGACGTTTCGGCTCAGACGGGCGATGCTGCGAACAACGTGGAGCATGCAGCGGACGTAGAGTGGACAGGTGTATGCCATTGGGCTACACTGCTCCTTTGCGCTGCCCTTTGACGACCTCGCTTCTCTCCGTAGTCTTGCGAGGTTGTCTGGCGTGCGTGTAGATCAGTCCGCCGCGAGCCCTCGGAAGGACATCTGTTGGCAGCCTCGCGCAACGCCTCCGCCGTACCCGCTGGTCCCCGTCGAGTGTCATTCTCGCGTATCCAGGAGCCTTTCGAGGTTCCTGATCTTCTCGCCCTGCAGACCGAGTCGTTCGACTGGTTGCTCGGCAACGAGAAGTGGAAGGCCCGGGTCGAGGCGGCTCGCCAGGCCGGGCGCAAGGACGTTCCGGCCCAGTCCGGTCTCGAAGAGATCTTTGAAGAGATCAGTCCCATCGAGGACTTCTCCGGAACCATGTCCCTGTCGTTCCGCGATCACCGGTTCGAGCCGCCGAAGTACTCCGTCGATGAGTGCAAAGACAAGGACATGACCTACTCCGCCCCGATGTTCGTCACGGCGGAGTTCATCAATAACACCACCGGTGAGATCAAGAGCCAGACGGTGTTCATGGGCGACTTCCCGCTCATGACCTCCAAGGGCACCTTCATCATCAACGGCACCGAGCGTGTCGTGGTCTCGCAGCTGGTGCGGTCCCCCGGCGTCTACTTCGAGCGCAACGTCGACAAGATCTCGGACAAGGACATCTACGGATGCAAGGTGATCCCCTCCCGGGGCGCCTGGCTGGAGTTCGAGATCGACAAGCGCGACGCCGTGGGCGTGCGCATCGACCGTAAGCGCAAGCAGCCGGTGACGGTGCTGCTGAAGGCGCTCGGCTGGACGAACGACCGGATTTTGGAGCGGTTCGGTCAGTTCGAGTCGATGCGGGCGACCCTGGAGAAGGACCACACGGCCGGCCAGGACGACGCGTTGCTCGACATCTACCGCAAGCTGCGGCCGGGTGAGCCGCCGACCAAGGAGTCGGCGCAGACGCTGCTGGAGAACCTCTACTTCAACCACAAGCGGTACGACCTGGCGAAGGTCGGCCGGTACAAGATCAACAAGAAGCTGGGCGTCGATTCCGAGATCAACCAGGGCACGCTCACCGAGGAAGACATCGTCGGCACGATCGAGTACCTGGTCCGGCTGCACGCCGGCGAGGACTCCATGCCCGGCGCCTCTGGTGAGGTCGTGGTCGAGGTCGACGACATCGACCACTTCGGCAACCGCCGCCTGCGCACGGTCGGCGAGCTGATCCAAAACCAGGTCCGGCTGGGTCTGGCCCGGATGGAGCGCGTGGTCCGCGAGCGGATGACCACCCAGGACGTCGAGGCGATCACGCCGCAGACCCTGATCAACATCCGCCCGGTCGTCGCGTCGATCAAGGAGTTCTTCGGCACCTCGCAGCTCTCGCAGTTCATGGCGCAGGAGAACCCGCTGGCCGGCCTCACGCACAAGCGGCGGCTGTCCGCGCTCGGCCCGGGTGGTCTTTCCCGTGAGCGCGCCGGGTTCGAGGTCCGTGACGTACACCCGTCCCACTACGGCCGGATGTGCCCGATCGAGACGCCGGAAGGCCCCAACATCGGCCTGATCGGTTCGCTGTCCTCCTACGGCAGGGTCAACTCCTTCGGTTTCGTGGAGACCCCCTACCGCAAGGTCGTCGACGGCAAGGTCACCGAGCAGATCGACTACCTCACCGCCGACGAGGAGGACCGCTACGTCAAGGCGCAGGCCAACACGCCGCTGAACGCGGACGGCTCGTTCGCCGAGAGCCGGGTGCTGGTCCGCACCAAGGGCGGTGAGACCGAGCTGGCCCGTGCCGAGGAGGTCGACTACATCGACGTCTCGCCGCGCCAGATGGTGTCGGTGGCGACCGCGATGATCCCCTTCCTGGAGCACGACGACGCCAACCGCGCCCTGATGGGCTCCAACATGCAGCGCCAGTCGGTGCCCCTGCTGAAGAGCGAGGCCCCGCTGGTCGGCACCGGCATGGAGTACCGCGCGGCCACCGACGCCGGTGACGTGATCATCGCCGAGAAGGCCGGCGTGGTCGAGGAGGTCTCCGCCGACTACGTGACCGTGATGAACGACGACGGCACGCGGACCACCTACCGCGTCGCCAAGTTCAAGCGGTCCAACCAGGGCACCTGCTACAACCAGAAGCCCATCGTGGACGAGGGCGCGCGGGTCGAGATCGGCCAGGTCATCGCCGACGGGCCCTGTACCGACCAGGGTGAGATGGCGCTGGGCAAGAACCTCTTGGTGGCGTTCATGCCCTGGGAGGGTCACAACTACGAGGACGCGATCATCCTGTCCCAGCGGCTGGTCCAGGACGACGTGCTGTCCTCGATCCACATCGAGGAGCACGAGGTCGACGCCCGGGACACCAAGCTGGGGCCCGAGGAGATCACCAGGGACATCCCCAACGTCTCCGAGGAGGTCCTGGCCGACCTCGACGAGCGCGGCATCATCCGGATCGGCGCCGAGGTGACCCCCGGCGACATCCTGGTCGGCAAGGTCACCCCCAAGGGTGAGACCGAGCTGACCCCGGAAGAGCGGCTGCTGCGCGCGATCTTCGGGGAGAAGGCCCGGGAGGTCCGCGACACCTCGCTGAAGGTGCCGCACGGCGAGTCCGGCAAGGTCATCGGCGTCCGTGTCTTCAGCCGCGAGGAGGGCGACGAGCTCCCGCCCGGCGTGAACGAGCTGGTCCGCGTCTACGTGGCGCAGAAGCGTAAGATCACCGATGGTGACAAGCTGGCCGGCCGGCACGGCAACAAGGGCGTGATCTCCAAGATCCTGCCGGTGGAGGACATGCCGTTCCTGGAGGACGGCACGCCGGTGGACATCATCCTCAACCCGCTGGGCGTGCCCGGCCGGATGAACGTCGGCCAGGTGCTGGAGACCCACCTGGGGTGGATCGCCGCCCGCGGCTGGGACCTCAACGGCGTCGAGGAGGCGTGGGCCGAGCGGCTGCGCGACAAGGGCTTCGGCGAGGTCGAGCCGCGCACCAACGTGGCCACCCCGGTCTTCGACGGCGCCGACGAGGAAGAGATCACCGGTCTGCTGGCGAACACCCTGCTCAACAGGGACGGCGAGCGGATGGTCGGGGTCAACGGCAAGGCACGGCTGTTCGACGGCCGTTCCGGCGAGCCGTTCCCGCACCCGATCTCGGTCGGCTACATCTACATCCTGAAGCTGCTGCACCTGGTGGACGACAAGATCCACGCGCGTTCCACCGGCCCGTACTCGATGATCACCCAGCAGCCGCTGGGCGGTAAGGCGCAGTTCGGCGGGCAGCGGTTCGGTGAGATGGAGGTGTGGGCGCTGGAGGCCTACGGCGCGGCCTACGCGCTGCAGGAGCTGCTGACCATCAAGTCCGACGACGTGACCGGCCGGGTGAAGGTCTACGAGGCGATCGTCAAGGGCGAGAACATCCCCGAGCCGGGCATCCCGGAATCTTTCAAGGTGCTGATCAAGGAAATGCAGTCGCTGTGCCTCAACGTCGAGGTGCTCTCCAGCGACGGTATGTCCATCGAGATGCGCGACACCGACGAAGACGTCTTCCGCGCGGCAGAGGAGCTCGGGATCGATCTAGCCAGGCGCCCTAACGAGGGTGCCATGAGCGTCGACGAGGTCTAATTCAAAGGGGGTAAGAAATGCTCGACGTCAATTTCTTCGACGAGCTGCGAATTGGCCTCGCCACGGCTGACGACATCCGCCAGTGGTCGCACGGTGAGGTCAAGAAGCCGGAGACGATCAACTACCGGACTCTCAAGCCGGAAAAGGACGGGCTCTTCTGCGAGAAGATCTTCGGCCCGACCCGGGACTGGGAGTGCTACTGCGGCAAGTACAAGCGGGTCCGGTTCAAGGGCATCATCTGTGAGCGCTGCGGCGTCGAGGTGACCCGTGCCAAGGTGCGTCGTGAGCGGATGGGCCACATCGAGCTGGCCGCGCCGGTCACCCACATCTGGTACTTCAAGGGCGTGCCGTCCCGGCTCGGCTACCTGCTCGACCTGGCCCCGAAGGACCTGGAGAAGGTCATCTACTTCGCGGCCTACATGATCACGCAGGTGGACACCGAGACGCGTGACCGTGACCTGCCGTCCCTGGAGGCCAAGATCTCCGTGGAGCGGCAGCACATCGAGCAGCGCCGCGACGCCGACATCGAGGGCCGCCAGAAGAAGCTGGAGGCCGACCTCGCCGAGCTTGAGGCCGCCGGCGCCAAGGGCGACCAGCGCCGCAAGGTCCGTGAGGGCGCCGACCGCGAGATGCGCCAGCTCCGCGACCGGGCCCAGCGCGAGCTGGACCGGCTGGAGGAGGTCTGGTCCCGCTTCAAGAACCTCAAGGTCCAAGACCTTGAGGGCGACGAGCTCCTCTACCGCGAGATGCGCGACCGCTTCGGCCGCTACTTCCGCGGTGGCATGGGCGCCCAGGCCATCCAGGAGCGTCTGGTCAACTTCGACCTCGACGCCGAGGCGGAGAACCTCCGGGAGACCATCCGCAGCGGCAAGGGCCAGAAGAAGGCCCGCGCGCTCAAGCGGCTCAAGGTCGTCTCGGCGTTCCTCAACACCCGCAACTCGCCCAACGGCATGGTCCTGGACTGCATCCCGGTCATCCCGCCGGACCTGCGCCCGATGGTGCAGCTCGACGGTGGCCGGTTCGCCACCTCCGACCTCAACGACCTGTACCGCCGGGTCATCAACCGGAACAACCGCCTCAAGCGTCTGCTCGACCTCGGCGCGCCCGAGATCATCGTGAACAACGAGAAGCGGATGCTCCAGGAGGCCGTGGACGCGCTGTTCGACAACGGCCGCCGCGGACGTCCGGTGACCGGCCCCGGCAACCGGCCGCTGAAGTCGCTGTCGGACATGCTGAAGGGCAAGCAGGGCCGGTTCCGCCAGAACCTGCTGGGCAAGCGCGTCGACTACTCCGGCCGAAGCGTCATCGTCGTCGGCCCGCAGCTCAAGCTGCACCAGTGCGGCCTGCCCAAGCAGATGGCGCTGGAGCTGTTCAAGCCGTTCGTGATGAAGCGCCTGGTCGATCTCAACCACGCACAGAACATCAAGTCGGCCAAGCGCATGGTCGAGCGCGCCCGCGCCGTGGTGTGGGACGTCCTGGAAGAGGTCATCACCGAGCACCCGGTGCTGCTCAACCGGGCGCCGACCCTGCACCGCCTGGGCATCCAGGCGTTCGAGCCGCAGCTCGTGGAGGGCAAGGCCATCCAGATCCACCCGCTCGTGTGTACCGCGTTCAACGCGGACTTCGACGGTGACCAGATGGCCGTCCACCTGCCGCTGTCGGCCGAGGCGCAGGCCGAGGCCCGCATCCTGATGCTGTCCACCAACAACATCCTCAAGCCGGCCGACGGCAAGCCGGTGACGATGCCCACCCAGGACATGGTCATCGGGCTCTACTGGCTGACCACGCAGAAGGACGACGCGCCCGGCGCGGGCCGTACCTTCAGCTCGGTCAGCGAGGCGCTGATGGCCTACGACCGGCGCGAGCTGGACATCCAGGCCGAGATCAACATCCGGTTCAAGGAAGTGGCCCCGCCGCGCGGCTGGGCCGCGCCCGAGGGCTGGGAGCCCGGCGACCCGCTGCGGCTGACCACCACGCTGGGCCGTTGCCTGTTCAACGAGACGCTGCCCGCCGACCTGCCGTTCGTCAACTACCAGGTCGGCAAGAAGCAGCTTTCGGCGATCGTCAACGAGCTGGCGGAGAGCTACCCCAAGGTGGACGTGGCCACCGCGCTGGACGCGCTGAAGGACGCCGGATTCCACTGGGCGACCCGCGCCGGCGTGACCATCTCCATCGACGACGTGGTGGCCCCGCCGAACAAGGCGACCATCATGGAGGACTACGAGCGCCGGGCCGAGAAGGTCCAGCGCGAGTACGAGCGCGGTCTGATCACCGACGAGGAGCGCCGTCAGGAGCTCATCGAGATCTGGACCCACGCCACCGCCGACGTCGAGACCGACCTGGTGAACGCGTTCCCGAACACCAACTCGGTCTGGATGATGGTCAACTCCGGCGCCCGCGGTAACAAGATGCAGGTCCGGCAGATCGCCGGTATCCGCGGCCTGGTGTCCAACACCAAGGGTGAGACGATCCCGCGGCCGATCAAGTCCTCGTTCCGCGAGGGCCTGTCGGTGCTGGAGTACTTCATCTCCACCCACGGCCAGCGGAAGGGTCTGGCGGACACCGCGCTGCGGACCGCCGACTCCGGTTACCTGACCAGGCGACTGGTCGACGTGGCCCAGGACGTCATCGTCCGCGACATCGACTGCGGCACCGACCGTACCGTCCCGCTGCACGTCGCCGAGCGCGACTCGGCCGGCAACCTGGTCCGCGCCGAGAACGCCGAGACCAACGTGCACGGCCGGATCCTGGCCGAGGACGTCGAGGTGGACGGCAAGGTCATCGCGGCCTCCGGCGTCGACATCAACGACCCCGTGGTCGACGCGCTGGTCGCGGCCGGCGTGGAGACCGTGCGCACCCGCAGCGCGCTGGTGTGCGAGGCCAAGATCGGTGTCTGCGCGACCTGCTACGGCCGTTCGCTGGCCACCGGCAAGCTGGTGGACGTCGGCGAGGCGGTCGGCATCATCGCCGCGCAGTCCATCGGCGAGCCCGGCACCCAGCTCACCATGCGGACCTTCCACACCGGTGGTGTGGCGGGCGCCGACATCACGCACGGCCTGCCGCGTGTGACCGAGCTGTTCGAGGCGCGCATCCCCAAGGGTGTCGCCCCGATCACCGAGGTCAGCGGTCGCGTCCGGATCGACGAGACGGACAAGACCCGCAAGGTGGTCATCACCCCGGACGACGGCTCCGAGGAGGTCGCCTACCCGGTGTCGATGCGTGCGCGGCTCCAGGTGTCGGAAGGCCAGCGGGTCGAGGTCGGCCAGCAGCTCGTGGCCGGCGCGATCAACCCCAACGAGGTGCTGCGCATCCTCGGCCCCCGGGCCGTGCAGCTCCACCTCGTGGCGGAGGTCCAGCAGGTCTACCGGTCGCAGGGTGTGTCGATCCACGACAAGCACATCGAGATCATCGTCCGGCAGATGCTCAAGCGGGTCAACGTGCTGGAGTCGGGCGACACCGACCTCCTGCCCGGCGAGCTGGTCGAGCGTCCGCGCTTCGAGGCGATGAACCGCGAGTGCGTCGCCGAGGGCGGCTCCCCGGCCTCCGGACGTCCGGTGCTCATGGGCATCACCAAGGCGTCGCTGGCCACCGAGTCGTGGCTGTCGGCGGCCTCCTTCCAGGAGACGACCAGGGTCCTCACCGACGCGGCGATCCACGCCAAGTCCGACTCCCTGCTCGGCCTCAAGGAGAACGTCATCATCGGTAAGCTCATCCCGGCCGGTACGGGCATGCCCCAGTACCGCAACATCCGGGTCGAGCCGACCGAGGAGGCCAAGGCGGCGATGTACACGGTCGGCGGCTACGACGGCAGCGCGGCCGACTACACCTTCGGCACAGGGAGCGGCGAGGCCGTTCCGCTGGAGGAGTACGACTTCGGCCAGTACAACCGCTAACCCCTGCTCCACCGAGACGGCCGCCCCGCAGCCAAATGGCCGCGGGGCGGCCGTCCCATTTCCACCCACCCTTCCCCGCCCACTACTCAGCCGCGCTTCCCCCGCCCAAAGGCCCTCGCTCCGCTCGGACGATCTTCTTTGTGCGTCGGGCTTCGCCCGACGCTGCCGCTACCGGTCGTGTCATTCCAAATAGGCGAGAGATCCTAACTGTTGGACACGATGCCGATTCCCCGTTAAAGCCCCTAAATGCCGCTCCGGCTATTACGGCGCAGTCCAGGATCCGGAGCTGCTCGAATCGGCGGCGGCATCCTTGCAATCGCAGCAGGAGCGAGTCCCCACCGACCTATACTGACGTGCGAATCAATGGCAAGGGCGGAGGAGTCTTGGTCGGATTGGCCGACTGGCGCGGCCTGATCTATGGACGAGCTGATGACTACCACGATCTGAATCTCATCGCAGTCACCGCTCCCGGCGGGCAGAGCTGGGCAAGTCCCTTCCGAGGCATCGCCGACGATGGGCAGGACTATTTCGTAAAGACCCTGGAGGGGTGTAAGCGGGACTGGGCGCGAGGATCGCTCGCCGTCGAGTACATAGTGGGTCAAGTCGGTACCCTCATCGGTGCGCCGGTCTGTGAGAGCGCTCTTATCCGTATACCGGATGAGTTCGCAGACTACGAGATCGCCCCTGGGGTCGTTCTGGTGCCCGGGGTCGCCCACGCCAGCAAGGCCATTGCACACGCTGAGGAGCAGCGGGACGACTTGGCCTACCGCAGTGACGACCACAATCGCGCTCGTCATGCGGGGGGTATACGCTCTCTATGACTGGTGCTACGGAGACGATCCGCAATGGCTGTACGACCGTGATCAGGATCGATGCATCTACTCCCATGATCATGGGCTCTATCTGCCGCCTCACACCGGCACCATCGACGCAGGCATCCTCGAGCAGTGTGTCGACGAGCCGAACCCGCTCCCTGATGCTGCCGACGGGCTTGATGTCGAAGCCGTCGCAAGTGTCGCGACCGCGCTTGAGAGAATTCAACGTGGTGCGCTCGCCAAGGTCCTGTGCGCCGTGCCAGCATCGTGGCCAGTGACGGATGAGGCCCTGGCCACATTGGGCTGGTTCCTAGAGCACCGGGCGTACGCTGTCGCAGATCGTCTTCGAGCACTGGTCAAGAAGGGAGTGTGAACCTCCGTGAGCAAGTACCTCTACTCCATCGTTCGCTGTCTCCCTGATCCGCGGACCGGTGAGTTCGTCAATGTCGGGGCCATCGCCGGGGATCCTCGGACCGGTGACTGGGCCGTGCGCCGGGTGAGCAACACCGAACGCATCAAGCGGTTCGCGCCCAATGCGGCCATCGACGTGACCGATCGGTTCATCGTCCGGTTGACCAGCCAGATCGCCGAGGCGCGAGAAGCGCTGGAGACCAGCGACAGCCTGCCGTTCGACGAACAGTGGCTGCAGCGACTGCATCACGATCACCGCAACATCGTGCAACTCAGCCCGCCGGCACCGATCGTTGCCAATCATGCCGAAGCGGCCCTGGACATCATCTTTCGACACATGATCATTGATCCGGCCTCCCAGCAGCGGCCGGTCACGATCAGGAAGAGTGAGGTGATCGAGGATCTGCGCAAGGCGTACGTGGACGCGCAGATTCCGGCTCATCTACTCAGGCCGCGATCAGAAGTCTTCATTGGCGACAAGCTTCACTCGAATGTGGACATTGCCATCGCCAACGGAGAGGTGATGCAACTGGCGCAGGGCTGGTCGTTTCGGGTCACCCATCTTGATCGAGTGATCACGCAGGTCAAGGCCTGGGGGTTCGCTCTGGAGCGACTGCGCATCGGTGACGAGGCCCGGCTCGTGGACACTGAAGGACGGCTCAGTTCCGTTGCCAGGGACGTCGATCTGCAGATCGTGATCGCCACGCCCGAGACATCTGAGCAGGAGGCCGCATACGAGGAGGCGGATCAGGTCTTCCGAATGCTGCATGCGGGCGTTCATCCGGTCGAAGACGTGGCGGCTGTGGGCGCTCGCGCGGCGGGTCTGGTTCGGGGGATCTCCTGAAAGGCCGGCCCTCGATCGTCGGCCTGCCTGTTCGTTGGCGGCATGCGGATGGCAGACCTAGAACAGCGGTCGCGGCGCGACGTACGGCAAGCCTTTCACTCGCCGCCTGCTCTTTCCCTTCAGGCCCCGGTGCCCGGCGTTTCGCGTGCGTCATCCCGCCCGCCGTACCTTGCCGCCCCGCCTCTCACAGGCCGCGCTTCCCGCGCCCAAAGGCCCTCACTCCACTGTGAGCTGTCTGCTTTGGGCCGCTACCGGCGGGGAAGGCATCAGCCTCAAGGCGGCACTGGCAATGGCAACAGCGGGCCAAGAGCGCGTACCGACCCTCTGGCGGCGCTGCCGCAGCAGGTGCGATGGGTGCAAGCCATCTCTCCGGCCCCGCGAGGTCATGTCAAATGAGAAAGCGGGATACCCTGCCTGCGATGCCTCGGAACCACGTGACCGGAGGAGTCGATGCCGGGATGACGGCAGGGCGGCCGATGCCCACACAGGACGACGTGCTCGGGTACTTCGACACGTTGTCGAACTGGGGACGATGGGGCGACGACGACGAACTCGGCACCCTGAACCACATCACCGACGAGGTCCGGCTGGCGGCGGCGCGGGCCGTGCGCCATGGCAGGAGCGTGTCGTGCGCATGGGAGGTCGCCGTACCGGAGGACATGGAGCGGTCGACGACGACATGCCCGTGTGCCGCCGACATGCCGGGGGCCGAGAACATGCCGGTGCCCGGATTCCGCAATGACCGGCGCTGGGGCTTTTCGACCGAGCGGCTCGGCGTCACGTTCCACGGCAACACCCTCACCCACATCGACTCGCCGTGCCACATCTACTGGGACGGCACGATGTACAACGGGCGGTCGCACTCGCTGGTCGACGCCGCAACGGGATCGTCGTGGGCGTCCGTCACGGCGGCGGCGAACGGGATCATCACGCGTGGTGTCCTGCTGGACATCGCCAGTGTGCGGGGTGTGCCGTGGTTGGAACCGGGGCAGGGCGTGTTTCCCGACGACCTCGAAGAGGCCGAGCGTCGCCAGGGTGTGCGGGTGCGATCCGGCGATGCGGTACTCCTGCGGACCGGCTATGGCCGCGTCCGGCACGAGAGCGGTGCGGCCAGCGATTTCACGCAGGCCGGGTGGCACGCGTCCTGCCTGCCGTGGCTGCATGAACGGGAGGTCGCGTTGATCGGCGCTGACACCCCCCAGGACGTTCAGCCATCTGGGTACGAAGACGTGCTGATGCCGGTCCACGCCGTGAGCCTCGTCGCCATGGGGCTGTGGATGCTCGACAACTGCGACCTGGAGGCGTGCGCGACGACGGCCGCCCAGCTCGGTCAATGGGACTTCCACCTCGCCGTCGCGCCGGTCCGCTTCGCCGGTACGTCCGGCAGCCCGGTCAACCCGATCGCCACATTCTGACCGCGTGGTCATACCCGGCGAGCTGGTCGGGAGCCAGGCGGCACGAGTGCCTAAGGGGGCCGGCGTGCGATGGCTGTGAGGGGCCACGGAAATTGCGGACCGCCATTTTATGGGCCGAGCCTATGCGGCTGTTTGGGGGGAAAGGTACTGGTTGAGTACTGCCAGGGGTGACCGGTAGCCGAGTGCCGAGTGCAGGCGCCGGTGGCGAAGACGAATCGGTGCACCCCGGTACGGCCCCCCGATGCCCAGACCGGTCAGGAAACGGCCGCACTGACGTTGGATCCACCGTCTGGCGGCCCGCCCTGATAGGACCGGGCGGCTCGTTTGGAGGCGGGTGAGCGGCGGATCAGGTGTTCCGAATGCCGCACGCGGGCGTTCACCTGGTCGAAGACGTGGCGGCTGCGGGCCCTCGCGCGGCGGGTCAGGTTCGGGGGATCTCATGAATGTCCGCCCCTCGATCGTTGGTCTGCCTGTTCATTGGCGGCATGCGGATGGCAGACCTAGAACGGCGGTCGGGGCGGCGACGTACGGCAAGCCCTCTCTCGCCGCGCGTCAGGGCCGCATGTAGGCCGTGCTTCGCGCGCTCAACCGGCGGGAGCGGCGAGTGCAGACGTGGGGTGGCGATCATGATCGCCATACGTGGATTCTCGGGCATGGAAAGTACTCCGGCAGGCTGTCCGAGTGCCGGCGCAGGCGGTCGTCGGAGATCGACGGGGTGTTCGGCACTGGGACGCTTCCTTCGCGGTCATGATCGGGGCGGTCGGCGATGAGGTCAAGGTATAGATCATGTACGCCAGCGGGCCGCCACGCTTGGTCTGACCGCCCCGCAGGCCACCGCGCTGCGCGAGATGACGGGGCCGATGGCCATGCGGGAACTGGCCGTCCGGCTGGGCTGTGAGCCGTCCAACGCCACGTTCATCGTGGACAAGCTGGAGCAGGGCGGCCTGATCGAACGTCGCCCGCACCCCACGGACCGGCGTACCAAGCAGCTCTTCCTCACGCCGGCGGGCATGGAGCTGCGGGCCCGCCTGCTCGAACTCCTGGTCGAGCGGTCACCGCTGGGCGGACTGAGCGTCGAGGAGCAGCGCACCCTGCACGAGCTGCTCAACCGTGCGGTGGCTCCCCCGCTGCAAGACCCGGCGGAGTGATCAAAGCGTTCACCCGGGCCGTACGCCCGGGTGAACGCTCAGAAAGACCTACGCGTCAGCGTTCCCGATAGTCGGCGGCGACGCCGACCAGCGAGATCAGGCCGGAGGCGAACTCCATCGCCTCGGCATGGGCCTCCTCGAACGCCGGTTGGAAGCCCACGCCCTCCCAGCGGCCGGTCTCGGGGTTGTAGATGTCGTTGCCGACCTCGAAGTCCCAGCCGAAGATGCCGTAGTCGTACCACAGCTCGTCGGCCGAGTTGCCCGCCGCGGAGTACAGGACGTCGGTGACCGGGCCGGTCTTCTGCGGCCAGGTGACGGTGCCCCGTTCGGCGGCGATGGCCTCTTCGATGGTGCGCGCGGAGCGCAGGAAGTACGCCTCCTGTTCGGCGGTCGGACGGGGGAGGGTGACGCGGCCCTCCTGCTTGTAGGAGCCGGGCGGCCACATGAAGTAGCCGCCGTAGCTGTGCACGTTCAGGGCGAACTTGATGTTGCGGAACGTCTGCGCCAGCCAGATGACGTTACGGCTCTCGGGCTCGGAATGCTCGGCGGGGCCGGCGAAGGTCCCGGACTGGCAGTTGCTCGACGCCCCGAAATATCCGTCATGGAGGGAGCCCGCGGCATAGTTGCGGTTGATGTCCACGCCCCAGGTGTCGCGCTGCGCCGGGTCGGACTGCTGCGCGGGGCAGTGGTTCGTCATGTTCTTACGCTGGAAGTTGTAGTCGTAGAAGCTGTAGTTGGCCCCGTCGGGGTTGACCGTCGGCACGATGAAGACCTCGGTCTCGCGCAGCAGCCGGCGGGTGGCGCGGTCGTTGTCGTAGTTGCGCAGCAGCCGTTCCGCCGCCTCGATGGTGACCAGCGGCGTCACCCACTCCCTGGCGTGCTCCTGGGAGTAGGCGAGCACGCCGGTGCGCGAGCCGTCGCGGTGCACGCCGATGCGCAGCGCCAGCACCCGCGCGGGGTCGCGGGAGACGTCGGCGGGGGCCTTGAGGGAGTCGGTGAGCTGGGTGAGCGGTACCGGTGCCAGGATGCCCGCGCCCGGGTCCGTGCGATAGGGCGACGCCTGGATGCGGGTGCCCTTGGTGGCGTTGATCGCCGCGACGACCTGGGCGACCGTGCTGGCGGGGGCGCCGGAGGCGTCGGTGGCCAGGCTGACGGTGAGCTGCTTGCCGTTCATCTGGACGGCGAGCGCCCGGTCGGGCGTGCCGGGGGTGACGATCTCGGCGGACAGGTCGTTGCCGCCCTCGGAGCCGTAGGCGTGCGAGGTCAGGGTGAGGGCGTTGGGCGGGGTGCCGAGCTGGGCCTGGGCGTGCCGGCGGTAGCCGTTGGTGAGGTTCGGCAGCGCGATGATGTCGGTGAGCTTGGGGTAGCGCCGGTGCAGCGCCTTGATCCGCTCGTTGAGCTGCGCGGGCGGCATGTACTGGCTGATGAAGTCCTTCTCGTAACCACGGCCGTGGCGGTCGGGACGCTCGCCGCCCGGCCACCGGGTGACCTTGGCCTGCGCCTTACCGCCGCTCGCCGAGGTGACGGTCACCCAGAGGGGCTCCTGCTCGGCCAGGACCGGCGACACGACCTCATGGCCCAGGTAGACCCCGAAGTTCTCGAAGCCGACGAGCGGTGCTTCCCCGCTGGTGCCCTTCTTGCCCTTCCAGGCCACGCTGAGCGAGGCCGCCGCCCCGCCGCTGCTGGACGCCTCGACCGACAGGAAGTGCCGGCCGCCGGACTTGTACCAGACCGCCCGCTCGATCACGATCTGGTCGGGTGCGGCCGAGGTCTGTGGGGCCCGCTTGGCGGGCGGCGGAGTACCGGGCGCGAGCGTCGCGCCCAGCGAACGCAGACCGGCCAGTTCGCTCGGTGTGACGACCGCGTCCACCTGGATGCTGCCGTCGGCCTGGGGCCGCACCCGCGCGGTCAGGTCGGTGCCCGAGGCGACCAGCCGTTCCAGCGCGGCCCGGTCGGGGACGGAGAGCACGACGATGGACGCCGGCTCCGGATCGGCCGGCCCGGCCACCGCCGGGATCGACGGCTCCGAGGTCAGAAATGTGGTGAGAACCATTGTCAAAACGACTGCGGATACCCGCAATGCACGCATCGGCTCCTCCTGGATCACCGCTATGGAGATCATTGAAAGCCGACGCGGCGGGACCTACAAGCCCTCACTAAGGAAAATGTGAAGAAAGCCGGACAGCGTCATTTGACCGGCTTTCTTGGGATATCACCTGAACAACTATTCAAGCATTCTTCGGCGAATGCCTGCTTACTTGTGGTTTTCGGCTCGCTCACCGCCGGTGGAGGCGGGGCAGCCCGTACGGCCCGGGCGCGTACGCCGCTGAGAGCGGGCGGCTCGCGGCGCGGTCGTCCTCGGGCAGGATCGCCAGGACGCGCGGTACGGCGGCGCGTGCCGCCACCGTCCCGGCGATATCGGCACACCTGGGATCTTCTTCCCTGGATGCGCCACTAATAGGGGAAGTGGGCGGATCAGCCGGTTTCTTACGGGATATGCGGCCCGGAACACATGACGGGGCCCACGTGAGATCGGGCGAGCGAACTCACGTGGGCGTTCTTGGCTTTACCTGTGGGCGGTCAGGTACCGGTGATGGACGGCTCCCGCTGTTCTTGGCGGCGTTGGTGGCGGTGTTCGTGGGTGAAGTCGTGCGTACCGCCCGACTCCTCGCAGTGCGTCTCCTCGACGCGCAGTGCGACCCCCATGGCGACGAACGTGGGCGCCCACTCCCCGATGAAGATCCCCCAGCGGTCCGCCCGATCCAGGCCGGCGCCCTCCAATTGCCGGGACGTGAGCCACGTGGCGAACGACAGGCCGACCGAGATGATCCCGGCCGCGTACATGGCACCTGAACGGACGCCCATCTTGTGGAGTGTTCGGATCATGTTCCCCCCCGATCCTGCGTCCCCGCCCACCTGCCCCACCTGCGGGGATGAAACTACCGGCGGCGGGAGACCCGCAGTTCGGTGAGGTACCGCTTGACCACGCGCCCGCCGTACCGCGCGTCGGCGAGCGCGGCCACGCAGTTCAGCAGGCCCGAGCGGGCGGCGGACCCCAGCGCGCGGTGCCCGGAGTAGGTGCGCAGCAGGTCGATGTAGTGCTCGGTCGAGTAGGCCAGCTCCCACTCGTACCTGAAGAACGCCGGCGGGTCGAAGCCCCCCGAGGTCTCCACCTCTTCCCGGTCATAGGGGATCTCGGCGGCGGGGGACAGGCGCAGCCCGGGCGGCGTCGCCGGGTCGAACCGCTCGTAGCACGCCTGCACCTCGTGGAAGAAGTCGACGCTGCCGCCCAGGACATGGTGGGTGGCGACCGTGGCCAGCACGCCGCCGGGGCGCAGCGCCTGCGCGGACTTCGCGATCCGCACGTCGGGATCGATCCAGTGGAAGGCCGTCGCCGACACCACCGCGTCGAACGGCCGGGCGGGCAGCGGCCAGTCCTCGAACGCCGATGTCACCACCTCGACCTGCGGGAACACGCGCAGGTTGCGGCGGGCGCGCTCGGCCATCGCGGCGCCCAGCTCGACCGCCACGACCTCCCAGCCGCGCCGGGCCATCGGGACGGTCGCCTGCCCGGTCCCCGGTCCGATCTCCAGGACCAGGGAGCCGGTACCGAGCCCCGCCACGCCCGCCAGGTCGTCGAACATCGCCTCGGGGTAGCCCGGACGGACCCGGTCGTAGAGCGCGGGGTCCTCGGTGAAGGTCGCGCGCAGTTTCTCGCGCTGGTCGTCGGCCATGATCCCGGAGCCTAGCGGCGGCCGGGCGGAGGTCGCGGCGCCCGAACCATCGGCGGGCACAAGGGTTACGTCGTCCAGCCGGAGGGGTTCGCCGCGGGACCGTGCGGCGTCCTGGGCGGCTGAAGCGATGCGCCCGGGTGCCGGTACGCGCCCGGGGGCGGGGCCTGGGACGAGGTCGCGGGGGTGGACGGCCGTCCGGTGTACGGGGGGAGGTCGTTGCGGTCCTGGCCGGGTGAGCGCACGGAACTGATCACGAGCGCGGTGCATCCGAATAACACCAGCAGGGGCACGCCGACCACGACCAGCCAGAACCGCAGTCCCCGAAGCGCTTTGCGCGGCCGGTACGGCCCCCCGGGCGCCCGCCCGCCGTACCCCCGCTGCCCCCCTCCAGGCCCGCCCGGACCAAGGGGACCACCTGGCCCCGGCCCGCCGGCGCCTCCACGACCAGCAGCACCGCCCGGACCGCCTGGGCCGCCCGGACCGCTTGGGGTCCGCGGCCCGCCCGGACCGCTTGGGGCCCCTGGGCCGCTCGGACCGCCTGGGGCCCCCGGACCGCCCGGACCGGCTGGGCCATGGGGCCGTCCGGGGCCGCCCGCACCGCCGGGTCCGGGCCGGCCCCCGCCTCCCGCGCCTGCCGGGCCGCCGGGGCGTTGCGGTGGATAGGGCGGGTGGGGAGGCTGGCCGGGGTCGGGGGAGTGTGAGGGTGGAGGCGGCTGGGTCATAGGTGCTCCTGTCGGGATGTACTGCCTTTAGGACGTCTTCTTGATCAATCACGTTCACCCGGCCGGACGGCCGCGGCGACCGTCGCCCCTACCATGAAAGCGCGATGAGCAGTGGCGAGCGCCGTTATACTTGGCACAGAGCCCGGAATAGGTGACGCCGCGCCGCACGGCGCGGAGTCGTCCGGGGACCATGGTCAACACGGTGGTCGCTTGGCGCCACGGCCCGTGTGACCGGCCGTTTTGACGTGCTACACGGGCCTGGGTAGGCTATGCGTTCGTGCCCATGGCTACATGGGCTCTCATGCATGCGCTCGGCAAGGCTCCTGTTCTCGGGAGCGCGGGGCCAGGCATGGTCTCTCCCCACAGTCCGGCCTATGGCCGTGCGTGTTGCCCGCGAAAGTGCGCGACACGCCCGAGCGCGGGGGGCGGCGAAGCAAGCAGAACAGCAGGTCAAGACACCGGCAGGGCCTGCGAATGCAGCAATGCATTAACCGAAACACCGGCCAGATTGCACGAACGGAGACGCGGTGCCCACGATTCAGCAGTTGGTCCGCAAGGGCCGCCAGGACAAGGTCAGTAAGACCAAGACCCCGGCCCTCAAGGGAAGCCCGCAGCGGCGGGGCGTTTGCACGCGCGTTTACACGACCACGCCCAAGAAGCCCAACTCCGCCCTGCGGAAGGTGGCTCGTGTCCGGCTCACCAACGGCATCGAGGTGACCGCGTATATCCCGGGTGTCGGCCACAACCTCCAAGAGCACTCGATCGTGCTCGTGCGCGGCGGCCGTGTGAAGGACCTGCCGGGTGTTCGATACAAGATCATCCGCGGCTCGCTGGACACCCAGGGTGTCCGCAACCGCAAGCAGGGCCGCAGCCACTACGGCGCGAAGAGGGAGAAGGGCTGAGATGCCGCGTAAGGGTCCCGCAGGTCGCCGCCAGCTCATGGCCGACCCGGTCTACAGCTCCCCGCTGGTGACCGCTCTCATCAACAAGGTGTTGCTGAGCGGCAAGCGTTCGCTCGCCCAGAGCATCGTCTACAACGCCCTCGAGGGTTGCCGGGAGAAGACCGGCAACGACCCCGTGGTCACTCTCAAGCGGGCGCTCGACAACGTCAAGCCCACTCTTGAGGTGCGCAGCCGCCGGGTCGGTGGCGCCACCTACCAGGTGCCGGTCGAAGTGCGCGCCGCGCGCAGCACCACGCTGGCGCTGCGCTGGCTGGTGCAGTACTCCCGCGCCCGCCGCGAGAAGACCATGACCGAGCGGCTGATGAACGAGCTGCTCGACGCGAGCAACGGCCTCGGAGCCAGCGTCAAGCGGCGCGAGGACACGCACAAGATGGCCGAGTCCAACAAGGCCTTCGCCCACTACCGCTGGTAGTGCCCACAGGCCGGGCACGAGTGTCACCCACTCGAGCCCGGCCCTACGAGACGAGACGACGAGGACGCGAGAGAAGTGGCCGCAACGACCGCTCTTGACCTGGCCAAGGTCCGCAACATTGGGATCATTGCCCATATCGACGCGGGCAAGACCACGACGACCGAGCGCATCCTGTTCTACACCGGTATCAATTACAAGATCGGTGAGGTCCACGATGGCGCTGCCACGATGGACTGGATGGAGCAGGAGCAGGAGCGCGGCATCACGATCACGTCTGCCGCGACGACCTGCGAGTGGGCCGGTCACACCATCAACATCATCGACACTCCGGGGCACGTCGACTTCACCATCGAGGTCGAGCGCAACCTGCGGGTGCTCGACGGCGCCGTCGCCGTGTTCGACGGGGTCGCGGGCGTTGAGCCGCAGTCGGAGACGGTCTGGCGGCAGGCCGACCGCTACAACGTTCCGCGCATCTGTTTCGTGAACAAGATGGACCGCGTCGGTGCGGAGTTCCACCGCTGTGTCGACATGATGGTCAGCCGCCTGAGCGCGATCCCGGCCGTCCTCCAGCTCCCGTGGGGCGTCGAGGCCGGCTTCCGCGGCGTCATCGACCTGGTCCAGATGAAGGGCCTGCTCTGGAGCGAAGAGGCGGCCAAGGGCGAGATGTACGACGTCGTCGACATCCCGGCCGACCACGCCGACGCCGCTCGCGAATGGCGCGACAAGCTGGTCGAGACCATCGCCGAGAACGACGACGAGCTGATGGAGATGTACCTCGAGGCCGTCGAGCCGACCGAGGAGCAGCTGGTCGCGGCCATCCGGCGAGCCACTCTGTCCGGCAGCGTCAACCCGGTCCTCACCGGCACCGCCTTCAAGAACAAGGGCGTGCAGCCGCTTCTCGACGCCATCGTCGCCTACCTCCCCGCCCCGACCGACATCCCGGCCTTCAAGGGCCACGCGGTCGGCAATGAGGAGGAGATCGTCGAGCGGCACGCCGACCCCAAGGAGCCGTTCGCGGCGCTGGCCTTCAAGATCATGAGCGACCCGCACCTGGGCAAGCTCACGTACCTGCGGATCTACTCCGGCGCGCTGGAGGCCGGCTCGCAGGTCATCAACTCCGGCAAGGGCCGCAAAGAGCGGATCGGCAAGATCTACCAGATGCACGCCAACAAGCGTGAGGAGCGGCCCACCGCGACCGCCGGGCAGATCGTCGCCGTCATGGGCCTCAAGGACACCACCACGGGCGACACGCTGTGCGACCCGTCCGACCAGGTGGTCCTGGAGTCGATGACGTTCCCGGCCCCGGTCATCAACGTGGCCATCGAGCCCAAGACCAAGGGTGACCAGGAGAAGCTCAGCACCGCCATCCAGCGGCTGGCCGAGGAGGACCCCTCCTTCCAGGTCCGCAGGGACGAGGAGACCGGTCAGACGGTCATCTGGGGCATGGGCGAGCTGCACCTGGAGATCCTGGTCGACCGGATGCGCCGCGAGTTCAGGGTCGAGGCCAACGTCGGCCGCCCGCAGGTCGCCTACCGCGAGACCATCCGCCGCAAGGTGGAGAAGGTCGAGTACACCCACAAGAAGCAGACCGGTGGTTCCGGCCAGTTCGCGCGGGTGATCATCGACCTGGAGCCGCTGGGCGAGGGCAACGACGGCTACGAGTTCGAGAACAAGGTCACCGGTGGCCGCGTCCCGAGGGAGTACATCCCGTCGGTCGACGCGGGCGCGCAGGAGGCCGCCGAATTCGGTGTCCTGGCCGGCTACCCGATGGTGGGCGTCAAGGTCACGCTCCAGGACGGGGCGGCGCACGACGTCGACTCCTCGGAAATGGCGTTCAAGATCGCCGGGTCGATGGCGTTCAAGGACGCCGCTCGCAAGGCGAACGCAGTGCTCCTCGAACCGCTCATGTCGGTCGAGGTGACGACGCCCGAAGACTACATGGGTGATGTCATCGGTGACCTCAACGGCCGCCGCGGGCAGATCCAGTCCATGGACGACCGGGCTGGAGCCAAGGTCATCCAGGCCCTCGTCCCGCTGTCGGAGATGTTCGGTTACGTGGGCGACCTGCGCAGCAGGACCCAGGGCCGGGCGGTCTACAGCATGCAGTTCGACTCCTACGCGGAAGTGCCTCCGGGCATCGCTCAGGAGATCGTCGCGAAGGCTCGGGGCGAGTAGTACTCCCCCTAGCCTGAGTGAGAAGACGAAAGTCAAGTCAGAATCTCTAAGGAGAAAGAGCAGTGGCCAAGGCCAAGTTCGAGCGGACCAAGCCGCACATGAACATCGGCACCATTGGGCACATCGACCACGGCAAGACCACTCTGACCGCGGCGATCACCAAGGTGCTCCACGAGCGCTTCCCTGAGCTCAACAAGGCGACTCCGTTCGACAAGATCGACAAGGCGCCCGAGGAGAAGGCGCGCGGCATCACCATCTCCATCGCGCACGTCGAGTACCAGACTGAGAAGCGGCACTACGCGCACGTCGACTGTCCCGGACACGCCGACTACGTGAAGAACATGATCACCGGTGCCGCGCAGATGGACGGCGCGATTCTCGTGGTCGCCGCCACCGATGGCCCGATGCCGCAGACCAAGGAGCACGTGCTCCTGGCTCGCCAGGTCGGCGTGCCGTACATCGTGGTCGCCCTGAACAAGGCCGACATGGTGGACGACGAGGAGATTCTGGAACTCGTCGAGCTTGAGGTCCGCGAGCTGCTGACCGCTCAGGAGTTCCCCGGCGACGACCTGCCCGTGATCCGCGTCTCCGCGCTGAAGGCGCTGGAGGGCGACGCCAAGTGGGCCGACTCCATCATCGAGCTGATGGACGCCGTGGACGAGAGCGTGCCCGAGCCGCCGCGCGCCATCGACAAGCCGTTCCTGATGCCGATCGAGGACGTCTTCTCGATCACCGGTCGCGGCACCGTCGTCACCGGCCGGATCGAGCGTGGTGTCGTCAAGGTCAACGAGACCGTCGACATCATCGGCATCCAGGAGGAGAAGACCACCACGACCGTCACCAGCATCGAGATGTTCAACAAGATGCTGGACGAGGGTCACGCGGGCGACAACGCGGCGCTCCTGCTCCGCGGTATCAAGCGCGACCAGGTCGAGCGTGGCCAGTGTGTCATCAAGCCGGGCACCACGACCCCGCACACCGAGTTCACCGCCCAGGTCTACATCCTGGCCAAGGACGAGGGCGGGCGGCACACGCCGTTCTTCAACAACTACCGTCCGCAGTTCTACTTCCGGACGACGGACGTGACCGGCGTGGTGCAGCTTCCCGAGGGCACCGAGATGGTCATGCCCGGTGACAACACCGAGATGACCGTCACGCTCATCCAGCCGATCGCGATGGAGGAAGGCCTCAAGTTCGCGATCCGCGAGGGTGGCCGGACCGTCGGCGCCGGAAACGTCATCAAGATCCTCAAGTAACACGACCGCGGGGTGGCGGTCGGCCCCCGAATCGGGGCCGACCGCCGAACCACGAGGGGGCCCGCCACATCGGCGGGCGTCCCTCGGCACGCGGGCCCACGGCCCGTGATCTCGCAGTGGTTTCGACTCGCTCGAAACACCTGCAAGATCACGGATGGGGCCGGCGGGCCACCGAAGGCGGCGCATCGCCGCACGATGCTTTTACAGGACGACAGCGAAGGACACCGAGGCCACTATGGCGGGACAGAAGATCCGCATCCGGCTCAAGGCCTACGACCATGAGGTCATTGACAGCTCGGCCAAGAAGATCGTCGAGACGGTGACACGGACCGGCGCGAAGGTCGCAGGCCCGGTGCCGCTGCCGACCGAGAAGAACGTGTACTGCGTCATCCGCTCGCCGCACAAGTACAAGGACAGCCGCGAGCACTTTGAGATGCGGACGCACAAGCGGCTGATCGACATCTTCGACCCGACCGCGAAGACCGTCGACGCGCTCATGCGACTGGATCTCCCGTCCGGCGTCGATATCTCGATCAAGTACTGAGGGAACGCACTGACATGGCTAAGCAGATCAAGGGCGTCCTGGGCAAGAAGCTCGGCATGACCCAGGTCTTCGACCAGGACAACCGGATGGTTCCGGTGACCGTCGTCGAGGCCGGTCCGTGCGTGGTGACCAGGGTCCGCACCCAGGACAGAGACGGCTACTCCGCCATCCAGCTCGGTTTCGGACAGGTCGACCCGCGCAAGGTCAACAAGCCGCTGGGTGACTACCTGCGCAAGCACGACATCACCCCGCGTCGCTACTTCACCGAGGTCCGTACCGACGACGCCGAGCAGTACACCATCGGCCAGGAGATCCTCGCCGACGCCTTCGAGGCCGGCCAGTTCGTCGACGTGACCGGCAAGAGCAAGGGCAAGGGCTTCGCCGGCGTCATGAAGCGACACGGCTTCGGCGGCCTCGGCGCCTCGCACGGCACGCAGCGCAAGCACCGCTCGCCCGGCTCCATCGGCGGGTGCGCCACCCCGGGCCGGGTCTTCAAGGGCCTGCGCATGGCGGGCCGGATGGGCAACGTCCGGACCACCGTGCAGAGCCTGAAGGTCCACGCCGTGGACGTCGAGAAGAACCTCATCCTGATCAAGGGTGCGATCCCCGGCGCCAACGGCAGCCTGGTCCTGGTCCGCACCGCCGTTAAGAAGGGGGCCGCGAAGTGACTTCCGTCGACGTCCTCGACCGCGCCGGCGCCAAGGTCGGCACGGTTGAGCTGCCGGAGGACATCTTCGGCGCCAAGGTCAACGTGCCGCTGATCCACCAGGTGGTCGTGGCCCAGCTCGCCGCCCGGCGGCAGGGCACCCACAAGGCGAAGAGCCGGGGCGAGGTCCGTGGCGGCGGCAAGAAGCCGTACCGCCAGAAGGGCACCGGCCGGGCCCGCCAGGGCTCGACCCGCGCGCCGCAGTTCGCCGGCGGCGGTGTCGTGCACGGCCCCGTGCCGCGCGACTACTCCCAGCGCACCCCCAAGAAGATGAAGGCGGCGGCGCTGCGCGGCGCCCTGTCCGACCGCGCCTCGCACGGCCGCGTGTACGTGGTGAGCGGCCTGGTCGAGGGCGAGACGCCGAAGACCAAGGCGGCGCTCACCGCGCTGCGCAAGGTCTCGCAGGCCGGCAAGCTCCTGGTCGTCGTCGAGGAGACCGACCAGCTCACCTGGCTGAGCCTGCGCAACGTGCCCGAGGTCCACCTGCTGGACGCCGGGCAGCTCAACACCTACGACGTGCTCGTCAACGACGACGTGGTCTTCACCCAGGGGGCGTACGACCAGGTCGTGGCACGGCTGAGCCAGAGCGGGCAGGAGGACGCCTGATGGACAAGGTCGACGACCCGCGCGACATCATCATCCAGCCGATCGTCTCTGAGAAGAGCTACGGCCTGATCGATGAGTTCAACAAGTACACGTTCCTGGTGAAGAAGACGGCGAACAAGACCCAGATCAAGATCGCGGTCGAGCAGATCTTCGGCGTCAAGGTCACCGGCGTGAACACCATCAACCGGCAGGGCAAGCGCAAGCGGACCCCGCAGACCAAGCGCAACCAGACGCAGCGCTACGGCAAGCGCCCCGACACGAAGCGGGCGATCGTGAGCCTGGCGGGCGACGACCGGATCGACATCTTCGGTCAGGTCGGCTGAGCGCCGCCGCGAACCCGCCATAGCCAGCACCGACAAAGGATGAACGAAAGAGATGGGCATCCGTAAGTACAAGCCGACGACTCCGGGTCGGCGCGGCGCGAGTGTCTCGGACTTCTCCGAGATCACGCGCAGCACCCCCGAGAAGTCGTTGCTTGCCCCCTTGCACAACAAGGGCGGCCGTAACGTCCACGGCAGAGTGACCGCGCGCCACCAAGGCGGCGGACACAAGCGCGCCTACCGGATCATCGACTTCCGGCGCAACGACAAGGACGGCGTACCGGCGAAGGTCGCGCACATCGAGTACGACCCCAACCGCACCTCGCGCATCGCGCTGCTGCACTACGCCGACGGTGAGAAGCGATACATCATCGCGCCGGCCGGCCTCAAGCAGGGCGACCGGATCGAGAACGGCCCCACGGCCGACATCAAGCCGGGCAACTGCCTGCCGCTGCGCAACATCCCGACCGGTACCTTCATCCACGCGGTGGAACTGAAGCCGGGCGGCGGCGCCAAGCTGGGCCGTTCCGCCGGGGTGCAGATCCAGCTCCTGGCCAAGGAAGGGCAGTACGCGACGCTGCGCATGCCGTCCGGTGAAATGCGCATGGTCGACGTCCGCTGCCGGGCCTCGGTGGGCCAGGTCGGCAACGCCGAGCAGGGCAACATCAACCTCGGCAAGGCCGGACGCGCACGCTGGAAGGGCAAGCGCCCCTCGGTCCGTGGTGTGGCCATGAACCCGGTCGACCACCCGCACGGCGGTGGTGAGGGCAAGACCTCGGGCGGTCGCCACCCGGTCAACCCCAAGGGCAAGCCGGAGGGCCGTACCCGCCAGGCCAACAAGTCCAGCGACCGGCTGATCATCCGTCGTCGGAGCAAGCGGAAGAAGCGGTAGGAGCAACCAAGATGCCACGTAGCCTTAAGAAGGGCCCCTTCGTGGACGACCACCTGGCCAAGAAGGTGGACGCCCAGAACGAGAAGGGGACCAAGAACGTCATCAAGACGTGGTCGCGTCGCTCCATGATCGTGCCCGACATGCTCGGCCACACGATCGCCGTGCACGACGGCCGCAAGCACGTCCCGGTGTTCATCACCGAGGCGATGATCGGTCACAAGCTGGGTGAGTTCGCTCCGACGCGGACGTTCCGCAGCCACGTCAAGGAAGACCGGCGTAGCCGGCGGTAGCGCCTTTCAGAAACGAGGAGTAAGCGATGGAAGCCAGGGCTCAGGCGCGGTTCGTCCGTGTCACGCCCCAGAAGGCCCGCCGTGTGGTGGACCTCATTCGCGGGCTGCCCGCTTCGGAGGCGCAGGCCGTACTTCAGTTCGCCCCGCAGGCCGCGAGCGAGCCCGTCTACAAGGTGCTCAGCAGCGCCGTGGCGAACGCCGAGCACAACCTCAAGCTCGACCGCGAGACGCTGGTGGTGAGCCGCGCGTACGTGGACGAGGGGCCGACGCTCAAGCGGTTCCGTCCCCGCGCGCAGGGCCGTGCGTACCGGATCAACAAGCGGACGAGCCACATCACCGTGATCGTCGAGCCCAGGCCGGACGGTCAGGGCAAGCCGAAGGGAAGGACCCGCTAGTGGGCCAGAAGGTTAACCCGCACGGGTTCCGCCTCGGCATCACGACCGACTTCAAGAGCCGGTGGTACGCCGACAAACTGTACAAGTCCTACGTCGCCGAAGACGTGTCGATCCGCCGCATGCTGCAGCGCGGCATGGAGCGGGCCGGCATCTCCAAGGTGGAGATCGAGCGGACCACCGACCGGGTGCAGGTGGACATCCACACCGCCCGGCCGGGCATCGTCATCGGCCGCCGCGGCGCCGAGGCCGACCGCATCCGCGGCGACCTGGAGAAGCTGACCAAGAAGCAGGTCCAGCTCAACATCCTCGAGGTCAAGAACCCCGAGATCGACGCCCAGCTCGTCGCCCAGGGCGTGGCCGAGCAGTTGTCCAGCCGGGTCTCCTTCCGGCGGGCGATGCGCAAGGCCATGCAGTCGGCGATGAAGAGCGGCGCCAAGGGCATCCGGGTGCAGTGCTCGGGCCGCCTCGGCGGCGCTGAGATGTCGCGCTCGGAGTTCTACCGCGAGGGCCGAGTGCCGCTGCACACGCTGCGCGCCGACATCGACTACGGCTTCTACGAGGCCCGCACCACCTTCGGCCGGATCGGCGTGAAGGTGTGGATCTACAAGGGCGAGGCCCCGACCTCCCGCGCCGAGCGCGAGGCCGCGGCCGGCGCACGCGCCGGGCAGCGCAGGGACCGCTCCGACCGCCCGCAGCGCGGCCGTGGCGGTCGCGGCGGTGGCGGCGGCGGTGGCGGCCGTGAGGGCGGCCCGCGCGGCGGTCGCGGTGGCGGCCCGAAGACCGAATCCAGCGCGCCCGCAGGGGCGCCCGAGTCAGGCCCGGCGGAGCAGCCGGCTGAGGGGAGCTGACCATGCTTGTTCCGCGTAAGGTCAAGCACCGCAAGCAGCACCGACCGGACCGGCACGGCATGGCCAAGGGCGGCACGAAGGTCTCCTTCGGCGAGTACGGCATCCAGGCGCTTGAGCACAGCTACGTGACCAACCGCCAGATCGAGGCCGCTCGTATCGCGATGACCCGGCACATCCGTCGTGGCGGCAAGGTGTGGATCAACATCTTCCCCGACCGGCCGCTGACCAAGAAGCCCGCCGAGACCCGCATGGGTTCCGGTAAGGGCTCGCCGGAGTGGTGGATCGCCAACGTCAAGCCCGGACGCGTGATGTTCGAGCTGTCCGGCGTGGCCGAGCCGGTCGCCAAGGAGGCGCTGCGCCGCGCCATGCACAAGCTGCCGATGAAGTGCCGGTTCGTCAAGCGTGAAGTGGGTGAGGCGTGATGGCACAGGGTGTGACCGCCGCCGAGCTGCGGGACCAGACCAAGGACGAGCTGGTCGCCAAGCTGAAGGAGGCCAAGGAGGAGCTGTTCAACCTCCGCTTCCAGGCGGCGACCGGCCAGTTGGAAAGCCACGGGCGGCTGCGCGCCGTCCGGCGGGAGATCGCCCGTATCTACACCGTGATGCGGGAGCGCGAGCTTGGCATCATCACGGACGTGACGGACGTGAAGGAGCCGAGCGATGGCTGAGGCCACGGAGAGCGACGCCGTGCAGGGCACGACGCGCACGAGGAACTACCGGAAGACCCGCGAGGGCGTGGTCGTCAGCGACAAGATGGACAAGACCGTCGTCGTCGCCGTCGAGGACCGCGTCAAGCACGCCCTTTACGGCAAGGTCATCCGGCGCACCACCAAGTACAAGGCGCACGACGAGGCCAACGAGTGCGGCGTCGGCGACCGGGTCCTGCTCATGGAGACCCGGCCGCTGTCGGCGACCAAGCGCTGGCGCGTCGTCGAGGTCCTGGAGAAGGCCAAGTAGCGATACGCGGCTCCGTGGGGTCCGCCCCACGGAGGCGTCCAAGGGCGCGGAGCCGGTCGGCTTCGCGCCGCCCGCGGCTGCGGTGGGGCTCCACTGAGGCCGGGGGATCAAGACAACAGCAGGTTCCGCAAGGCTCGCCCGGTCAGGGCGAGAACCGGCGAGACACACAGGAGTAGACGTGATCCAGCAGGAGTCGCGGCTCAAGGTCGCCGACAACACCGGGGCGAAGGAGATCCTTTGCATCCGGGTGCTCGGTGGCTCGGGCCGGCGCTACGCGGGCATAGGCGACATCATCGTCGCCACGGTGAAGGACGCCCTTCCCGGCGGCGGCGTCAAGAAGGGTGAGGTCGTCCGGGCCGTCGTGGTGCGCACCCGCAAGGAACGGCGCCGCCCGGACGGCTCCTACATCCGCTTCGACGAGAACGCCGCCGTCCTGATCAAGGACAGCGGCGATCCGCGCGGTACGCGCATCTTCGGCCCGGTCGGCCGTGAACTGCGCGACAAGAAGTTCATGCGCATCATTTCGCTCGCCCCGGAGGTGCTGTGATGCCGAAGGCCACCAAGAAGGTGCAGCCGGGCGCGCTGCACGTCAAGAAGGGCGACCTGGTCCAGGTCATCGCGGGCGACGACAAGGGCGCCAAGGGCCGGGTGATCGCCGCCTACCCGCGCAGGCAGCGCGTGGTGGTCGAGGGCGTGAACCTGGTCAAGAAGCACTCCAAGGAGACCCACCAGGGGCCGCGCGGCGCCAAGACCGGTGGAGTGCAGACCATGGAGGCTCCCATCCACGTGAGCAACGTCAAGAAGCTCAAGGATGAGAAGCCGGCCGACGAGAAGAAGCCCGCGAAGAAGGCTGATGCGGCCGACGAATCGGGTGAGGACTGATGACCGTCACGACCGAAGAGCGCACCATTCCGCGCCTCAAGCAGCGCTACCGCGCGGAGATCGCCGGCAAGCTGCGTGAGCAGTTCGAGATCCAGAACGTCATGCAGGTGCCCGGCCTGGTCAAGATCAAGGTCAACATGGGCGTCGGCGAGGCGGCCCGTGACTCCAAGCTGATCGAGGGCGCGGTCCGCGACCTCGCGGCGATCACCGGCCAGAAGCCCGCTGTGGCTCGCGCCCGCAAGTCCATCGCGCAGTTCAAGCTGCGTGAGGGCATGCCGATCGGCGCGCACGTCACGCTGCGCGGCGACCGGATGTGGGAGTTCCTCGACCGGCTGCTGTCCACCGCGCTGCCGCGTATCCGCGACTTCCGCGGCCTGTCGCCCAAGCAGTTCGACGGCAACGGCAACTACACTTTCGGGCTCACCGAGCAGGTCATGTTCCACGAGGTCGACCAGGACAAGGTCGATCGGCAGCGGGGCATGGACATCACCGTCGTGACCACCGCGACCAACGACGAACAGGGCCGGGCGCTGCTGAAGCTCCTCGGATTCCCCTTCAAGGAAGCATAGGAGAGAGCGGATCATGGCCAAGAAGGCGCTGATCGCCAAGGCGGCGCGAAAGCCGAAGTTCAATGTGCGGTCGTACACGCGGTGCTCCCGGTGCGGGCGTCCGCGGGCCGTCTACCGCAAGTTCGGGTTGTGCCGGGTGTGCTTCCGAGAGATGGCGCACCGTGGCGAATTGCCCGGCATCACGAAGTCGAGCTGGTAGCCTCCGGGCGCCGGCCGTACGACAACAGGTAACTCATATTCACCGGGCGCCGAACGCGGCGCCCACGACCACGCCGAAGGTCCCTAGGGGAAACCGCGGCGGGGAGGGCCACCGGCCATGACGATGACCGACCCGATCGCAGACATGCTGACTCGTCTGCGAAACGCGAATTCGGCGTACCACGACACCGTGGCCATGCCGTATTCCAAGATCAAGGCGCACATCGCCGAGATCCTCCAGCAGGAGGGTTACATCCAGGCCTGGAACGTCGAAGACGCCAAGGTCGGAAAGAACCTCGTGGTGGAGCTGAAGTTCGGGCCGACCCGAGAGCGGTCCATCGCCGGACTGCGCCGGGTCTCCAAGCCCGGGCTGCGGGTCTATGCAAAGAAGGGCAACCTGCCACGGGTTCTGGGCGGGCTGGGCATCGCGATCATCTCGACGTCCGGCGGGCTCATGACGGACAAGCAGGCCGGCAAGCGTGGCGTGGGCGGGGAAGTCCTCGCCTACGTCTGGTAACGAGGGGAGGAATCACAGCATGTCGAGAATCGGACGGCTGCCCATCCCCGTTCCGGGCGGTGTCGAGGTCAGCATCGACGGCAGGGCCGTCACCGTCAAGGGGCCCAAGGGCACGCTTTCGCACACGGTGGTCGAGCCCATCACGGTGGCCCGCGACGAGGACGGCACTCTCACGGTGTCGCGCCCGAACGACGAGAACAAGGTCCGTGCCCTGCACGGCCTCTCGCGGACGCTGATCGCCAACATGGTCGCCGGGGTCACTCAGGGCTACACCAAGGCGCTGGAGATCGTCGGAGTCGGTTACCGCGTTCAGGCCAAGGGCCCGACGCAGCTAGAGTTCGCGCTCGGCTTCAGCCACCCGGTGATCGTCAACGCGCCGGACGGCATCACCTTCCGCGTAGAGAGGCCGACTCTGCTGCACGTGGACGGCATCGACAAGCAGAAGGTCGGCGAGGTCGCCGCGAATATCCGCAAGTTGCGCAAGCCCGACCCTTATAAGGGCAAGGGCGTGCGTTACCAGGGCGAACAGATCCGCCGCAAGGTTGGAAAGGCTGGTAAGTAGGCATGGCTCCGAAGGTCGCGTTCGGCAAGCACACGGCCGCCCGCGCGGTCTCGCGGGCCCGCCGGCACCGCCGAGTGCGCAAGAAGGTCGTGGGCACCACCGCTCGGCCGCGCATGGTCGTCAACCGCTCGACGAGGCACATGTTCGTGCAGATCATCGACGATAGCCAGCACCACACGCTGGTGAGCGCGTCCACCATGGACGCCGCGCTGCGCGAGGTGGAAGGCGACAAGACCGCCAAGGCCAAGAGGGTCGGCGAGCTTCTCGCTGCGCGGGCCAAGGCCGCTGGCATCACCGCGGTCGTCCTCGACCGTGGTGGGAACCGCTACGCGGGGCGTATCGCCGCGCTGGCGGACAGCGCCAGGGAAGGCGGGTTGGACTTCTGATGGTCTCCCGTCCCATGAGCAACGAGAAGAGGAACCACTGATGGCTGCAGCTCCGCGTCGCGGTGGCGGCACCGGTGGCGAGCGGCGGGACCGTCGTGACGATCGCCGGGGTGGCGCCGCCGACAAGGGCGTCTCGTACATCGAGCGCGTCGTGAAGATCAACCGAGTGGCCAAGGTCGTGAAGGGCGGTCGTCGCTTCAGCTTCACCGCCCTGGTCGTCGTCGGTGACGGCAACGGCATGGTCGGCGTCGGGTACGGCAAGGCCAAGGAGGTGCCCGCGGCCATCGCCAAGGGCGTCGAGGAGGCCAAGAAGCACTTCTTCAAGGTGCCGCGCATCCAGGGCACCATCCCGCACACCGTGCAGGGCGAGGACGCCGCGGGCGTCGTCCTCCTGCGCCCGGCCTCGGCCGGTACCGGTGTCATCGCGGGTGGCCCGGTGCGCGCCGTACTGGAGTGCGCCGGCATCCACGACGTGCTGTCCAAGTCGCTCGGCTCGGACAACCCGATCAACATCGTGCACGCCACCGTGGCGGCGCTCAAGGGGCTGTCCCGCCCCGAGGAGATCGCCGCGCGCCGTGGCCTGCCGATCGAGGACGTCGTGCCCAAGGCCATGCTGAAGGCCCGTGCCGAGGGCATGGCCGAGGCGGCCGCGGCGGCGAAGGCGGTGAGCTGACGATGGCGCGCCTGAAGATCAAGCAGGTCAAGTCGAAGATCGGTGGCAGGCAGAACCAGCGCGACTCGCTGCGCTCGCTTGGCCTGAAGCGGATCGGCGACGTCGTCATCAAGGAAGACCGCCCGCAGATCCGCGGGATGATCGCCGTGGTGACGCACCTCGTCGAGGTGGAAGAGGTCGACTAGTCATGTCAGAGTCCGAGAACACTCATCTGCGCATCCACGACCTGCGGCCCGCCAAGGGCGCCAACCGTCCCAAGGTCCGTAAGGGCCGGGGCGAGGGCTCCAAGGGCAAGACCGCCGGCCGGGGTACGAAGGGCAGCAAGGCGCGCAAGACCATGCCGCTCGGCTTCGAGGGCGGCCAGGTGCCGCTGCAGCGCAGGCTGCCGAAGCTGAAGGGCTTTTCCAACGCGCTGTTCAAGACGACCTATCAGGTCGTCAACCTGGACCGGCTCGGCGAACTGTTCCCCGAGGGCGGCGAAGTCACCGTCGAGGGTCTGGTGGCGAAGGGCGCGGTCCGCAAGAATCAGCCCGTGAAGGTCCTGGGGACCGGTGAGATCTCCGTCGCGGTGAACGTTTCCGTACACGCGTTCTCCGCGAGCGCCAAGGAGAAGATCGCCGCTGCCGGGGGCTCGACCACCGAGCTGTGACGTATGCGCGAGGCGCGGAGGTTCGTTATGGGCCTCCGCGCCCGTAGTGCGTTAGAGTTCGCTGGGCGGCGGGGAGTTTCCGCCGAGGAAATTCCTTCGGGATTTTCCCCGGGGGGCCCTCGCCTCTGACAATCTCAATGACAGACACTCCATGGACCACCGTGGATCACCCCCGCACCATCGCTGACCGAACCCGCCGTAAAGGCGCGCAGGAGGGACCGTGCTGACCGCGATTACCCGGGCGTTCCGTACACCGGACCTGCGCAAGAAGTTGCTCTTTACCCTGGGCATCATCGCGCTGTTCCGGCTTGGCTCGGTGCTTCCGACCCCCGGCGTCCACGCCGAGAATGTCCGCCGATGCCTGGAACAGGCGCAGGCGGGCGACGCAGGAAACATCTACGGCATGGTGCAGTTGTTCAGCGGCGGTGCGCTGCTGAAACTGTCGGTGTTCGCGCTGGGCATCATGCCCTATATCACCGCGAGCATCATCCTGCAGCTTCTCGTCGTGGTGATCCCGCGCCTCGAAGCCCTCAAGAAGGAGGGCCAGGCGGGCACCAGCAAGATCACACAGTACACGCGTTACCTGACCATCGGTCTCGCGGTACTGCAGTCCACCGCCTTCGTGGCGCTCGCCCGCAGCGGCCAGCTCTTCCAGGGCTGTAACGAGCCGGTCCTGCTCAACGACGACGTCTTCACCGTGGTGACCATGGTCATCACGATGACGGCCGGTACCGCCGTGATCATGTGGCTGGGCGAGCTGATCACCGACCGCGGCGTCGGCAACGGGATGTCCATCCTGATCTTCACCCAGGTCATCGCGGTCTTCCCGTCCGAGCTGCTGAACATCTTCCGCCGCAACGCCTTCACCTTCGCCATCGTGATGGTGGTCGGCATCTTCATGATCGCCGCGGTGGTCTTCGTGGAGCAGGCCCAGCGGCGCATCCCGGTCCAGTACGCCAAGCGCATGGTGGGCCGCAGGATGTACGGCGGGACCTCCACCTACATCCCGCTGAAGGTGAACCAGGCGGGCATCATCCCGGTCATCTTCGCCTCCTCGCTGCTCTACCTCCCGCAGCTCGTCACGACGCTGTTCGCGACTCAGGCGCAGCAGAACGTCGTCATCCAGTGGATCTCGCAGCACCTGGTCACCGGTGACACACCGGTCTACATGGCCACGTTCTTCGTGCTGATCATCTTCTTCACTTACTTCTACGTGTCCATCACCTTCAACCCCCCTGAAGTCGCGGACAACATGAAGAAGTACGGTGGGTTCATCCCGGGCATCCGTCCGGGCCGGCCGACGGCTGAGTACCTCAACTATGTGCTCACTCGTCTCACCGCACCCGGTGCGCTCTATCTGGGCCTGATCTCGATGGTCCCGATCGTCGCACTCGCGGTGGCCGGGGCTAGCCAGAACTTCCCGTTCGGAGGGACGAGCATCCTGATCATGGTTGGCGTTGGGCTTGACACCGTGAAGCAGATCGAGAGCCAGCTACAGCAGCGTAACTACGAGGGTTTCCTGAAGTAGTGCGCGTCGTCCTGGTAGGGCCCCCCGGAGCGGGTAAGGGGACGCAGGCCCAGTTCATCGCATCCAACCTGTCCATCCCGAAGATCTCGACAGGTGACATCTTCCGTGCCAACGTTTCCGGCGGCACGGAGCTTGGCAAGCTCGCCAAGACCTACATGGACCGCGGTGACCTCGTCCCCGACGAGGTCACCATCGCGATGGTGCGCGACCGGCTCTCCGAAGACGACGCGCAGGACGGCTTCCTGCTCGACGGCTTCCCTCGAAACGTCCCACAGGCGGAGATCCTCAAGAAGATGCTCGCCGAGTGGAACACCGGTCTCGACATCGTCCTGGAGCTCGTCGTCGATGACGACGAGGTGGTCCGCAGGCTGGCCGGTCGGCGCACCTGCAGCCAGTGCGGGCGCATCTGGCACGTCGAGTTCGACGACAAGCTGGACGACGTGTGCGATGCCTGTGGCGGGCGGCTCTTCCAGCGAGACGACGACCGTGAGGAGACCATCCGGCACCGTCTGGAGGTCTACCAGGAGCAGACCGCACCGCTGATCGCCTTCTACGCCGACGAGCGCATCCTCGCCGGGGTGGACGCGACCGGTCCGGTCGAGGAGATCACCCAGCGCGCGATGGAGCACCTACGTCCCTTCATCGACTAGCCCATGGATCATGTGGTTCACCGACCCGTCCGGATGACGGGCACGCCACTCATCGGCCGGCGCCGTGAGTGGCGTGTTGGCGTTTAGGGCACAATCGGGGGGAATTGGGGACTCCTGATGTCCGTTCTCCCGGGGAGCCGCCGCCGTGGTCGTACCGTCCTCATGACAGCCCCAGGAGGTGTCGCAGTGTTCAGGAAGAACCGGCATGGGATCCAGGTCAAGTCACCCGAGCAACTGGAGAAGATGCGGGCGGCCGGACTGGTCGTCGGGCGGACCCTCCAGCTCCTACGCGAATCCGTCGAGCCGGGCATGACCCCGATCGATCTCGACGCCATCGCCGAGAAGGCGATCAGGGAGGCCGGCGCGATCCCGTCCTTCAAGGGCTACCAGGGGTTCCCGGCGACGATCTGCGCGTCCGTCAACGACGAGGTGGTGCACGGCATCCCCACCGACGCCCACGTACTGCGCGAGGGCGACATCATCTCCATCGACTGCGGCGCGATCCTGGAGGGCTGGCACGGCGACTCGGCGATCACCGTCCCCGTCGGCGAGGTGGCGCCCGAGCTGACCGAGCTGATGCGGGTGACGGAGGAGGCCATGTGGCGCGGTATAGCCGCGCTGACGGTCGGTCGGCATCTCTCGGACATCGGTTGGGAGATCGAGCGTTACGTGCGCTCTCAGGGCCGTTACGGCATACCTCAGGAGTACGGCGGGCACGGCATCGGCACCGAGATGCACATGGACCCGTGGGTGGCCAACCACGGCAGGCCGGGCAGGGGCCCGAAGTTCGAGGCGGGCATGTGCCTGGCCATCGAGCCGATGGTCAACATGGGCACCGACCGCACCCGCGTACTCGCCGACGACTGGACCGTGGTCACCATGGACGGAAAGCCGTCCGCGCACTTCGAGCACAGCGTTGCGGTGACACATAATGGGCCTTGGGTGCTTACCTCCCTGGACGGTGGCAAAGAGCGCCTCAGCGGACTTCTCAGCTCGGGAGTGGATGAAGATGGCGTCAAGCCCGGAGATGAGGGCATCCGACTCTGACCGCGACCGCATAGCAGGGATGCTGCGCGAGCACTACGCCCAGGGGCGGCTGAGCGTGGAGGAGTTCGACGAGCGGCTGGAGCGGCTGTACGCCAGCAAGACGTACGGGGAGTTGCAGGTCATCACCGCCGACCTGCCCGATATCGACATGCGCTCCTACACCGCCGGGCGCGAGCTTGAGAAGCAGGCCAAGCGCGCCGAGAAGCGGGCCCAGAAGGAGAAGGACGGCCTGCGGGGGGCCTGGGCAGGCTGGGCGGCGGTGAGCGGCGTCAACTGGGTCATCTGGCTCATTATCAGCGTCACCGGGGGAGACGGGGTCTATCCGTGGCCATTGTGGATCATGGGGCCGTGGGGCGTGATCCTGCTCGTCAACACGGTTTTCGGGCAGGAGCGGCGGAAGCGCCTGGAGGGGTAGCCGGCTCGCTGAAACGGTACTCGCTGAAACGGTAATAGTGCGCGCTCGGCCGCGAATGTGAATTCCTACCCGGAACGTGGCCGGAAAGCTTCCTAACGTGAGTGTCGCCCGGAAGGTGAAGGGCTCTCGAACACTCACAGGAGGAAGAACGATGGGTAAAACGCGCTATCTTCTGGCCGGCGCGGCGCTGGCCGGGTCGCTCTCGGTTCTCACTGCCGGCATTACGGTCGCTCCGGCGGCTCACGCCAGTGCGGCGGCGACTGCGGGATGGGCTGGATGGGGTGCCAAGCACCACTTCGGGCCGTACTTCTCTCAGGGGCACGAGAGCTTCGCGCGGGAGTCGTACTTCAAGGGGTACTGGTACAAGGCGGGCGGTAAGTACTACTTCGCAGGTGATCTGGTGGATCGGCACCGCAATGACAGGGACTACAGCTATGTGTGGTTCAAGTGGTATGACCGGTTCGGCAAGTTCCACAAGAGCTACTACAAGACGTTCGGGCACAAGCACTTCAACCCGTTCCCGTTCAAGCGGGACTTCGACGTGAGGGTGTGCGAGGGCGACACCCCGACCAGCGGCTGCGGCGGCTGGCACGACGTGTTCTGATCTCGGCGCACGATGATCCCGGGGATCCATGGGGGGTTGACCTGGGGATACGACATCGAGAGGGCTCACCCGGCTCCGCCTCAGCCCGAGCCCTCCATGTCTCCTTTACGCGGGCGCGCCAGCCACGCCCCTCCGGTCGGGGCCGCGGGTCGCGTCTCGCGTACCGCAAGGGCCTCGCTGACGCCCGGACGTGTTCCTCTGGCTGGGCTGCGCTTCGCGCACCCCAAGGGCCTCACTGACGCTCGGTCGCTTTCTTGTGTCGGGCTTCGCCCGACGTCGGGCCGCGCGTCGTTCGTCCCGAGCCGGCCCGGTGCCGGTGGGAGTTGCGCGTAGGGGTACGGCAGGGCCTGCTACTCGCCGCTGGTCTGTGTCTGGTGGCGCTCTGGTGTCCGGTGTTTCGCGTACCTGGCACCGGCTAGCCCGGGTGGGGCCCGCTCGGCGTACGCGTGGTGAGGGCATAGAACGGTCCAGAGGCCATTGACGAGGTGATCGTGAGGATCTAGCCTCTCTTTTAGGAAACTTTCCTAAAAGAAGGCGCGTCCTTCTGCAACCCCCCAAGCTCCAGGGAGACTCGATATGAGCCTTCGTCGTCAGCTCGCGACCGTCGCCGGATCGGCCGCTCTCGCCATCGGTGCCGCCGTCCTCGCCCCCTCGCCCGCCATGGCGGCCCCCACCGGCTGCACCGCCTGGCTCTCCAATGGCTATGCCCACAGCTCCTGCACAGGTGGCACCGGCCAGCACAGCGTCGCCGTCACGCAGTGGCACCCGTACGCCGGGGTGATCCTGGTGACCGGGCCATGGAAGGCTGCCGGTGAGGTCTCCTCGGTCCGGCTTCCGCCGTACGAGACCAGGCGGGTCTTCACGAACGTGCAAGGCTGATCCGGCGAAATCGACGGACTTGGTGGGCACTGGCGCGGGCGTGGCCCGGCCGATCGGGGGGCCCACCAAGTCATCGGCGGGCTCTCGCGGACATCGGATTGTCAGACCCTTCTGCCAGGATCCCGGCAGATGCAATCTGACAGGAGAAGGCAGATGACCGACGAAGGCCGATCGCACGCACGGGCCGTGGTGCCCGAAGACCTCAGCCGCTTCGTCGTGGAACGGTTGAACGCCGGCGATGTGGACGGGCTGGTGGCGCTCTATGAGCCGGACGCGGTGCTCGCGTTGCCCGGCGGTGGGGCGGCCACCGGGAGTTCGGAGATCCGGGCGGCGTATGCGCGGATCGTGGCGGGGCGGCCGGTGTTCACGCCCGGGACGCAACTGCCGACGTTGCGCAGCGGTGACCTGGCGATGACGTCGGTACGGCTGGGCGACGGCGCCGTCACGGTCGAAGTGGCCCGCCGCCAGCCGGATGGAACCTGGCTCTGGGTCCTCGACCAGCCCCGGGTCTCTTAGCGGCCAAGCCCCCCGCCCTACGGCTTGGGATCTGGCGGCGGTCGGTACGGCCGAGCGTCCTGGTCCGGCCGCCCCGGGTGGTTGAGCGGCGATTGCCCTGCCCCCGCGCATCCCAAGGGTGGTCAGTGTGGTCAGGGCCTCGGTGGGTGGGGGTGGCTTCGTGGTGGTCCAGTGCTATGGGCCCGATTCGCAGGACAACGAGGGTACTCAGACGCACACTTTGCCGATGATCGCATTTGGCGGGGAAGAGTGCGGGTAATGGATCTTTCGTGAGGGTCCGTGTCCGCCCGCCCGAGTATCGGCGGTGCTGGGGCGGGTGGACACGGATTCCCGCAAGAGGACACGGATTTCCTCAGGTGGACACGGGTTCCCGCGGGGTGCGTCGGAGGTGGGCCGTGTTGGGGTATCCTTTGCTGTGGTGGTGTGCTGGCACCGGTCCCGCGTGCGTTTCGCGTTTTCCGCGGCGGTGGCGTACACTTCTTTGTCGGTTCACTTACTGACCACGGCGTCATGGCGGCCTTCGGGCGCCGCCCTCTCACTGTGCGCGTGGTCGCGGCTGCGAAGTGATCCGATGCCTCAGATGACCGATCAGTGAAACGCGAGGGACATGCCCAAAAAAGACGGCGCCATCGAGATCGAGGGCACTGTGGTCGAGTCGCTCCCGAACGCCATGTTCCGGGTGGAGCTCGACAACGGGCACAAGGTCCTGGCCCACATCAGCGGGAGGATGCGGATGCACTACATCCGGATCCTGCCCGACGACCGGGTTGTCGTCGAACTGAGCCCCTACGACCTGAGTCGTGGGCGGATCGTCTACCGATACAAGTAAGCGTCTGAGGAACGACAGGGACGATGAAGGTCAAGCCGAGCGTCAAGAAGATCTGCGACAAGTGCAAGGTGATCCGCCGGCACGGTCGCGTCATGGTGATCTGCGACAACCTGCGCCACAAGCAGCGCCAGGGCTAGTCGCGAAAAGGCTTCTCCGAGTCCGCTCCAGTAGCGGGCTCGACGCATGAGGAGCCGACAACTCAACGCAGCGTCTCACACTCGCGCAGGCGGTGGCGGCCGGACAGGCCGCGGGCCGTACCACGCGGGAGACCCCCGGTCGGAGGCCGGGGCCCTCACCCCGGGCATGGGGAGGGGTGGTGCGGCGCAAGACCTCCGCCAGAACGACAAGGAGATGCCCGACCATGGCTCGCCTGGTTGGCGTCGACCTCCCCCGCGACAAGCGGATTGAGGTCGCACTCACCTACATTTACGGCATCGGCCGTACCCGCGCGCTGGAGACCCTCAAGGCCACCGGCGTCAGCGGCGACCTGCGCGTGCACCAGCTCACCGACGACGAGCTGCTTCCGCTGCGCGACTACATCGAGGCCAACTTCAAGATCGAAGGTGACCTCCGCCGCGAGGTGCAGGCCGACATTCGCCGCAAGATCGAGATCGGCTGCTACCAGGGCATCCGGCACCGCCGCGGGCTTCCTGTGCACGGTCAGCGCACGCAGACCAACGCACGCACCCGCAAGGGCAAGAAGAAGACCGTGGCCGGCAAGAAGAAGCCGGGCAAGAAGTAGTCCGCGCAGCAGGACCGAGCACCTCACAGGAGTTGAAGGCGACCAATGCCTCCGAAGAGCCGTCAGGGCGCGCCCAAGAAGGTACGCCGCAAGGAGAAGAAGAACGTCGCTCACGGGCACGCCCACATCAAGAGCACGTTCAACAACACGATCGTCTCGATCACCGACCCGTCCGGGAACGTGATCTCCTGGGCCAGCGCCGGCCACGTCGGGTTCAAGGGCTCTCGCAAGTCCACCCCGTTCGCCGCGCAGATGGCCGCGGAGAACGCCGCTCGCCGCGCCATGGAGCACGGCATGCGCAAGGTCGACGTCTTCGTCAAGGGTCCCGGCTCCGGCCGTGAGACCGCGATCCGTTCCCTCCAGGCCACCGGTCTGGAAGTGGGTTCGATCCAGGACGTCACCCCCGTGCCGCACAACGGCTGCCGTCCGCCCAAGCGCCGCCGCGTCTGAGCCACCGCCACAGGAGATCAACGACAATGGCCCGTTACACCGGAGCGGACTGCAAGCTCTGCCGCCGCGAGAAGACGAAGCTCTTCCTCAAGGGCAAGAAGTGCGAGTCCGCCAAGTGCCCCATCGAGATCCGGCCCTACCCGCCGGGCGAGCACGGTCGTGGCCGCCCCAAGGAGTCGGAGTACCAGCTTCAGCTTCGTGAGAAGCAGAAGATGCGCCGCATCTACGGCGTGCTGGAGAAGCAGTTCCACAACTACTACGACGAAGCCAACAAGAAGGATGGCAAGACCGGCGAGGTCCTGCTCCAGATCCTGGAGAGCAGGCTCGACAACGTGGTCTACCGTGCCGGCTTCGCCGAGTCCCGCGACGCGGCCCGTCAGCAGGTGCGGCACGGCCACATCCTGGTCAACGGCCGCAAGGTGGACATCCCGTCGTACCGTGTGCGCGAGCACGACATCATCGAGGTGCGCGAGAAGGCCCGCAACCTGCTGCCCTACGAGGTGGCCCGCGCCACCGCCGGCGACCGGACCATCCCGGCCTGGCTGGGCGTGGTCCCCGACTCGCTGCGCATCCTCATCCACCAGCTCCCGGTCCGGCAGCAGATCGACACGCAGGTCCAGGAGCAGCTCATCGTCGAGTACTACTCGAAGTAACCCTTCGGGCAGCGCTCACCGCCTCGCCGTACGGCTTCCGCGTCGCAATGCGGGCCGTACGGCGTAGGCTTGAAAGACCGGCGGCGTCATATAGCGGGCGCCGTGGACAAAAGGGGAGACCCAAAGAATGCTGATCGCCCAGCGACCCACTCTGCTAGAGGAATCTCTAGAGGAGACCCGCTCCAAGTTCGTCATCGAGCCGTTGGAGCCGGGATTCGGCTACACCATCGGCAACGCGCTGCGCCGCACGCTGCTGTCCTCCATCCCGGGGGCGGCCGTGACGAGCATCCGCATCGAGGGCGTGCTGCACGAGTTCTCGACCGTGCCGGGGGTCAAGGAGGATGTCACCGACATCATCCTCAACCTCAAGGAACTGGTCGTGTCCTCCGAGCACGACGAGCCCGTGGTGATGTACCTCCGCAAGCAGGGCCCCGGTGAGGTCACCGCCGCCGACATCGCGCCGCCGGCCGGTGTCGAGGTGCACAACCCGGAGCTGCGCATCGCCACCCTGAACGGCAAGGCCAAGCTGGAGATGGAGCTGACCGTCGAGCGCGGTCGCGGCTACGTCTCCGCCGCCCAGAACAAGCAGCCGGGCCAGGAGATCGGCCGGATTCCGATCGACTCCATCTACTCCCCGGTCCTCAAGGTCATCTACAAGGTCGAGGCGACCCGTGTCGAGCAGCGCACCGACTTCGACCGGCTGATCCTCGACGTCGAGACCAAGCCCAGCATGAAGCCGCGCGACGCCGTGGCGTCGGCAGGCAAGACGCTGGTCGAGCTGTTCGGCCTGGCCCGCGAGCTGAACGTCGAGGCCGAGGGCATCGACATCGGCCCGTCGCCGACCGACGCGGCGCTCGCCGCCGACCTGGCGCTGCCCATCGAGGAGCTCAACCTCACGGTCCGCTCCTACAACTGCCTCAAGCGCGAGGGCATCCACACCGTGGGCGAGCTGGTCGCGCGCAGCGAGCAGGACCTGCTCGACATCCGCAACTTCGGGGCCAAGTCCATCGAAGAGGTCAAGCAGAAGCTGCACGAGATGTCGCTCGCGCTGAAGGACTCCCCGCCCGGGTTCGACCCGAGCGCGGTGGCCGGCGACTACAGCGACGACGAGGACAGCCGCTACGTCGAGACCGAGCAGTACTGATCCCGGCCTAGGCGGCGGCACCGCTCTTCCGGCGGTGCCGAGTCAGATCATCGGGGGCGCGACCGCCTGTACGGCGGCGCGCCCGCCGGCCCGATCCCGGTACCTCACACGGCCGGGACGGGTTCACTCATGAGGAGACCACCACAATGCCCAAGCCCACGAAGGGCGCCCGTCTCGGCGGCAGCCCGGCCCACGAGCGGCTGATCCTGGCCAACCTGGCCACGGACCTGTTCCGGCACGGCCGCATCCGCACCACCGAGGCGAAGGCCAAGCGCCTGCGCCCGCTGGCGGAGCGCCTGATCACCAAGGCCAAGAAGGGCGACATCCACAACCGTCGCCAGGTGCTGACCGTCGTCAGGGACAAGGGTGTCGTGCACCACTTGTTCACCGAGATCGCTCCCACGTTCGCGGAGCGTCCCGGCGGCTACACGCGGATCACCAAGATCGGCCCGCGTAAGGGCGACAACGCCCCGATGGCCGTGATCGAGCTGGTGACCGAGCCGATGAACCCGGTGCGCGTCTCGCGTGCCGCCGACGCGGCCCCGGCCGAGCCGAAGGACGCCGAGCCCAAGGACGCCGAGCCCACCGACGAGGCGCAGGCCGAGCCGCAGGACGCGGCCCCCGCCGAGCAGGGCGAGGCGGCCGAGGCGGCGAAGGACGAGTCCAAGAAGGACGAGTCCTGACCCACCAGGTCTCCCAGAGCGCAACGCGGGCCCGCACCCCGGATCGACCGACGGGGGCGGGCCCGTCGCTTTTCCACATGTAGCGGAGGAGGGTCATGGTCGAGGACGTCGTACGGCTGCGCCTGGACATCGCCTACGACGGCACCGGCTTTTCCGGATGGGCCGCGCAGCCCGCCCGCCGTACCGTCCAGGGGGAGATCGAAGCGGCGTTCGCCACGGTCCTGCGGATGCGCGAGGAGCCGCCGGTGCTGACGGTCGCCGGGCGTACCGACGCCGGGGTGCACGCGCGCGGGCAGGTCGCGCACGTCGATCTGTCTGAGGCGGCCATCGCCGCCCTCTCGCGGGACGCAGAGCCCCGGGAAGTGGCTGAGCGGCTTCCTGGGCTGCTCAAGCGGGTCAATGGCGTACTGGTGCCCGATGTGCGGGTTCGGGGCCTCAGCGTGGCTCCTGAGGGCTTCGACGCCCGTTTCTCCGCGCTGTGGCGCCGCTACGCCTACCGGGTGAGCGACGACCCGGCCGGCGTGGACCCGCTGCGCAGGCACGACGTGCTGTGGCACTCGCGCCCGCTGGACGTCGTCCGGCTCAACGAGGCGGCGGCGCGGCTGCTGGGCGAGCACGACTTCGCCGCGTTCTGCAAGCGGCGCGAGGGCGCGACCACGATCCGCGAACTGCGCCGGCTGGACTGGGCGCGCGAGCCGGGGGAGGGCGGCGCGCTGGTGGCCACGGTGGTGGCCGACGCGTTCTGTCACTCCATGGTCCGGGCCCTGGTCGGCGCGCTGCTGTGGGTCGGGGACGGCCGGCGGGAGGTGGCCTGGCCGGGGGAGGTGCTGCGACGCGCGGTACGGGACTCGGCGGTGACGGTCGCGCCCGCGCACGGGCTGTGCCTGGAGGAGGTCCGCTACCCGCCACCGGGAGAGCTGGCGCGACGGGCCGAGGCGACCCGCCGCGTGCGTACCCTCCCGGTCTAGGCGGTGGTTCCCGGAAGGGATCGGCCGTAGCCGTCGATGGCGTCGAGCAGGGCCTCGGCCATGCCGGAGTGGCCCGTGCCATGGCCCGCCTCGTCGATCAGCATGAGCTTCGCGTCGGGCCAGCGCCGCGCGACCTGCCAGGCGATGTCGGGCGGGCCGCTCACGTCCATCCGTCCGTGGACCAGTACGCCGGGCGTGCCCGCCAGCCTGCCCGCCTCCCGGACCAGGACGCCCTCCTCCAGCCACGCCGCGTTCGCCCAGTAGTGGGTCACCAGGCGGGCGAAGACCATCCGGAACTCCGGGTCCTGGTATCTGGGGTCGGGCCGGTAGTCCCTGGTCGTGGCGACGTGGGTGTCCTCCCAGGCGCACCAGTCCCGCGCGGCCTTCTCGCGGACCGCCGGGTCGGGGTCGCCGAGCAGCTTCGCGTACGCCGCGGCCAGGTTGCCGTCCCGATCTTCGGGCGGTACGGCGTCGCGGAACCGGGCCCACTCCTCGGGGAAGATCCGGCCCATGTCGCGAGTGATCCACTCGACCTCGCGGCGCGAGGTGTTCGTGACGCTGAACAGGACCAGCTCCGAGACCCGCTCAGGGTGCCTCTCCGCGTACGCGAGCCCCAGCGTCGCCCCCCACGAACCGCCGAACACCAGCCACTCGGCGATGCCCAGATGCCGCCGCAGGGCCTCGATGTCGGCCAGCAGGTGATGGGTGGTGTTGTGCTCAAGGCTCACCGATGGGTCGCTCACGAGCGGAGTGCTCCGGCCGCAGCCGCGCTGGTCGAACAGCACCAGGCGATAGACGGCCGGATCGAAGTAGCGTCGCCAGCCCGGCGTGCATCCGGAACCGGGACCGCCGTGCAGGGCGACGGCGGGCTTGCCGTCCGGGTTGCCGCAGATCTCCCAGTAGATGTGGTTGCCGTCGCCGACGTCGAGCATGCCGCTTTCGTGCGGCTCGGTGTCGGCGGGATAGAGATCGACCATGGCGCCAATTTATAACAGCACTGTTAGATTGATGCCATGAGCATGACCGACCCCGTGCCCGTACCTGATCGGGAGGCCGTCGGGACCCTCCTGCGCCACCTGCTGGAACTCCTCGACGGCGACCTGGCCGACCGGTACGGCAGCGCGGGCCTCGACGACTACCGGCCGCGTTACTCCCCGATCATCAGGGCCCTGGCGGCCGAGGGCCCGATGCCGATCCGGGATCTGGCGCGCAGCGTCGGAGTGACCCACTCGGCGGCCAGCCAGACGGTGCGCCTGATGACGCGCTCCGGCCTGCTCGCCCTCGAACCCGGAACCGACGCCCGGACCAGGGTCGCGAGCCTGACGGCTCGGGCGAAGGGGCTGCTGCCGTTCATCGAGGCGGACTGGGCCGCCACCGCCGCCGCCATGCGCGAACTCGACACCGAACTCCCCATGCCGCTCGGCGACGTCCTGGTCGCCGCCGTGCGGGCACTGCACCGCCGTCCCCTCCGCGAACGGCTGGACGACGGTCGCCCAGGGGGTGGCGGGAAGATCGTCAGCCCGTGATGCGGCGCTCCAGGACCAGGGCCGTGTTGTCGCGGAACGCCCCGCTCACCTCGCCGAGCGCCTTCTCCTTGGCGGTCGGGGTGTGGCCGTCGGCGTTGGTGGCGTAACTGAAGACGATGTAGCGGCCCCACACCAGCCCGGACGCGTACCCGCCCGCGATGTGCACCCGCTCCGCGCCCGAACCGGACCCGCCGGGCAGCGCGCGGAACCACACGTTGGTGCCGAGGTTCTTCGCCTTGTCGGCGGCGAGGGCGTCCTCCCTGGTGGGGAACACGGCGATGCCGGTGGTGATGGCGTGGCGCTTCTTGCCGTCAACGTAGGTGGCGCGGACGACCCGGCTGCACTTGTTGCCGTCCAGCGCTTCGGCGAACTTTCCGATGGCCGCCTTGGCGCACTTGTCGGTCATATCGGTTTTGACGCGGGTGTAGGTGACGCCGTTGAACTCGGCCTTCGTCTCCGGGAACGCCTCGGCCAGCGACAGTTTCTGCGGGTCGGTCGCCTCGGCGTTCAGCACCGAGTTGCCGCCCGCCTCGCCGGCCGGCTCGGTGGGGGAGGGCTCGCCGGTGGGCTGGTTCGTGGCCAGTACGTCGCCTTCGGCGGCGGGGGTGCCGGACGGCGACCGGAGGAGGAAGAACCCGACCCCGACGACCACCGCGAGCGCGACCACGGCTCCGACGATGATCAGCGTCATGTTCCGCTTGGGGGCTCCGGCGGTAGGGCCGGTCGGGGGCGGTACCGGGGCACCGGGGGGAGCGGCCCGCTGACCGCCAGGGGTGAACAGCGACTGCGGTCCGGCCTCCCCGGGCCCGAGCGCCGGCCGCCCCTCACCAGGGCCACGGAACGAGGGACCACCCGGCACCGGACCGGACTGCCGGAACGCGTCGGGAGCCATGGGACCGTCCCCGCCCGGCACCGGACGGTGTCCGCCCGATGGTGTGGGGTCCTCGCCGATGGGCCGAGGTCCGGCGGGGAACGGCTGTGACTCGGTACCGCTCCCGGGGCCGCCGGCCGGTACCGGCCCGCCCGGCAGCGGCCGGTGCGCGCCGGGGGGCCAGGGGCCACCGGATGGTGTGGGGTCCTCGCCGATCGGCCGGGGTCCGGCGGGGAACGGCTGTGACTCAGGGCCGCCGGCCGGGGCCGGACGATGTGCGCCGGATGATGCGGGGTCCTCGCCGGAGAAGCGCATGGTGCGTTCCTCCAGGGGAACGCCGGGCGGGGCCGGCGGTTCTCCGAACGGATGCGGGCCGTCTCCCATGGGCCCGGCCGGGGCTCCTCGTCGCGGACGGAAGCCGTCGGGTGGGGTCGGGCCGTCGGTCGAGACGGACGCATGCCGTACGGCAGGCGGCGGTCCCCCCGGCGCGGAGGCCCAGGGGGGAGGGGGCAGGTCGCCCGGGGCCGGAGCGACGCTGGCGTTGCTGGAAATGCCTCCGGAGGCCCCGAACATCGGCGGCGGATTGCCGGGCGGCTCAACATGCCCTTGGATCACCGGCGGCCCGCTGCTGCCACCCTCTCCGTCACCGGCGTCGCCTGGGCCGGTGAACGGCGGGATGTTGGGGCGTGCCGTCCCTTCGCCTGCGTCGCCGGTGATCGGCTGGACGTACGGCGGTGCCGTCCTGTCACCGGAGTCCCCGGGACCGGGAAACGGTGGCAGCGGGACGCCTTGCACGGGGTCTCCCGCGCCGGGCCGCTGGGGTCCGTCGTCGCGGCGGTGTACCTGCCGTGTCACGGTCGCCTCGCCGGACCCCGGTTGGCCCGCGGGCGGGTCCCAGGGCGCGTCCTGTGGCTCCTCCCGGCGCGGCCGACCGGGGCCCGCCGTGCTCGGAGCCCCATGGCGGGGCTGGGTGGCCCGGGTGGCGTTCCACGGGGACGCCTCGGGGGACTCGTCCGGCTCCGACGCCCACGGCGGTAGTTCGACCGGCTCGCCCGTGGCCGCGGGCCAAGGGACGGAACCCGACGCCTCGGGTGTGCCCTGCCACACCGGCATCCCGGCCGCCGCCGCCGTGTAACCGGCCGGCGGCTGCCACGACGGCTCCCCAGGGCCACCAGGACCCCGCCCACCGTCTCCCCCCGATGCACCGGGCCAGGGCGCGGGCAGTTCGCCCGCATCCCGAGAAGCCGCCCCCGCCGTCCCGCCGGAATGGCCGGATTCACCGGGAAGCCCCGGCCCGCCGGGGGGAGCCGTTCCGCCAGGAAGGCCCGCACCGCCAAGGGGAGCCGTTCCACCGGGGACACGAGCTCCGCCGGGGGGAGCCGTTCCGCCAGGAAGGGGCGTACTGCCAGGGGAACCCGTACCGCCCGGAAGGTCCGGTCCGCCGGAAGAAGCCGTTCCGCCAGGAAGGCTCGCACCGCCAAGGGGAGCCGTTCCACCGGGGACAGGAGGCCCGCCGGGGGGAGCCGTTCCGCCAGGAAGGGGCGTACTGCCAGGAAAGCCCGTACCACCCGGAAGGTTCGGTCCGCCGGAAGAAGCCATTCCGTCGGCAAGGCTTGAACCGCCAGGAAGGCCGGTAGGTGTCGCGCCAGGGAGGCCCGCACCGCCCAGAGGAGCCGTTCCGCCAGGAAGGGGCGTACTGCCAGGAAAGCCCGTACCGCCGGGAGGGTTCGGTTCGCCGGAAGAAGTCGTTCTGCCGGGAAGGCCCGTACCGCCAGGAAAGCCGGCACCACCGGGAGGGGGCGTGCCGCCGGGGAGGCCGGAGGTGTCGTCGGGCTCCCGTCCTCTGAGCGGGGCGAATCCGTGGACCGGGCCCGGGGCGGGGGGTGGGGTCATGCCGGTGGGGGCGGGGCGGGAGGGCTGGCCTGGGGCCGCGGGGAGGCCGGCGTGCCAGTCGTACGCGGAACTCTCGCCGGACACCTCCCAGGGCTCCGCCGCGCCCCGCCATGCCGCCGGCCTGCCCTGGTCGGGCGAGGAGCCGCCGCCGGCCCAGGGCGGCGGGCCGGGGGCCCCCGGCTGCTCGCCCCCCGGCGTCGAGCGCCCGCCGGGCGCGGGAGCGCCGGGCCGGTCCGCCGCCCTGGGCGGCGTTGGGCCGCCGGCCGGGCTGGAGGGCAAGGGAGCGGACGGCTGGGGCCAGGGGTTGTCCCCGTCGGAGTAGGGGGCTCGCGGCGGCACCTGTGGCGCCGCCGTTCCCGGCTCCGGAGACTGGTGGTGCGTCGGCTGGCCGAAGCTCGGTGGCGGGGTCGCCGAAGCGGCCGAGCCGCCGTTGTCACGGTCGTGCTCGGACACTGAATCCTGGCCACGCATACGCCGAAGCGTAGCGAGAGTCCGGGACCGTCACGCCGGTATGGACGGATCCGGCACACCTTTCCTGGCAATTGCCCACAAATGGTGCATTTTAGGACGAGGTCACTCCGGTTTCCGGCCCGTCAGGGCTCGGGAGTCCAGGGCGGGGTAGACGGTCTTGTCGGCGATGGCCATCGCCGCGCCGGTCAGCTTCTTGCGCTCGGCCTTGCTCGGCTCGTGCCCGTCCTTGAACTGGAACCACAGCAGCACCGCGTAGTGCCCGTGCCGCCACGCCCCCGCGTTGGCCTGGCCGGTGCCGAGGGTCTTGGTGGCCTCGTCCTTGCCGGGCAGCGGCTTGACGTAGTCCTCCAGCGCGCCGCCCGCCGCCGCGTCCACGACCTTGCTCGCCTGCTTGGCGGTCTTCAGGTTGGCGACGCCCACCGTACCGATGATCTTGCCGGACTTGTCGCGGTACGTGGCCCTCAGTATCTGGTTGCAGTCCGCGTCGTCGAGCGCCTTGACGAGCTTGTCGCCGGTGGCGGCGTCCTTGCACTTCTTGTCGAGCCTGCGCGCGGTACGCACGTAGGAGCCGACCTTGGCGTCGGGGAACACCTCCTTGAGCGTCAGCGGGTGCTTGTCGGTGGTCCGGGAGGAGGCGAAGCCGTCCTTTCCGGCGGGGCGGTTCTGGACGAGCGGGTTGGTCGCGGCGGCGGTGGGCAGGGGGCTCGCCGCCGGGTCCGGATCGGCGTCGGCGGAGGCGAGCATCGCCAGGCCGACACCCCCCGCCACCAGGACGAGCAGTCCGGCTATGGCGATGTAGACGGGACGGCGTGAGCGGGGGCCCTCGTCGTAGGGGCTCCACATCTCGCGCCGGGGGCGAGGGGGCTCGAACTCCTGCTTGGGATCACCCGCGCCCGTACCGGACGAACTCGCGCCGCCGGAGCCGGCCGTCGGCGCTTCGGACGAGGAGGCGGGATCGCCGCCGGGCGGCGTACCGTCGCCACCGCTCCGCGCGCCCCGCCGCCTGCGACCGCCACGGGGAGCGTGACCGGAATCGGGCCCCTGATCGGCCCCCGAGCCCGAACCGAACACACCCCCGAGCTCGTCAGAGTCCGGCTTGCCGCCGAACACCGAATCGAGGCCGTCAGGGTCGGGCTTGCCACCGAACGCCGGGCCGGGTCTGTCAGGCCCGGGTTTGCCGCCGAACGCGGCCCCGGGCCCGTCCGAATCCGGCCTGCCACCGAACGCCGGACCGGGCCCGTCCGAATCCGGTCTGCCACCGAACGCCGGACCGGGTCCGTCCGAATCCGGCCTGCCACCGAACGCCGGACCGGGCCCGTCCGAATCCGGTCCGCTACCGAACGCCGGGCCGGGTCTGTCAGGCCCGGGTTTGCCGCCGAATGCGGCCTCAGACCTGTTCGGGGCTGATTTGTCACCGAGTTCCTTGGACCCGAACTCCGGCCCCATGCCCGGCCCTGTGCCGGACTCCGGCGTGGCCCCGAACGGCGACCCCGGAGCGGGGGTGGCGGAGGTGCCGGGAAGTTCGCCGAAGAGCGGGTCGTTCGCCGCCGGTCCCGGCGTGAACGGGCCGGGCCCGCCGAAAGGCTCGCCGGTGACCCCGGGACGTCCTCCCGCGCCGCCCGGCCCCGTCGCCGGACCGCCGTCACCGGCCCCCGGCATCTGGCCGCGCCCGAACGGCTCGCCGGTCCCGCCGCCCGTCTCCGGCCCGCTCCGGAAGGATTCGCCGAGCCCGAACGGCTCGCCGAGCCCGGAGCCCGGGCCGGTCCTGATGTCGGGGTTCGTGCTGGCCCCGGGATCGGTGTTGGGTCCGTTGTCGGAGTCCAGCGGCCCCGGTCCTCCACCGAGGATCGGACCGAGCCCCAAAGGGTCCGCCGGACCAGAGCTGGCAGGACCAGAGCCGGAACCAGGACCCGAGCCCGGCCCCTCGGGACGCCCGCGCCCGAAGACCTCGCTCGTCCCCAGCCCCAACGGGTCGCCCCCCGGCACGCTCCCCCCGGAAGGGGCCGCCCCCATCGGCCTCGGCGCGCCCAGCGGCCGGCTGAGGTCCAAGGGATCGAAGTCCGGGTCGAGCGCCCGCTCGAACCCCGGGTTCAGCCCGTAATCCGGGTGATCGGGATGGTCAGGGCCGGTCTCCGGGCCGGTGCCGGGCGCGCGCTGGGAGTCGTGCGGCGGCTCGGCGGGCTGCTGGTTGTGCGGCGAGGCCGCGAACCAGTTCTCATTGGCCGGTGGCGAAGAGCCCGACTGCTCATACGGCTGGCGACGTGATGGTTCCCCGGGGTTACCCATGCGCCGAGATTAACTGTGAACGGGCACCGAGATGGTCATGAATATCCGAAGTCCTGTGTCCACCACAGCCCGCCAGGCCCCTCCGCGACCCCCACTCCGATGGCCACCATCCTGCAGTTGAGGATGTTCGCGCGGTGGCTTCGGCTGTTCATCCAGCCCTGCACGGCCTCCTTCGCGCTGAGGTACCCACGGCCGATGTTCTCCGCGCCGCCGTCCTTGTAGCCCGCCCGTTCCATCCGCTTCCACGGCGACGAGCCGTCCGGAGAGTTATGGGTGAATTGTCCGCTTTCCGCCATCTCGGCGGAGTGCTGCCGCGCGGACCGCGCCAGCCGCTGGTCCAGACGCAACGGCCGGCAGCCGTGCTTGCGCCGGGCCCGGTTGGTCAGTCGTACCGCCTGGCTCTCCATCGCGCGCATCGAGCCGTACGGCGAACTCGGGACGAGCCGCGGCTGCTCGCTGAGCTGCCCGCCGACATCGGCGCTGACGGTCGCCTGCGCGCCCACGGCGTCCTGCGGCCCTGGCATGTACTCGCCGGTGGCGTCGCTGGTCGAGCGGGGACGCGCGGCCTGTGTGTGCTTGGCGTGCGGCGCGGAGGGCGTGGGGCGCGTGACGGCACCGAGCGGCGCGCGGCTGCGGCCGGCGCGCGGCTGGGCCAATACCGTGGGCGTCGCCGGTTCGACGTTGTTCAGGAACACCGGCTCCGGCTCCTCCGGGCCGCGTGAGACGCGTCCGATCACGATGCCGGTGATGAGTACCGACACCAGGCACGCCACGATCCCCAGGTGACTCCGGCGCCGGAGCATCGCCTGGGGTGACCGAACGTGAGGGGGCTGCCGCATTCCGCCCCCAACGATAGAGATGTTGAGTCTTGGGGAAAAAGGGAATCGCGGGAACGAAACCCAACCGTTCTCCTTCCGTCCCCCTGCGCGCATCGGCGCTCTTCGCCGTGAAGCCCCACCCGAGCCCCACCCGAGCCCCATCCAAGTCCCGTAGGAGCCCCGTAGGAGCCCTGTAGGAGCCCCGAAGGATCTTCGCGCAGGGTCGTCCGGCGCGGCTGTTTTGACCCTTGCCGCCAAGTGGCGGTATTCTGCTTGTTCGTTGTGTGCGAGTCAGTCCTTGGCGACTGAACAGCGGCGCGTCCGGCGTCTTCTCCCGTGTGCGGAGACGGAAGGTCCGGGTCGCCGTGTGCCCGCACCTTCCCACCACAGGCTGCCATCCCGAAGGCAGCGCCGAAGACGCGAGCAAAGAAGGCCATACGACCGTGCGCACGTACTCAACCAAGCCCGCCGAAGTTCAGCGCCAGTGGTTCGTGATCGACGCGACCGACGTCGTGCTGGGCAGGCTCGCCAGTCAGGTGGCGACGCTGCTTCGCGGTAAGCACAAGCCGATCTTCGCCCCGCATGTCGACACCGGCGACTTCGTCATCGTCGTCAACGCCGACAAGATCGCGCTGACCGGTGACAAGCTTCTGCAGAAGAAGGCGTACCGCCACTCGGGCTACCCCGGCGGTCTGCGTTCCGTCAGCTATGGCGAGCTGATGGAAAAGCGCCCCGACCGCGCCGTGGAGAAGGCCGTCAAGGGAATGCTCCCGAAGAACGCCCTCGGCCGGAGGATGGTCAAGAAGCTGAAGGTCTACGCCGGTGGGGAGCACCCGCACCAGGCGCAGCAGCCGGTCCCGTTCGAGATCACCCAGATCTCTCAGTAGCCCAGAGCATCCCACCAGTAGCGCCGAGAAAGTAAGAGGAGAACCGTGGCCGAGCCCACCGGTGTCGAGACGCCCGTCGAAGGCGAGCTGGAAGAACTCTCCGGCGAGGACTTCCCGACCGAATACACCAGCGAGTCCGCCCCTGCCGGCGACGCGCCCGTCCGCAAGCCCATCACGACGGGCAACTCCTACGGCACCGGCCGCCGCAAGGAGGCCGTCGCGCGGGTCCGCATCGTGCCCGGCACGGGCAAGTGGAAGATCAATGGTCGCACCCTCGACACCTACTTCCCGAACAAGGTCCACCAGCAGATCGTGAACGAGCCGTTCGTCACGCTGGGGGCCGAGGAGCAGTTCGACATCGTCGCGCGGATCGACGGCGGCGGCGTGACCGGCCAGGCCGGCGCGCTGCGCATGGGCCTGGCCCGTGCGCTCTCCGTGCTCGACGTCGAGACCAACCGCCCGCCGCTGAAGAAGGCCGGCTTCCTGACCCGCGACGCGAGGGTCAAGGAGCGCAAGAAGTACGGCCTGAAGAAGGCCCGTAAGGCTCCGCAGTACAGCAAGCGTTGACGGCGCGGCTTTTCGGCACCGACGGGGTCCGTGGGGTCGCGGGACGCGACCTCACGGCCGAGCTCGCCATGGAGCTGTCGGTGGCGGCGGCGCACGTGCTCGGTGACGCGGGAGCGTTCACCGTTGGCGCGGGCGACATGGCGGGCGTCGGCGCGGCCGGCAGCGCCGCCGGGCGTGGCCGCCCGGTGGCGGTCGTGGGCAGGGATCCGCGGGCCTCGGGGGAGTTCCTTGAGGCCGCGGTGGTCGCCGGGCTCGCCTCCTCGGGGGTGGACGTGCTGCGGCTCGGCGTACTGCCGACGCCCGCGGTCGCCTACCTCACGGCGGCACTCGGCGCCGACCTCGGGGTGATGCTCTCCGCATCGCACAACCCGGCGCCCGACAACGGGATCAAGTTCCTCGCCAAGGGCGGCTACAAGCTGCCCGACACCGTGGAGAACGAGATCGAGGAACGGCTGGGCGAGCGGTGGGAGCGCCCGGCCGGGTCCGGTGTGGGCCGGGTCCACGAGGCGTACGGCGAGGCCGACCGGTACATCGCGCACCTGCTGACCACGCTGCCCGTCCGCCTTGAGGGCATCAACGTGGTCGTGGACTGCGCCAACGGCGCCGCCCACACCGTCGCCCCCGAGGCCCTGGTGCGCGCGGGCGCGACGGTGGAGGCCATCGGCGCCCGCCCGGACGGCCTGAACATCAACGCCGGGTACGGCTCGACGCACCTCGACCGGCTCCAGCAGGTCGTGGTGTCGCGCGGCGCCGACCTCGGGGTCGCCTACGACGGCGACGCCGACCGCTGCCTGGCGGTCACCCACGAGGGCGAGATCGTGGACGGCGACCAGATCATGGCCATTCTCGCGCTCGCCATGCACGCCAAAAAAGAGCTGGTCAAGGACACCGTGGTGGCCACGGTCATGTCCAACCTGGGCTTCAAGATCGCCATGCGGGGGGCCGGTCTCAACGTCATCGAGACGGCCGTCGGCGACCGGTACGTCCTTGAGGCGATGAAGGCCGGCGGCTACAACCTGGGGGGCGAGCAGTCCGGACACGTCCTGCTGCTGGACCACGCCACCACCGGCGACGGGCTGCTGACGTCGCTGCACCTGCTCGCGGAGGTGGCCAGGCAGGGCCGTTCGCTGGCCGAGCTGGCCTCGGTGATGACCCGGCTGCCGCAGGTCCTGATCAATGTGAAGGGCGTGGACAAGGCCAAGGCCGCGGTCTCGGCCGAACTCGCGGCGGCGATCGGCCGCGCGGAGGACGAACTCGGCGAGACCGGCCGCGTGCTGATCCGGCCCAGCGGCACCGAACCCATGATCCGCGTCATGGTGGAGGCGTCCTCCGAGGCCATGGCCCAGGAGATCGCGGGCCGGCTGGCGGAAACGGTCCGCGCCACCTGCTCCTGAACTTCTTCGTCGCACGCTCACCCCGGCTCTGTTCCGCAGCCGGGGTGTCGTGTTCTCCGGCCGTCATGGGGTGAGGGCGCGCAGGAGCGTGGTCCGCAGTGCCTGCGCGGCCTCCTCGGGTGGCATGCGCCCCGCGGTGACCTGCTCGCTCGCCGCGTGGGCCAGTTTGATGGTCACCATGGCCAGCCACTCCGCCGGCAGGCGGTCATCGAACTCCCCGGTCGCCCTCCCCCGCTCGATCACCCGGATCAGGCGCTCGCTGATCGGCGCGTGGGCCTTGCGGTCGGTGTGCGGGCTCACGGGCGTCGTGACGATCGCCTGGACCAGCCCCGGGTAGCGCTCCGCCGTACGGGCGGCGGCGTCGAGCACCCGTAGCAGCGCCTCGGTGGCCGGGCCCGTGTCGGGGGCGGCGGCGTCCATCGCGGCGGCGGTCTCGTCGGTGACCTGCTCGATGACGGCGGCCAGCAACTGCTCGCGCGAGCGGAAGTGCGCGTAGACGGTCTGGCGGGTCACGTCGGCGGCGATGGCGATGGCCTCGACGCTGGCGTCGGGATCGGTGCGCAGCAGCCGTAGCGCCGCGTCGAGGATGGCCGACCTGCTGCGCAGGGCGTCGGCACGGCGGTTGCGGGCCTGGTAGCGAGACAACTCTTACACCTTGCCAAAGTTTTCGTCGGGTGTATATCTTACAGGCTGTAAGAGATAGTAGGTGATGGGATGACCGTGTTCAAAGACAGCCTGCTCAACGGCACCTCGCTCAACGGGACCGACCCCAAGGAGTTCATCACCGGGTTCTACCGGGCGCTGAACGACGACCTGATCAACACCGAAGAGGACGCGGGGTTGATCATCGACCGTTACCACACGCCGGACATCGTCCAGGTCGCCGACGGGCACCGGATGGACCGCGACAAGCTCGTCGCGCACACCCGCCCGGTGCGCAAGAACCGCCCGGCGGTCCGCATGGAGGTACACGAGGCGCTGGGGGAGGGCGACACGCTCGCCGCCCGATACACGTTGCACGTGCGAAACCCCAAGCGGGATCTCGCCATCGAGGTGTGCTTCTTCGGGCGGTTCGCCCCGGACGGGCGGATGCGCGAGGCCAACATGCTCACTCGCATGCTCACCGGCCAGGAGGAGGCGCAGGCGTGACACAGCACACCTACCGGGTGCGCGGCATGGTCTGCGGGCACTGCGCGCGGTTCGTCGGCGAGGAGATCGAACGCGTCCCCGGCGTGGACGCGGTGACGGTGGACGTCGACGGCGGCACGGTCACCGTCACCAGTGACCGTGCCCTGGACGTCGGCGAGGTCCGCGCCGCGGTCGAGGAGGCCGGCTACGAACTGGTCTCGTAGGCCGGCCGGTCGGTGAGGTCTCGCAGGAGGAAGTCGTGCGACCGGCGGGCCTGCGCGGGTGGTTCCAGCGGTACGGCGGGGCAGCTCGCCCGGTAGGCGGGCGGCTTCAGCGTGATCAGGTAGCGGTCGATGGTGCTGATCGTGCAGTCGCTGCGGTCGTAGACGCTGTGTCCCACGCCCTCGTAGGTGAGCAGCCGGCCGGTCCTGCCGAGCTGGCGGGCGACGCTGACCGCCCAGGCGAGACCAGTGGCGGGGTCGTGCCGGGAGTTGACGACCAGGATCGGCGGCGCGCCGCGTACGCGCAGGCGGTGCTGCGGGTTCGGGATGGGCTTCGGCTCGCTCAGGCACCAGGTGTTGAGCGTCAGGTGGGACGGGTTCAGCTCCACGTCGGGCGCGACCGCCTTGGCGCGCCGCACGTACCTGGCGTACTGCCGGTAGTCGCGGATCGACGTGTCGAAGTCCGCGCAGTTGAGCTGCCAGGCAAGGTGGATGCCATCCGCCTGCGCCTGCGCCTGTGCCTGTGCCTCTGGCCGTGCCTGCTGCGCCTGCGGGGCGCTCGCGTCGAGGCGGGCGATCTGATCGGCGACCGACCACCACGCGGGCGCGTACGAACCGCTGGAGATGATGCGGGCCACGCTCCGCTTGGTGTGCGTGCCCAGCTCGCCGCGTTCGGCCCGGTCCATCAGCCGCGTCCAGATCGCGCGCACGTCCTTGCCGTGCAGCGCGCACCGGGTCTCGCCCGCGCACCACTTGACGAAGGCGTCGAAGGCGTCCTGGGCGAACGCAGCCGTGTCGCGGAACGCGCGGCCCTCATCGATGCTGTGGTCCACGACGCTGTCCAGGACGAGGGCGCGCACGCGACGGGGGAACCGCTCGGCGTACGCCTGGCCGATCACCGTGCCGTAGGAGATCCCGTAGAAGGTCACCTTCTCCTCGCCGAGCGCGGCCCTGAGCGCGTCCATGTCATGGGCCACGGAAACGCTGTCCAGGTGCTCGAACACCGGCCCGGTCCGGGATTTGCAGTCGGCGCGCGCCCGGCTGCTGAAGTCCTGCCAGTGGTCGAGTTCGGCCTGGTTCTCGATGAAGGTGTCCGGATACTGCGCGATGAGATCGGGCGAGCACAGCACCCGGTTGCTCGCGGCGGTGCCGCGGACGTCGAAGCCCACGATGTCGAACCGGCGGCGGACCTCCGGGCTGAAGAAGTCGAAGGTGGCGAACGTCGCCCCGGACAGGCCGGGTCCGCCGGGATTGACCAGTAGCGAGCCGATCCGGGCCGCGGGATCGGTGGCCCGCTGCCGGGACAGGAACAGATCGACGGTCGGCCCGGCCGGATTGTTCCAGTCCACGGGCACGGTGAGCGTGCCGCACTCGTACTTCTCGCGGGGCCACGCGCACGCGGCCCACTCGATCGTGGCGGCGTCCGGTTCGGCCGCCCGCGCGGGGGCGAACGCGGTCAGGCCGACGAGGGCGGCCATGGCCGCGGCGAATAATGGGCCGGCTTTACGCATGTGATCTCCAATCGCCAGCGCACGTCCATTACCTGGACGCCCAGATTGTCGATCACCTGGTTTTCCGTGACCATAGGCCGGAATGACTATTTGAGATTACGAAAGCGCCTCTACGGGCGCTGAACAAGACCCGGCACCGTTATCAGGGAATTCCGCGTTTTATGCGCGAATATAGCCGAGTCGAGGGCCCGCTTTGATTACCACGCCACCACCGGCAGCCTGCGGTCCAGGCCGGTGATGTACAGGAGCCGGGACATGTACGGGCGCGGTGCGGTCAGCACCAGCGTGATGCCCTGCGCGCCGGCGCGCTGCTGGATGCCGACCAGGACGGCCAGCCCGCTGGCGTCGCAGAATGTCATCGCGGACAGGTCGAGGATCAGCAGGCTCGTGCTCTGTTTCAGCTCGTCCAGCAGTCGCCGGCGAAGCGCCGCGCTGGTGAAGATGTCGATCTCGCCGTACAGACGAACGGTGGTGGGCAAAGACGCCCCCGGCGCGCTGAGCGGAATACTGTCGATTACAGTCATGGGTTTCTCCGATCGGAGAAGTGTGAGAAAGCCGCCGGGGTGTCCGCCGTGCGGTCGGCAGGAGTCAGGCCGGTCGCGCAGGCGACGTCAGGATCGCTCTGTCGGGCCGGCGAGCGGCACCGGGCAGTTCGGCACGGCCGGTCGGCCGGTCCGGCGCTCATCGGCGGCGGGACGTGCCGCGGTGTCCGGCTCGACGACCAGCAGGGTGATCGACTCGCCGTCCGCCGATGTCAGGCGGACCACCCGTGGGTCATCGCGAACGAGCGGGCCGACCTGGATGTGACGCCCCCGGGCCGGGATGAGACGCGGGATGTGGTCCCATGCGTCGGGATGCACACGGACGCTGACGGTGGTGTGGTCCAGTCGCTGATCGACGGCGGCGATGAGGGCGGGCAGTTCGGCGTCGGCGTCGCACGAGCGGGGCCACCACGCCCCGTCAACGCCTGCCCGCCGGCCGCGTGCCGGATTGAGGCTGAGCCGGACGGCGGAGTCGATCGTGGGAGTCGCGCGGGCGATCACGGTCAGCGGCCTGCGCCGCGACAGAGGTGTCGGCATCATGGTTTGCCTGGCCTGACCGGGCCTTGCGGGGCCCGCTGGGGTATCTATCGCCGCGGGCGACGCCGACCTGAATGCCAACGCACGAGAAGTCCTCGGTAGACACAGTCTACCTCGCCGCTTCCCGAGCCAGGCCGATACCCGAAGCCGCATTCGGCAATCCCTTGGCCGTCAGTTCGTCAATTCGTCAGTTCGTCGGCCTCGTCGGCCGGGGAAGAACGCCTCCCACGGCGACGTCGGCCAGGGTGATGTCGAAGGCGGTGCCGAGGGTGAGTTCGGTGCCCTGGTGCCGGATGCGGATGGGGAGCGCGATGTCGGCGGGGTCGAGTGGCGGCGGGTCGTCGTCCGGCCCGTAGGTACCGCCGCGTTCGGTCCTGGCCGCGTCGCGCGTGTGCGCCCCGTCGTACCGTACGGGGCGCACACGCGCGCGGATGTCACTCCTCGCCGGCGAGGGTGAAGGACCGCAGGCGCTGGCCGGCCCAGAAGACCGCGCCGACGGTGACGATGGCGATGGCGATGAGGGCGAAGCCGATGCCGACGCTGGGCTTGGTGAAGAAGCCCGAGGTGTTGAACTGGAAGGCGACCGACTGGGCCCACTGCTGGATGGAGAAGTTGCGGGCCCCGGGGACGAATCCGCCGACGACGGACTCCCAGATCAGCGCGTACGCGATGCCGATCGCCACCGCGTGCTTGGTGATCACGCCGAGCAGCAGGAACAGCGCCGCGTAGGCGACGCCGCCCGCGAACGCGCCGACCGCGAACCCGAACGCGATCCCTGATTCCATGCCGACCAGCAGGTAGGCGGCGGCGAAGGCGGGCAGCGCGCCGAACAGCGCCAGCAGCGAGGCGGCCACCCCGAACTTGGTGATCGCGATCGCCGGGCGGGAGATCGGTTTGGACAACAGGTGGACGATGGTGCCGTCGTCGATCTCGGGCGCGATCACGCCGGTGCCGGCGATCAGCCCGAGCAGCGGCAGCATGGTGCCCACGCCGAAGATCTGCATGAGCATCAGCGCGGACCGCTCGTCGGCGCTGCCCAGCATGCGAAGCAGTACGGCCAGCGCGATGAGCCCGGCGGGCAGCAGGACCATCAGCCAGATCCGCCGCCGCCCGATGACCATCCGATAACTGATCCCCGCGACCGTACTCATGGCCTCACTCCGTTCGGCCGGCGAGGGCGCTGGTAACCGGTGCCCTTCCCTCGTCGCTCATCCGCTCGTTCCTCACTCCTTCGCTTCTCGGTGCAGAGCACCGGCGCGCCCTCGCGGGGGCTCATGGCCTCACTCCGTTCGGGTGGCGGGGGCGCGGGTGGCCGGTGGGCGCGTTCATGTGGCGCTCCTGGTGATGAGGTAGGAGAACACGCTCTCCAGGTCCTCGTCGGCGGGGGCGACCTGCCAGACGTGGATGCCGGCGCTCTTGGCGACGCGGGGGAGGAGGCGTGTGAAACGGGCGAAATCGACCGCCTGGGCCTGGAGGCCGTTCTCGGTGAGGGAGACCGCGCCGGAGGAGGGGTCGGCGATGAGGGCCGCGGCGAGGGCGCGGTCGTCGCTGGAGCGGATGGTGAACAGGTGCGGCCGGTCGGTCATCCTGCGGCGGATCTCGCGGAAGTCGCCGGAGGCGGCGTGCCGGCCGGCGACCAGGACCTCGATCTGCTGGGCGACCCGCTCGACCTCCTCCAGGATGTGCGAGCTGAACAGGATGGTCTTGCCCGCCGCGCCCATCTGCCTGACCAGGTCCATCAGGTGCAGGCGCTGGCGCGGGTCCATGCCGTTGAACGGCTCGTCCAGCAGCAGTACGCGCGGATCGTGGACCATCGCCGCGGCGACCTTGACCCGCTGGCGCATGCCCTTGGAGTAGGTCTCGATCCGGCGCTCGGCGGCGTCCAGCATCTCGACCGTGGTCAGGGCGCGGCGCGCCGCCTCCGCCGGGTCGGGCAGGCGGTGCAGCTTGGCGCTGGACAGCACGAACTGCCAGCCGGTGAGGAACCCGTACACGGCCTCCCGCTCGGGGACCAGCCCGATCGAGCGGTACACGTCGTGGTTGCGCCAGATGGGCCGCTCGTCCAGGGTCACGCTGCCGTTGGAGGGGGCCAGGAACCCGGCCATCATGTGCAGCAGCGTGGACTTGCCCGCGCCGTTCGGGCCGAGCAGGCCGGTGACGCCGGGGCCGATCGTCATCGTGACGTCGTTGACCGCGACGACGTTGCCGTACCAGCGCGACACCTGGCGAAGCTCGATGCGGGCGGGTGCGGTGGTGGCGGGTGGCGCGGTCACGCCCTCCGTTGTGGTGGTGGTCACGCGGATGCCGCCTTCCGGTAGCGCAGGATCAGTACGGCGCCGCCCAGCGCGGTCAGCGCGACGATGCCGAGGGCCGCGACCGGCCCGGAGGCTCCGCCGGGGTAGGAGTTGCCCATCGCGGCCGAGGCCCCGGTCAGCCACACCTGCACGGCGTCCACCAGGTAGAACGGGTTGATCAGCAGCGCCCAGCCCGCAGAGTCGTCCTGGCTCATCGAGCCCAGGATCTCCGTGAGCACCTGGGAGACCGCGGTGGTGAACAGGTAGAACGCGATGACCGCGGCCACGCCGAGCCCGCGGCGCGGGGTGAGCGAGGCGATGGCGAGGCCCAGGCAGGCCAGCATCACCGAGTAGACGACCGAGAGGACCATGCTCGCCAGGTAGCGGCCGGTACCGGGGTCGCCGGGCGGGTTGACCAGCAACTCGCCGACGAACGTCACGGTCAGCGGCAGCCACTGCAGGATCAGCAGCGCCAGCGACATCGCGGCGACCTTGGCCACGACGTAGTCGCCGACCGTCACCGGCCGGGAGAAGTACAGCGGCAGGACGCGGAAGCGCAGGTCGGGGGCGACCAGTATGGGCGACTGGGTGGCCAGGAAGATGGCCAGCACGACCGACATGGTCGCGGAGAAGTTGGGGTAGTCGATCACTGGCCCACGCTGCTGGGCCAGCGCCATCCCCGCGATGGACACGATGGCCGGCAGCACCATGATGACCAGCAGCACGAACGGCATGACCTTCGCGCGGAACGAGCGGCCCAGGCCGAAGGCCCCGCGCAGGCTGTGCCGGGTCAGCGCGACCCTGGCGTGGCCGCGGCCCAGCCGCGCGCCGTCGTAGTGCCGGTAGCCGATGTCGTGAATGACGCCCGCGGGCTCAGGGGGCGATATGGCCGTCATACTGTCACGCCCCCGGAGGATGCGGCGGAAGTCGTCTCGTGGGTCGGGCCCGTATGGCTGGTCCGGCCGGTCTCGCCGGTCTCGTCGGTCTCGTCGATCTCCGCGGCCGAGCCGCGGAAGACGTCCTCGATCCGCCTGCGGCCCTGCTCCAGCCGGATCAGCGACATGTCCAGGTCGCACACCGCGTCGCGTACGGCGTCGTAGGTCTCCGGGCCGCGTACCTTGACCATGAGCAGGCGGCCCGCGCCGCTGACGGTCTCGCCCAGCTCGCCGAGCCGGGCGGCGAGCGGCCGTGAGTCCTCCTCGACCTCGACCGTCACGGTCTGGGTCACGCCGGTGAACTCGCCGATCGCCGAGGAGCGCAGCAGCTTCCCGCCGTCGATCACGATCACGTGGTCGCAGACGCGCTCCAGCTCGCCCAGCAGGTGCGAGGTGACCAGCACGCTGATCCCGAACTCCGCGCCGATCCGCCGGATCAGCCGGAGCATGTCGTCACGGCCCTGTGGGTCCAGGCCGTTGGTCGGCTCGTCGAGGAACACCACGCGCGGGTCGTGGACCAGCGCCTGGGCGAGCTTGACCCGTTGCTTCATGCCGGTGGAGTAGCCGCCCACCGGGCGGTAACGCTCTTCGTACAGGCCGACGTGGCGCAGCGTGTCGGCGGCGCGTTCGCGGGCCGCCGTACGCGGCAGCCCGGACATCTGAGCCATGTGGACCACGAATTCGGTGGCCGACAGATCGGGGGGCAGGCAGTCGTGCTCGGGCATGTAACCGACCGCGCGCCGGATCTCGGCGCCCTTGGTGGCCACGTCGAGGCCGAGCACCTGGGCCGTGCCGGCGGTCGGTTCGAGAAGGCCCAGCAAGATCTTGATGAGCGTCGACTTGCCCGCGCCGTTGGCCCCCACCAGACCTGTGACCCCCGGCGTGACCGTGACGCTGAGCGTGTCGAGCGCGGTCACCCGGGGGAAGCGTTTGGTCAACCCTTCGGTCGCGAGGATCGTCATGTGGCGGACTCTATCGCCGCATATCCGGCCGTGCCCTCGTCCGAATGTACGATCTGACCCTTAGCCCCGGGTCAGGGTCGTGTGCTTCAGCGTTTTCCGTAGCTGACCGGGATAGGGGCCGCCGAGGCGCGACCACAGCAGCCGCTGCAGGTACAGCGTCGCCGTGCCCGAGATGGTCATGCCGAGCACGTTGATCGCGACCTGGCCGACCGAGGAGCCGAGGTCGCCCCAGCGGCCGAGTGCCAGGGCCAGGGCGGCGTAGCCGGCCGCGGGCACGGTGGTGACCGAGATGAAGACCCCGATCAGCGCGGTCGATTTGGCGGCCGTGATGGACAGTACGCCCGCCGCGCCGGCCAGCAGCGCCACGATGAACGACCAGCGGTCCGGATTGACGATGAACTCGACCTCGGCGTGGGCATCCAGCGTCGTGGGGCCGATCCAGCCGATCCCGAGCGAGACCAGCGCGCACACGAACGTCACCGCGATGCCCACCAGGAACCCGGCCGCCACGCTCCTGGCCGCCCGGCCGATCAGGGGGCCGTCGCGGCGCAGCAGGCCGAAGCACATCGCCGAGATCGGCCCGAACTCCGGCCCCAGCACCATCGCGCCGACCAGCACGATCGGCGAGTCGACCACCACCGCGATGGCCGCGATCTGCGTGGCGATGGCGAAGAACGCGAAATAGGCCCAGGTCATCCGGCTGTCGTCGGCGACCCGCTGGCTGAGTTCCTCCCACACCACGGCGTCGTCGGGGTCGCCGGGGGCCTCGGCCTCGGCCCGGTCGGCGGCCTCGGAAAGGATCAGGCCCGCGCTGTCGGCGCTGATCGAGCCCACCTCGTGCAGGCGCATCTCCTTCAACCGGCCGAGCACGTCGTTGGCCGCCTCGCGGGCCACGTCGAACAGCAGTAGGTCGCCCTGCGGCCGGGTGGCCACGCCCGGAAGTACGACCAGATCGACCACGCCGGGGGCGTCGCTCAGATACTCGACGGCCGCGGCCGTGTGCGTGGTGGGACTTATGACGCGCATGTGCAGCACGTGGCCCACCCTAGTAAGAGGGCTCGCGGCGAGCCCGGAGCGGGTCTTACGCGCGGCGCAGCAGTACGCGCTGCACGGCGTGGTCGCGGCCCTTGTGCAGCACGAGCGCCGCCCTGGCCCTGGTCGGCGCGATGTTCTCCACCAGGTTGCGCTCGTTGACCTCCCGCCACACGTCGCGCGCGAACGCCGTCGCCTCGGTCTCCGACAGGTCGGCCAGGTGCCGGAAATAGGACTTCGGGTCGGCGAACGCGGTACGGCGCAGCTTGTGGAACCGGTCCACGTACCACTCCCGGACGTCTTCCACCCGGGCGTCCACATAGATCGAGAAGTCGAAGAAGTCGCACACGGCCAGCGCGGTCGGCGGGGCCGGCTGGAGTACGTTGAGCCCCTCGACGACGAGGATGTCCGGCCGCCGCACGCTCTGCGTCGCGCCCGGCACGATGTCGTACTCCAGATGGCTGTAGACGGGGGCGGTGACCTCGGCCGCGCCCGCCTTCACCGCCGACACGAACCGGACCAGCGCCCGCCGGTCGTAGCTTTCCGGAAAGCCCTTGCGGTGCATGATCCCGCGCTCTTCCAGGACCGCGTTGGGATACAGGAAGCTGTCGGTGGTGATCAGCTCGACGCTGGAGTGCTCGGGCCAGCGGGCCAGCAGCGTGTGCAGCAACCTGGCGGTGGTCGACTTGCCGACGGCCACGCTGCCGGCGATGCCCAGGATGTAGGGGGGCGGCGCGTCCTTCTCACCGAGGAACGCGCTGACCGCGGCCCCCCGCTTGCGCGCGCCGGTGAAGTGCAGGTTGAGCAGCCGGGTGAGCGGCAGGTAGATGTCGGTGACCTCGGCCAGGTCGATGGGGTCGTCCACGCCGCGCAGGTCTTCGAGTTCGGCCTCGGTGAGCGTGAGCGGGGTGTTCTTGCGCAGATCCCGCCACTGCTCACGGCCCAGCTCGACGTACGCGGACGTCTCGACCGCGGTTGCCTCGGTGACCATGCCGGAAGCCTACTCAGCGCGCGACGGCGGCCACTCGGTGGCCCGCGGTCTAGGCTGGGCCGGTGATCGTGGGAATCGGTGTGGACGTGGTCGACGTCACGCGCTTCGCCGCCACCTTGGAACGCGCGCCCGCGCTGGCCGCACGCCTGTTCACCGAGGTGGAGCGGGGGCTGGCCGTACACTCGCTGGCCGCCAGGTTCGCGGCCAAGGAGGCGGTGGCCAAGGCCCTCGGTGCGCCGCCCGGCCTGCGTCACCTCGACGCCGAGGTGCACACCGGCGAGCACGGCAGGCCGCTGCTGCGGGTGTCGGGCCGGGTGGCCGAGACCGCCGAGGCGATGGGCGTGCGGCGCTGGCATCTGTCGCTGACCCACGACGGAGGTGTCGCCATCGCGTATGTGATCGCCGAAGGCTGAGATAACTTCGGCAGCATGCGCATCGCGTACACCAGTGACCAGATTCGCACCGCCGAGCGGGCGCTGATGGCCCGCCTGCCCGAGGGCGCACTGATGCGCCGGGCCGCCGCCGGCCTCGCCGCCGCCTGCGCGGGCATGCTGCCCCGCGTGTACGGCTCGCGGGTGCTCGTCCTCGTGGGCAGCGGCGACAACGGAGGCGACGCCCTCTACGCGGCGGCGACCCTGGCCGGGCGCGGCGCGCGGGTGGACGCCCTGCTCGCCGGCTCACGTACCCACCAGGGCGGGCTGGCCGCCCTGCGCGCGGCGGGCGGCCGAGTGCTCGGCGGCTCCGAGTCCGACGCGGTACGCCGGGCGGCCGGCCGGGCCGACCTGATCATCGACGGCCTGGTCGGCATCGGGGGGACGGGCCCGTTGCGCGAGCCGTACGCGGCGCTGGCCGAGATCGTGAACGACACGCCCGGGATCGTCGTCGCGGTGGACGTACCGAGCGGCGTGGACGCGAGCACCGGACAGGTGGACGGCACCGCCGTGCGCGCCGACCTCACGGTGACGTTCGGCGCGTGCAAAACCGGTCTGTTCATCGACCCCGGCGCTGGGCAGTCAGGGGTCGTGGAACTCGTGGACATCGGGCTCGGGCCCTACCTCCCCGACGCCGACGTGGTGGCGCTGACCGATCTCGACGTGGCCGGGCTGCTGCCCAGGCCCGGGCGGGAGTCCGACAAATACCGCAGAGGGGTCGTCGGGATCGTCGCGGGCGGCAGCAGGTTCACCGGGGCCGCGGTCATGACGGTGGCGGGCGCGATCAGGTCCGGCGCGGGGATGGTCCGCTACGCCGGGCAGGACGAACCGGCCTCCGCGGTCAGGGACCGCTGGCCGGAGGCGGTGATCACCAGGCTGGCGCCCGGCGAAGGCGTCGATCGGGTGGGCCGCGTGCAGGCGTGGGTGCTGGGGCCGGGCCTCGGTACCGACGACGACGCGCTCGCGGTGGCCGAGTCCGTGCTGGCGGGCGACCTGCCGGTGGCGATGGACGCCGACGCGCTGACCCTCGCCGCAGCCGAGCCGTCCCTGCTGCGCAGGGACGCGCCCACGGTGATCACCCCGCACGCGGGCGAACTGTCCCGGCTGACCGGCGTACCCAGGCAGGACATCGAGGCCGCCCGCCTGCACCACGCCCGCGAGGCCGCACGGACGCTCGGGGTGACCGTGCTGCTCAAGGGCTCGACCACGATCGTCGCCGAGTCCGGCAGACCGCCCAGGATCAACCTCACCGGCACCCCGTGGCTGGCCTCCGCGGGCACCGGCGACGTGCTCTCCGGCATCCTCGGTACGCTGCTGGCCGCCGGACTGGACTGTTACGATGCCGCCTCATGCGCGGCCTACCTGCACGGCGCGGCGGCACGGGTGGCCGCCGACGGTGCTCCGCTGGCCGCGTCCGACGTGGCCGACGCGTTGCCGCAGGTGGCGCGGTCCTTGACCTGATGCGTGCCCTGGGGAGTGAGAGTCCTACCGATGAGCAGAGTCCGTCACCTGTCATTCTTGTAAGATGGATTTCCCGACAGTAGCGCGCGTGGACCTCGCGGCCATCAGGCACAACGTCGAGGTCATGCGCGAGCGCGCCGCAGGCGCGGAGCTGATGGCGGTGGTGAAGGCCGACGCCTACGGGCACGGGCTGGTGCCATGCGCGCACGCGGCTCTCACCGCGGGGGCAGGTCGGCTGGGCACCGCTTTCATCGGTGAGGCACTGACCCTGCGGCAGGCCGGCATCGGCGCGCCGATCCTGGCCTGGATCATCACGCCGGGAGATCGGCTGGAAGAGGCCATCGCCGAGGACATCGAGGTGTCCGTGGGCGCCCTCTGGCTGCTGGACGACCTGATGGAGGCTGCCCGCCGCCGGGGCCGTACGGCACGGGTCCACCTCAAGATCGACACCGGCACCTCGCGGGGCGGCGCGACCGCGACCGAGTGGGAGAAACTCCTCGACCGCGCGGCGGCGGCACAGACGGAGGGCCTGGTCGAGGTCACCGGCATCTGGTCACACCTGGCCTGCGCGGACACCCCCGGGCACCCGTCCATCGACGCGCAGACGCACAGGTTCGACGAGGCCATGGCCATGGCCGAGAAGGCGGGCGTGGCCGGGTCGCACGTGATCAGGCACCTGTCCAACTCCGCGGCGACCCTCACCCTCTCGCGCGCCCGGTTCGACATGGTACGGCTGGGCAGCGCCATCTACGGCCTGCCGTCCGTCCCCGAACTCGGCGACTGCGAACTCCGGCCGGCGATGACGCTGGTATCGACCGTGTCCCTGGTCAAGCGCGTGCCGCCGGGGTCGGGGGTCTCCTACGGGCACGAGTACGTCACCGACCGGGAGACCACCCTCGCCATGATCCCCCTCGGCTACGCCGACGGCATCCAGCGCCGGGCGACGAACCGGTGCGACGTGTTCGCGGGGGGACGGCGGCGCACGGTGGCGGGGCGGGTCTGCATGGACCAGTTCATGATCGACGTAGGCGACGACGCCCTGTCCCTGGGCGACGAAGTGATCATTTTCGGGCCGGGCGAGTACGGCGAGCCCACAGCCCAGGAATGGGCCGACCGCCTCGGCACCATCTCCTACGAAATCGTCACCGGAGTAGGCACCCGAGTCCCCCGCATCTACGTATAAATTGCACTCGCTTCGCTCGCGCGGGGCTGTGCTCATGGCGCTCGCTTCGCTCGCGCAGGCCCGGGCGCTTTTGAAGGTCGCGTCCTCCTCTCCTCGCTCAGTCGTTCGTTCCTCACTCCCTCCCTCGTCGCTCCGGACACGACCGCGCCCGGGCCGTGCATGGTTACGGCCCGTGCACTACTTCGCAGTACCTATGGCGCTCGTTCTGTGTTGGATGGCGCTCGCTTCGCTCGCGCGGGCCCGGGCGCCTTCAAGGTCGCGTCTTCCCCTCGTCGCTCATCCGCTCGTTCCTCGCTCCTTCGACTCCTCACTCCAGACACGACCGCGCCCGGGCCGTGCGTGGTTGCGGCCCGTGCACCCCGCTCCCGGCGCTCGCTTCGCTCGCGCGGGCCCGGGCGCTTTTGAAGGTCGCGCCCTCCGCTCCTCGCTCAGTCGTTCGTTCCTCACTCCCTCCCTCGTCGCTCCGGACACGACCGCGCCCGGGCCGTGCATGGTTACGGCCCGTGCACCCCGTTGGATGGCGCTCGCTTCGCTCGCGCGGGCCCGGGCGCTTTTGAAGGTCGCGCCCGGGCTGGTGACGGGTGCGCGGCGCTCAGGGGGTGCGTCGTTCCCTGGTCCCGGGGTGAAAGTAATGGGGCGGAGTAGTGGTCGGGCGGGAAATAATGGGCGTACGAGGGGTTGGGGCGGGGGTGCCGTTGGGTTTCGTGGATGGTCAGGGCAGAATGCCCCGGGATGTCGTATACCTGGTGTTCTCCCACGCCAGGGACTCGGACACCGCGAGGAGGCCGGGATGAGTAGGCGGCGGAGGGCCGGTATCGCAGGCGCGGTCGTCGGTGTCGCGTCCGCCGGGGTGGCGGCGGTGGCGCTGGCCAAGCGCTATGCCGTGGGCCGCATCCGGTTGCGCCCCGACCCGGAGGCCGGCGAGCCGTTCGGCGAGCTGCGCGGCCGTCCCGCGACCGTGGTCACCTCCGACGGCGTCACCCTGCACTGTGAGGTCGACGGCGTGGAGGACGCGCCGATGACCGTGGTCCTTTGCCATGGGTACACGCTCAACCTCGACTCCTGGCACTACCAGCGGCGCGACCTGAGCGGCACCCACCGCGTGGTGCTGTGGGACCAGCGCTGCCACGGGCGCTCGCAGCGCAGCCCCGCCGACGACTCCACGATCGACCGTCTCGGCGAAGACCTCGCCGAGGTGATCGAGGCCCTGGTGCCAGGCCCTTGCGTGCTGGTCGGTCACTCCATGGGCGGCATGACCATCATGGCGCTGGCCGACCGCCGTCCGGACCTGTTCCGCGACCGGGTGCGCGGCGTGGCGCTGATCTCCACTTCGGCGGGCAAACTCGCGGAGCTGACGCTGGGGCTGCCCGCGCTGGTGTCCAAGGCGGTGCACAAGGTCGCACCGGCCGCCGTGTCGGCGATCGGCCGCCGCGGGGCGTGGGTCGACCGTGGCCGGCAGGCGGGCAGCGACGTGGCATTCTTGGGGTTGCGGCTGTTCGGTTTCGGCGATTCGGCGAACGCGAGCCCGACCGTCGTCGACTTCGTGGAATCGATGATCAGATCCACGCCGACGGAGGTCATCGCCGAGTTCTATCCGGCGCTGATGTCGCACGACAAGCTGAGCGCGCTCGGCGTGCTCGGAGACGTCCCCACCGCGATCCTGGTGGGCGAGAAGGACTGGCTGACCCCGCCCGAGCACGCGGGCGCCATCGCGGCGGCGCTCCCGCACGCCCGGTTCACCCAGGTGCCGGAGACCTCGCACCTGGTGCAACTGGAGCGCCCGGGCGTGGTCAACGACGCGCTGCGCGACCTGCTGAAGCAGGCCGCCGGGGAAGGATGACCGCGATGGAGGAGCGCCGGGTTGCGGCGACCGCCGACGACATGCGGGCGCTGGGAGCGGAGCTGGCCGAGCTGTTGTCGGCCGGTGATCTCGTGGTGCTGTCCGGGCCGCTCGGCGCGGGGAAGACGACCCTGGTCCAGGGGCTGGCCGACGGTCTGAAGGTACGCGGGCCGATCACCTCGCCGACGTTCGTGATCGCACGCGTACACCCGTCGCTGCGCGACGGACCGCCCCTGGTACACGCCGACGCCTACCGCCTCGGCGGCCGGCTGGAGGTCGACGACCTCGACCTCGACGCCTCCCTGGAGGAGTCGGTGACGGTCGTGGAGTGGGGCGAGGGACTGGTCGACGGGCTCACCGACGAGCGCCTGGAGGTCTCCATCGAACGCCCGGAAGAGGGCGGCGGCGACGAGACCCGCATCGTCCACCTGCACGGCATCGGCCCCCGCTGGTCCACGCTGACCGCCTGAAGCCTTCCCACCTGCCCGAATCCGGCCCGCCGTGGCCGGCTGAGGTATCGGCTCTGTCCGAATTCGGGCTGTCAGGGCCATGGCGTCGGCTTTCGCTGGTCTGCGGTGATCGGCTGAGTTCCCCGGTTCTGTCCCGAATCCGGGGTTCTGTGTCATGGCTGCTCTATGACCGCCGGCTGAGGCTTCGGCCGGTATGTATCCATGTGGTCCCCTCCACGGCGGCGGTGTCCGCTGGACCCCGGCCCTGTCCGAATCGGCGTGGTCCGTCTCCGTGGTCTCCGTGTCGCTGGTCCATGGTGGCCGGACGGAGTCCGGCTCCGTCCGGATTCGAGGCGTCCGAGGGGCCTGGCGACGGCACCCCGCTACTGCATCTTCGGCCCGTCTGGGGTGGGGCGAACTCCTGGTGGTCTGGGGGCGGTTGCGGGTGTTGGGCGTCGGTGTGGGGCCGGTGTTCGGCCGGGCGGTGTGTGGGGCGGTCTCATTGGGTGGGTGGTTTGTCGTTCTGTGGGGGGCGGTGGGCGTATCCGCTAGGTAGCTCTTACGTTTTCTCCCACCATGTGGGGCGGGTTTTTGGCACGCTTGACGTCAGTCCCGGTTGATATAGATCATCGGTCTTGAAGATCGCCCGGGGCGGGTTGGGCTGATATTTCGGGGTATCAGGTCCATTGGGCGATCAACAGTCGACGGCGAAGTGGAGCACGCGGTGGCAGCGGTGTCGAGAATCAGGCGTGTCACGGCCGTGGGGGCCCTCGCATTGATCGGTGTGGTGGGGTGCAGCGCGGAGGCCGGTACCGGTGCGCCCACGCCCGCGCCGACGCCGACCGACTCGGGCGCCACTCCCGCGCCGAGCGGCCCCGGCCGCCAGAACATCACGGTCCGGCTCAACCCCGACAGCGTGATCGAGGGCCAAGAGTCCAGCGTGTGGATCCTGGCCAACTGCCCCGTGCCGAACGGCGGCCCCGAGCACAGTGGCAGCGCCACCTCCGACGCGTTCGTCCGTGCCGTCACCCTCGACCCCGTGCCGCCGCCCACGCCCACCGCGACCGCCGAGGGACAGCCCGCTCCCGTACCGTGGGTCCGTGGTGAGGCCCAGGTGCGTAGCGGCGCCGACCCCGGCCGCTACAACGTCGACGTCAAGTGCGAGGGCACCAACGACACCGGCAGAGGACGACTGCGGGTCACCGCCGACAAGGACGAGCCCACCGTCGTGCCCACCAAGGCCCCGAAGGCGGGCGGTGGCGGCACCGCGGCCGGGGCCGCCCAGAACGACGAGGGCCTGTCGCCCGGCCTGACCGCGCTACTCCTCGGCGGGGCGCTGGCGGGCGGCGTCGGCGTGGCCGTCGTACGACGTCGCCGTTCGTAGGCGACCCGGCGAGCAGCAAAAGCACCTGGCATGGCGGAAACACGGTGGGGCCGCATCGTCCTGGCGGGCGTGGTGACCGGCGCGGTACTGGTCGCGATCAACCGCGGCGGGCAGGAGGAACGGCCGGCCCAGGCCGCCGTGGTGCCCCGGGCGATCGACATCCCGGCGCTGAAACTGGAGGCGCCGCTGATGAAGCTCGGCATGTCCGGCGACGGCGAGGTCGAACTGCCGCCCTATGAAAAACCGGACACGGCGGGATGGTTCCGGCACAGCGCGGTCCCCGGTGACAAGGGCGCGTCGGTCATCATCGGACACGTGGACACCAAGACCGCGCCCGCCGTGTTCTACCGGCTCAGGCAGCTTCGCAAGGGCCAGGAGATCCGGGTCGAGCGCAGCGACGGCAAGGTGGCGAAGTACCGGGTCGAGTCGGTGGAACAGGTGGACAAGAACCGCTTCCCCGCCCGCCGGGTCTACGTGGAGGACGGCCTGCGCCTGGTCACCTGCGGCGGCTCGTTCGACTGGACCAAGCACGAGTACCGCGACAACGTCATCGTGTACGCCTCGCTGGTCAAGCGGGCATGATCCGGGTGGACAAAACAGCTCGCCGGACGCCGGGCCGATGCGTAAGCATGGGGGGATGAGCGACCAGGACGAGATCGCCGCGCCGCCGGCGGCCGGTGTCCGGCTGCCCTGGCACGAGGTGCCCCCGGCCGTGCGCGCGGCCGTGGAGGCGCACCTGGGCGAGCGCGTCGTCGAGGCCGTCACGCAGATCGGGGGGTTCTCGCCCGCCGCGGCGGCCCGGCTGCGGCTCGCCGACGGGCGGCGGGCTTTCGTCAAGGCGGTCGGGTCCGACGTCAACCCCCACTCCCGGGAGATGTACCTCGAAGAGGCCAAGATCTCCGCCGCGCTGCCCGCCACGGCCCCCGCGCCGCCGCTGCGCGCCGCCTTCGACACCGACGGCTGGGTGGCGCTCGTCTTCGACGACGTGGACGGACGGCAGCCCGCCATGCCCTGGCGGCCCGACGAGCTGGCCCGGGTGCTCGGCGCGCTGGGCGAGCTGGCGCGGGTGCCGGCCCCACCGGCCCTTCCCGCCCTGGCGGACCGCCTGGCGCGGGCCTTCACCGGCTGGCGCAGGCTCGCCGGCGGCGAAGACGTCACCGGCCTGCACCCGTGGGCGGTGCGCCACCTCGACACGCTGGCCGCCATCGAGGCGGACTGGCCGCTGGGGGTGGCGGGCGAGACGCTGGTACACGTCGACATCCGCGCCGACAACGTGTTGCTCACCGCTGACCGGGTGGTGATCGTGGACTGGGCGTGGGCGAGCCGGGGGGCGGCGTGGTTCGACCTGGTGCAGATGTTGCCGAGCGTGCGGATGCAGGGCGGGCCGCCGCCGCAGGAGGTCCTTGCGGGACACCCGCTCGGCCGCGCCGCCGATCCCGGCGCGGTGACCGCGGTGGTGGCGGCGCTCGCCGGGTTCATGCTGAGGATGAGCCGCCGGCCCGATCCGCCCGGTCTGCCCACCGTGCGGGCCTTCCAGCGCGCCCAGGGCATCGTGGCGCTCGACTGGCTGCGCGCCCGCACCGGCTGGCCGGACTGACCCACCCGCCCGGCCGCCGGCGGGCGTGGGTACGGCCGAGAGCCGATAGGCTAGACGTTCGTGCTGGTCCTGGCCTTTGACACGGCGACCCCCGCGGTCACCGCCGCGATATACGACGGTGCCCGGGTGCTCGCGGAGTCCACCACCATCGATGCCCGGCGACACGGTGAGCTGCTGATTCCCGCCGTACAGGCGGTGCTGCGCGAGGCCGGTGCGACGCCGCGCGAGCTGACCGCCATCGTCGCGGGCACCGGTCCCGGTCCCTACACGGGGCTGCGGGTCGGCCTGGCGACCGCCCAGGCACTCGCCGCCGCCGCGCAGGTCCCCGCGTACGGCGTGTGCACGCTCGACGCCCTGGCCCACGCCGCGGACATGTCCCGGCCCTTCATCGCCGCCACCGACGCGCGGCGCAAGGAGGTCTTCTGGGCCCGCTACGCCGCCGACGGCACGCGCGAGGCCGGGCCGTTCGTGGACAGGCCGCACGACCTGCCCGCCGAGCTGCCGGTCATCGGCGCGGGCGGCCTGATGTACGCCGAGGTCATCGGCCCCCACCGGGTGCGGAGCGCGCCCGAGCACCCGTCGGCGGGCGCGCTGGCGGAGATCGCCGCGGCCCGCATCGCCGCGGGCGCGGAGCTGGACCCGCCGCTGCCGATCTACCTGCGCCGCCCCGACGCGCAGGAGCCCGGCGCGCCGAAGCGGGTGACGGCATGACCGGCGAGCCCTCCGTGGCGCTGCGCCCCATGACCATGGACGACCTGCCCGCCGTACTTGAGATCGAGCGCGCGACGTTCCCCGCCGACGCGTGGAGCGAGGGCATGCTCCGCGGCGAGCTGGCCGACCAGCCGCGGACCCGCCACTACGTGGTGGCGCTGGTGGGCGGCGAAATAGTGGGATATGCCGGGCTCGCCGCCGCGGGCGACCAGGCCGACGTACAGACCATCGCCGTCACGGCCGCGCACCAGGGCACCGGCGTCGGCGGGGCCATGCTGCGCGAGCTGCTGGCCGAGGCGGTACGGCGCGGCGCCGTCGCCGTCTTCCTTGAGGTACGCGCCGACAACCCGCAGGCCAGAGGCGTCTACGAGCGGTTCGGTTTCACGGAGATGGGCGTACGCCGCGGCTACTACGACGACGGCACCGACGCGATCACGATGATGAGGAAGCTGCATGGCTGACCAACCGCTCGTGCTGGGCATCGAGACCTCCTGCGACGAGACCGGCGTGGGCATCGTCCGGGGCCACACACTGCTGGCCAACACCATCGCCTCCAGCGTGGAGCAGCACGCCAGGTTCGGCGGGGTGGTGCCCGAGGTCGCCTCCAGGGCCCACCTGGAGGCCATGACGCCCGCCGTGGAGCGGGCCCTGGCCGAGGCCGGGGTGGGCTTCGGCGACATAGACGCCATCGCGGTGACGGCCGGCCCCGGGCTCGCCGGGGCGCTCCTGGTCGGGGTCGCCGCGGCGAAGGCGTACTCCCTCGGGCTCGGCGTCCCGCTGTACGGCGTGAACCACCTGGCCGCGCACGTCGCGGTGGACCAGCTCGAACACGGGCCGCTGCCCAAGCCGTGCGTGGCCCTGCTGGTGTCGGGCGGGCACTCCTCGCTGCTGCTCGTCCCCGACGTGGCGCGCGATGTGATCTCGCTCGGCTCGACCGTGGACGACGCGGCGGGCGAGGCGTTCGACAAGGTCGCCAGGGTGCTCGGGCTGCCGTTCCCGGGCGGCCCGCACATCGACCGCGAGGCCCGCGACGGCTCGGGCACGGCCGTCGCCTTCCCGCGCGGCAAGTACGACGACGGCACGCTGGACTTCTCCTTCTCCGGGCTGAAGACGGCCGTGGCGCGCTGGGTGGAGGCCCGGCGGGCGGCCGGCGAGTCGATCCACGTGCCCGACGTGGCGGCGTCGTTCCAGGAGGCGGTCGTCGATGTGCTGACCCGCAAGGCCATCGCCGCCTGCCGCCGGTACGACGTACGCGACCTGCTCATCGGCGGCGGCGTGGCGGCCAACTCGCGGCTGCGCACGCTGGCCAGGGAACGCTGCCAGGCCGCGGGCATCCGGCTGCGCGTGCCGCGTCCGGGCCTGTGCACCGACAACGGCGCGATGGTCGCCGCGCTCGGCGCCGACCTGGTGAGCGGCGGCGCCGCTCCCTCCGCCCTCACCATCCCGGCCGACTCGTCGCTCCCGATCACCACCGTCCACGTCTGAGCGGCCGGCCCCTCCGGTCAGTCCTTGGTGGTCCTGGCCGGGCGCAGCAGCGCCTCGGCCAGGGCCAGCATGGTCTCCTCAAGCGCGCTGAGCCGGCGGGTGAGGTCGGCGTGGGCCGGCTGGACGACCTCGCTCACCGCCTCGGTGAGCTGGTCGCGGTCGGGGTGCGCGTCGATCAGCTCGGTGAGCGCGGCGGCGGCCTTGGCCAGGGCGTCGAAGCGCCTGGCGTGGTCCTCGCTCTGCGCGTCGAGGAGTTCACCGACCTTCTCGCCGACGCGTTCGCCGATGCCCAGCGTGGCCGGGAGCTGCCCGACGCGCTGGTTGACCGCCTCCACGTGGTCGTCCACCGCCTCGATCTGCTCCTTGGCCTCCTCGGCCCCGCTGACCAGCTCGGTGAGCCGGGTGTCGAACCCGTCGAGGCGGCCACCGAGCGCGGTGAGCCTGCCGTCGAGCCCGGTCAGTACCTCGGCCGCCGCCGCGACCCGGGCGTCGGCCTGCCCGATCCGCTCGCCCAGCGACTCGATGCGCCTGCCCGCCTGCTCGCCGGCCGCCGGGCCGACCGCGTCGATGCGCTCGCCCAGCCTCGACTCGGCCGCGTCGATGTGTTCCGCGACCTTGGAGCCGGCCGCGTCGATGCGCTCGCCGACCCTCGCCGCACCGCCGCCGACGATCTCGCCGACCCGCCCCTCCAGCGCGTCGATGCGCTCGCCGAGGCCGGACCGTACCGCGTCCAGGCGGTCGTCCAGGCCCGACCGTACCGCGCCGAGGCGTTCCGACAGCCCCTCCACCCGCTCGATCATCCGGGCCTCGGAGACGTCGATCAGGCCGCCGATCCGCTCGATGGCCGTCTCGACGCGCGCGGTGAGGGCGGTGGTGTCGTCCTGCCCGCGCTGGGCGAGGTCGGCCACCGCCTTGTCCAGCCGGCCGAACCGGCCCGCCGCCGCCTCCATGCTGCTCTGCAACTGACCGAGGCGGGCGGCGAAGTCGCTCACCCGCTGGGACACCGCCTGGGTGCCCTCCAGCAGCACCGCGAGGCGGGACAGGGCCTGCTCCACGTTCTCGCCCACCGCGCCGATGTCGGCCCACACGCTGGGCAGTTCGGCGATGGGCTTGACCTGCTCACCGACCGCTTCGACGTGGACGCCGACCACGTCCACATGGTCGCGCACGGCCTCGATGTGCTGCGCCAGCCCCTCGGCCCAGGAGGGCGGCCGGGCGGTGATCTCGTCCAGGCGCCCGGACACGGCGTCGAGGCTGCCGCTGAGGCCGCCCAGCTCACGCTCGCGTACCTCGCGCAGCAGCCACTCCATGCCCTCCAGCCGCTGCCGGATCTCGTCGAGCACCGCGCCCTGCGTGCGCTGCTCGTAGACGTGGTCCTGGGCAGCGCGCGCGAGGAGTTCGCGCATGCGCTCGGAGATGGCGGTCTGACTGCCTGCCTGCAACAGGGTGTTGCCGGAGTGGTCCACCGAATGGCTCCTTCGCTCGCCGACGGTCGGCCGCACAGCGGTGGGATGGTCGAGGCTCGGAGCCCGGGGGGCCGCGTGGGCCCGCCCGGTGTGGACGACCTCACCGCGTCGCTGACGGCGGGTCCCTCCGAGGCTCCAAAACTGTAGCCCGTCCTGGCGGGATCGGATGCCGGTAATCAAAAACTTGGTGATTGTCGAGGAATTGTCCCTAAATCAGGGAAGCAGCGTGTTTCGCCGGGGCGGCGGCGGTGCAGAGGAGGGCGAACGGCTTTTCGGCAATTCGGGTAAGTACCACGGTGAGGGAATTCTCCCCGGAAAGCCGGAGATCCCGCCGCAGTCGTTCGATGTCCACGGCCGAGCCGCGCTTCTTCAGCGTCACGGTGCCGACCTGCCGCTCGCGCAGCGCCGCCCGCAGCCGCTTGAGGGAGAACGGCATCACCTCGGCGACCTCGTAGCGCGCGGCCCATGGCGTGGCCACGTCCGCATCGCCGGTGATGTACGCGATCCGCGGGTCCAGCAGCCGCCCGCCGACCGAGGCGGCGATGTCGGCGACCAGGTGCGCGCGGATCGCGGCGCCGTCCGGTTCGTACAGGAAACGGCCGGGCGGCCCGATCTGTGCAGCCTGCTCGGACGAGCCCGGCCCGGCCGCCAGGGTCATGCCGGACGGGAGCATCGTCGCCCTCCGCAGGAACGGCCGTTCCGAGCCTTCGGGTGCCGCCGCCTCCGGCCCGGCGAGGTCACCGAGCCAGATGGCCGCCTCCTTGACCTCGCCGCGGTGGGAGACCCACTCGGCCTCCGCCCCGTCCGGCACGAACGTGTACGGCAGGCCCGGGGCCACCTTCAGGCACGCCCCGCGGGCCGCCGCCGCCATGGCCAGCGCGTCGGGCAGGGGAGGGGAGTAGGACATCGGGTCGAACACCCGCCTGGCCGAGGTACGCCGGGCCGGGTCCAGGAACACGACGTCGTGGCCGCGGGGATCGACGGACGCGGCCTCGGCCGTACCGACCTGGACGAGGGCCGAAAGGCCGAGCGCGTCGACGTTGGCCCGCGCGACGGCGGCGGTGAGCGGGTCGCGGTCCACCGCCTCCACGCCGAGCCCGGCCCGGGCCAGCTCGATCGCGTCGCCCCCGATGCCGCAGCACAGATCCGCCACCGACACGCGCCCCGCGCCCGCGGCGATCCGATGGGCGCGGTGGGCGGCGACCTCGGGGCGGGTGGCCTGCTCCAGGCCGTCCGGCGTGAAGTACATGCGCTCGGCGTCCGGCCCGAACTTGGCCTGCGCGCGAGCGCGCAGCCGCGCCTGGGTGAGGGCCGCCGCGGCCAGGTCCGCCGGGTGGTCGCGGCGCAGCGTGGTGGCCGCCGCGACCGGATCGTCCCTTGACACCAGCTCCGCCGCCATGGCCAGGGCGGCCTGCCCGCGGCTCGTCAGGAGCTCAAGAAATGCGTCAAGGTTCATGTTCCCGACGCTATCGCAGGGAGCCGTCCGGACGGTCGGCGAGCGGTGCATATGGGGGGATAAAAGGCCATATTTGGGTCATAAGTGATAGATCTTGCATAGTTGCGATTTACCCGGCACCCAACAGGAGTGCCGTTGCCGGGCAAACGTGGCGCAAGTGGGTGATGCCAGGAAAAGAGATGGTGTTGTTTGTCTTTCTGGGATCAGCGGTATTCAAGACGACGGAAGATTCGAGTGGCGAGTTGGTGAGTTCGATTCGAGACCGTCCAACTTTTGCCTGGCGAGCACGAAGTACGGAGTCGCAAAGCGATGATCAGGAAGATGACAACCGCGGGCCTGCTGGCCGCAGGTCTGGCCATGACCTTCGCCGCCCAGGCGAACGCCGGCACCGAGCCGACGAAGCCTGCTGAGAAGAAGCACGAAACCGTCAACACGGTGTACTACGTCTACCTGTGTGATGCCGACAAGAGGAACGTCGGTCACTGGGTGGGCACGTCGTTCGACGGCATCTACAACACCGAGGACAAGAAGCAGAGCCGCAGCGACTGCGACCGGTACGTCTACACCGATGACTCTTTCAACAAGGACTTCAAGAACAAGAAGTCGAAGGACTCTCACGACCGTGAGCTCGAAGTCGAGAAGTCCTTCAACAAGGACGACTCCGCCAAGGGCTCCTACAACAAGGAGGCGACGGCCAAGGACTCGTTCAACAAGGACGACTCGACGGACGTGAACTACGAGGAAGACAAGAAGTACGAGAAGAACACGTACGTCGAGGTTGACAAGGCCGAGGACAAGAAGCACGAGTCGGAGAAGCCTGAGTACAAGAAGCCGGAAGAGAAGAAGTCCGACTACAAGAAGCCGGAGCACAAGAAGCCGGAGTACAAGAAGCCCGGGCACAAGAAGTCCGGGCTTGAGCTTGAGGGCTGGGTCTTCGAGGAGTCGGAGCGCAACAGCGCCGTCCTGAGCCAGGGCTGACACGACGACACGCGCACCCGGTCCCGCGACGAGCGGGGCCGGGTGTCGTTCACCCCACAGGGGCCGGCAGCGGTCATGCCGGCCCCTTTTGCCGTGCCCCCGGGCGGGACTGCGCGGTTCTTTCGCACTCCTGCCGAGGCACCCGCAGCAATGTGGCCTGTATTGAGACAGCGCCCGGCCTGGCAGGTCGCCCCTAGCGTGAGCGCCTTTCCCCGCAGTGCGATGCGGTTCTGAGGACCACTCCGCCCGAACCGGATCTGCGACGTCACCCCGAGCCTGATGTCCGGCCCCTCCGCTGGCCGAGGTACCCGAGGCAGGTCCGCCTGGCGTGCGCGCCGGACCTGGCCAGGTGATGGCCCGCTGCCGAAGCCGCCCGACGGTTCACACGCGAACGCCGGTCCGTCGCGTGCGCCGCAGAGCCTGCGAGCACGAAGCGCCGCTGCCTCTGACCATGTACGGCCGGGCGGCCCTCAGCCGCGTTCTCACGGGTTCGGTGTACGGGGCGGTGGTGGTTGCTCCGGCCGCCGGGCCGGTCCGGTACCTGCCCGCTGGGGCGGGCTTGGTCGTCGCAATTCCAGCACGCTGCGGGACACGACCATCGCGCTTGCCGTGACGGCTCGCGATCGACCGGCTCTCGACATTGAACCGGAGGGAAATATTGCTACTGAGAGGTTTGGTGGGATGGAGTCCAATTTGGAGGGATACGCCCGCCCAGTATGTCGCATTTATCATACTAAAGGGTGTACCGGTAAGAGTTGGGCTTTCTTTACCGCTATTCGCTTGCTATTAGCACAATGTCTCAGGTCTACTAATTAGTGGCTCGGCATCCAAGGAGGGAGGCCGGGCTATCAGACCAGATCGAACGGGAGATTGACATGCTCAAGAAGTTCATCGTCGGCAGTGCCGTTGTCGCGGGTTTCGCCGCCCTGGGACTTTCCTCGCCGGCGCATGCCGGTGATGGGTGGGACAGCAACGCTGCGGAGCAGAGCGGAAATGTTAACGTCTGCGGCAACCGCACCATCGGGGACATCTTCATCCCGATCATCCCGCTGGCTCCGACCACCAACTCCAACAACGAGTCGACGGACTGCAGCTTCCGGGTGCACCAGAACTAAGGTGCCCCCGGCGAGCCTCGACGGGCGGGTGCCGGAGCATCGATTCGTTCACGGGGCGCTGCGGTGGAACCTTCGCCGCCGTGCACTTCTGGCCGGTCGGGCACCTTTGGCCGGCCGCTCACCTGCGGGAGCGGCCGGCCAGGGCCGGGGGAGCGAGAGGGGGCCGGGCGGCGGCGGGTCCGCTTATCGCCATTCCTGGTCTGTTCGTTCACTTTCGACGCGATGAGGATCGTAAGGTCCGCACGCGCCGGCGTGATCGGCGGACCTTCGAGGGTATACGCCTCTGATGCTACGAAATCCATTATTGGGGATGCATCGGCTTCGCGAGGATAAAGTTGGGCTTGCGGGTGTCGCGGTGAAAGCCGTGACACCCGCTTCCTTTTTTGTTCCGCCAGATCTGCGCCTAACCGGCTCTGGTGTCGGGGTTTGTCGTCCATGCGGGTAGGTCAAGCAATCGCTCAGTGCGCATTGGGGTCCGCGTTCACCGGGCCCAGATCGTTGGAACGGCGCATGGCCTCCGTTGGGGTTCTTTTTGTGGTCGCCGGAGTGGTGATTGGCTTGCCGTTCGTGTCGCGTGCCGTTTTACTGGCTAGCGGCTCGGCCGTCAGTGGTACGAGCTGAATTCTCGTTCCGAGATCGATCGGGAGATTTAAATGCTCAAGAAGCTCGCACTCGGTGGGACCATGATCGCCGCATTCGCCGGCATGGGGCTCGCCGCACCGGCCCACGCGGCCACGCCGTGGCCCGGGGGCGAGATCAACGCCTCGCAGCAGAACGGCAACACGATCACCTGTGGCAACAGCGCCATCGGCGACGTGTTCGTCAACCTGCTCAACCTGACGCCGGTGACTCTCGCCGACCGCAAGCCGGTCGACTGCGGCATCCGGGTCACCCAGAACACCGGCAACTGAGCCGCAGGCACTGAGTTCCCCTTCCTGATGGGTGGCGGAAGCAGAGGCCGCTAGGGAGACTTCGTGACGAGGGCCTCCAGCCCGCCGTCTCTACCTGGAGGCCGTCGTCCGAGGTACGGCGGGAGACGACGGCCCGTGAACCACCGTCGATCTCCATTCATCGGCCGTGCCGGCGACGAGGGGCGAGGACGGCCGGAGGGCCGCCCTCGGTGCCTTTGCCCGATCGGGTGCGATACCTCGCACGCCACCTCTGACCAGGGAACTCACGGCGACCGGTGAGCCGATCCGGTGAGCCGATCCGGCGAATCCGGCGGATCGTCCTCGGCGCATGGACGGCCACCGCCGGGTCGCCGAGTTGCCGGGGCCGTTCAGGGTCGTTCATCGGAACTCCTTCGCTGGAGACCCCGCCGCGTAGCGGCCCCGCCTGGCGGCGAGAACCGAGCCGCCGGGCCGGCGGGATGTGATGCCTGTGAGGCTGTCGCCGGTGAAGAGGGAAGATCCGGCTCGCGAGGGCTGGAATCCTCCGGATTCATCCGTGCGGAGGAAGTCAACGGACCGTTCAGGGAGATGTTCCGGCTGTGCGGGCACCGCTGCTGAAGCTGCGGTGCCCCTTTTTTATGGGTTGCGAATCTTGTAGTAGTGCGCCCCTTGTATGCGTGATGTCCGATTTATTGGAATATGGGCAGCAGATGGTTGAAGTCCGCTAAGCGGAAATCCGGTTGATTGCCGTTTCTTTACGGCAATAACGGTGCTATTGGCTTGCTGTTCGTGACCGGCACGGGTCTACTGGCAATCGGTCCTGTGCTCGGGTGGCGAGCGCCGGAACTCATGCAAGATCGATCAGGAGAATTCAGATGCTCAAGAAGCTCGCAATCGGCGGGATGCTGGCGGCTTTCGCCGCCTCGGGGCTCGCCGCGCCGGCGGTGGCGGCCACACCTTGGCCGGGGGACGAGACCAATACCGCCCAGCAGTCCGGCAACGTGATCGTGTGCGGCAACAGCGCGATCGGCGACATCATCGTCACGCTGCTCAACCTCGGTCCGGTCAGTGTCGCGAACAAGAAGCCGGTGGACTGCAGCGTTCGCGTTTACCAGAACTGAGCCGCTTGAGTCGTTCACAAGGGGTGACCGGACGCCGGCGCGGACCTCGGGCCAGGGCCTTGGCCGATCGTTTCCCGCGCCGGCGTACGCCTTCGACCACGGGTGCGCGCTGAACCTTCACGCTCCAGCTCGTGCGAAGGCCACGGGGGAGACACCGATGGGACCCTCCCATCCGGAGTCTCCCCCGATCGCATGTACGGCCGAGATCCCCCCGCTCCGCAGTGCTCCCGGCAGGCGTCTCGGTCACGCAGGGTACGCGCCGGGTAGCGGGAAGATCCGGACAGTCTTCCTATAAGCCCCTGAGGTAGGAAATCTCCAATTCGCCTACCCGAAAACCGTCAGAAGCCTTAACCGTGAGAATTCCCCCAATGCGGCTCACGAATGCTCGCATGAATTCACCTGCCCGGGATGGTGATTTGCCTTTTCTTTACGGCGGTTATGGTGCAATTGGCTTGCTGTTCGGGCCTCGGGTGGGTCTACTTGCTATCGGCTCGGCCTTCAGGTGGTACGAGCTGGATCCTCATCCGAGATCGATCGGGAGATTTAGATGCTCAAGAAGCTCGCATTTGGTGGTGCGGTGCTCGCGGCTTTTGCAGGAGTGGGGCTCGCCGCTCCGGCCCACGCGACCATCGGGCCCGACGACGGCGGCAATGTTGCTCGGCAGTCGGACAACATCGTCGTCTGTGGCAACCAGGCCATCGGCGACATCATTATCCCGGTGATTCCTCTCACCCCGGTTACCATCGCCACGCGCAAGCCTGTCGACTGCAGCATCCGGGCCTACCAGAACAACAACTAATCTGGTATCCGTGATCAACGGGGGATTTGATCGCCCACTGAAGGAGCCGGCGCCGCGAGGCGCCGGCTCCCTCGTGTGTCCGGCCCCTCGCGCGACCGGGCGGGCCCCGAAGCCCAGGCCGGGATCCATGATCAAGTGTGTGGGCGTAGTGTGGACCCCTGCCTGCTCTGCCGCCCGTAGCGACACGCGTTCCTCTCTGGGCGGACAGGATATGGCCTGACCTGCGGGCGGTTCGTGTTGACGACTCGCGCGCCCTTGCATACTGTTTCGTGTTGGCACTCTCCCCTTGAGAGTGCCAACATGCGACGAGGCAGGTCTGACACCCGCGACGGCAGGCCCCGCTGGTCGCCTCTTCTAGATAATCGAAATCTGAAGGGGAGGTCCGATCGTGACGACCGCCACCAAGGTTCCCGTTAAGCCGCTCGGCGACCGCATCGTGGTTCAGCCGCTTGAAGCCGAGCAGACCACCGCCTCTGGCCTGGTCATCCCGGACACCGCCAAGGAGAAGCCGCAGGAGGGCAAGGTCCTCGCGGTGGGCCCCGGCAACTGGGATGAGGACGGCGAGAAGCGGATTCCGCTCGACGTCAAGGAGGGCGACGTCGTCCTCTACAGCAAGTACGGCGGCACCGAGGTGAAGTACGGCGGCGAGGAGTACCTGGTGCTCTCGGCGCGCGACGTGCTCGCCATCATCGAGAAGTAAGCGCCCACGGGGCTTACTCACATGACGTATCCGAGCCCCGGGCGCACCTGAGCCCGGGGCTCTGATGCGTCGTCCGCTGTGCCCCCGAGCCTCCCTGGCTCGTTAGAGAGGACTGTCATGCCGAAGATCCTGGCTTTCGAGGAGGACGCGCGCCGCGCTCTTGAGCGTGGCGTGAACGCCCTCGCCGACGCCGTCAAGGTGACCCTCGGCCCGCGTGGCCGCAACGTGGTCATCGACAAGAAGTTCGGTGCGCCGACCATCACCAACGACGGCGTCACCATCGCTCGCGAGGTCGAGCTCGATGCGCCGTACGAGAACCTCGGCGCCCAGCTCGCCAAGGAAGTCGCGACGAAGACCAACGACGTCGCCGGTGACGGCACGACCACCGCCACCGTGCTGGCCCAGGCGATGGTCCGCGAGGGTCTGCGCAACGTCGCCGCGGGCGCCCAGCCGATGTCGCTCAAGCGCGGCATCGACAAGGCCGCCAAGGCGGTCAGCGAGAAGCTGCTGGAGTCGGCCCGCCCGGTGGTCGACAAGAAGGAGATCGCCGACGTCGCGACCATCTCCGCCCAGGACGCCAAGATCGGCGACCTGATCGCGGAGGCGTTCGACAAGGTGGGCAAGGACGGTGTGATCACCGTCGAAGAGTCCAACGCGATGGGCCTGGAGCTGGAGTTCACCGAAGGTCTCCAGTTCGACAAGGGCTACCTGTCGCACTACATGGTCACCGACCAGGACCGGATGGAGGCCGTCCTTGAGGACGCCTACATCCTGCTGACCCAGGGCAAGATCGCCTCGGTGGCCGACTTCCTGCCGCTGCTGGAGAAGGTCGCCCAGAGCAAGCGGGCGCTGTTCGTGGTGGCCGAGGACGTCGAGGGCGAGGCCCTTGCCGTACTGGTGACCAACAAGATCCGCGGCACCTTCACCTCGGTCGCGGTCAAGGCCCCCGGCTTCGGCGACCGCCGCAAGGCGATGCTCCAGGACATGGCCATCCTGACCGGCGGTCAGGTGGTGTCCGAGGAGGTCGGCCTGAAGCTGGAGCACGTCGGGCTGGACGTGCTCGGCACGGCCCGCCGGATCGTGGTCACCAAGGACACCGCCACCATCGTGGACGGTGCCGGTGAGGCGTCCGCGATCGAGGACCGGATCCGCGAGATCAAGCTCGCCATCGAGCAGAGCGACTCCGACTGGGACCGCGAGAAGCTCCAGGAGCGCCTCGCGAAGCTGGCCGGCGGCGTGTGCGTGCTCCGGGTGGGCGCGGCCACCGAGGTGGAGCTGAAGGAGAAGAAGCACCGCCTGGAGGACGCGATCTCCGCGACCCGCGCCGCGATCGAGGAGGGCATCGTCTCCGGCGGTGGCTCGGCCCTGATCCACGTCGGCAAGGACCTCGGTGACCTCGGCCTGACCGGTGACGAGGCCACGGGCGTGGCCATCGTCCGCCGGGCCCTCGTCGAGCCGGCCCGCTGGATCGCCGAGAACGCCGGCCTCGAAGGCTACGTGGTGACCTCCAAGGTCACCGAGCTTGCGGCGGGTCACGGGTTCAACGCGGCCACGGGCGAGTACGGCGACCTGATCGCTCAGGGCGTCAACGACCCCGTCAAGGTGACCCGCTCGGCCGTCCAGAACGCCGCGTCGATCGCCGGCATGCTGCTGACGACCGAGGCGCTCGTCGTGGACAAGCCCGAGGAGGAGACCGAGGGCGCAGGCGGCGGCCACGGTCACGGCCACGGCCACGGGCACTGACCGCCCCGGCGTAAGGGCTCTCACGTACGGCCCGTGCCCCTCTCACGGGGGCGCGGGCCGTTCGCGTGCCGGCGGGCCGTACGCCCGCGGGCCGTCGCCCCTGCTGCCCGTGTGGCGGCGCCATTCCGCGGACATGTGATCAGTGGACGCAAGTGTGTCGGATAGAAATCTGTTTCGCGGTAAACCTACGCCGGGCTTAAAGCGTCGTCCAAGGATCGCCCCAATAGGCCGCATATTGGCTAATCCCCGGAAATATTTCATGGCAATTAATCCGCACTGTCGTCATTCGATTACGGGGGGTCAGCATCCCGTCAATGTGACCAATCCGTAGCCGTTCGCCATGACGACAGGCCCGATCAGTACGGGCATCATGCCTAACGTGACCGAGGGAAGCGTCGCCGACGCCATAGGTGGGGTAAGGCTTGCGACGAGATCGGATGAGTCCGACCTCAGGGAACTGACGAGCCTGGCCGTTCAGGGGGATCGCAGTGCGATCGAAACATTGCTCGGGCGGTTGCGCCCGATGGTGGTGCGTTATTGCCGTGCACGACTGGGCCGAGTAGCGGGGCAGTATCACATTGCCGATGACGTCGCTCAGGAAGTGTGCATTGCGGTGCTGTCCGCGCTGCCGCGCTACCGCGACATGGGACGGCCGTTCGCGTCCTTCGTCTTCGGCATCGCCTCGCACAAGGTGGCCGACGCGCTGCGGAGTTCGGTGCGCTCGGCCGTACCGACACAGGACCTGCCCGACGGGCCTGACGACGGCCCAGGGCCCGAGGAGACCGTGGTCCGCTACATCGAGGCCGAGCACGCGCGGCGGCTGCTGTCGCGGCTGCCGGACAACCAGCGCGAGCTGATCATTCTGCGCGTGGTCTCCGGACTGTCCGCCGAAGAGACCGGTAATGTACTCGGCATGTCACCAGGTGCGGTTCGGGTCGCCCAGCACCGGGCGCTGGCGCGACTGCGCGCGATGGCCGAGCTGGAGTCGATCGCTTGAGCGCGCTCGACCCCTACTGTCAGGCTCGCTCGCTGCGGCCCGGCGGCGAGGAGTCGGGCGTCGTCGCCGACGACATGATCTGCCACGAGCTGTCCCGCCGGGAGGCGCCCGCCGACTCGGGTGACCCGGCGGTCCGCCTGCTACAGGCGCTGATCGACGATGTCGATCAGCGCCGCTCCTCGGTGTCGATCACGCCGTCCACGTAGCCCCTGGCGTACTCCCAGCTCACGTAGTCGGTCGGGTTGGGCTGGAAGGCGGGCTCGTGTACCTGCGGGCGGCCGTTGTCGATCATCTGGCGCAGGTTGCCGCGGAGCAGGTCCCAGTCGAAGTAGTGCTGTTCACCGCATTCCGGGCAGTCGAGCACCAGGCCCAGCACGCCCTGCGGCTCCAGCAGCGAGCGGAACACCTCCACGTCGGCGAGGTCGGTGATCGCCTCGTCGCGCTCGGCGGGCGTCAGCGGTTCGCTCTCCGTGAGCCCGCTGAAGGCTCCGGCCGGGTCTTCAGGATCGTCCGCGAACGGGTCGCGGGGGAGATCTTCCACGCATCCCACCTTGTCAACGACTATGGGGAAAGAGCCTATAGTCTGGCTCCCCGTCTTGCTCGGTGTGTGACGCGCCTGATGAAGCACTGTTTGCCGTCGCTGTTCGCGCTCGGTGTGCGGGTCGCCGCGCGCCTCACCGGTCCGCCTCCTTCAGCCATCCTCGCCGCGCGGCCCGCACGCCCGCGTGAAAGCGGGACTGCGCGCCGAGTTCGGTCATCGCGTCGGCGAAGCGTGCCCGTACCGTGCGTACCGAAACCCCCAGATTCCGGGCGATCAGCTCATCGCACATCCCCTGCGCCGCCAGCCGCAGCACCTGCACCACGCCGTCGGCCGAACCGGCCCAGGGCAGCGGCTCGGCCCGCGCCCACAGCTCCTCGAACAGCGAGCGCAGCACCCCGACCATCACCGAGGTCCGCACGAAGTAGCACTTGTAGCCGTGGTCGGGCGGGTTGCCGCCCCACAGGGCGGGCAGCCCCGCGGTGTCGTGTCCGGCGGTGAAGAACCAGCTCGGCACGCGGTCGAGGGTGCGCGCGCTGCCGCCGCCCGCGGTCAGCTCCTGGAGCTTGCCGGCCAGGCCGGGGACGCTCAGCGACTCCACCGGGACGATCATGCGCAGCGACATGAGCCCGCGCCGCTGCGCATCGACCCATGTGTCGGCATATCTCCTGGCGAAGTCGACCATCGTGCGATGGTCCGGAATCGCCGCGCAGACGTCGAGCGGGGGCGCGTCCACCGCCATGCCCACCACGCTCTCGAACAACTCGTCCGCGCCGCTGACCGCCTCCACGGGGAACGGGCCGCTGCGCAGGTCGTGCCCCGCGTCGTAGTCGCGCATCAGCTCTCTGATCGAACTCAGCGCCGAGTCGATCTGCCTGCTCTCGGCCGCCAGCCGGTCCAGCCGCTCGGCGACCAGCCGGCCGAGCGCCGCCGCCGGGTGCCTGGCGAAGTACTCGCCCGAACGCTGGTCGACCACGCCCAGCCGTACCAGGGCGGCGAGCTGCTCGCCCAGCCGCTCCTGCGGGTGTTCCGTCGCCGCGGCCAGCTCGGCGGGCGAGGCGCGGTGCAGCCGGAGGATCGTGGTGTAGAGCACGGCCTGGGCCGGGGTGAGGCCGAGGCCGCCGAGCGGGTCGGGTAGCGTGCGGGAGTCGTTGCGCATCGGCGGGGCTCCTGGGGGACGCGATGTGCCGTGAGGATAACCCGGTCACGGCACGGTGGTCCTGGGCTTGGACGGAGTCCGTGCAACCTGGTTGCAACTTTGTGCAGTTGCACGTTCTTTCGTTGCGCAATGACGCGGGGTGACGCAGGCTTGACACAGCGTCGGCATCGCCCGTCGGAGGCGGCCCGCTGACCGGAGACGGAGGGGGATCCGGTGGCAGGCGCTTTCCGCCGGTCGGTGCCGGTGGCGGGGGATCGGGGGGGACACCGACCTTTCCGATCTCCCGTCTTCTCGTCTCCGGCCACGTGCCCCGAGCACGGACCGGGGCCCGGTCGTCGCCCGGCCCCGTGCCATGTCGGTGGGTGTCACGACTCGTGGGCCCGTGGCCGGACGGCGGTACGTGGGGATCGTCGTCCGACCTCGGGCCCACGCGCCGCCCTCGGGGTGCTGGCCCCGCATGTCAACGTGCTGGCCCCGCATGTCAACGCTCCATGCGCCCACTAAACTGATCTGGTACCGCTCCACAAGGGCTTCGCCACGGCCGGGGTCCAACATCATGGGCGCGCCACGGCAGAGGGGTTACCAGCATGGCCAAGTTCACCGAGACCGGGCTCACGTACGACGACGTCCTGCTCGTCCCGGCGTATTCCGACCTGCAGCCCGGCGACGCCGACACCACCACGCGGCTGACCAGGTCACTGAACCTGCGCATCCCGCTGATCTCCGCCGCGATGGACACCGTCACCGAGGCCCGCATGGCGGTGGCGATGGCCCGCCAGGGCGGCATCGGCATCCTGCACCGCAACCTGTCCATCGAGGAGCAGGCCCAGCAGATCGACCTGGTCAAGCGGTCCGAGGCCGGGATGGTCACCAACCCGGTCACCTGCTCGCCCGATGACACCCTGGCCGACGTCGAGCGGCTGTGCGCCCACTACCGCATCTCCGGTGTCCCGGTCACCGATGACAAGGGCGTGCTGGTCGGCATCGTCACCAACCGCGACATGCGCTTCGAGACCGACCAGAGCCGCCTGGTCCGCGATGTGATGACCCCGATGCCGCTGGTGACCGCCCCGGTCGGCGTGTCCCGCGACGAGGCGTTCAAGCTGCTGCGCTCGCACAAGGTGGAGAAGCTGCCGCTGGTCGACGCGGGCGGCCGGCTGCGCGGCCTGATCACGGTGAAGGACTTCACCAAGAGCGAGCAGTACCCCCTGGCCACGAAAGACGTGAACGGCCGGCTGGTGGTCGGCGGCGCGGTGGGCGTCGCGGGCGACGCCGAGAAGCGCGCGATGGCGCTGCTGGAGGCCGGGGCCGACGTGATCGTGGTGGACATCGCGCACGGCCACTCCCAGGGCATGTACGAGATGGTCGCCAAGGTCAAGAAGAACGGCGCGGCCGATGTGATCGCCGGCAACATCGCCACCAGGGCGGGCGCCCAGGCGCTGATCGACGCGGGGGCCGACGCGGTCAAGGTCGGCGTCGGGCCGGGCTCGATCTGCACCACCCGCGTGGTCGCGGGCGTCGGCGCGCCGCAGGTCACCGCGATCTACGAGGCGTCGCTGGCCTGCCGCCCCGCAGGGGTGCCGGTGATCGGCGACGGCGGCCTGCAATACTCCGGCGACATCGCCAAGGCCCTCGCGGCCGGGGCCGACACGGTCATGCTGGGCAGCCTGCTCGCCGGGTGCGAGGAGTCGCCGGGCGAGCTGATCTTCATCAACGGCAAGCAGTACAAGTCCTACCGCGGGATGGGCTCGCTGGGCGCGATGCGCAACCGCGAGCGCGGCGGCTCCTACAGCAAGGACCGCTACTCCCAGAGCGACGTCGCCAACGAGAGCCTGCTGATCCCCGAGGGCATCGAGGGCCAGGTGCCCTACCGCGGCCCGGTCTCGGCGGTCGCCCACCAGTTGATCGGCGGGCTGCGCCAGGCGATGTGGTACACCGGGTGCCGCACGGTCCCCGAGATGCACGAGCGGGGCCAGCTCATGCCCATCACCGCGGCCGGCCTGACCGAGAGCCACCCGCACGACATCCAGATGACGGTCGAGGCGCCCAACTACCACGGCCGCTAGCAGTTCCGGCCAGGAAGAAGCACAGCATGACTCAGGTGGAGATCGGCAGGGGCAAAAGCGCGCGGCGTGGCTACGCGCTCGACGAGATCGGCATCGTGCCGTCCCGCCGCACCCGCGACCCCGAAGAGGTCTCGATCGCCTGGCAGATCGACGCCTACCGGTTCGAGCTGCCCGTCGTGGTGAGCCCGATGGACAGCGTCGTGTCCCCCAAGATCGCGATCGAGGTGGGGCGGCTGGGCGGGCTCGCCGTACTCGACCTCGAAGGGCTGTGGACCCGCTTCGACGACCCCGAGCCGCTGCTCGCCGAGGTCGCCGAGATGGAGGGCGAGGCGGCGACGCGGCGGCTCCAGGAGATCTACTCCGCGCCGATCAGCGATGAGCTGATCGGGCGGCGCGTCGAGGAGATCCGCGCCGCGGGCGTGATCGCCGCGGGCCGGCTGTCGCCGCAGCGCACCGCCCAGCACCACAAGGCGGTGATCGACGCCGGGGTCGACATCTTCGTCATCCGTGGCACCACCGTGTCGGCCGAGCACGTCTCTGGGCAGGCCGAGCCGCTCAACCTGAAGCAGTTCATCTACGAGCTGGACGTACCGGTGATCGTCGGCGGCTGCGCGACCTACACGGCGGCGCTGCACCTGATGCGCACCGGCGCGGCCGGCGTGCTCGTCGGCTTCGGCGGCGGCGCGGGCCACACCACCCGCACGGTGCTCGGCGTGGCCGTGCCGATGGCCACCGCCATCTCCGACGTGGCCGCCGCCCGCCGCGACTACATGGACGAGTCGGGCGGCCGGTACGTTCATGTCATCGCCGACGGCGGCATGGGCACCTCGGGTGACATCGCCAAGGCCATCGCGTGCGGGGCCGACGCCGTCATGGTCGGTTCCCCGCTCGCCCGGGCCGCCGAGGCCCCCGGCCGGGGCCACCACTGGGGTTCGGAGGCCCACCACCCCGACCTGCCACGCGGCAGGCGGGTCACCTTCGGCACGGTCGGCACCCTGGAGCAGATCCTGCACGGCCCCTCCACGGTGGCCGACGGCTCGATGAATCTGATGGGCGCGCTGCGCCGCACCATGGCCACCGCCGGTTTCTCCGACATCAAGGAGTTCCAGCGGGTAGAGGTCGTCGTCGCCCCCCGCTGAGCGGCCACTCCGGCCACACGCCGACGGGTGTGGCCGGATTTCTCATCCGGACGCCAAGCCGCCCGGTACTGACCGTGGCGATGGACCGGCCGCTCACGCGGCGGCCGGCCGCCAAGGCGCATGGCCTGTGACCAGGGGCGAAGGCCATCGCCCTGGGCGCTCACCGTGTGCGACGGCACGGCAAGGTCCCCGGCCACGCACTGATGAGTGGTACTCCCGGGTGTGGTAGGACCGCCTGACCCGCCGTTCGCCGCCGCGAGCCGGCGGTGTCAGGTGCCATGCCTTGAATGCGGGCGACCGAGGCCCGGGCCCGGTGCGGTACCAAGGCCACCATTTCGAGCGAGGTAGCCCAGGGACCACCCGCCTTCGGCCCGGTGCTCGACCGGTTACACCACGCTGTGGAGCGGGGTGTCGCCCGGCTCGGCCGGCATCGTGCCGTCGCCCTCGCATGCGACGAACTCCCTGGTCACGATGGCTCTGCTCGCCTTCGATCACGCGCTGAGCCGCAGGTGGATCACTTCACGTAATGACGGAGGATCCCGTTCCCGTTACTCGAAACGATCTTTACTTTTATGCCTTCCTTATGTGATGATCGGTCCGCTTTCATACATCTGTTCGAAAGGCTGTGCATGAACAAGCGCCGATTAGCGTCCCGCTCACCTGGCCGGACGCGCCGCCCCGCTGCCCTGATCACGGCTCTGACGCTGCCGCTCTCCCTGATGAGCGCGCCCGCCATCGCCCAGGCAGCCAAACCGCCCCCCGCGTCGACCTCCACACCAGCAGGCGCCACGCACGACCCCGCGCTCAAAAGCGCCTGGGACAAAGCCGCCAAGACCGGCAAACCCGTCGAAGTACCCGCCCAGTTCACCGAGACCATGAAGGTCTGGGCCGACCCCGACGGCAAGAAGCTCAAAGCCGAGCTGTACACCCGCCCCATCCAGCTCAAGAACAAGGCCAGCGGCGCCTGGGAACCCATCGACACCCGCATCATCACCCGCGACGGCAAGCTCCAGCCCGCCCGCGTCAAGACCCCGCTGACCTTCGGCGGAAAAGGCGCCAAGCACCTGGTGTTCACGACCGGCGAGCACGGCGGTACCGGCCTGGGCGTGACCCGCGCGCTGCCCGAGCCGAAGACCTCCGGCAACGCCGTCACTTACCCCGACGCCATCGCCCCCGGGGCCGACCTGGTGGTGCAGGCCCAGGCCGACGGTTTCGTCTCCCAGGTGGTCTTCCGGCGCAAGCCGGTCGGCCCGGTCACCGTACGGCTGCCGCTCACCCTGCCCGAGGGCACCGAATTCGGTAAGACGCCCCAAGGACTGCCGCAGCTCAAGGACGCCAAGGGCAGGGCCAAGGCCGCGCCGATCGTGCTGACCGCGACGGACGCCAAGGTGGAGGCCGCCCCCGGCGAGGGCAGGACCTCCCCCGTCAAGGCCCGGGTGGAGACCTCCGGCAAGACCTCGGAGCTGGTGTTCTCCCCGGACGCGAAGTTCCTGGCCGACCCGGCGGTGGCGTACCCGGTGACCATCGCCGCCGCCTCCGAATGGTTCGGCGGCGGCGCCCCCGAGGACGCCTGGGTCAGTAAGAACGACCCCTACAACAACAACGCCGCGGCCGGCTACCTGCGCGCGGGCACCACCTCGACCAGCGCGGACATCGCCCGCGTCTACATGAAGTTCGACACCACGGACCCCGTGCTGAAGGGCGCCACCGTCGTCCAGGCCGACCTGAGGATGTGGAACTACAAGTCCGGCGGGCCCAACGGCCAGTTGTGCGGCGACCCGCTGGGCGCGGGCATCGTGGCCGCGCGGGTCACCGGCCCGTGGACTCTGGACGGGACGGCCGACAGCCTGGACTGGACCAACCAGCCCTCGGCCACCGGCACCGAAGGGCTGAACCGGGCCGGTTACAACTACGACGCCGATCCCGCCACCTGGTGCGCCAAGGACGACGAACTCTTCTACCGGGTCACCGGCATGGCCCGCGCCTGGATCGAGCAGGGCGTGCCCAACCACGGCATGGTGCTGCGGACCGCCAGCGAGACCGCGGCGATCAACTGGCGTCAGTACTACTCCAGCCAGTTCGGCGGCGGCCAGCCCTATCCCGGCTACCGCCACCCGCCCGCCCTCATGATCGAGTACATCCCGAGCGTCAAGGAGCACCAGATCGTGCTCCGCACGTACCCGGGCGACCAGGAGCCGCCCGCGGCGTCGTACGCCGACGACCAGGCATGGGTGGCGGCGGGCAACGTCCACTACGACGAGCTTCCTCCGTCGCGCGTCATGACCGACGACGAGGCGCTGGCCAACGCCGTGGCCAGCAACAGCTCGGCGCAGACCTCCCTGACCGAGGCCTACTATCCGGAAGGGCTCACCGACGAGGAACTGATCGAGGGGATCGACACGGATCCCGAGGCGCCGCCGGAAGAGCCCGAGCCCGACATCAACCCACGCCCCGAGGACGACACAACGCCTCCCACGGTGACGGAGACCAGCCCGGCGAGCGGCCAGGTCGGGGTCCCCACCGCGACGTCGGTCGTGGCCGTCTTCAGCGAGTACGTCACTGACGCCGCCGTCACCGTCAAGAACCCGCAAGGGGCGCAGGTCGCGGGGAACGCCGTCCTGGACGCCTCCCACAAGGTGCTGACCTTCACCCCGGACGCGGCGCTGGCCGGCGACACGGCCTACACCGTCGAGGTGAGCGGCGCCAAGGACATCGCGGAGAACGTGATGACCCCCCGGACGTGGTCCTTCACCACCGCCGCGCCGGACACCGCCCCGCCGGTCGTGTCGGGGACGAGCCCGGCCGCGAACGCCACCGGAGTGCCGGTCGACGCGCCGGTGCGGGCGACCTTCGGCGAGAAGGTGTCGGGCGCGCAGATCACCGTCAAGAACGCCCAGGGCGTCGCGGTCGCCGGCACGTCCGCGATGGACGCCGAGGGCAAGGTGCTGACCTTCACCCCGCAGCAGCGGCTGGCCGGCACCACCGTGTACACGGCCGAGGTGAGCGGGGCCAAGGACACCTCGGGCAACGTCATGGCCGCGCCGCACATCTGGTCGTTCACCACGGCCGCGGACGCGCCGCAGCCGATCCCGGGGCTGGTGGCCGCGTACGGCATGAACGAGGGCTCGGGCACGAGCGTGGCCGACGCCTCCGGGAAGAACAACACCGGCACCGGCAGCAGCACCGCCTGGGTGAACGGCAAGTACGGCAAAGCGCTGTCGTTCAACGGCTCCTCAAGCTGGGTCACCGTGCAGGACGCCGCCTCGCTACGGCTGACGACCGGGATGACGCTCTCGGCCTGGGTCAACCCGGCCACGGTGTCCTCCTGGAGCCCCATCCTGGGCAAGGAACTGAGCGAGGAGGCGCTCTCCTACACCCTGTACGCCTCCAACAGCACGGTCCCCTCCGGCTGGGTGCAGACCGACCCGGAGACCCCCACGACCGTCAACGGGGCCTCTCCGCTGCCGGTCAGCACCTGGAGCCACGTGGCGCTCACCTACGACGGCTCCGCGCTGCGGCTGTTCGTCAACGGCGCGCAGGTCGGCCAGACCGCGCTGTCCGGCAGCCTGTACGACGACGGCAGCCCGCTGCGGATCGGCGGCAACGCCGCCTGGGGCGAGTTCTTCGCCGGCCTGATCGACGAGGTACGCGTCTACGACCGCGCCCAGACCGCGACCGAGATCCAGACCGACATGAACACCCCCGTCGGCCAGCCGCCGGTACAGGACACCCAGGCGCCGAGCGCGCCCGGCTCGCTCACCGCGACAGGCGGCGCCGGCACCGCGCAGCTCACCTGGACGGCCTCGACGGACAACGTGGGCGTGACCGGCTACGCGATCCACCGCTCCACGACGCCGCAGTTCACCCCGTCGGCCGCGAACGCCGTCGGCTCGGCGACGGCCACCACGTTCACCGAGGCGGGCCTCGCCGCCGGGACCTACCACTACCGGGTCCGGGCCTTCGACGCGGCCGGTAACCACAGCCCGTCATCGAACGAGGTCGCGGCCACCGTCACGGACCCACCGGCCAATCCGGGCCTGGTGGCCGCCTATGGCATGGAAGAGGGCGCGGGCACCATCGTCGGCGACTCCTCCGGCAAGAACAACATCGGCACGGCCACCGACACCACCTGGGCGGCGGCCGGCAGGCACGGCAAGGCCCTGTCCTTCAACGGCTCCACCAGCTGGGTCACCGTCCCGCACGCCCCGTCACTGCGCATGACCGACACGCTGACGGTGTCGGCCTGGGTGCGGCCCACCGCCTCGGGCGGCTACCGCACCGTGCTGATGAAGGAGAACATCACGGACGGTTCCTACACCCTCTACTCCGACTCCGGCGGTTCCCTGCCCATGGGCTCGGTGGAACTCGCCGACGCGCCCCGCGGGGTGCGGGGCGAGGACCCGCTGCCGCTGAACCAGTGGAGCCACCTGGCCCTCACCTACGACGGCAGCATCGCCTACCTGTACGTCAACGGCGTGGAGGCCGACTCCTACCCGATCACCGGCGAACTCGTCGACGACGCCGGTGACCTGCGCCTGGGCGGCAACGGTATCTGGGAAGACGAGTACTTCAGCGGCCTGATCGACGAGGTGCGCGTCTACAACCGGGCCCAGACCGCGGCCCAGATCCAGGCCGACATGAACAAGCCGGTCGGCGCCGCCGCGCCCGCGCCGCAACAGCGCATGAACACCACCACGAACGCGGCACCCGAGATCGCCAGGCTGACCGTGGACGACGCCCGCACCACGGACGGCGTCGCCGTCACCTCCACCCTCACCCCCCGCCTGACCACCTGGCTGCCAGCCGGGCGGAGCGGCGAGGCGAAGGTGGACGTCGAAGTCGCCCGTGCCCCTGCTGCCAAAACCGGCGCCAAGACCGGCAAGGTGGACAAGCCGGGCGCGGACCGGCGGCCGATCTGGTCCGGCCAGGCCACCGCCGGACCCGGAGACGCGCAGGCCACACTGCGGGTGCCCAAGGACCGGCTGCGGGCGGGCTCAGAGGTGCGCTGGCGGGCCCGGGTCACCACCGGCGGCGTCACCGGCGACTGGACCGGCTGGCAGACCATCATGGTCGGCCCGAACCCCAAGGTCACGGCGCGCGCCGCCACCGCCGACCCGCCGACCACCCCCGATGACCTCAAGACCACCCTGCCCACCGGGGCGGAGCAACCGAAGTGGGCGACCCCCCAGGACTGTTACCGGGAGGCCGGGCGCGCGAACTCCGGCGGCGTCTACACCCTCAACCGTTTCTCGCACTGCCGCCTGACCAGGTTCGTGGTGAACGTCTGGGAGGGGGCGCCGGGCAGTTCCTCGGCGGTGCTCAGGGGACAGTTGCACGGCTTCCAGATGATGCACACCGGTACCCGTGTCTCCCAGCGGATCTTGCAGGTGGACAAGAGGATCTCGCTGCTGCCCGACAAGAGCTGGGGCTACCAGCCCAAGAGGGTGGCGTTCGACTCGGAGGTGCTGAGCACGGTACCGGCCGGCCAGAACCCGACCATCTGCGACCGCAGGTCGGAATCCGGCATGCTCGGCATGCACACCGTCGCCCAATGGGCCACGGCGTCGGCGCAGCAACCCGGCTGGCACATGACGGAGACCTACGCCGACCGGGGCAGGGAGGGTTACCACAAGCTGGGCAGGTGCACGGTCAACAGCCACGCGCGCGGTGAGAGCCCCTTCGACAGGGGACCACGGGAGTTCAGCGGCACGGTCGGCCTGCCCTCCTTCGTCCGCTGCGACGCCTCGCCGAACATCGGCTGGCACAACAAGAACGGCGGCGGCTGCGTGCACCTGAACGCCGTCGCGAAGATGGTCATGCGGCTGGACGACGTCAACCCGCGGGGAGTCCGCTTCAACGACATCTACTTCCACGTCTCTAGGGCCTTCTACCTTCCGGACGATACCTACCCCCTGGCCGGCGGGAAGACATTCCCCGACACCGAGAACGAACGCAAGAACATTCCCGGCAAGAGCATCGCGTCAAGGCTGACCCGGGCGGCGTTCAAGGCCACGAGGGAGGCTAACTACACGGTGACGGCCACTGTCTGCAAGAACGAGGTCCCGGTCGAGGATCAGAACAAGAAGAGCTGCGACGAGTTCCCCTTCGAGTCGACCTATCAAGGAGCGGCACGGGCGAATCCTGTCCACAACTTCTCCGTCGCCAGGATCAACGCGACCGTGAACAAGCAGCACGGCAACGTGCTGAAAGCCTGGTACTGGAACAACCGGATCATCAACAAGGACGGCTTCTACATCGAGCTCCCGTAGCACCGTAACCGTCCGATGAGGTGGGATGGGGTCGCCGTGCCCGCACGGTGACCCCATCCCGACAGCGCCACCACCCTGGAACCGCGGAGGCAGGCAGCATGGCCGCATTGATCAGTGAATTACTGGACGACGACCCGATCCATGGCCTCGCCGGCGTGGTGGACGCCGATGCCGAGGAATCCCCTGACGAGTACGCCATCGAGCCGGGAGGATGGGCCGCGGCCAGGGACAACTGGATCGTCATCGACGAGCCGATGGAACAGGGGTGCCTCGTCAAGTACGAGTTGTGGGACGGCGAGCCGCCGGCGCACCCGCCCGGGGCATCGACCTGGCAGGGGACCGTCTCTCTGGAGTCCGGGATCATCCAGCCCGAGGACATCGCCGGCAGCGATCTGACCAGCAGAAGATTCGATCTCGGTCGGCCCGGCCGACGGTGGAACGTCCGCGTCCACCGCGAGCGGCTCGGCCACGGGGCGTTCCCGCCGGAGGTCGTCCAGCGGACGTTGATCACCTTGCAGTTCTGGCCGTGAGAGGCCGAGCGCGGCGGCCGAGAGCCTGAAGGAGCCGGGGTCGGCGACGAGCAGCCCAAGAACATCCCAGGCGGTAGCTGGAACAAGTTGCCAGGGTGTAACGGCGTATCCCAAAAGGAACTCGACCTGTCGGATCTGGATGATCCGGATTGCGATGAGTTTCCATTCGCCTCGACCCTGCAAGGGGTGGCACGTGTCAACCCTCCGCACGACTTCTCGGTCGCCTGGATAGACGGCACCGAGAATACTGGGGCGATCTCCAGTGGCCAAGCCGCACTCCCGCCTGTGACGTATTGGAATATCCTCAGCCATGGCCGGTATTATCGCCGAATTTCTCGACCCGAACGAGATATCGAAGTATCTGCACGGTGTCTCAGACGCCGAGGAGACGTGGGCTCTCTACGACATCGACGCCGATCCGGTGGAGTGGATCACGGCCGGCCAGAACGGGATCGTGATCAACGAGCGCCGGAGCGAGAGGTGCCTGATCAAGTACGAACTCTGGGACGACGCGCCCCCGCTCCTCGCCTCCTGGGACAGGACCTGGACCGGAAGCGTACGCTTCACGACGGGGCGAGTGACCGCGATCAGCGGAGCCTCGGGCGGGACGTCCTACGGCGAGGAATTCGACCTCGGCCGGCCGGACGGCGACTGGAATGCCAGGATCTACCGTAAATCCCTCGGGCATGAAGAATTCACGACACACATAGTCAGCTTCACTCTGCTGAAGATACAGTTCTGGACCGCATCGCCATAAGAAAGGCGGTCCACTCGGTAGGACTGAAGGTGAGGCTGGGTCTTGCAGCATCTGGCGGGTCCGCATCGACACCTGACCCGAGCCCCTGTCCAGGGTCAGACGGTCAAGCCCAGCCAGGAGGCCAGGTGGCTGAGATCGGGGTTGGAGCGGCGATGCAGGCTGATCAGCACACGAGCGGTCTCTCGGACCATGGGGTGATAGCGGGTCTGCTCGGGCGCGATCTGCCGGGACCGCCGCAGCGCGTGCAGGACAGCGGGCCGGTCGCCGGCCATCAGATGAGCGCGGGCCAGGTCGATGTAATGGTGCCCGGCTCGTGTCGGTGGCACTGAGGCCGACGGGACATAGGACTTGCCAAGCGCGATGGCCTGGTCGACGTGGCCCAGCTCGACATGGGCGGCGACCGCATGGATGTGGATGTTGGCCGGGCCGAAGGTCAGGTGATAATGCTGCTGGTCGTCGGTGCCGAGGTCGGCGGCCAGGCGCTGAGCGGCGCGCAGGTGCTCCTCGACGGCGGCGGCCTCACCGGCCCGGGAGGCCAGCGTGATCGCTCGAAGGTGCATGCTACCGGCCAGCACGATCGCGGCCGGGTCGGCTTGCAGATGGGGATCCAGGGCGACCCGGGCGCGATCCAGCAGGTGCAGGCCGTGGTCGTAGTCGCCCGCCGCCTGGAAGGAGTTGACGCGCGTCCAGTCGGCCAGGCCCACGGCGAGGGGGTCTTCGGACTGGGCGGCGGCCCAGGCGAGCTTGTGCTCGATGGACTCCGACAGGTCGCCGTGGCCGAGCCGGTACGCCAGGCCGTGGGCGGCGTAGTAGCCGGAAACCAGCAGCCCAGACGCGGTACGGCGGTTGCGACCGGTGGTGCTGAGCACGGCGGAGGTCAGCTCACGCAGCAGGCCGGGCAGGAGCGCGCCGAGGCGGGTGTAGAGGCCGCGGCTACGCAGCTCGGAGATGGCCGAGATCTCGGCGCGAAGGGCGGCCAGCGGGCGGACGGCGTCTTGCTCTCCGGGCGGCAGGTCGTAGGCGCGTAGCGCGGGGCGTAGTTCATCGATCGGGGCATGGGTGGTGGCGGCGTCGTACGGCTGGCCGTGGATGCGTTCGATCGGGACGCGCAGGGCGCGGGCGACGGCGGTGACCAGAGCGTGGGAGGCGGGCCGGTCCCCGACCTCCACCTTGGACAGCAGGCTCTTGGAGACGTTGGCGCGCTGTGCGAGCTGGTCCTGGGTGAGCCCGGCGGCTTTCCGCAGCACCGCGATGTTCGCGCCGGCGACAGCGGTGCCAGGCTGATCAGGGGTGGCGAGGTGACCGGTGGTGTCGCTGGCCATCGATGGATCCTCCCGGCGGGGGGCGGGGCGGTTGGTTTCAGCGTAGGCGGCATCTTCTCACCTCGCCCAGAAGCGTCGGTCGCGGATCGGCGCGGTGTGCAAGTTCAGTGCAACCTCGGGGCCGGATCTCGGTCTTTCCTGGAGCCAACATCCACTGCTCCGAAGGAGGAGCCGATGACCATCACCGACCTCGACCTCGGCACCAGTGACCTGGAGGAGATGTTCCGGGCGCCCGACTCGCAGGTGCCGGCCACCGGCCAGTTGTTCACCGGCAAGCCCACCTACGTCGTGCAGCGGCCGGAGATCCGCAACGAATACAAGAAGGCGTCGGGTTCGTCGGACGGGGCCAGGACCTACGACACGACGGCTACGTGATCGACGCCGCCTCCGCTGCGCTCCACAGCCCGGCCGCTTCGCCTATCTGGGGCGGCCGGGTCCTCCCCTGGCCCTGACGAAGGAGAGACGGCTGTGCTGATCCTTCAGATCGACCCCGCTGCCGCACCAGCCTGGCAGTGGGAGGGAACCTCCTACGTGACCGACGACGGTGCCGGCCGGGTAACGCCGTACGCGCATCCGATGATCGAGCATCTCGCCGCCACTGACGGCGACCGGACCGTGATCATCGTGCGGGAGCGGGTGCCCGGCCGGGCACCGGTGCCGCCGGAGCCCGTCGTGGTGACCGTGGCGCAGTTCGACGAGCTCGTTGCCCAGGCCCGCCGCTGGCCGGTCGACCACGTACTGATCGAGGTGACCCGGCACCGGCCGGTCCGCGTCACCGCCGGCGCGGTGCGGGCCACGCCGCTGTACCTGGCCCACCACGACGGGATTCTGCGCGGGTCGTGGGACATCACCGAGCTGCGGCCGTTCGCCAGGGGCATCAACGCGAAGGAGGCCACCCGGCTGCTGATCTACCGCCCCCGTTACAGTATCGACACCCCTTTCACGGGGATCTGGCGGCTCACCGAACGGGCCACCGCCAGCTTCGGCGGCGACCTGGTCATCACCTACCCAGAGCCGGTCGTGCATGCCGAGCACCGTGACCTGGCCGAGGGCGCCGATGTGCTGGCCGCCTTCACTGCGGCGATCGACGCGGCGCTGGATGCCCGGCCGTTGCAGCCGGATGCGACATTGTGCCATCTGACCGGCGGGCTGGACTCCGGCTCAATCGGCACCCGGGTCGCCCGGCGCTGGCCTGGGCAGGTCGACACGGCCACGCTGATCGTCATAGGACCAGGCCGGGAGCAGCAGATCCGGCGCCGCAACGAGATCCGCCACCGCGTCCCGTTCGGGCCGCATGACGCCTGCCTGGATACCGCCGGGCGGCCGATGTTCGGGCCGAACTGCCCTAGAGTCCGCGGCGAGCTGGTCAGCCCGTACGACGAACCGTTCTTTGAGCACTTCACCGAGTTGAACAGGATGATCGCCGACCTCGGCGCGCACACGTTGGTCACCGGGCTGGGCGGCGACGAGATGGTCGCGGTCGGCTCTGCCGAGTCGGCGAAGGCCGCCGCCGACAAGGCGCAGAACTTCGACCTTCCCTGGCTGGGACCGCGGGCCCAGGCCGCGATCGAGTACGGCGACGACGGCATCGCCCCGCCGGCGATGGCGGGCGGGATCACCCTGATGGCGGCCGAGACCGTCGCGCCGCCCCTGCTGCGGGCCGGGCTGTGGCCCCTGCACCCATTCACCCACCAGGCGATGGTCGAGCTCGGCGACCAGCTCCCGTTCTACTGGCGTGAGCTCAAGCAGCTCCAACGCAAGCACCTGGCCACCTTCGGACTCAGCCACGACGCGTGTAACCCGGTCCTGCGCGAGAGCTTCGCCGAACTGGTCGAGGAGTCCATGCTCGACTACGGCCTGTCGCTGCTGCGGCGCATCCTGAGTGACGGGTCACCACTGATCGACGCCGGGCTGTTGAACCCTGACGGGCTCAAGGCGGTCGTCACGGAGCTGGAAACCGGCGGTGTCTACACCGAGCACCGCCATTCCAAGCTGGTCGAGGTCATCACCCTGGACCAGGCGACCAGGGCGTTCCTCGGCTAGGACTGCGAATGTGGCTGCCGGAACCAGGCCGACAGGTCGAGCCGCTCCGCCCGGCGGGCCATCACGTACAGCCTCGCGTTGGTGCGCTGTTCCTCGCGCACCAATGTGAAGCCCTGGGTGAGGTTGTAGCGGGCCACCCCAGAAAAATGACAATGCCGCCGAACCCACGGGACACCGAGCTGGGCCGCCCGGTCGACTGTCCACGAAGCCATCAGCGTGCCCGGTCGCTGGTCACGCTGCGCCGGGTGGGTGATGGAGCCCGACAGATACAGGGCGGATTCCGCGCGCTCGGCGTCAGTCCAACCCCAGGGGGGGCCTTGGTCTTGCACCACGGTGCGCCCGATGACGCGGCCCTGCGCGGTCTCCAGCACCCACACATCGTTGTCGGGATTGTCGCACTCAGCGGCTAGGGCATCGACCGCGTCACGCCAGCTCGGCAGGCCCCGCTCTTCCAACCAGTCGCAGCGGGCGCGTACCAGGTCAGCGATCTGGGCGCTGTCGTTGGCCGAAGCCAGACGCATCATGAACACCCTCGTCACGATAGCTCGCCGGCTTCCTACACGGCTTCCAGTCCGGCCCGTCGGACAGATACAGTAGCGCCTGCCCTGCCACGCAGCCGAACGACAACGGGTACCGCGAGATGGCCGACGCCTTTTCTATGACGGCCTTCTTGAGGTGGTGGGCAACGGCTGGATCTCGGATGTCGGGCAGGTGAGGTCCCCCTCGGCCGCCGGACGGCGACTGGAATGCCCAGGGTCTACCGTAAATTCCTCAGGCATGAAGAATTCACGCCGGACCTGGTCAGCTTCACTCTGTTGAAGGTTCAGTTCTGGGCCGCATCGCCGTAGGCCCCACGCCGTCGTTGACCCGGTGGAGGAACGCGGTCCACTCGGCGGGGGTGAAGGTGAGGGTGGGGCCGGTGGGGTCCTTGCTGTCGCGTACGGCGATGAGGCCGGGGAGGTTGGTGGCCACCTCCACGCAGTTGCCTCCGTTGTCGGTCGAGCGGGTGCTTTTCCGCCAGATCGCTCCGTCGAGCCCCACCTGCGGTTCCATTTGCTCACCCCACTGGCTAGAGGTCGTGGCCACCGTTGCTGATCTCGTTGAGGAAGGTGGTCCACTCGGCGGGGGTGAAGGTGAGGGTGGGGCCGGTGGGGTCTTTGCTGTCTCGCATGGCGACGAGGCCGGGGAGGTTAGTAGCCACCTCCACACAAGCATCTCCGCTATCGGAGGATCGAGTGCTCTTTCTCCAGGCTGCTGCGTCGAGGCTCACCTGCTGCTCCATTTGTCCCGCCACTCCTTGATCACTTGCCGTGATTGACCGGTGCGAAGTGCATCTGCCCTAAGCTTGTCATATCTACGCAAAATGAGAGCCACCAGATCAGGATCGGATGTTACCTCCGCCTGCCCCGCCGAGCCGATGGAAACCGTGGCTGGATAGTCAACAGACTCCGCGATCACGAAACTCCCGGCCAGCCCTGATGTGGTATCGGCGTCTGATGGCACTACATGGATGTGCAGCTTGGAGCGCTCCGAAAGCGCTAGTAGGTGGTCGAGCTGCCTTGCCATCACTTCCGGGGTGCCAACACGCCGCTGTAGCGCCCACTCGTCGATCAGTACCCACAGGGTGGGCGGTTTGGCCTGCCCCAGGATGGCTTGTCGCCCCAGTCTCGCTTGCACCTGGTCTTCGACCTCTTCCTCCTCGACGATACCGAGGGTGAACAGGGCGCGCGCGTACTCCTCGGTCTGGAGCAATCCTGGAATCAGGAGCAGGTCCCAGGACCGCAAGGTGTGTGCGTTCGGCTCGATCTCGTCGGCCCAGTGGGCGTACCACTGAGGCCCGGTGAAGGCGTTGTTCATCCGCTTCCAAAGCTTGACGAAGCGCTCATCCAACCCAAAAGCCTCATCGCACTTCTCTGCGAACCTGAGCTGCGGATTCCTGGTACCTCGCTCGATGGCCCCCACGAGGCTGTGGCCGCAGTTGAGGCGGCTGGCCAGTGCCCGATGCGTCCACTGCTTGGCGGTTCGGCACTTCCGTAGCTCTTGCCGGAATTGATCCTTTGGGGAGATATGCTTTTCTTTGGCCATGGGAGGCTCCTCGGGGGCCGGACGCAAGAAGCTCACATCTGGGCACACCAGTTGGAGCCACCTGACGTTCTGTGTCGGACGATATTCGGATCGGCCGAGTCGTTGCTACGGCAATGTATGAGACACGATTCTCCGCCACTACGCAAGGGTGACGTCAAATGACGGCTATCCAAATTAGTGCAACCATCGCGAGTCGCCGCGATTCACTTACCCTCGTCGCGCTCCCCAATTCCGCGTACCTCGCGCGCGCATATTCGGCGGCGACTATTCGCGGATGGGGACTCGTGGACGAGGAGTTCGTGGACAACGCCCGGTTAGTGGTGAGCGAACTGGTCACCAACGCCATCGAAGCCGCCGGCCTTTCGGAAAAGCAGCCGAAGCTGAGCGCCCTGCTCGCCGGGGAGTCCCTGATCCGCCTCGTCCTGGAAGTGCCTGCCGACATCGACGCCCTGGTCATCGAGGTATGGGACGCCCACCCGCACGCCCCCGAGCCACGCGGAGAGGTCGCCTTCGATTCCCTCAGCGGCAGGGGCCTCGCCCTCGTCGATGCCCTGGCGGCGAGCTGGGGATACCGCTTCCCAAAGGACGCGCCCCCGCCTTGGACAAAGGTGGTCTATGCGCTCATGCCCCTTCCCTAGTACCGCGCTGGTCGCCCCGAACCGGTGCGGGGTGCGCGTCTCGAACTCCGCGGCTTAGCCGGGGCCTTCCGTTGAGTACGTAGACCCAGTCGTATCCCTCGTGGGGTGTCGTCGCTGCCGCCCACTGGCGCAGTTCGTCGGCGGTCTCGGCGAAGTCCCGCCACTCCTGAAGCCGCTGGGTCTCCCCGTCATGCGCGTCGCGTGAGCGGCCCGCTTGCCGGGCGGTTGGTACCGTCCGCCGTCGGCCACCGCGCCGGCCGGATCAGCGCGACGTCGGGCACTTCGGCCTCCAGTGCGGCGGTGATCCGGTGAGCACGCCGACAACATCCTGAGCGCCTTGCCCGGGCCGCTGGCTTCTATGGATTCGCCCCCTTTTGTCGGTGACCGCACGTACGCTCTGTGTAGCTCCTCCGCACGTGCGTTCCCCCGGTATCTGCCCGCTTGGAGGTCCTTCCGATGGCTTCGGCGTCCCCTGTCCCCCCGGCGGCTCCATCGCCGCGTCCTCGGTCGTCTGGTGCCGGCGCGTCCGCGTACGCCCGCTACCGCGCCGAACTCGCCGCGGGCCGCCCCCGGCGGCTGGTGATCCGCGGCGTCGTGATGGCCGTCGCCGGTGTCGCGGGCTGGATCGTGATCGGCTTCGAGGGCGGCCTGCTGTTCGCGGTCGTCGCCGGAGCGGCCGACACGGTGTATCAGTGGCGCAGGCATGAGGCGGTCCGTACCTGGCGTCGCGGTGCGCAGGGTGAGCGGCGGACCGCACGCCGGCTCCGCCGTCTGGAGGCCGCTGGATACCTGGTGCTGCACGACCGTGCGCTGCCGACCGGCCGCGCCAACCTCGACCATCTGGCCATCGGCCCGTCCGGCGTCTATGTGATCGACAGCAAGGCGTGGTCCCGCGACCGGCGCATCACCCGTCGCGGCCGATATGTCAACGTCGGCCGTCGCTGGGGGTCCGATGAGGTCAAGTCGGTACGGTACGAGACCCGCTCGGTGGCCGCCGCGCTCAGCGGCCGGCTGCACACGCCGGTGGAGGTCACGCCGGTGCTGGCGGTCCACGGCCCGCATGTGCCGCTGCGCGGCCTGAGCGTGGACGGTGTACGGATGTTGCGCGCGTCGATGGTCGCGGGCTGGGTCTTACGCCGCCCGGCGCGGCACTCTCCTGCCGATGTCGCACGGCTGGAGGCGGCGGCGGCCGACCTGTTCCCCGCGTACACCGAAACCGAGCATCCCCGCAGCCGGTGACGCTGGTCGGCCACGGGTCGAGTGGGTCGCCGCAGACGCCGTCCTTGCCGCAAAGCCGTATCGTCACTCGCGCGCCCCGGTGTGATCGGCCGCCGGCTCTATGAACGCCGACGAAGGCCGGGGAGGAGGTCAAAGGGTCAGAACCGCCAGCAGGTGGGCGACCTCGCGGGATACCGCGTCGCGGGCTGTGGCGAGGTATTTGCGGGGGTCCACGAGGTTCGGGTCGGCGGTCAGGCGGTCGCGCAGGGCGGTGGTGAACGCCTTGTTGAGGTGGGTGGCGATGTTGATCTTCTGCATGCCGTGCCGGACGGCGGCGCGCAGGGTCTCCTCGGGGACGCCGGAGGAGCCGTGCAGGACGAGGGGCACGGGAACGGCCGCGTGCAGGTCCGCGATCAAAGCCAGGTCCAGCGTGGCGTCCCTGGTGGTCATCGCGTGCGACGTACCCACGGCCACGGCCAGTGCGTCCACGCCGGTGTCGGCGACGTAGCGGACGGCATCGTCCGGGCGGGTGCGCGCGCCGGGCGCGTGTACGCCGTCCTTGCCGCCGACCTCGCCCAGCTCGGCCTCCACCCACACGCCGCGCTCGTGGCACCACGCGGTCACCTCGGCGGTGAGAAGCACGTTCTCCGCGTCGGGCAGCGCGCTCGCGTCGTACATCACCGACCCGACACCGAGCCCGACGGCCTCCTCGACCAGCGCGCGGTCGGTGGCGTGGTCCAGGTGTACGGCGACGGGTACGGCGGCGGCCCGCGCCACGGCCAGCGAGGCGAGCGCGATGGGGGCGAGCGCGCCGTGGTAGCGGACGCAGTTCTCGCTGATCTGGAGGACGACCCCGGCCCCGGCCTGCTCGGCACCGGCCACAATGGCCTCGGCGTGCTCAAGCTGGATCACGTTGAACGCCCCGACTCCGCCCACGCTCGCGCGGACGATGTCCCCGGTGCTGACCAAAGGCAAGGTGTCACTCCTCTTCCTGGACGTCTATGCGATGGCGAATGCTCTGAAAGAGGGTGACGTCGAAGTCGCCGGCGACCGGGGCGGCCACGGCGGCGGCTCCCAGCGCGGCGGCGGTACGGAGGCGGTCGGGCCAAGGGGTGCCGGTGACCAGGCCCTGGGCGAGCCCGGCGACCACGGCGTCACCCGCGCCGGTCGGGTTGCCCGCCACCGGGTACGGCATGCGCACCCGCCACGTACCGTCCGCCGTGACCGCCACCAGCCCGCCCGCCCCGAGCGACACCACCACGGCCCCGGCCCCCGCCGCCCGTAGCGCCCGCGCCCCGGCGACCGCGTCGGTATCGGCTCCGAGAAGGGCGCGGGCCAGTTCGGCGGCGTTGGGTTTGAGGATGGCGGGGCGGCCGGAGGGGGCGTGGCGGAGGGGGTGGCCGTCGGCGTCGATGATGGCCGCGACACCGTGCTCGCCCGCGCGCCACGCCAGCGTCGCGTAGAACGCCGCCGGTACCCCCGGCGGCAGACTCCCCGAGATGACGACCACCGACGCCCCCGCGAGAAGCCGGTCGAAATCCCGGAGAAAAGCCCCGATCTCGGCAGCGGACACTACCGGCCCCGGCTCGTTGAACATGGCCGTCGTCCCGGTGTCCGAGCAGACCGCGAGGGTGGTGCGGGAGTGGCCCGAGACCGGCGTGAAGGAGTGCGGCACCCCCGCCGCGTCGAGGTCGGCCCGGATCGCCGCGCCCGTCGTCCCGCCCGTGAGGCCGGTGGCCAGGACGGGGTGACCGAGCGCGGCGAGGACTCTGGCCACGTTGACGCCCTTGCCCCCGGCCCGGCGGTGGACGGCGCGGACGCGGTTGACCCCGTCCCAGTCCACGCCATCGACCTCGTAGGTGACATCGAGGGCGGCGTTCAACGTAACCGTGAGCACGGTCATGGGGCGGGCGGCTCCGCGATCCACGCCCCGCGCTTCATGACCGCCTCCACCCGCAGGTCGTCCGACAGTACGACGAGGTCGGCGTCCTTGCCCGCCGCGATGGACCCGGCGCGGTCGTCGATGCCCAGCACCTTGGCGGGGGTGAGCGAGGCGACCTGCGCGGCCTCCACCAGGGACAGCCCGGCCAGTTGCACCGCGCGCCGGAAGGCGACGTCCATGGTGAGCGTGCTGCCCGCGATGGTGCCGCCCTCCACGAGCCTGGCCGCGCCGTCTGAGACCCGGACCCGCATGCTGCCCAGCACGTACTCGCCGTCGCCCACCCCGGTGGCCGCCATGGCGTCGGTGATCAGTGCGGTACGGCCCGCACCCGCCACCTGGAACGCCAGCTTGAGCATCGCCGGATGCACATGAACCCCGTCGTTGATCAGTTCGACGGTGACCCGCTCGTCCTGGAGCAGCGCGGCGATCGGCCCGGGGGAGCGGTGGTGCAGCGAGGGCATCGCGTTGTAGAGGTGGGTGGCGACCGTGCCGCCCGCCTCGATCCCGGCCTGCGCCTGCTCGTAGGTCGCGTCGCTGTGCCCGAGGGCCGCGATGACCCCGGCGTCCACGGCGTCGCGGATGACGTCGAGCGCGCCGGGAAGTTCGGGGGCGATCGTGAGCATCCGGACATGTCCGCGCCCGGCCTTGACCAGCTCGGCGAACTCGCCCCGGTCAGGCGCGCGCAGCTTGCCCGGGTCGTGCGCGCCGCACCGCGCCGCCGCGATGTAGGGGCCCTCGAAGTGGATGCCGGCCAGCAGCCCGTCCTCGCACAGGTCGGCCAGCGCGGAGGTCGCCGCGCTCAGGTCCGCGAGCGAGCCGGTGACCAGGCTGGCCAGCGTGGTCGTCGTACCGTGCCCGGCGTGGAACGCGGTGGCGCGCGCCGCCCCCTCCTGGTCGCCCTGGGGGAACGACGCGCCCGCGCCGCCGTGGTTGTGGATGTCGATGAAGCCGGGCACGACGAACCGGCCGCCGAGGCCGTGGCCGTTGCCTGTGGGGGCCTGGCCCTGCCCGACGTAGGTGATGCGGCCGTCTTCGATGGTGAGCCAGCCGGGGTGGACCCCGCCCGGGGTCACGAGGCGGGCGTCGGCGAGTGTGATGCTCATGGAGAAAGGATCACAGATCGTGTGAGGTGCAGGGGGTGGTCGGGGTCCAGTCCGTGCGCGTGGGCGCGGGCGACCGCCACCCGGTGGACGCGCACCAGCTCGGCGAGCGGATCGGCGGCCGAGGCCAGGAAGGTGCCGCCGGCCCGCTCGACCTCGGTCGCCAGGCCGCCGGGGGCCTCGCCGAGCATCCAGGTGACCCGTCCGGGCCCGGCGATGCTGATCGGCCCGTGCCGGTACTCCATCGCCGGGTACGCCTCGGTCCACGACCGGGACGCCTCGCGCATCTTCAGCGCGGCCTCCGAGGCGAGCCCGCAGGTCCAGCCGCGCCCGAGGAAGGTGACCTGCTCGGCCCGTACGGCGGCGTCGGGCAGCGGCTCGCGCAGGGCCTGCTCCGCGTCGCGGATCGCGGCGGAGAGATCTTCGCCGAGGTGGGTGCGCAGCAGCGCGAGCTGGGCGGTGGCGAAGCGGGTCTGCACGACGGAGGACTCGTCGGCGAAGTCGAGCACGATGGCGCGGTCGGCCAGCTCCACCACCGGGCTGGTGGGGTCGGCGGTGATCACGGTGGTCGCCGTGCCGCCGTCCGCGCGCACCGCCCGCAGCAGGGACAGGACCTCGGTCGTGGTGCCCGACCTGGTCAGCGCGAGCACGCGATCGTAGCGGCGGCCGGTCGGGACCTCGGAGGCGGCGAAGGCGTCGGTCTCCCCGTGGCCCGCCCGTTCACGCAGCGCCGCGTACGCCTGGGCGATGTACCACGAGGTGCCGCACCCCACCACGGCCACCCGCTCACCGGGGCCGGGCAGGGCCGATCCCGGAGCCTCGGCGGAGACCATGGCCACCGCGCGACGCCAGCACTCGGGCTGGGAGGCGATCTCCGCCTCGGTGTGCGTGCTCATGAGCAGCCCTCTCCGAATAAGTCGTTTTCTGTTCCTTTTATAACAGGAATGAGCAATATTTTGCATCAAGGGATGACCAGACGGGCCATGTGCCAGGCTTGACGATCAGAGCTGTGAAGGAGGTCTTCGGTGGCACGCTACGAACGCTGGAACGCGATCCTTGAGCTCCTCGCGCAGGAGGGGCGCTTGAGCGTGGAGGAGGCGGCGGCCTCGCTGAGCGTTTCGACCGCCACCATCCGCCGCGACTTCGACCAGCTCGCCCAGCAGCAGATGCTGATGCGCACCCGGGGGGGCGCGGTCGCGCAGAGTGTCAGTTACGACCTCCCGCTGCGCTACAAGACCGCCAGGCACGCGGGGGAGAAGCACCGCATCGCGGAGAAGGCCGCCGAACTGGTCGGCCCGGGCGCGATCGTCGGCATGAACGGCGGGACGACGACCTCCGAGCTGGCCCGGGTGCTCGCCACGCGGGCCGACCTCAACGCGGAGACCGGCCCGCCGGTCACCATCGTGACCAACGCCCTGAACATCGCCAACGAGCTGACCCTCCGCCCGCACATCAAGATCGTGCTGACCGGCGGCGTCGCCCGTCCGCAGTCCTATGAGCTGATCGGCCCGCTGGCCGGGGGCGTGCTCGAACAGGTCACCCTGGACATCGCGTTCATCGGGGTCAACGCGATCGGCGTCGAGGGCGGGGCGGGCGCGCACCACGAGGGCGAGGCGAGCGTCAACCACCTGCTGATGAGCCGGGCGGCCAAGGTGGTCGTGGTGGCCGACTCCTCCAAGGTGGGGGCGCGGGCCTTCGCCAGGATCTGCCCGATCGACGAGGTGGACGCGCTGGTCACCGACAAGAACATGACGGAGGAGGCGGCCGGCGACTTCGCCGACGCCGGGGTCGAGGTGATCCGGGCCTGACCGCCGCACTCCACGTCTTATCCCCCGTGGGAGGGGTGGCTACCCGCGCGTAGCTACGCGATGGGCGAACGGGTAGAAAGGGCGTGACGAATCGTCACGCAGGGGGGAGCCGGATGAAGGCGCGCATGGGCACGACGAGGCTCGGCCCGGCCGAGCGGTCGGCCGCCCTCGCCGAGATGGCGGCGCGGGAGCTGGACCTGGTGGTGGTCGGCGGCGGCGTGGTCGGGGCGGGGGTCGCCCTGGACGCCGCGACCCGGGGGCTGGACGTCGGCCTGCTGGAGGCGCGCGATTTCGCCTCCGGCACCTCCTCGCGTTCGTCCAAGCTCATTCACGGCGGCCTGCGCTACCTGGAACAGCTCAACTTCGACCTGGTCAGGGAGGCGTTGCAGGAGCGGGCGCTGCTCATGCAGCGGGTCGCGCCGCACTTGGTGCGGCCGGTGCCGTTCCTGCTGCCGCTCACCCACTTCGCCTGGGAGCGGCCGTACGTCGGCGCGGGGCTGGCCCTCTACGACAGCCTCGGGTTCTCCTTCGGCTTCACCAGGGGCGTGCCCGGCCACCGCCATCTGTCCAGGCAGCGGGCGCTGCGGCTGGCCCCCGCGCTGCGCCGGGCCGCGTTCACCGGTGCGGTCCAGTACTGGGACGCGCAGGTGGACGACGCCCGATATGTCACGACCATGCTGCGCACCGCCGCCTCCTACGGCGCGCACGTCGCCTCCCGCGCCCAGGTCGTCGGCTTCCTGCGGGAGGGCGAGCGGGTCACCGGGGTGCGGGTACGCGATCTGGAGGGCGGCGCGGAGATCGACGTCCACGCCCGGCAGGTGGTCAACGCCACCGGCGTGTGGACCGACGACATCCAGGGCCTGGTGGGCGGGCGCGGCCAGATCCACGTACGGGCCTCCAAGGGCATTCACCTGGTGGTGCCGCGCGACCGCATCCACTCCCACACCGGGATCATCCTGCGCACCGAGAAGTCGGTGCTGTTCGTGATCCCCTGGGGGCGGCACTGGATCATCGGGACCACCGACACCGAATGGTCGCTGGACAAGGCGCACCCGGCGGCGTCCCGGTCCGACATCGACTACGTGCTCGACCACGTCAACGCGGTGCTCGCGGTGCCGCTGACCCGCGACGACGTGGAGGGCGTGTACGCCGGGCTGCGCCCGCTGCTGGCGGGGGAGAGCGACGAGACCTCCAAGCTCTCGCGCGAGCACGTGGTGGCCCACCCGGTACCGGGGCTCGTCATGATCGCGGGCGGCAAGTACACCACCTACCGGGTGATGGCCCGCGATGCGGTGGACGCCGTGGCGCACGGCCTGGACCAGCGCGTTCCGCCGTCCTGCACCGACCGGGTGCCGCTCGCCGGGGCCGAGGGCCACCAGGCGCTGTGGAACTCCCGGCACCGGCTGGCCAAGTCGGCCGGCCTGCACGTGGCGCGGATCGAGCACCTGCTCCAGCGGTACGGCACGCTGATCGAGGAGGTGCTGGCGCTGATCGAGGAAGATCCGTCGCTGGCCGGGCCGCTCGCCGGGGCCGACGACTACCTGCGCGCCGAGATCGTCTACGCGGCCACCCACGAGGGGGCGCGCCACCTGGACGACGTGCTGGCCCGCCGTACGCACATCTCGATCGAGACCTTCCACCGCGGGCTGGCGGTGGCCCGGGAGGCGGCCGAACTGGTCGCCGGGCCGCTGGGCTGGGACGACGACCAGATCGACCGCGAGGTTTCCTACTACACCAAAAGGGTGGAAGCCGAGCGGGCCTCCCAGGAGGAGGACACCGACCACGAGGCCGACGCCATCCGCCTGGGAGCGCCCGAGATCGTCCCGGTGGACACGCCCGTGCCACCGCCCTGACGGCTCAGCGACGCGGGTCCCTGGCCGGGTACTGCGTGGCGTCGTGTACGTCGAGCAGCGGTTCCCTGACGCCGTCCGGTGAGTCGTCGGTCCAGTTGGCGTTGCCCGTGCTGATCAGGCGCTGCCGTATGGCCAGCACCCCGGCCCGATCCGTGGGCTTGCGCGCGCCCGCGGCGAGCACCCCGGCCGCGCCCGTGACGTGCGGAGTCGCCATCGACGTGCCGGTGAGCACCGCGTACCGGCCGCCCGGCCAGGTGGACTCGATGCACACGCCGGGCGCGGCGACCTCGATGGTCCGGCCGTAGTTGGAGGTCTCGGCGAGCGTGTCGTCCTGGTCGGGCTCGGGACGGCACGACGGCTGGTTCCCGCCCTGCCCGCCGGGCAGGCCGTCGAGGTCGTTCAGCGCCGAGACGGTGATCACGTCGGCGTGGTTGGCCGGGAAGAACGTGGCGGCGTCGGTGCCGCCGTTGCCGGCCGCGGCCGTGACGACCACGCCCCGGTTCACCGAGTTGGCGATGGCGGTGGTGATCGCGTTGCTCGCGCAGGCTTCGCAGCCGAGGCTGAGGTTGGCGATCTCGATCGTGGCGGAGTTCCTGGCCACCCAGTCCATGCCGGCGGCCATCGCGGACAGCGAGCCCGCGCCCTCGTCGTCCAGCACCCGCACCGAGTGCAGGCGCGCGCCGGGCGCGACCCCGACCACTCCGGAGTCGTTGTCGATGGCGCCCGCGATGCCGGCCACATGGGTGCCGTGGCCGTTGCCGTCGGTGCCGGTGTTGTCCACGCACACGCCGCTGGTGCAGTCGGTGCTGGAGACCACGTTGAGGTCGGGGTGCTGGGCGTCGATGCCGCTGTCCACGATGGCGATGTCCACATCGGCCCTGCGGTCGTCCACGCCGTCGATGTCCAGGTTGGGGTTCTGCGTGGCCAGGACCCTGCGGATGCCGGTCGGCACGGTCTGCTCGAACGCCACCACGGTGGCGTCGCGCTCGACGCTGAGCACGTCCGGCGAGCGTTTCAGCTCCTCGGCGGCCCGGGCGGTGAAGGTCGCGGTGTACCCGGTGAAGGCGTGCGTGTAGACGCCGACCAGCCGGCCGCTGTGCGTCTTGACATGCTCGCCGGCGACCGCCTGCGTGCTGGTCACGGTGGGCTTGAGCAGCACGATGTAGCGGTCGGTCTCCTCGGCGGGATCGGTACGGGCGCTCGCGGCGGCGGGCGCGAGTACGGACAGCCCGAGTGCCAGGGCGGCGAGGACGGTGAGGCGGCGATGGCCCCTTGGAAGATCACACATAGGGATCACGCTCACCTTTGGGGCAGCAAAGGTGATGTACCGCCTCGCACCGCCGACGCAGTCTTTGGGGGATTCTGTTGTGTTCATGGCGCTCGTTGCGCTCAGGTGAGCGCAACGAGCGTCAAAGCACTATCAACGAGTGAATGCTTGGAACTCGGCGGCCCTTACGTGGTCGCGGGTGGCGCTGGTGGTGGCGCAGTCGGTGGCGTTGGCGGGGTCGGCGTCCTGTTCGCCCAGGTAGAGGGGGTTGCCGGTGCACTGGGTGGTGCCCACTCGCAGCAGCAGGTGCGTCGCGGTGGTGGGGCGGATGCCGAACGACTTGATCAGCAGGTCGTTGCCGCGCGGCCGGGGCAGGCGGGTGGAGAAGGCGTCCGCCCGGCTCTTGTAGACGGCGGTGTACGCGGCGGGGTCGGCGCAGTTCCTGCCGGTCGCCGCGTCGCAGGCCAGTACCTCGAACGAGCGCAGCGCGCTGAACCGGTTCTGGGTGAAGGGGTCGGCCTCGTCGCCGATCAGCGGCCGGAGCATGGCGCTGACCTGGACCCGGCGGACCCTGGCCGGCTCGGTGCCCGCCAGGTCCACGATCACCGACTTGCCGCGTACCTCGCCGGTCAGCGAGGCCCAGTTCGTCGCCTCGGTGCCGTCGATCAGCCGGTCGTGGTTGACGCCGTCGCCGGAGGCGGTCGCGCCGAGCGCGGCGGCGGCCAGGTTGCGGTGCAGTTCGACGCCCAGCCTGCGGTCCTGGCCGGGCCGGAAGCGGGCGGTCACGCGGGCGTGCCCGAGCCCCGGACCGGCCGCCACGAAGGAGTAGGTGCCGGGCACGATCTGGAAGGTGTCGCCCAGCGGGGTCGCCGGGTCGGTGTCGGCGATCGGCATGGCCCTGGCCTCGAAGTCGCCGACGTACAGGCGTACCGGGGTGCCGGTCGCGTCGCCCCTGGGGGCGAGCGTGACGGTGGCGTTGCCGGCGTCCGGGGCGGCGAAGCTCGGCGTGGCCTGCGCGTCGCCCGGGCCGTCGCTGGCGGCGTCCTTGCCGAGGCCGTGCTCCGCGAAGGCGTTCCACATGATGTCGTGGTTCTTGCCGCCGAAGCGGATGGTGTCGGCGGCCAGCATCGCGTCCCTGTGGTCCACGTAGTCGACCGCGCCGCTGGCCATCAGCAGCAGCGCGTCGAACGCGAGCTGCACCCAGCGCCGGTTGCCCGGGCACTTGTCGATCGGCAGTTTGCCGTCCGCGCACAAGCGCTGCACGGCCGGGGTGCCGTCGCCGTAGCGGCGGATGAACGCCTGCCGTACGTCGAACTGCGTGGCCGACCAGATCTCGCCGTCCGCGTGCGACTGCGTGCCGACCAGGTCGTAACCGAGGTCGCTGTAGTTGAGCGGGGAGCGGGACATGTCGAAGTTGCGGATGCCCGCCTTGCGGTCGCCGGTGACATAGCCGCCCGTCACGTACGGCGTGTCGCCCGCCGGGCGGAAGCCGTACTCGAACAGGTACTCCATGGAGAACAGGTCGGACGTGCTCTCGTTCATCGCGCTCGCCTGCGGGCCGTTCCACCCGGCGTTCGGCCCGCCGACCATGCGGCCGGAGATCGCGTGCGTGTACTCGTGCCCGATCACCGACATGTCGAAGTCGCCGTCCACGCAGGGGGCGTAGAACGCGCCCGCGATCGGCTGCCACAGGAACATGTTGGTGATCGGCGGCGTGCCGTCGGGCCCGGTGTACTGGTTGGCGTTGTCGCGCACGTTCGGCACCCGCGCGCCCGCCTGGGCGTTGCCCGTCTCGGGATCGCCGCCGAGCCCGCCGCGCGTGCCGTTGTCGCTCTGCATGTTCCACGCGGTCTCGGTGAAGCCGAGCCGGTAGGACCAGTCGTGCATGCGGTTGTGCATGGCGTGCAGGTTGGCGATGGCCGCATCGAGGTCGGCACCGCCCTCCTTGTCCAGGACGGCGGGGTCGCACTTGGCGGTGTGCCAGGCGTTCTTCCAGGGGTAGCGGTAGTCGCGGCTCGGCGTCAGGACGTTGGGCCGGGTGCCGACGGTGGGGCCGCCGTCGCCGGTGTGGTGCTCGAAGGTGCGGGCCGCGTTGCCCAGGCTGGTGTTCGCCGGGGCGTCGGTGGTGTGATCGACGTCCCACGCCTTGCCGGTGGCCGGGTCGCCGCCGGGGGCGAAGTCGCAGCCGCGGCCGGGCTTGAAGCACCAGGTCTTGCGGGTGTCGGCGGAGGAGTAGTCGGCGGGCGGGTTGGCCGGGAAGACCTCCCAGCGCGGATCGCCCGGTTCGGCGGACTCCCAGGCGTGGTCCACCTGGTTCTCCCTGACCAGGACCGCGCCGGTGACGCCGTCCACATGGGTCGTGACGCCGCTCAGCCCGCCGTCCGAGCCCGCGCCGGCCAGCGTCACCTGGAAGGCGCTGTGGATGCCGTCCGGCGCGGGCACCGCGACCTCGGTGACCTTGCGGACGGCCGCGGTCGCGAGGTTCACGTCACCGTCGCGGGCGGCGATCTCCTCCGCCTGCCGTGCGGTGATCCTGGCCGCGGGCGGCGCGCCGGTCTCCCGCGACAGCGTCGAGGTCACGTGTACGACCGAGCCGTCGAAGACGCCGACCGCGACCATGCCGTCCACCCCGGCGGGCAGGCCGCCGAACCGCTGGCGCAGCAGTACGGCATGGCCCTTGCCGATCGGGTTGACCGCCACCTTCTCCAACGCGTCCACCGCCGCCGCGGGCAGGCCGAACATGCCCTCGTTCGCCTTCAGGTACGCGCGGGCCGCCTGCTCCGGGTCGGCGCCCAGCCCCTCGGCGAGCGGCTTGCGTCCGGTGACGACCGCCGGGGTGCCGAGAGAGTTCCACCTGACGGTGGTGCCGGCCCGGTCGAGCGTGGCGGGCGGGGCGACGAAGCCGCGCCGGTTGTCGACGTCGGGCTTGCCGTGCTCCTCACCCTGGAAGTCGAAGACCTTGGGGCTGTGCGTGCCCGGCTCGCTGAGCGCGACCCCGGCGGTGGAGAGGGCCAGGGCCACGCCGGTGGCGACCAGCAAGCCCGCGCGTAACCAGGGTTTGGCGACGGTTGTTGACACGAATCCTCCTGCGCGAAACGAGCGCCGTTGGCCTGCGCAAGTGGTAACACCGTCAATGACTCATTACAACCCCTTGTAAAGAGGGGGATCTCGGTGTAGCGATGGGTTGACTGTTCACTGGAACGGAATCCATGCCTGGTCAGTGAGGGGCGCGGCGTTGTGGGCGGCCAGGCCGGCGGCGGAGAGTGTCCACAATGTGTCACCGATCACCAGCGCCCGCCGGATGCTTCGGTCAACCGGGGCGAAAGCCTTCGCTTCAGCCTTCCCGCGCGGGTGCGCGACCTTTCCGGTCTCGCGGACGCTCTCCCGCGAAATGTTCAGCACCAGCGCGTCGCTGGCGCCGTCGGAGCGCTCGGAGACCAGGGGCAGCACCGCGAGCCCGGTCTTCGGCCAGTACAGGAAGGCGTGCGGGTCCCATTCGGCCTCGGTGTCGGACTTCTTCCTGATCAACTGGGCCAGCCGGCGCGGCGCGGCCGGGTCGCTCACGTCGAACAGCGAGATCTGCGCGCCGACCCGCCTGCCCTGCTCGGTGGCCTCCTGGCCGACGCCGATCAGCCGTCCCTCGCCCGCCGGGTGCAGGTAGGCCGAGTATCCGGTGATCTTCAGCTCGCCGGTGACCTTGGGCGCGGCCGGGTCGCGCAGGTCGAGCGTGTAAAGCGGATCGACCTGCCGGAAGGTGACCACGTAGCCGACCGGGCCGATGAACCGCACCGCATAGATCCGTTCGCCCTTGCCGAGCCCGCCCACCTGGCCGGTCTCGGTGAGCGTGTTCGCGTCCAGGACGTGGACGGCGCTCTCGCTCTGCCGGGGCGAGCTGGTGGTCGTGGCCACCCGCAGATGGCCCTCGTGCTCCGACAGCGAGTACTGGTTCAGCAGCCGGCCGGGCACCTCGCCGGAGGCGACGTACCGGGGCTCGCCCCCGCCGCTGATGTCGAACCGGTGGATCTCGGTCCGCTCCGGGGGGATCATCCGCGGCTTCTGCCAGGAAACAGAGGGTTCGGACACGGTCGGCTCGGCCTTCGGGGCCACCGGGACGCCCGCGGTGGGCTTGACGGCGGTCGGCTCGGCCGCGGTGGGATCGACGATGGTCGGAGCTTCGGTGGGGGTGGCGGGGGCCTGGGGAGTGAGCGTGTCCGGTACGGCGGGCGGCTCCTCGATCGGCATCGGCAGCCACGCCTGCGGGTCGCTCGTCACGTACAGGCTGCTCGCCGTGCCGTACACGGTGTTGCCGTCGGCGGCCACGCTCACCGGCCGGTCGCCGGAGAGGGTACCGTCGCCCGCCGCCAGGTCCAGGGTGTGCACGGTGAGCATCGAGGTGCCCGTGTACTCCTTCGGGTGGCTGATCCGCTCGCAGCCGACCCGCTCGGCGTGCCGCGAGCCGTCCGCCCCGATGATCTCGTAGCGCGGCTGCCACGCCTCGATGGGGGCCGCGCGCACGGCCGCGCGGTTGCGCTCGGTCAGCTCCCGCTCGCTCGGCGGGGTGCCGCCCGCGGTGTCGTCGAGGGGCAGCCGGATGTCCGGCTTGCTGCTCACCACGATCCGTACGGCCGAACCGACCATCCGGGTGTCCACGTGGTCGCCGTCGGCGACGATCGACCCGGCCTTCTTCGGCTGCGGGCCGGAGAGGTCCACCAGCGTGTACGTCGTCCCCGGCCGCCAGTCGGGCCGCACCCTGGCGTCGTCGGTCGCATTGGCGGCCAGGCCGGTCATGGGGAGCTGCACGAGCGCGCGGTCGCCGTACATGAGCAGGTCGGCGGGGGCGTAGCCGTGCTCCTTGGGCACCAGCCGCAGCGAGCCGGTGACCTTCTTGGTCGCCGCGTCGGTCACCCGCAGCACCCCGCCGGAGACCGTGACGATCCGCTTGCCGTCGGTCTTGACCAGATCGGGCTCGTCGGCCCCGGCCTCGTGGACGTTGGTGGTGGAGTGGTCGGCTTCCTGATTCGCCGATAGGGAATCGGCGCGCGCCTCGGACTTGGCGGTGTCAGGGAGAGCGCGCTCGAGCAGGTGGACGCCGCCGAACCCCCACGGGCCGATGTTGGCCGCGGTCTTCTCGCGCAGCTCGGCGAGCATGTCGTCACAGCTCTGGTAGGCGACCAGGCGGATCTCGCCGAGCCGCGCCGGTTTCGCGGACGAACCCGCCTGCGGTTCCTGCGGGGCGGACGCCGTGCAGGCCGCGCAGGCCGTCGCGAGCAGGGCGGCGAGCGTGACGCCGGCCGTACGGATGGAAGCCTTCATGCCCATAGCACGGATGGGAGCCCGTGCCCGGTTCAGGACACTTCGGCCGTAGGCTTGAGCCTCGTGCCCATTCCTGAGTTTCTGGCCGCGCTGCGCGCCCGTGTGGGCGACGCGCTGATCGTGCTTCCCTCCGTGACCGCCTGCGTGTTCGACGACGCGGGCCGCCTGTTGTTCGCCTGCCATGACGGCGGGGTGTGGGCCCCGCCCGGCGGCATCATCGAGCCCGACGAGCATCCGCGCGAGGCGGTGGTCCGCGAGCTGCGCGAGGAGACCGGCCTCGACATCGAGATCGTGGACCTGATCGACGTATACGGCGGCCCGCTGTTCCGCAACCGCTACTCCAACGGTGACCAGGTGTCGTATGTGATCACCGCGTACGGCTGCCGGGTGACCGGCGGCACCCTCACCCCCGACCTTGAGGAGATCACCGACGCCAGGTTCCTGGCCGAGTCCGAGCTGGACGGGCTGCGCCTGGCCCCCTGGACGGGAGTCGCGCTGCCCGACATGTACGCGTGGTGGCGTAGGACGAATCGGTAGCCATCCGGCCGTGTGGAACATCGAAGAGTTCGCCGGGGCGGCCCACGACACCGTGGACTCCCTCGCCGCCTACGTCGAGGAGAGCCAGGCCGGGCTGCCCCCGGTGCTCACCAACCGGCCGCCGGGCGAGCTGGCGGCCCGCCTCGGGCTGGACCGCTGGATCCGCGAGGGCGGGATGACGGCGGAGACCTACCGCGGGTTCCTGGCCGGCTATCTCGCCGCGGGCACCCGCGTCCACCATCCCGCGCACCTGGCCCACCAGATCGCCGCGCCGTTCTTCCCGGCCGCGCTCGCCGACTTCGTGCACGGCGCGGCCAACAACCCGATGGCGCTCTACGAGATGGGCGCGTCGGCCGCCACCGTCGAGTTCACGGTGATCCGCTGGATGCTGGAGAAGACCGGCCTGGCCGGGCAGGGCGGCGGGGTGCTCACCCACGGCGGTTCGCTGGCCGGCCTCACCGCGCTGCTCGCGGCCAGGGCCGCCGCCGCGCCGGACGCCTGGCGGGCCGGGACGCCCGCCGGCGAACTCGCGCTGCTCGTCCCGGCGTCCGCGCACTACTCGCTGGCCAGGTCCGCGGCCATCCTCGGCCTCGGCGAGGACGCCGTGTTCGAGCTCGCGACCGATCCGCTCGGCCGCGTCCTGCCCGAGCGCCTGCCGGCCGCGCTGGACCGCGTACGCCGGGCCGGCCGCCGCCCGATGGCGCTGGTCGCCGGGGCCTGCGCCACAGGCACCGGGCTGTACGACGATCTGCGCGCGATCGGCGCGTTCTGCCGCGAGCACGGGATCTGGTACCACGTGGACGGCGCGCACGGGGCCTCCGCGCTGCTCAGCGAACGCCACCGGCACCTGCTCGACGGCATCGAGACGGCCGACTCGATCACCTGGGACGCGCACAAGATGCTCGGCACGTCGAGCCTCGCCGCCGCCGTCCTGGTACGCCGGGCCGAAGACCTGGACCGGGCCTTCCGGCAGGAGGCCAGTTACCTGTTCTACGGCGAGCGGGAGTTCGACACGATGGGCAGGACCGTCGAGTGCAGCAAGGCCGAGCTGGGCCTGAAGGTGTTCCTGAACCTGGCGTGGTACGGCGAGCGCGGCCTCGGCGAGCATGTGGCCGCCCGGTACGCGACGGCCCGCCGCCTGTGGGAGCTGGCCGCCGCCCGGCCCGGCTTCACCTGCCCCTATGAGCCGCAGAGCAACATCGTCTGCTTCCGGTACGGCGGGCCGGACACCGACCAGGCGGCGATCCGCGCCCGCCTGATGGCGCAGGGCGATTTCTACCTGTCCTCCGCGGAGATCGCCGGCATCCGCTACCTGCGGGCCGCCGTGATGGCCCCGGCGACCGGGGACAAGACTCTTTCCGCCCTGCTGGACGCTGTGGCCCGTGCAGGGTCGTGACCACTGTGGTCCATGAACGCTAACGTCTGGGCATGAGCGAACTCGACAACACCCGCAATTCCGGTGATCCCGGCAACTCGGGCAACGTTGACGACGTGGACGGCCGGCTGCGCGCCGTCTGCGATCTGGCGATGGCGGACGTGCGGGAGTCCGCCGGCCGGCACGAGTACGACGGGAGGATCCAGGACCTCTCCCCTGAGGGAGTGCGCGCCGGGGTGGCCGCGCTCGGCCGCGGCCCGCTGCCCGCCGACCCCCACGACGCGGCCCACCTCCAGGTCTTCGAGGAGTCCAGGCGGGTGCGGTTCGACCGGCTCCAGTTGCACCGCCGCAACCTGATGGACCACTTGGGCAACCTGGACCTGGCCTGCTACGACCGCGAGTACGCGCCGGCCGCCGAACGGGAGGCGGCCAGGCGGGCGCACCTGGCGCTGTGGCCGGAGGCGGTCGAGGCGTCCATCGCCTCCCTCGACCTGCTCAGCGCCCCGGTGGCCAAGGCGCTGCTCGGGGCGGTGCGCGGGCTCGCCGCCGGGGTCGATGACGAGACCGCGATCAAGGCGCACGCCCGGCTGGTCGCGCACGTCGAGGCGATGGCCGCCGACGGCGACCCCGACGCCGCGCTCGGCGCGGACGGGCTGGCCGCGCTGATGGGCGCGGACGACGGGATGGAAGTGGACACCGGACGGCTCGCCGCGCGGGCCGACGCCGAGCGGGACCGGTTGATGGAGCGCCTGACCGACGCCTGCGCCCGGTACGGCGCGGCGGACCGCGCGCCGCTCGACGTGTGCCGGGAACTGGTCAAGCAGCACCCCGACGGCGACGGGGTGGTCGAGGCGGCCAGGCGCTGGACGGAGAAGTCGATCGAGTTCACCCGCGAGCGCGCGCTGGTGCCGTACCTGGACGGCGAGTGCGCGGTCGGCCTGGCCCCCGAGTCCCGCCGCTGGGCCATGGCCATGATGAGCTGGGCCGCGCCGGGCGAGCCGGAGAGCCCGTCGTGGTACCACATCACCCCGCCCGACCCCTCCTGGCCCGCCCAGGACATCGCCGACTGGCTGGAGGTCTTCAGCGACACCACCCTGCCGGGCATCACCGTCCACGAGGTCGCCCCCGGGCACTTCTCGCACGGCCGCGCGCTGCGCAACGCGCCCACGCCGGTCCGGCGGACCCTCCAGTCGGCCGCGTTCATCGAAGGCTGGGCGCACTACGCCGAGGAACTGTGCGTCGAGGAGGGCTTCGAGGCCGACGACCCGCGCTTCGAGATCGGCGTGTGGCTGGAGTCGCTGGTCAGGGTCACCCGGCTGGCCTGCGCGATCGGCGTCCACACCGACGCGATGACCGTCGAGGAGGGCGCGCGCAGGTTCGCCGCCGACACCCACCTGGCCGGCCCCGCGGCGCTGTCCGAAGCCTCCCGGGCCGCCTACGACCCGACCTACGGCCGCTACACGCTGGGCAAGCTGGCCATCCTCGACCTGCGCGAGCAGGCCAAGGCCCAGTGGGGGAACGCGTTCACGATCCAGCGGTTCCACAAGGCCATGCTCGACCTCGGCGCGCCGCCGCTCGGCCTGCTGGGCAACGCGCTGACCGCCTGAGGTCGCGGCGAGGCCCGCCCGAACGGGGGCCTCGCCGGCCCGGAACCGTCGGCCGGTTCTGCGAGACTCGGGGCATGCTGCGCATCGGTACGGTGGTCCTCGGCGTCGAAGACGTGCCCAGGGCGGTGGAGTTCTGGTCCAGGGCGCTCGGCTACGTGCTGCGCGAGGAGATGGACGACGACTGGGCCGTCCTGGTGCCGCCGGACGGGCGGGGCTTCGGGCTGGCGCTCGGCCTCAGCGAGACACCCGTGCAGGAGCACCCGCGCGTCCACCTCGACCTCTACGCGGGCGACGCGGCCGAGCAGGCCGCCGAGGTGGAGCGGCTGATCGCGCTGGGCGCCGAGCGGGTCGCCTGGGACCTCTACCCCGACGACGCCGACTTCGTGGTGCTGGCCGACCCCGAGGGCAACCGCTTCTGCGTGATCGACACCGCCCACGGCTGAGCGGGCCCGCTCAGCGGCGCAGCCGGGTCACCAGGGGAGCGGCGGTGAGCACGTCGCGGGCCAGCGCGGGATCGCCGGTCACGGTCGTCCGGACCTCGTCCGGGCCGAGCCGGTCGCCGAGCAGGAAACAGAAGTCGATCACGTCCATCTCGATCTCCGCGGCGGGCTCCACCCGCTCGCGGCCGAACCGCACCACCCGGGTGCCGCCACCGGGGCCGGTGAGCGTGATCCGCGCGGCCCGCTCGTCCGGGGCGCCGCCCGCCGCGATCATCATGGACGTGCGCAGCATGCGGCAGCCGAACTGCGACAAAGTGTGCACATGGTCGGGCACCGGCAGCGGCAGCCGCAGCCCGCCGGCCGCACCGGAGCAGATGTCCTCGGAGTGCATCCACGTCTCGTAGGCCCGCATGGCCAGATGGTCGCGCAGCCGCATCGTCACCGCCGCCGCGGTGATCCGCTCCTCCTCGCCGGGGATCGAGCCCGCGGTGTCCAGGTGGTGGCACAGGGCCGCGGCCTGCTCCCGCCAGCGGGCGGCGGCCTCCGCCCCGGGCCGGTCGCGCAGCGCGTCGAGGACCTGGTCGGTCCGGGCCTCGGGGTCGTCACCGGCCGCGGAGGGGCCGATGACCGGCGCGCCGAGCGCCGCGGCCAGCAGGCCGTCCACGGCCATGAGGTGGCCCGCCACACCGGCCGGTGTCCATCCGTGGACCACCACGGCGGTCCACCCGGACGCCGGGAGCGCGGTGAGCAGCACGTCGAGCGCCGCGACCCGGCTCGCGTACGGCGCCGCGTAGGCGGGCACGCGGTGCGCGGGTCTGCGCCCCGGGCCGCCGCGTACGGCGGCGAGCAGGGCGGAACGTAGCCGGGAGGGGTCCATATCTGAGGTTCGCTCGTGTCCAGATCTCGGATGAAGATTATCTACCATGCGCACTCCACGGGCCGGGAATGCGCAAGGCGCTCACCCGAGTGGGGTAACCGAAGATTATTCTCCGGGGTCCCGACCACGAATGAACGAAAAATCACGTTAAATCGGGAGGTCCAACCTATCTCACATCATATAGGATCCGGCGGGGAATGTATTCGCCGCGACTGCGAGGGGGCACCACAGTGAGCGACTCTGAGCGCGTTCCACCCGCTATCAACATGAACCAGATGAGTCACGCGAGGGCCTACAACTTCGTCCTCGGAGGTAAGGACAACTATGCCGTGGATCGGGCCGCGGCGCGGAAGGTCATGCGGGCCGCACCCGACCTTCCCCTGCTAGGCCGGGCCCAGCGCCGACTTCTGTTAAGAATCGTACGGATGTGCGCAGAACAGGGCATCGACCAGTTCCTGGATATCGGGACCGGCATTCCCACCGAACCGAACGTCCATGAGACGGCCAAGGAAATCAACCCGCGAGCGCGGGTGGCCTATGTGGACTACGACCCGATCGTCTTCGTGCACAACAACGCACTGCTCGCCACCGAGCCCTCGGTGATCTCTCTCCAGGCCGATGTCCGTGATCCTGAGGGAATCATGGACAATCCACGTGTCCGATCGTTAATCGACTATGACAAGCCGATGCTGGTGCTCTTCGCCGCGCTGTTCCACCTGGTGACCGACGCGGAGGACCCGGCGGCCCTGGTGGCGCGGTTCCGCAAGCGGATGGTCCCCGGCAGCCACGTCATGATCTCGCAGTTCTGCAGCGACGGGAGTGATCCCAAGGCCCAGGCCGAACTGGAGGAGATATCGGTTAACTCGCCCTCACCGATGCGCTTTCGCACGCGCGCCGAGATCGGCCGCTTCTTCGCGGGCTTCGAGCTGCTCGGCCCGGGAGTGGCGGACGTCCAGGACTGGTCGCCGGACGAGCAGATCCCCGCGACCAGCCTGCGGATAGCGGCGGGCGTCGGCAAGGTGGTCTGACCACGTCCGTCTCACAGGTCGGTGGAGGTGGCCCCGCCGTCCACGGTGAGGTGCGTTCCGGTGATGAAGGACGCCTCCTCGCTCAGCAGGAACCGCACGGCGTGGGCGACCTCCTCCGGCCGGCCCAGCCGGGCCAGCGGCGACTTGCAGGCGAACATCGACACCGCGGCGCGGTCGCCGTCCAGGGCCTCGGCCAGTTCGGGAGTGTCGATGTAGCCGGGACACACCGCGTTGACCCTGATGCCCGCGGGGGCCAGTTCGGCGGCCATCGAGCGGGTCAGTCCGAGGAGGCCGGCCTTGGCCGCGCAGTAGGCGGGCGCGCCCGCCAGGCCCACGATGCCCTCGATCGCGCCGATGCCCACCACGGCCGCGCCGGGCGCGTCGCCGAGGTCGCCCAGCAGCGCCCTGGTCAGCATGAGCTGGGCGCGCAGGTTGACGTTGAGCACCGCGTCCCAGCGTTCGTCGGTGACCTCCGCGATGGCGGCGGGCCCGAGTGCCGCGGCGGCGTGTACCAGCCCGCCGATCGGCCCGATGACCTCCCTGCTCGCGGCGATGGCGGGCCTGAGCGAGGCGGTGTCGGTCACGTCCACCGCGAGCCCGAAGGTCGGCAGCGGGGTCAGCATCGCGGCCTCCTTGGCGGTTCCCCGCGCCCCGGCCTCGTCCGCGTCCCAGACCGCGACCGGCCGCCCGCCTTCGGCGATTGCCAGCGCACAGGCCCGCCCGATACCTGACGCGCCTCCCGTGACGATCACTCCGCTCAACGCTGTCTCCTCGGTTAGTGGGGGTTCGTCGGGATTTACGGGGAATGGACAGTTGTGTACCCCGTGGTGGCGGAAGTTCTAACACGCACCATCGGACCGCCGTGCGGGGAACGGTCCCGTGAGGGGCGGGGAGCAGGGCCGGTCGCGTGGCCGGGGTCGATAGACTTCGAGTTACCGCGGGTGCCCTTTGGAGGTCTTTTCGTTGTCTGAGTTCGACACCGTCCTCGTCGTCGACTTCGGGGCGCAGTACGCGCAGCTCATCGCCAGGCGGGTGCGCGAGTGCCACGTCTACTCCGAGATCGTGCCGTCCTCGATGCCGGTGGCGGAGATGCTGGCCCGTAAGCCCAAGGCGATCATCCTGTCCGGAGGCCCCTCGTCGGTCTACGCCGAAGGCGCGCCCGCCGTGCCCGGCGGGTTGTTCGAGACCGGGGTGCCCACGTTCGGCATCTGCTACGGGTTCCAGGCGATGGCGCAGGCGCTGGGCGGCGAGGTCGCGCACACCGGGGTGGGCGAGTACGGCGGCACGGAGCTGGCCGTGGCGCGCGAAGGGGTGCTGCTGGCCGGGCTGCCGTCCGCGCTGAAGGTGTGGATGTCACACGGCGACTCCGTCGTCGCAGCGCCGCGCGGGTTCGCGGTCACCGCCTCCACCGCCGAGACGCCCGTCGCCGCCTTCGAAGACCCCGCCAAGGGCCTGTACGGCGTGCAGTTCCACCCCGAGGTGCTGCACTCCGAGCACGGCCAGGCGGTGCTCAAGCACTTCCTGGACGCCGCCGGATGCCGCCCCAACTGGACCATGCTCAACATCGTCGAAGACGCGGTGGCGGCGGTCCGGGCCCAGATCGGCCCCGAGGGCAGGGCGATCTGCGCGCTGTCCGGCGGGGTCGACTCCGCGGTGGCCGCCGCGATCGTGCAGCGGGCCATCGGTGACCGGCTGACCTGCGTGTTCGTCGATCACGGGCTGCTGCGCAAGGGCGAGGCCGAGCAGGTCGAGCGCGACTTCGTGGCCGCCACCGGGGTCAACCTGCGTGTCGTGGACGCGGCCGACCGGTTCCTCGACGCGCTCTCCGGGGTCACCGAGCCGGAGGAGAAGCGCAAGATCATCGGCCGGGAGTTCATCCGGGTCTTCGAGGACGAGCAGCGCGCGATCATGAAGGACGGGCCGGTCGACTTCCTGGTGCAGGGCACGCTCTACCCCGACGTGGTGGAGTCCGGCGGGGGCACCGGCACCGCCAACATCAAGTCCCACCACAACGTCGGCGGCCTGCCGGACGACCTGCGGTTCGACTTGGTCGAGCCGCTGCGCACGCTGTTCAAGGACGAGGTGCGCCGGGCCGGTGAGGAGCTGGGGCTGCCCGCGGCCATGGTGTGGCGGCAGCCGTTCCCCGGGCCGGGGCTCGGCATCCGGATCATCGGCGCGGTCACCGGCGACCGGCTCGACATCCTGCGCGAGGCCGACGCGATCGCTCGCGAGGAGCTGTCCCGCGCCGGCCTGGACCGGGAGATCTGGCAGTGTCCGGTGGTGCTGCTCGCCGACGTCCGCTCGGTCGGCGTCCAAGGTGACGGGCGGACCTACGGTCATCCCATCGTGCTCCGGCCCGTCACCTCTGAAGACGCCATGACCGCCGACTGGGCGAGGGTGCCCTACGACGTGCTGTCGCGCATCTCGACCCGGATCACCAACGAGGTACGCGAGGTCAACCGGGTCGTGATCGACGTGACCAGCAAGCCGCCGGGCACCATCGAGTGGGAGTGACCTACAACTCCTCGTCTTCCGGCGACTGCATGTCCTCCGGCGGGGACTCCAGGTCCTCCTGCTTCACCTTCGGGTCGGGGTAGACCTCGCCGGGTTCGAGCTTGCGCCCGTCCCGCAGCAACGACGTGACCGCCACCAGGTGATAGCCCTGCCGCTTCAGTTCCTTGAGCAGCTTGGGCATCACCGTGACGGTCTGCTGCACCCAGTCGTGCATCAGGATGACGCCGTCGCGCTTGGCACTGCGCAGCACTTCTTTGTAGATGGCCGTTTCGTTCTTCGTGGCCCAGTCACGCGAGCCGCCGTTCCACAGGACGAGCGGCAGGCCCATCTGCGCGGCGATCCGCACGGTTCGTTCGTCGAACTCCCCGTACGGCGGGCGGATCATCGTGGGCGACCTGCCGGCCGCCTTCTTCACCGCCTCCTGCGTGGTGGTCAGTTCCTCGCTGATCTCCTGATCGGTGATCTCCCGGAACTTCGGGTGTTTGTAGCTGTGGTTCCCCAGGTCATGGCCTTCCTTGGCCATGCGCTTGACGAACTCGGGCCGGGACTTCGCATACTGCCCCTCAAGAAAGAACGTCGCCTTCGCGTCGTATTTCTTGAGCGTGTCGAGCAGTTTGCCGGCGTACTTTCCTGGACCGTCGTCAAAAGTCAGTGCGAGGCACTTGACCTTGGCGCAGTCCACCTTGCTTTCCTTCTTCGAGGGTTTCTTCGGGGCCTCGGCATGGGCGGCGGGTGCTGCCGCGCCCATGCCGGCCAGAGCCCCGGCGAGCGCCACGGCGAGGGGGAGCCGGGCGCGTTGATGGCGAGCCATCGGGTGCTCCTCGCTTTGATACGAGATTGACTAACTCGGGCAGCGCACTACCGTAGCGCCCCTTCTGTCACCTCTGCACCGGGAACAAGCTGAAGATCTGCTCCGAGTTGACACCCCAGGTGACGTCAAGTCAGCGCGCGGGCCATCTTTCCCCAGGTCCGGGCAGCTTGCCACGGCGGGCCTCACTCACCGTGACGACGGTGTAGCCGCGCTTGCGGAGTTCCTTCAGCAGCTTGGGCATCGCCCGGACCGTCCCGGGCACGATGTCGTGCAGCAACATGATCCCGTCCCGGCGGGCGAGCTTCAGCGCCCGCTTGACGATCAGGTCCGAACGCCGCAGTTCCCAGTCCCGTGAACTGGACGACCACAGCATCACCGCCTGCCCCTGGGCGCCCGCCAGCGCCTCAACGCGCTCGTCGGTCAGCCCGTACGGCGGGCGCAGCATCTCCGGCTGCCGCTTGGTCACCTTCCGGATGGCGGCCTTCCCCCGCTTGATCTCCGACACGATCTCGTCCACGCCGAGTTCGGTCAGCCGAGGGTGGGAGTAGGTGTGGTTGGCGATCTCGTGCCCTTCGCGGGCCATCCGCCGCACCACCGAGGGGCGCCGCTCGACCTGCTCGCCGACCAGGAAGAACGTCACTCTGACGCCGTTCTTCTTGAGCGTGTCGAGCAGTCGCGCGGTGTGGGGGCCCGGCCCGTCGTCGAAGGTCAGGGCGATGCACTTGGCGCGGGAGCAGTTCACCGGCTTGGCCTGCTTGATCGGCTTGGCCTGCTGCGCCGGCTTGGCGGCACCGGCGGCGGCCGACGCCTCGGCCGGGGGCCCCAGGGGGACTAACGCGCTCATCGCCACCGCCGCCACCCCCACCCGCACCCATCCAGACATATGTGTTTTTCCTCTCACTTATCTAAAGAAAAGCCTATAGCGCTGCGCAAACCATACCTAACGCCAGATCTTTCGCCGAGGGCCCGGTACCCGCATATTCCAATCCGCTATCGGTGGGTCACGATTACAGAACGCCATTACCTGTAATCCGTTCGCTACATTTACGCATCCAGGCTCCCGCCACCGAGCCGGATTGCGAGCACCCATGACCGTCGCCACCACCGCGATCGAGCAGGCCGCAGGCCACAGGACGGCCGGGCGCCCCCCGCGCGGCATCCCCGGACCACGGCTGCTGCCCGGGGTGGCGGTATTGGCCGCGGCGGTGGCCACGCTGCTCGCGCACGACACCCCCGGCCCCGATATAGCACGCTATTTCGGCTACCTCGTTCTCGGCATCGTGCTACCCGGAACCCTTATCTGGCGGGCCTGCGGCCCCCGGCGCTGCCCCCTGCCGGTCGAGCTGGCCGCCGGGGCCGCTGTCGGCTACGCGTTGGAGATCGGGGCCTACGCCGCTGCCCGCGCGGCGGGCGGCCCCCGCTGGTTCCTGGCCTGGCCCGTGATCACCATTGTGGTGTTCGCCGCCGTGCCCGCGCTGCGCCGCCACTACCGCCCGCGCCCCCAGGCCGAGCGGCTGCCCGTTCCCGCCGCCTGGACCCTCGCCGGGCTGGTCGCGGCGCTGGTGGTGTTCGCCGCGCCCGCCTTCTACCGCGCCCACGGCCTGACCTGGCCGGGCAACGCCGCCCCCTACGTGGACATGCCGTTCCACCTGTCGCTGGTCGGCGAGCTACGCCACCACATGCCGCCGACGGTCCCCGAGGTGGCGGGTGAGCCGCTGGCGTACCACTGGTTCCTGTACGCCGACCTGGCCGCGACGAGCTGGGCCACCGGCATCGAGGCCCAGACCGTGCTCTACCGGCTGGCCGTGCTGCCGATGGCCGCCGCGTTCACGATCCTGGTCGCGGCGCTCGGGCGGCGGGTCGCCGGCTCCTGGTGGGCGGGCGCGGCGGCGGTCGCGCTGGCGTACCTGGCGGGCACGCCCGACCTGTTCGGCTGGCGGGACAGCCCGCTGCCGAGTGGCGCGCTCGCCGGCACGCTGACCTGGCTCAGCCCCACCCAGACCTTCGGCGCGGCGCTGTTCGCCGCGCTCACCCTGGCCGTGGCCGGGGTACTGCGCCGGGCCACGCCCGCGCGGCTGCTGCTCGTGCTGGTGCTGCTGACGGCCGTCTCCGGGGCCAAGGCCACGTTCGTGCCGCTGCTCGGTGCCGGGCTGGCGCTGCTGCTGGTGTTCCGCAGAGACCGCGTGGTGCTCGCGCTGCTCGCGATGACCGCCGCCGTGCTGGCCTTCGCGCAGTTCGTCGTGTTCGGCGGCGCGTCGCAGGGGATGAGCGTACGGCCGGGCGCGCTCGCCGCCTGGCTCGTGTCCACCCACCCGGCCCCCGGCGACGACCCCGCCCGGCTCACCGTGGCGGTCAGCGTCGCGCTCGGCGCGGGCTGGGCCGTCGCCTTCGCCGCCGCCGGGGTGCTGCTGCTGCGCCGCGGGCACTGGAAGAACCCGATGGCGCTCATCTGCCTGGGGATCGGCCTGGCCTCGGCGGGCGCGGCCCTGCTGTTCGGGCACCCGGGCGTGAGCCAGCTCTACTTCCTGCGCGGCGGCTGGCCGTACCTGGCTGTGCTCGCGGCGGCCGGACTGCGCGCGGCGCTCGCGCGCGTCCCCGCCCTGGTACGGCCGGCGCTGATCGCCGTCTGCCTGACCGGCGGCGCGGCCCTCGCCGTGGAGACCAGGAGCGCCGCCGGCCCCGCGCTGACCCTGGACAGCGCCCTCGCGCCGGTCGCGATCCTGGCCGGGGCCGCCGCGCTGACCGCGCTGGCCGTGCTGTGCTCCACCGGCGGCGTGGCGGCGGTGCTGCTGGTGCTCGCCGGACTGTGTGCCGGACCGCAGGTCACCGGGCAGTTGCACGCCTACTCCGGCGGGCCGCACGCGATCCCCGAGGTGCCCGAGGTGCCGCGCGGCGGGATGGAGGCGGCCCGCTGGCTGCGGGCCAACACCGGCCCGCACGAGGTCGTCGCCACCAACGTCCACTGCCGGGGCGTGCGGGTGCGTCACTGCGACAACCGGCACTTCTGGGCCTCGGCCTACAGCGAGCGCCGGATGCTCGTCGAAGGCTGGGGCTACACCCCGACCAACCTCGGCCGGGTGGTCGACTATCAGGCCGACCGCTACACCACCTTCATCTTCTGGGACCAGGCCAGGCTCGCGGCCAACGACGCGGTTTTCCGGCAGCCGTCCAGGGAGGCGGTGCGCCGCCTGCTCACCGGCCACGGCGTGCGCTGGCTGCTGGTGGACGAACGTGACCCTCTGCTCAGCGACGACGTCGGCCGGTACACCGCGCTGCGCTTCCGCGCGGGCGACTGCGCGGTCTACCAGATCACCCCTTGGGCGGCGAACCCCGACATCTTCTCCCTGATCGTGTAAAGGCCGCGTCATCAGTGCACCGCCCCCGGCGCGGCGCCGGGCGGCCCGCCCGTGACCGCCGCCGAGACTGACCGGGAAACCGTCAGGGACGACACCCGGAGGTGCCCGGTGGGGGAGAACGCCGTCGAGGACGCCGTCGCCACACGCCTACCGGGCGTGCCCAGTACCGACGAACCGGTCAAACCACCCACGGTGGACATCGTGATCCCGGTGCTGAACGAGGAACGCGCGCTGCCCGGCTGCGTCGAGACGCTGCACGCCTTCCTGCGCGACTCGTTCCCGCTGACCTGGCGGATCACCATCGCCGACAACGGCAGCACCGACGCCACCTGGGACATCGCCCGCGACCTCGCCGCCCGGCTGCCCGACGTCCACGCGACCAGGATCGAGGTACGCGGGCGCGGCGCGGCCCTGCGGCACGCCTGGAGCCGCAGCCCCGCCGAGATCGTCGCCTACATGGACGTCGATCTGTCCACCCACCTGGACGCCCTGCTGCCGATGGTGGCCCCGCTGGTCAGCGGGCACTCCGAGATCGGCATCGGCTCCCGGCTGGCCAGGTCCTCGCGGGTGCGCCGCACCGCCCGGCGGGAACTGATCTCACGCTGCTACAACCTGGCGCTGCGGCTCAGCTTCGGCGCGGGGTTCCGCGACGCGCAGTGCGGCTTCAAGGCGGTACGCGCCGACGTGGTGCGCCCGCTGCTCCAGCGCGTCCAGGACGACGCCTGGTTCTTCGACACCGAACTCCTGCTGCTCGCCGAGCACAACGGGCTGCGCGTCCACGAGACGCCGGTGGACTGGTTCGAGGACGTGGACTCGCGGGTCAACGTGGTCGGCACGGCCTGGCAGGACATCCGCGGCATGGTCCGCGTCGCCCGGCGCATGTCGGCCGGCCACGGCAGGGTGGACCTTCCGCCGCGCCGCGAACTCGCGCCCGTCCACCCCGACGCGGTGGTCGCCCCGGCGACCAACCCGCTGCTGGCCAAGCTGGTGTCGTTCGCGCTGATCGGCTTCGTGTCCACGATCGCGCACACCTCGCTGTACGCGGCGCTGCGCACGGCGTGGTCACCGGAGTGGGCCAACCTGGCCGCGCTCGCCGTGACCGCGGCGGCCAACACCGAGGCCAACCGGCGCTGGACGTTCGGCAGGCGCGGCGGCGCGCGGGCCCGCGTCCACTCCCGCGCGGGGCTGCTGTTCGTGGTCAACTACCTGTTCACCACCACGGTGGTGGTGACGGCCGTGCACGCCCTGCCGGGGCACGGGCGGGCCCTGGAGGTCGCCGCCCTGCTGCTCGCCTACGTGGCGATGACCATCGTGCGCTTCGCCGTACTCGACCGCTGGGTCTTCCGGGACCGGCCCGCCGCGCTCACAGGGTGACCGTCACCAGCCGGGTGAACTCGGCCGGGAGGTCCATGCCGTCCCACACGCCGTCGAAGCGCAGCGCCGCACCCACCGGCACCATGCGGTCCACGCCCCGCCCGGCCAGCTTCCCGGCCAGCGCGCGCAACTCGGCCGCGTCGAAGCCGAGGTGGGTCATCGTCTGGTCGGCCCGGCGCACCACCGGCAGCAGCCCGTCCAGGGAGTCGAGCCTGGCGTGCGCGAACACCCCGGCGCCCAGCCAGTGGCGGGGGAGCGCGGCGGGATCGCGCAACTCGACGGCGGTCACCTCGTTGCCGTGGAAGGACAGCCTGGCGGCCACGCCGTCGGCGGCCAGGCCGTAGGCGGCGACGCGTTTGCGCACCGCCATCGCCGGGTCCACCGGCCAGCGGTCGCGGGCCAGCATCGCCAGGCGTTCGCCCAGGTCGCGGGCGGGACCGGCGTGGTCGCCGGGGCCGATCCAGAAGATCGTGCGCGGCGAGGCGCAGGCGGCCTGCCCGAACCAGTAGGCGTCGTTGGCGAAGCCCTCGGCGGCCCGCTCGCGCGCGCCCGGCGGCGCGTCCTGCCACCAGGCGGTGCGGATCACCGCGAACGACGAGCGGTCCGGGAAGGTCACATCGCGGGCGTGCGGGGCCAGCGGGTGCCGCCGGATCTCGCGTACCGAGGCATCGCCGCCCCAGATCACCCGCAGGTCACAGGCCGCAGACAGCAGCCCCGTCACCTCCGCCGAACGGTCGTAGCCGATCACCCGCTGGGAGTGGGCCACCGCCGGGTGGGCGTCGGCGAGCGCGTCGAGCAGCACTTCGATCATGGTCAGCGCCGGGCCGCCCGCCCGGGGCGACAGCCGTACCACGTTGTGGTTGCCGGCCAGCGCGGCCAGCGCCCAGGAGTAGACGAACAGCGTGTCCACGTTGGCGGGCGGGATGTGGAAGACCAGCCCGCGCGGGACCCGCAGCCGCGCCGGGTCGTCCGGCCGCAGCGCCTCCAGCGTGCGGGTGACGGCCGAGCGGCGCAGGAAGTAGCCGAGCGCGGTCAGCTCGGGATGGCGGCGGGCCAGCGCCGGGGCGACCAGGCGGCGCGAGACGGACTCCAGGAACGCCCTGATCCGCTCGTCGCCCACCACCAGCGGCCCGCCCGGCGGCTCGGCGGTCAGCTCGGCGACCAGTTCACCGGCTGCGGCGTCGGGGCCGGGCGGGAACAGGCGGCGCACGCTCACGCGGCCTCCTCACCGGCCGCGCGGAAGGTGTCGCTGCACCCGCGCGCCTCGGCGCGGGGCAGCCGGCCGAGGACCGAGAACCGCTTGCCTGGCCACACGCCGTCGTCCACGCCGTGGACCACGCCCATGTCCTCGGTCAGCACCGCGTGCCCGGGATAGGACGTGGGCAGCGTGCTGACCACCTCGATCAGGCCGGGCGTGCCCGGCGGGACCTCCTGCCAGGTCACCGGGTCGCGGATCACCACGTCGGCGAAGCCGGGGCAGTACAGGCCGCCGCCGTCGGGGCCCTCCAGGAAGATCGTGCCGATCTGCTCGACCATTCCGTAGAAGTCGTGCACGCGGGTCAGGCCGGTGTCGGCGGCGAACCGTTCCCGGTAGACCGCGTTGTCCACGGCCTCGGCGGCCATCTTCTTCCAGCCGCCGGAGTGGATCAGCACCCCGCCGGACAGGTCGAGCCCGTGCTCGCGGGCCGGCCGGTAGAGGTACCGCCAGGTCATGAAGGTGAACCCGAAGATCAGGTAGGGCGTGCCCGCGTGCCGGGACAGGAAGCCGCGGACGGCGTCGAGGTCGGGCGCGCCGTCGTCGTCGAGGGCGAAGGTGTGGTCCCTGCCGAAGTTCATCATGCCGAGGACGCCCGCGCCGCGGGCGCTCAGCGCCGCCGCCCGCGTCACCGCCCGTGAGTCGATCACCAGCATCGGCATCCGCCGCTCGCCGAGCACCGCGCGCAGCGTCGCGGCCAGGGCCCGCGCCTGCGCGGCGGCGGCGGCGCGGTCCAGGAACACCCGGCTCGGCGGCCCGCCCGTGGTGCCGCTTGAGGTCAGCACCCGGAACACCGCCTCCTCCGGCACGCTCCTCAGCTCGTGCGTGGCGAACAGCCGCACCGGCAGCCACGGCAGCGCCGCCACCGAGTCGTACGGCGGCGCGCATTCCAGCGCCGCCAGCACCCGCCGGTAGGGCGGGCAGGCCGCCCGGTGCCGCTCGGTCAGCGCAGCCAGCTCCGGCACCAGCCTGGCCTCCTTGACCGCCTGCGGCAGCGTGAAAACCGTCACAACTCCGCCTCCAGCGCCCGATAGTCGATCTTGCCGGAAGCCAGCAGCGGCAGCCGCGGCACGCCCCGCACGTCGAACCCGCTCCAGTGCACCCCGGTACGCCCCGCCAGTGTGAGCGCCAGTTCCCGCCCGCCCGCCGCGGTGGCCGCCTCGGCGAACACCACCACCCGGTCATCGCCCGCCACCGCCGCCACCGGCCCGTGGCCGCGCAAAAGCTCCTCGATGTCGTCCAGGCCGACCCGCACGCCGAACACCTTGCCGATGCGCCGCCGCCGGCCGGTGAGGTAGAGGAAGCCGTCGTCCAGGCGGCCGAGGTCGCCGGTGCGCAGCACGCCGCCCATATCGTCGCCGCGGGCCAGGTCGGCGGCGCTCTCGGCGTAGCCCATCATCACGTTGGCCCCGCGATAGACGACCTCGCCCTCCCCGCCGGGCGCGGCGTCGATGGACAGCGCGCCGCCGGGCACCGCCCGGCCGACCGAGCCGGGGCGGGCGGCCAGGTGCTCGGGCGGCAGCACCGCGATGCGCGGGGCCTCGGTCATGCCGTACATCTTGACCAGGTGGCCGCCGCCGCGGGCCATCCGCGCGGCGAAGTCGGCGACCAGGTCGGCGCGCAGCCGCGCGCCGGACTGGGTGATCATCCGCAGCGCGGGGTGCGCGGCCGGGTCGAAGCGCAGCCTGCGCAGCATCTCGAACTGGTAGGGCACGGCGGCCAGCGACGTGGCCCCGAAGGCGTCGGCCGCGGCCCAAAAGCCCCGGTCGAGCAGGCCCTCGCCGGTGAGTAGGACGCCCGCCCCGGCCGCAAGGTGGGAGTTGAGGGTGGTCAGGCCGTAGGTGTAGTGCAGCGGCAGCGTGGTGGGCCACAGGTCGGCGCCGGTCAGGCCGAGCGCGCGGGCCACGGACCCGGCGTTGGCCAGCACGGCGTCCTTGGCCAGGCGGACCAGCTTGGGGCTGCCGGTGGACCCGGAGGTGGTGAGCAGCACCGCGAGGTCGGGGTGCGGCTCGGGCGCGTCGGCGCGGGTCCAGTGGTCGCCCGTGGCCCGGTATCCGGCGGGGACGAGCAGCCCGGCGGGCGGGTCGGCGACCACGGCCGGGACGTATCGGTCGATGAGGCCGAGCAGTACGTCGGCGCGGATCGCCGGGTCCAGCAGCGCGACCGGGCGCTCGGACGCGAGCGCGGCCAGGTAGCGCAGCACGGCGGGCACGCTCGGCGGCGCGGGGCTGAACAGCACGCCGCCCGGCAGCGTGGACAGCTCCGCCGCCTCCTGCTCAATGCGGTCCCAGAGCACCCGCCCGGCCAGCTCGGTCCCGCTCGCCGCGTCGATCAGCCGCGCGTCGGGATGCGGGATCCAGGGCCGGTGGATCACACGACCACCCCGCCGTCCACGCCGAGCACCTGGCCGGTGACGAACGACGCGGCGGGCGACAGCAGGAACGCCACGGCGGCGGCCACGTCTTCGGGGGTGCCGAGCCGGCGCAGCGCGGTGGCCTGGGCGACCTCCGCGCGGCCCGCGTCGTCCAGGCCGGCCAGCATGTCGGTGGCGATGTAGCCGGGCGCGACCGCGTTGACGCGCACGCCGATCGGCCCCAGCTCCTTGGCGGCGGCCAGGGTCAGCCCGACCACGGCGGCCTTGGTCGCCGAATAGACCGCCTGGCCCGCCGCGCCCCGCACGCCCAGCACCGATGACAGCAGCACCGCCGCGGGCTCCACCCCGCGGCGCAGCAGCTTGGCCGCCGCCTGGAGGGTGTGGGCCGCGCCCATGGCGTTGACCTGGAACAACCGCTCCACGGCGGCGGCTCCCAGCATGCCGAGCAACGCGGCCTCGTGGACCCCGGCGTTGACCACCAGCCCGTCCAGCCGCCGGTGCCGCCGGTGGACCTCGCGCATGATCTGCTCCACTGCGGCGGCGTCGGCCACGTCGCCGTGCACCGTGTCGAGCTTGGCACCGGTCTGGGCGGCCAGCTCGGCCGCCGCCGCCTCGGCCGGCTCCTGCGTGCGGCCGTGCACGACGACGGTGTGCCCGGCCAGGGCGAGCGCGCGGGCCACCGCCCGGCCGATGCCGCGCGAGGAGCCGGTGACCAGTACGACCCGCCCCGGCGCGGGGTCAGCGGGCCGGGACGGGGACACCATGCTTGACCAGCAGCGCGGTCGCCTTGGCGAACGAGCTCATGTCGAGCACGTCGTCCGTGTCGATCATGATGTCGAACTCGTCCTCCATCGCCGCCACCAGGGACATGTGGGCCAGCGAGTCCCACTGGGGGATCGAGCGGTACTCCAGCCCGTCGACCTCTGCGCCCTCGGGCAGGCCGAGCGTGCGCGTGAAGACGCCGCGCAGCCGCTCCATCGGATCCATGACGTTCACCCCGATTCCTCTACGCGTTCATGTGCCTACGGAGTGTAGCCAATTCGGCGACGCGGAACGGCCGCGTTGCGGATGCGGGCTCCGCGGCGGAGGTTGGGTTAGTGTTGCTATGCGCAACAAGGTGGTTACTGTGCGTTTCTCCTCAAGGTAATGGAAGCGTATAGGGCGCCGCGCCGCGAGTGGCGGGCTGCCATGGTCGTGGCGGCGTGGCAGCGCCGTTCACGCGCTTGGGGGAGTGATGGACGAGTCCAATCATTGGTACGGGCATTCACGGATATTCGCGAAATACTGTGGGATCAGCCGGGGGCAGCACCATGTACCGCGCATCCGGGGCTTCGTGCAGCACGGCTGGAACTACCTGCACGGGTTCCCGCCGAACGACCGCTGGTGCACGCCGGGATACCCGCGGTTCGTGTGGTCGCAGGCGCTGGCCCGGCGCGGCTGGTCGATGGGGCGGCGCGGGCACTACGTGATCGGCTCGCCGTGGGCGTACCTGCTGACGATGGAGCCTGATCTGGGCCGGACACCGGTGCGCGAGGGCACGATCTGGTACCCGTTCCACGGCTGGGAGAAGCACGCCGTGCACGGCGACCACGCCCGGCTGGTGGACGAGATCAGAAGCGTCGAGACGGGGCCGGTGACGGTGTGCCTGTACTGGCTCGAATACCGCAACCCTGAAATCCGGAAATGGTACGAAAAGGCGGGCTTCCGGGTTATCTGTCATGGGGAGCGGGGTTCCCGGTGGGAGGCCAAAGGCCGCGACTTTCTCCGCCGCCAGCTCACCGAACTCCGCCGCCACCGGCGTGTCGCCTCCAACCGGCTCACCAGCGCCATCTTCTACGGCGCGTCCGTCGGCTGCGAGGTCGCCGTCTACGGCGACCCGATGACCCTCGCGGAGGAGCGCCCCGAGTACGGCGGCACGTCCCGCCGCCTGCGGCAGTGGCCGGAACTGCACGGCTTCTCGGTCGACGCCCGCACCGCCCGCGACATCGCCGACCACGAACTCGGCTTCGCCCACATCACCGGCCCGGAAGAACTACGCGCCCTGTTCGGCTGGGACACCGGCCGCCGCGTCACCCACCACCGCGGCCTGCTGGTCGTCGAACGGGAGAGATGCGCATGACCGCCCACCTGGACCACGACACCCCGCCCAACGTCCGCCTGATCGGCGGCGAAATGCTCCTCTGGTCCGACACCCACCCAAACCACCCGGGGCACCGCGACGGTTCGGAGCGCTTGGGGCAGGAGGAACGTCCGGATCCCCTGGGCCGATACCGTCCGGGGCATCCGGGGGATGGGGCGGTTCGGGTGCGGCGGGGGCATGCCGTGCGGGAGCTGATCCGCCGGCTGGCCCCCGGGGACGGGAGCGTGCTGTTGATCGGCCCGCATCCGGCGGACTTCGTCTCGTGGGTGGCCGGTCGTGCGGGCACGGTGGCCGTGGTGCTCCGCTCCTACCCCGACGCCTGCCGCCTCGGGCGGGCCCACGCCGGGCGGCCGGGGTTCACGGTCTACTGCGGGCGGCTGGACAAGCTGCCCGACCTGCCGCCGTTCGACATGGTCTGCGCCCTCGACGGGCTCGGCCGGGTCCACCCCGCCGACGTGCCCGCCCAGACCTGGCGCGACACGCTCGCCGACGTCGCCCGGCTGGTCGCGCCCGGTGGCACGCTGGTCCTGGCCGACCGCAACGACCTCGGGATCGACGCGTTCGTCGAGGCCGCCCCGTACGCCCGGGGCGACGGCGACTGGTTCCCGCCCGGGTCCGACCCGACCGCCCCGGTGAGCCTGGCCGCCACGGCCGATGAGCTGGCCGCGCAGGGGCTCGCCGCCGGGGCCGGCTACGCGGCCTTCCCCACGGCCGCCGATCCGCGCGTTCTGCTCCCGGCCGAGCTGCTGACCGGCGGCGTCGCGCCGCCCGAGGCCCTGATCACCGCCTGCGCCCGCCCGGCCCGCGACGGCCGCCCGATCGCCGACCCCGCGCGCCTGGTGGCCAAGGCGTTCCGGCACGGCCTGGCCGCCCGCCTCGCCCCCCTCTGGATCACCTTCGCCCACCGCCCCCCCGAAACCCCCGGACCCACCGGGGGCCTTGAGCCCGCGCCCGCCGTGCTGGTGGAGGACACGGTCTGCGAGGAGCCGTGGATCAGGGTCTGCGAGCTGACCCATGACCCGGACCTCGGCATCTGGTGGCGGCGGGGGTTGCCGGCGGATGCGGCGGTCGGGCTGGAGCGGGTGCGGCGTGATCCCGCCGCGCTGGACGGGCCGTTGCCGCCGGGGAGCCCGCTGACCGAGGTACTGCGCGCGGCCTGTGCCTTTGACGACGTCAAGCAGGTACGCCGGACGCTGCGCGCCGTGACCGGAGAGCTGGCCGCGCGCGCCGAGCGCGGCATGCTCCCCGGTGACCTGGCCTTCGTCACCACCGACGACCTGACCTGGGACGGCGACCGCGTCCACCGGATCGACCCGAGCTGGTCGCTGGCCGGTCCGGTGCCGGTCCCGGTGGCGTTGACCCGGCTGGTGTGGCGGTTCGCCGACGGGCTGCTGTCCGGCGGCCACCACCACCCCTGGCCCTGGGACCTCGACGCCGAACGGCTCACCGGCACCCTGCTCGCGCTGTGCGCCCTGCCGTACGATGCCGACGACCTGGCCGAGGCCAGGGCGCTGGACGCCGACATCGCCCGCACACTCGGCGCCGCCGGCCCGGTCGCCGGCCCGCCCGAGACCTACCGGGAGGTGCTGGCCGCCCGCGAGCGGATGCGCGAGACGCTGACCGCCGCGCAGGCCAGGATCGACCGGCTGGAGGTCAAGCTGACCGGCCGCGAGCGCGAACTGCGCCGGATGCGCCGCAAGCTGCGCAGGACCAGGAAGAAGGTGGCCGCCCTGCGCAAGACCTTCGCGCATCGCGCCGTCCGAGGCGTCACCTGGCCGCTGCGAACCGGTGCCCGCCTGGTGAGGCGAGGCTGAGGAGGAGTATCGACGTGCCGCTCTTGTCCGTCGTCGTCCCGTTCTACAACGTCGAGAAGTACATCGACGCCTGCCTGGCCTCGATCGCCGCGCAGACCCTCACCGACCTGGAGGTGATCTGCGTGGACGACGGCTCCGCCGACGGCAGCGCCGGGGTGGCCGCCGCCTGGGCGGCCCGCGACCCGCGGTTTCGGGTGCTGACCCGGCCCAACGCCGGTCTCGGCCCGGCCCGCGACACGGGGGCGGCCGACGCCACCGGCCGCTACCTGGCCTTCGCCGACAGCGACGACGTGGTGCCGCCCGGCGCCTACGACCTGCTCGTCGGCTCACTGGAACGCACCGGCTCCGACCTGGCCTGCGGCAACGTGCGGCGGCTCAAGGACGGCCGGCTGACGCAGTCCTGGGCGCATCGCGAGGCGTTCGCCCGGACCCTGCCGCGCACGCACATCACCGAGCACCCCGGCCTGGTCCGTGACCGGATGGCCTGGAACAAGGTCTTCCGCCGCGCGTTCTGGGACGCCCGCGGGCTGTCGTTCCCGGCCAGGATGTACGAGGACCAGCCGGTGATGATCCCCGCGCACGTGCTCGCCGGCCGGGTGGACGTACACGCCGAGCCCGTCTACCACTGGCGCGAACGCGAGGACGGCGGCGGCTCGATCACCCAGCGCCGCCTGGAGCCGGACAACGTCCGCGACCGGCTGCTGTCGGTCGCCGAGACCGCCGCGTTCCTCGCCGAGCACGCCCCGGAGCTGAAGCCGCCGCTGGACGCCGAGTCCATGGAGATCGACCTGCTGGTCGCCGCCGAGGCCGCCGCCCTGCTCACCGGGCCCGACCTGGACCGGCTGCTCGACCTGGCCTGCGGCTACCTGGACGGCGTGGACGAGACCACCTGGCGGGCCGTGCCCGCGCTGACCCGGCTGCGGCTGCGGCTGCTGCACCGCAGGATGATCCCCGAGCTTCGCTCGGCGCTCGCCTTCGCGGAGCGGGAGGCGGCCACAGAGGTCCGGGTACGGCCGGGCGGGGTGACCCGCCGCCGCTGGTACGCCGACTACCCGCTGCGCGGCGACCGCCGGCTGCCCGCCGACACCCACGACGTCACCGGCGAACTTCGGCTGCGCGGCAGCGTGGAACGGCTGTCCTTCCAGGCGGGCGGGCTGCGCGCCCACGGCCGGATCTGGCTCCCCGGCGCGGCGCTCGACGACCTGGCGGGGGCCAGGCTGAAGCTGGCGCTGCGCCAGGGCGGGCGCGACGGGCGGGCCGTACCGCTCGGGCAGTGGCGGCTCGCGCCCGGCGCGCGGGAGTACGCCGAGGCCGCGGGCATCACCGCCGACGCCGAGGGGATCGGCTTCGACCTGGACGTCGGCCGCGCCCTGCCGCTCGCCGACGGCCCCAAGGCCGAGGGCGCCTGGCAGATCCGCGCCGAGCTTGCGGGCCACGGCCTGACCCTGTCCGCCGGGCTCACCGCCCCCGCCTCCGACCCGGTCTTCGGCAAGGGCCCGCTGCGGCTCGGCGCGGGTCTGTGGATCATCCCGTGCGTCGGCAACCACCGCCGCCTGCGGCTGCGCGTCCGCTGCGCCGGGGCGGCGGTGACCCGCTGCGTCCCCGGCAGGGCCGGGCTGACGATCTCCGGCTGGGTCCGCGCGGACGTTCCGCCGCGCGCCGAGGTCGCCCTGCTGCCCCAGGACGACGCCACGGGCGGCAAGGAGGTCGCCTTCCCCGCCGAGGTGGGCCGGGTGCGGGCCGGGATGTGCCGGTTCACCGCCGATATCCCGCTGACCGGCATCGGCGCGGGCCCGGCCTGGCGGTTCGCGCTGCGCCACCGCGACGCCCGGACCGTGCCGCTCGCCTTCGACTCCGCCGAGCACGTCGAGGGGGAGGCCGACCGCCGCCGGTTCGTGGTGACGCGGTCCGGCAACTGCAACCTTGTTCTCAGAGAAAGGATCGATCAGCGATGACCGCACTGCCCGCGGCGCCCTGGACGCTGGAAAACGTACCCGGCCGGCTCACCGAGACCGACATGCGCGTCTTCGACTGGCTGCTCGGCTACCAGGGCCGCTTCTTCACCCCCGGCCACCTGCTGGAGCTGGGCGCGGGCCAGGGCCGCAGCGCCATCCTGATCGGCCGCCACCGCCGCGAGGAGGAGCGGTTCGTGGTGTGCGACCCGTTCGAGCCGGAGGCGCTGCGCGGCGGGTTCGAGGCCAACTACCTGGCCTTCCACCAGCGGCTGCCGGAGATCGTGCAGGGACCGGCCGCCGTCATCCTGGACCACGTCGAGCCCGACTCGTGCAGGTTCGCCCACCTGGCCGCCTCCCGCGCGTACGAGGACGTCCGCGACGATCTCGCCGCGGCCCGCAAACTGCTGCTGCCCGAGGGCATCGTGGCGGTGGACGACTACCGCTTCGAGGGCGCGCCGGGCATCGCCGCCGCCGTCTGGGAGGCGGTCACCGCCCACGGTCTGCGGCCGATCTGCCTGACCCCGCAGAAGTTCTACGGCACCTGGGGGGACGCCGGGGCGGTGCAGGAGGAGCTGACCCGGTGGCTGGGCGGCCGTGCCGACGAGTGGGCCTCGCACGCCGAGCAGGTGGCCGGGCGTACCGTGGTCCACCTGGACCGCAGGCCCGAGCCCGAGCAGGTGCCCGAGCCCGCCGAGGAGGAGGAGCGGGAGCAGACCCTCCCGCTGCCCGCCGAGCCCGCCGACCCCGGGCCGGTGGCCCCGCGCTGGAACACCGGCAAGGTGCGGCGCAAGCGCCGCCGGCCGCTGCACCGCCGGCTGCTGCGGATGCTGCCCAAGCCGCTGCGCCGCAGGCTGCGGCGGCGCAGGTCACGTTAGGATCGCCAGCAGCTCCGCCAGCACGCGGTCCTGGTCGGCGTCGGTCAGGCCGGGATACAGCGGCAGCGAGAGCTGCTCGGCGTAGTACGCCTCGGCGTGCGGGCACATCCCGCGCCGGTAGCCGAGGTCTTCGTAGACCGGGTGCCAGTAGGCCGGGATGTAGTTGACCTGCACGCCGATGCCCGCCGCGCGCATCCGGTCGTACACCTCGCGCCTGCGCCCGCCGCGCACCCGCACCGGGTAGAGGTGCCAGGCCGGGTCGGCGTACGCCCGGCGCGCCGGGGTCGCCAGCCCGTCCAGCCCGCCGAGCACGGCGTCGTACCGGGCCACCAGCGCGGCGCGGCGCGCCCGGAAGGCCGGCAGTCGGCGAAGCTGGTTCACGCCGAGCGCGCACAGCACGTCGGGCAGCCGGTAGTTGAGCCCGAACGTCACGACCTCCTGGTGCCAGCCGCCCTCGTCGGGGTGGCGCAGCAGCTCCCGGTCACGCACCAGCCCGTGGTTGCGGAACCGGGCGGCGGCCTCCAGCCTGCGCGGGTCGGTCGCGGCCACCGCGCCGCCCTCGGCCGTGGTCACCGTCTTGGTCGGGAAGAACGAGAACGTGGTGAGGTCGGCCAGCGACCCCACCGGGCGGTCGCGGTAGCGCGAGCCGATCGCGTGCGCCGCGTCGGCCACCAGCAGCGCCCCCGCCGCGTCGGTGACCTTGCGCAGGGCGTCGTAGTCGGCCGGGTGGCCGGCGTAGTCGACCGCGGTGACGACCTTGGTCCGGGCGGTCGTCGCGGCGTGCGCGGCGGCCGGGTCGAGGTTCGCGGTGTCCGGTTCGACGTCGGCGAACACCACCTGGGCCCCGAGCAGGGTCGCGGTGGAGGCCGTGGCCACGAACGTCAGTGGCGAGGTCACCACCTCATCGCCCGGCCCGATCCCGGCCGCGACGTAGGCGGTGTGCAGCGCCGCCGTACCGGAGGTGACGCTCACGCACGGCACCCCGCCGGCCCACCGGGCCAGCTCGGCCTCGAACGCGGCCACCTGCGGCCCGGTGGTCAGCCAGTCGCCGCTCAGCACCTCACAGACGGCCCGTACGTCGTCGCCGTCGATGGACTGCCTGCCGTAGGGGAGCATCACGACCCCGCCGCGACCATCTCGCGCAACTGGGCGACCGTCAGCCACTGGTCGTTGCCGTCGGAGCGGTAGGAGAAGCCCTCCGGCAGCGTCTCGCCCGCCTGCGGCGGCACGTATCCCCAGGTCGCGATGGTCGGCAGCACCACGTAGCGGTCGGCCAGGCGCAGCGTGCGGCGGCCGTCGTCGGGGGCGATCATCTCCTCGTGCAGCTTCTCGCCCGGCCGGATGCCGATCTCGTAGGTCGGGCTGTCCGGTGCCAGCGCCTCGGCCAGGTCGGTGAGCCGCATGCTGGGGATGCGGGGCACGTACAGCTCGCCGCCCTGCATCATGTCGAAGGACTCCACGACGAACCGCACCGCCTGCGGCAGGGTGATCCAGAACCGGGTCATCCGCTTGTCGGTGAGCGGGATGCTGCCGCCCTCCCTGGCCAGCCGCTGGAAGAACGGCACGACCGAACCCCGGCTGCCCACCACGTTGCCGTAGCGGACCACGGCGAACCGCGTGGGGTGCCCGGCGGCGTAGTGGTTGGCCGAGACGAACAGCTTGTCGGCGACCAGCTTGGTCGCGCCGTAGAGGTTGATCGGGCTGGACGCCTTGTCGGTGGACAGCGCCACGACCTTGCGCACCCCCGCGTCGATCGCGGCCTCCACGACGTTCTGGGAGCCGCCCACGTTGGTGCGGACGTACTCGAACGGGTTGTACTCGGCCGTGTCGACCTGCTTGAGCGCGGCGGCGTGGACCACGTGGTCGATGCCGTGCATGGCGCGCAGCAGCCGATCCCGGTCGCGCACGTCGCCGATGAACCAGCGCAGCCGCTCGTCGTCGCCGAACCGCTGACGGGCCTCGTACTGTTTCAGCTCGTCCCTGGAGAAGACCACCAGGCGGCGGGGCGCGAGGCGGGCGAGGGCGTAGCGGATGAACTCCTTGCCGAACGAGCCTGTCCCCCCTGTGATCAGGATCGATGATCCCGTCAGAACGCTCACGTCTTGCTTCCCCCGTGTTCTGAAGCCCGTGTTTTTGAAGCCCCTGTTTTGCGGACAGCCGGATGCTCTGGTCCGGTCGAGCCGGTAGCATAGCGCGACCGGATAGGCACTCACTGTCACACGGGGGAATGGGGCAACGGTGCGTATTATCGGGATCGTCCAAGCTCGTATGGGGTCCACCCGGCTCCCCGGCAAGGTCCTGCGGGAGCTTTCCGGGCGGTCGGTGCTCGGCTGGGTGGTCAGGGCGGCGCGCTCGTCGGGCGTCCTCGACGACCTCGTGGTGGCCACCACGACCGAGCCCGCCGACGACGCCGTGGTGGCGGAGTGCGCGCGGCTCGGCGCGCCCTGCCACCGCGGGCCCGTCGATGACGTGCTCGGCAGGTTCGCGGGCGTGTTGCGCGAACGGCGGCCGGCCGGGGCGGTGATGAGGTTCACCGCCGACTGCCCGCTGCTCGACCCGGGCCTGATCGCCGACGCCGCGCGCGTCTACCGGGCGGTGCCCGGGCTCGACTACCTCGGCACCGGCCTGTGCGGCACGCTGCCGCGCGGCACCGACGTGGAGATCGTCGGGCGCGCCGCGTTCGAGGCGGCCGACGAACTCGCCGAAGGTCACCACCGCGCGCATGTCACCTCCTACGTCTACACCCACGCCGAGCGCTTCAAGGTGCTCGGCCTGAGCTACCCGCCGCCGGCCGCCGACCTGCGGGTCACCCTCGACACCGAGGACGACTGGCGGCTCATCGAGGCGGTCGCCGGGCACACCGGCGACGCCCCGACGCCGGTCGGCGCGCTGGTGCGCTGGCTGCGCGACCGGCCGGAGATCGCCCGGATCAACGCCCACGTGCGGCAGAAGGCGTTGCAGGAGGCGTGAACGGGCGGGTGGGCGTGCGCTGCGACGCCGGCCCCGGGGTCGGCGTCGGGCACCTGGTGCGCTGCGTTGCGCTGGCCGAGGAGCTCTCGGCCCGCGGCACCGAAGTGCTGTTCCTCGGCGATGTGGGCGGCCTGCCCTGGGCCGCGGCCCAGCTCGAACGCCGCGGCCTGCCGCTGCTCCCGGCCAGGCCGGGCGCGGAGGCCCTGGGCTCGCAGGCCGCGTGCCTCGATCTCGACGCGGTCGTGCTCGACTCCTACGACCTCGCCCCGGAGACCGGGATGGCACTGCGCCGGGCGGGCATCCCGGTCCTGGCGATCATCGACGGCGACACCCGGGGGCAGTCCGCCGACCTCTACCTCGACCAGAACCTCGGCGCCGAAGACCGGCACGCCGGGCTGCCCGTGCTGGCCGGCACCCGTTACGTGCTGCTGCGCGATGAGGTGCGCAGGCACCGGTCGGTGCCCGCCGGGGGCATCCCGCACGTGCTGTGCTTCTTCGGCGGCACCGACGCCACCGGCGTGACGATGGGCTGGCTGGACGCGCTGGCCGCGACCGGCGTGCCGTTCTCGGCCACGGTGATCGCCCCGGAGACGGTCGTGCCGCCGCCCGGCCTGCCGATCTCGGTGCTGCCGCCGACCGACGAGCTGCCCCGGCTGATGGCGCAGGCCGACCTGGTCATCACCGCGGCCGGCACGACCGTGTGGGAGCTGCTCTACCTGGGCGTGCCCACCGCGCTGACCTGGGTGCGCGACAACCAGTTGCTCGGCTACCACGGGGTCACCAAACGCGGCCTGGCCGCGGGCCTCGGCGCGGGCAACGACCCGTCCTCGGCGGTGCCCGCGCTGCGCGAGCTGCTGGCCGAGCCCGCCAGGCGCGCCCGGTACGCCAGGCGCGGCCGTCGCGTCGTGGACGGCCTCGGCCGCGAACGCGTCGCCGACGCCCTCGCCCGCATCCGCTGACCGCTCACACGAGGTCCCAGGTCAAGGGGGGTCGGCGCGGCCGTCTGACGGCCTCGCCCGCATCCGCGAGCCATCACACGAGGTCCCAGGTGAGCGGGGTGCCCGCGGGGGCGTCGCGGGTGAACGTGCGGCCGATCACCAGCGGGATCGCGTGCGGGGGCAGCCCGCCCGCCGGGCGGATGGACCGCACGTTGCGGTCGGTGACCGGCTCGCCCGCGCTCACGTCGGCCACCACGTACAGCGAACGCCGGAAGCGCAGCCCCTCCCGCTCGCTGGGCCGCGGCCCGATGCGCGCCCGGCCGAGCGCCTGCCAGGCCCGCTCGCTCTCGGCCACCAGCGCGGCCAGCTCGCCCGGCTCCAGCGAGAACGCCGCGTCCACCCCGCCGTCGGACCGCGACAGCGTGACGTGCTTTTCGATCAGGCACGCCCCGAGCGCCACCGCCGCCACCGCCGCGCCGATGCCCGGCGTGTGGTCCGACAGCCCGACCACCGCCCCGGTCAGGTCGCGCAGCAGGGGCAGCGCGCGCAGGTCGCTGTGCTCGGGCGGGGCCGGGTAGGACGCCGTGCAGCCGAGTACGGCGGGCTCGGCGCAGCCCGCTCCGCGCGCCGCCGTCACCGCCGCGTCGATCTCGCCCGCGCTCGCCATGCCGGTCGAGATGATCAGCGGCCGGCCGGTGGCCGCGCACCGCTCGATCAGCGGCAGATCGACGATCTCCGATGAGGCGATCTTGTAGGCCGCCGTGTCCAGCGACTCCAGTAGTGCCACCGCCGTGGCGTCGAACGGCGAGGAGAACGCGATCAGCCCGCGCTCCCTGGCCCGCCGGAAGATCGGCTCGTGCCACTCCCACGGCGTGTGCGCGCCCTCATAGAGCCGGTAGAGGGTCTGCCCGCCCCACAGCTCGTGTCCCTCGCCGATGCGGAAGGCGGGCAGGTCGCAGTCGACGGTGATGGTGTCGGGGCGGTAGGTCTGGAGCTTCACGGCGTGCGCCCCCGCCTCGGCCACCGCGTCCACGATGGCCAGGGCGCGGTCCAGGTCGCCGTTGTGGTTGCCGGACATCTCCGCCACCACGAACGGCGGGTGCTCGGCGTCGATCGGCCGGCCGGCTATCTTCATCGCGCGTCCTCCCGGTCCAGGCGGATCGCGACGACCTCGCGGGACACGCCGCCGATCTCGCGGTGGTAGACGGAGGTCTCGGTGAAGCCGAACCTCCGGTGCAGCTCGCGTACCGCCGTGTTGGCGGCCAGCACCTCGCCGCGCAGGGTGAGCAGGCCGAGCGCGCCGAAGGCGTGGCCGAGGGCCGCCCGCTCGATCCCCACCCACGCGCGCAGCAGGCCGCCGTCCTGCTCCAGGCCCGCGAGGTCCAGGTAGAACCCCCAGCTCGCCGAACGGTCGAACCCGCCCAGCCCGCTGAAGGTCACCACCCCCCTCGGCGGGTCGTCGCCGTAGATCAGCACCCGGCGGGCCGGGTCGTCGCGCACCCCGGCCCACCAGCGGGCGTGCTCGGCGGGCAGGATCTCGTGGGTGGTGAAGCTGGCCTCCCGCACCAGCGGGTGGTTGCGCCACCGGCGCACGGTCTCCAGGTCGCGCTCCTCGGCCGCTCTCAGCATGATCGCTCACCTTTCGCAACAGATCTATGACAGAGAGTAGCGAGAACGGCCGGTGACGACCGGCAAAGGCTTGCGCAAAGGAGAGGTCAGCGCCCGGTAGTGAGCGCGGCGACCATCGGCAGCGGACGGCATCGTGGCAGCCATGGAACCATTGCTCAGTGTCATCGTGCCGTTCCACGACGTGGCGGACTATCTTGAGGAGTGCCTGGCGTCCCTGGCGGCCCAGAGCCTGACCTCCATCGAGGTCGTCATGGTGGACGACGGCTCGCTCGACGGATGCGACGCGATCGCCAAGGGATACGCGGCCAGGGATTCCCGGTTCACGCTCGTCCGCTGCGCCAACCAGGGGCCGGGCCCGGCGCGGAATCTCGGCATCGGCCTGGCCACCGGCAGGTACCTCGCCTTCGCCGACGCCGACGACGTCGTGCCCCCCGACGCCTACCGGGCGCTGGTGGACAGCCTGGAGGCCACCGGATCGGACATCGCCTGCGGCGGCGTGCGGCGGATCACCTCGGAGGGCGAGGCGCCCTCACCGTTGCACGCCCGATTGTTCCGGCGTATCCGGCAGCGCACCCACATCACCAGATATCAGAGCTTGATGCGGGACCGTACCGTCTGGAACAAGGTCTACCGCCGCTCGTTCTGGACCGAGCACGGCCTGGCGTTCCCCGCCGGGCTGTACGAGGACGCGCCCGTGGCCATCGCGGCGCACGTCCACGCCTCCCGGGTGGACCTGCTGCCCGACATCGTCTACCTGTGGCGGGAGCGCGAGGAGGGCGGCGGTTCGATCACCCAGCGCCGCTCGGAGCCGGCCAATGTCGCCCAGCGCGTCGCCGCGCTGCACGCCGTCCAGGAGTTCCTGGACGAGCACGCGCCCGGCCTGCGCCCCGCGCTGGACGGCATGATCGCCACCTGGGACCTCGGCATCGTCGCCGCCGCCGTCACCGCCGCCGAGGACCCCGACGCGCGGGCCCGGCTGCTGGACCTGGCCGCGCCGTTCGCCGGCGGCCTGCGCGAGGAGGCGGTGCGGGAGCTGCCCGCCGTACGGCGGCTGGAGCTGCACCTGCTGCGCCAGCGCATGGTGGACGAACTCGCCGAGGTACGCCGGGCCCGCCACGAGGGCCGCACCGCCCAGGCCCACGTCGTGCGCCGGGGCCGCAGGAGCTACCGCTGGTACGCCGCCTACCCCTACTTCGGCGACCGCACCCGCAAACTGCCGCCCGACGTCTTCGACGTGACCGACGAGATCGCGCTGCGGGCACGCGTCGAACGCGCCGAATATCGCGACGGCCGGCTGCGCCTGGACGGGTTCGCCTACATCACCCCCGTCGAGAACTCCCGCACCGACCTGCGGCTGTGGCTGGTGGAGATCGGCACCAGGGCCCAGATCCCGATCGACTACGCCACCGAACCCGGCGGGCGGTTCTCCGCCGAGGTGAACCCGGCCGCGCTGGCCGACGGCGAGGGCCCTTGGCGGCTGCACGTCGAGGTCGTCGTGCCCGGCGGCCTGCGGCGGCGCGGGCGGGTCCGCAAGGTCCGCCTGATGGCCAGGGACGGCGACCCCGACGCGCCCTTGGCGGTGGAGGAGAGCCGTCCGGCGGGTCCGTGCCGTATCCGGAGAGTCCGCCGTGAAGCGGGGGGTGCTGCCCAAGAGGCCGGTAAAGACTCGGCCAGGACAGTTTCCCGAGGTGGCTAGGCTCCAGTGACGCAACGCCCGATCTCATCATGCTGTCTGTCATGACGACGTACTCGCTCGCGGATGTGCGTGCCGCATGCAAGGCACGCGACGCCTGGTGGACCGTGTTGTTGGTGGACCCGATCGCCTGCCGTCTGGTGCGCTGGGCGGCGGGCCGTACGTCGATCACGCCGAACCAGGTGACCGGGCTGGCGTTCGTGCTCGGCGTCTGCGCCGCGCTCTGCTTCAGCGCGGGGGACTGGGGGTCCCTGGCCCTCGGCGCGCTGTTCTTCCACCTGGGGTTCATCGCCGACTGCGTGGACGGCAAGCTGGCCCGGCTGAAGGGCAACGGCACGACGTTCGGGCTCTGGCTGGACTTCAGCCTGGACCAGGTCCGCCTGGTGATGTGCTCGTTCGCGCTGTCGTACGGCCTCTACCGGCAGACCGGCAGGATCGAGGCCGCCTACCTGGCGGCGGTGATCATCGCCTTCGACCTGTTCCGGTACCTCAACGGGCCGCACATGGCCAAGGTCCGCAGGGCGATGCGGGAGCGCCTGGTCGCGGCCATGGCCGCCGCCGGGGAGTCCACCTCGGCGGAGAGGCCGGCGGAAAAGCCGGGGGAGGAGCCGGAAGAGCACGAGGAGTACGGCGTCGAACTGCGGCAACGGGCCAAGGAGGGGCTGCAGTCCGGCTTCCGGTCCCGGTTCCCCTGGTACCTCCGGGCCAGGGACATGCTCCTCGCCCGCCGGATCCGCACCCACCTGTTCAGCGGGATCGAGTACCAGATGGCGGTGTTCGTCGTGGGGCCGCTGCTCGGGCCGGGGGCGGTGCCGTACGCGGTGGCGGTGGCCGGGGGCCTGCTGATGCTCTTCGAGAGCGCCCTGGTCTACAAGCTCTGGATGTCCACCCGCGACTTCAAACGGACGATGCGCCGCCTGGCCGTCAAGGCCGAGAAGGCCGAACGGCGGGCGGCCCGCGAACAACGCCGGGTCGGCACGCCGCTCGGCTGAACCGAACCAGGTTCCACAGTTCTTCACACGGGGGATTCACTTCGATGCAGCCACAGCCCGCCCGGCCGGACCGGCCGATCTTCATCATCGGCTGCCCGCGCTCGGGCACCACGATGCTCCAGCTCATGATGCACTCGCACGCCAACATCGCGATCCCGCCGGAGACGCGGTTCATGATGGCCGCCTACCACCGCAGGCTCACCTTCGGCGACCTGCGCGACCCCGACCAGCGGCGCAAGCTCGCCCACTGGGTCGTCAGCCGCCGCCAGACCCGCTTCTACGAGCTCGGGCTCGACGGCGAGGAGGTGACCAGGCAGATCGTGGACGGCCCCGGCACGCTCGGCTCCGCGCTCGGCATCGTGCTGCGCGCCTACGCCGGCCGGTTCGGCAAGCCCCGGTGGGGCGACAAGCGGCCGTCCTACTTCCAGAACATCGAGGTGCTGCTGCGCCTCTTCCCCGACGCGCAGTTCGTCCACCTGATCAGGGACGGCCGCGACTGCGTGGCCTCGCTGAAGGAGATGCCCTGGTACAAGGGCAACGTCTACAGCGCGATGTCCGGCTGGGCCGAGGCGATCGACTTCGCCCGGCACGGCGCGCACCGGATGCCCGCGGGCAGTTACTACGAGCTGCAGTACGAACACCTCATCGAGGACCCGGCGACCGAGCTTGCGGGCGTGTGCGAGTTCGTCGGCGAGGATTTCGACCCCGCGATGTGCCGGCCGCACCTGATCGCCGACGTGGCGGTGCCGGAGCGCAAGACGTGGCACTCGCGCACCCACGGCGAGGTCACCACCTCGCGTTCGGGAAGCTGGCGGCACCGGCTGGAGCCGTGGGAGATCTCGCTGTGCGAGACGGTGCTGGCCGACCGCCTCACCGCCTACGGGTATGAGCTGTCCGGGGCGGAGAAGGCGTCGATGGGACGGCTCGCCGCCTACGAGCGGGTGGCCGCGCGGCGCAAGCTGTCCCGGATGAAGAAGAAGACCTTCGACCGGTTCGTCCGGATGCGTGAGCCGAACCCGATCGGCGCGCAGCTCACCAGCGGGCAGCTCGCCCTGGCCGGACTGCCCAGGCAGCGCACCGGCTCGCCGGAGCTGGCCGCCAAGTAGACGTCCTTGTCCCCGGCGCGATTTTGGGGGAACGCCGGGGGCCGGCACGGGCTTTGCGTCAACGGGCGAGATGCGCGAGCAGCGCCTCCCACCCGTCGAGCACCTGGTCCAGCCGGAAGGACTCCGCGTGGGCGCGGGCGGCGGCACCCAGCCGCCGCCGCTCGCCCGCCGACCCCATCAGGTCCGCCAGCGCGGCGGCGAACGCCGCCACGTCCCCCGGCGGCACCAGCACCCCCGTACGGCCGGACGCCACCAGCGACCGCATCCCGCCCGACACGTCGAACGCCACCGCCGGCACCCCGAACGCCGCCGCCTCCGCCACCGTCAGCGGAGCCCCCTCGTGCTCACTGGCCAGCCCGAGCACCGAACCGTTCAGGTACTCCACGGCCAACTCCCGGGAGGACACCCGCCCCCGGAACACCACCCGCCCGGCCACCCCGGCCGCCCGCGCGTGCTCGCGCAGCCGGGGCAGTTCCTCGCCCTCCCCGATCAGGTGCAGCTCCCACGGCTCGGGCACCCGCTCGCAGGCCGCCGCGAACGCCGAGATCAGCCGGTCGAACCGCTTGACCCCCGCCAGCCGCCCCACGCCGAGCACCCGCCGCGCGGACAGCTCCGCCGTACGTCCCGGCCAGCCCGGCAGCGGGTTGGCGAGCGTCCAGGTGTTGGGCAGCATGGCGTGCTCGGCGAACAGCCCCGCGTCGTCCTCGCTGAGGAAGACCGCCTGCTCCAGCCGCCACCAGTCGCGCCGCACCGAACCGAGGTGCCAGGTGCCCCTGGCGTGCTCGAACGAGCCGTGATAGTGCCCGATGCCCGACAAGTCGGGCGGCAGCAGGGACAGCAGCCTGCTCACCACGGCCGGTGAGGTCATCACGACATGCCCCGGCCCGATCCGCTGGAACAGCGCCCGCAGCCGCCGGTCGGCCAGGCGGCGCGCGGCCCGCCCCACCGGCCCGGCCGCCGTCCGGTGGATCACGTGCCGCCGGTAGCGGGGCCGCTCGACGTACCTGAACGGCCGGCGCGCCCGGTGCAGGCCGATCACGTGCACCTCGTGCCCGCGCCCGGCCAGCCCCTGCGCCACCGTGTGCGTGACCCGCTGGATGCCGCCGAGCGTGTCGGCGTCCAGGCAGGCGAACACCAGCGCGCTCACCGCGCCACCGGCGCCCTGACCCTGCCCGGCCTGGCCGCGCGGCGCGCTCCGAAAAAGGCGTCCACGACCCGCGCCGCCGCCTCGCCGCGCTCGTCCGCGCACCACGTCTCGCGGAACGCCGCGTACTTCGCGGCGAACCCCGCCGCCAGCCGATCCAGGTCCCGCACCGCCGCCACCAGCTCCTCCGTGGTGGTCACGCACGGACCGGGCGCGATGGCGGGCAGGTCGTAGGGCGAGCCGCGCCCCGCCGCCCGGTACTCCGCCCAGTCGTCGATCATGAAGATCATCGGCTTGCCGGTCACGGCGTAGTCGCACATCAGCGAGGAATAGTCGGTGATGAGCGCGTCGGAGGCCAGCATCAGATCGTTGACCTCCGGGTAGGAGCCCCCCGGCCGTACGAAGTGCCGGACGTGCCGGGGCACCACGAACCGCTCCACCGGGTGCGTGCGCAGCACCAGCACCCATTCGGCGGCCAGCGCCTCGGCCAGCTCGGCCAGGTCGGCCCGGACGCTCGCGCCCGAGTACCGGGCATGGTCGCGATAGGTCGGCGCGTAGAGCAGGATGCGCCGGTCGTCCGGTATCTCCAGGCGGTCGCGTACCCGCCGGGCGGCGTCCGGGTCGCCGTGCGCGAGCACGTCGCAGCGCGGCGAGCCGTACCGCAGCACCGGCCCCGCGTATCGGTTGGACGGCAGGAACGTGCGCTCGAACTCCGCCCCCGGCGACACCAGCGCGTCCCACCGGGCCACCGCCGCCGCCCACTGCGCGCGCGGGCCGTCGAAGTCGCCGCGCAGGTCGGGGGCGTTGTAGCCGATCGTCTTGATCCCCTGGCCGTGCCAGGTCTGCAGGTAGCGGGTGCCGCGCGGCTTGGGGTAGTCCAGCGGGAAGCCGTGGCTGTCCACCCAGTAGGCGGCGCGGGCCAGGGTCCAGACGTAGCGCCAGCTCATCCGGCGCACGAGGGTGGCGTCCTTGGGGAAGCCGGACCGCCGCCGCGCCACCGACCACACCGCCGTGATCGGCAGCCTGCGCCTGCGGATCTCCTCGTAGATGTAGCGGGGGTTGCCGGTGTAGCCCTTGCCGACGTCCGCCTCGAAGATCGCCAGGTCGGCGCGGCGCGGCACGACGTGGATCAGGCCCTTGTAGACGCGCAGCTTCAGGCGGGGGTCACCGGCCCTGCGGATCGCCCGCCGGGCGACCCGGGCGAGCCTCGGTACCTGTTTGCGCAGGCCCTCGCGCCGCCAGCGCACGCGCAGCACGGCGGCGTGCCCCTCCGGGCGCAGCGTGACCGTGTGACCGGGGACGCGGACCCGGATCGGCGGCGCGGTGGGATCGACGAGCAGCGCGTCGGTGGTCTTGCGGCCGTCCGGGCGGGTGATCGCGATCCGTGGGTCGTGGGTGCCGTCGTGGCCTATGAGGGGTTTGTTCATGGTTCTGGCCAGGTCGATGGTGACCTCGGAGAGGTAGCCGCCGTCGTCCTGGGCGACCGGGGTCAGGCGTACGGCGCCGGAGCGCAGCCGCAGGTCGGCGCGCCAGCCTGGGGTGGCGTCGAGTACGCCGAAGGGGTCGTAGGTTCTGATCGCCAGGGAGACGCGGGTGCCGTTGGCGGTGAGTTCGGTGACCTCGTGGCGCAGGCGGCTCGCGGTGAACGGCAGCTCGGCCATCCGCATGCAGGTGATGTCGAGCGCGGGGTCGGGGGTCGTGCCCCAGTACGTGCGGCCGTCGTTCTGTACGGCGTGGCGGGGCGCGGCCCGGGGCCCGCCCAGCGAGCGGGCCGCGACCTCCAGCTCCTCGATCCGGTCGGTGACGATCAGGCGGCAGCACACCCGGGTCAGCGGATCGACGGTCGCGTAGACGTCGGGCTTGATCTCGCTCAGGTACGGCCGGACCACGGACGCGAACTCCTTCACCCACACCCGGTCGCGGGAGGGCAGCGGGTTGAGGTAGACGCGGATGTCCTGGCGCAGGAAACGGCGCTGGCGTTCCGGGATCAGGTCGGTGAAGCCGTTGGCCCGCAGGATCACGTCACAGGCCCAGGCGGCGCGGATCCGCTGGCGTACGTTGTCCATCTGCCTGAGCCGCTGCGAGATCGACTTCTCGGTGCCGGGGCGGTCGGGGGCGCGCCGCCAGTCGTACACGATCCACGGCACCACGGCGAACCGGCGGGTCACGCAGAACAGGCGGGCGGTGAAGATGTGGTCCTCGAAATGGATGCGCTCCTCGAAGCGCAGGTCATGCTCCTTGAGGAAGCTCGTGCGGTAGAGCTTGTTGGTCGCGAACGTGTCGAGGAACATCTCCGGGTCGCGGCGGATGCCATCGACGACGCGGCGGCGGTAGAGGTCGGGGAAGTACCGCTGCGGCTTGCGCTTCCACTCGTAGACGCGCTGGATCTGGCCGGTCACGAAGTCGGCCTCGGTGCGCTCGATCTCGGTGATCAGGCTTTTGCAGGTGTGCCGGGGGAGGGTGTCGTCGCTGTCCAGGAACATGATGTAGGGGGAGGTGGCGAGGGCCATTCCGGTGTTCCGGGGGGCGCCGCAGCCGCCGCTGTTGCGGGGGCGGCGGATGAAACGGACGCGCGGGTCCTGGGCGCACAGCTCGGCGGCGACCTGGGGGGTGTCGTCGGTGCTGGCGTCGTCCACGATGATCACTTCGAGGCCGTGCAACGTCTGGTCCAGCACGGAACGCACTGCCCTTGGCAACCGCCCCGCATCGTTGTACGTGATGACGACCACAGTGCAGTCGGGCATGCGACCCCCCTTAAGTCCCTATTGTGACTGTAAGTGGGGGATTGTCCGATCAACGCCACGCATGACCGTATCTTTGACCGATACTTCCCCGCCCAGATCCGCTGGGCCGACAAGCCCAAAGGCGTGGCCCTCGCTGTCGCCCCGATGATCTCCGTGGTCCGGGCTTACAGGCCCAAGGCCCTCGCTCCGCTCGGACGATCTTTTCTGTGTCGGGCTTCGCCCGACGCCGGGGCTGATCACGTGCCGTTTGCTCCGGTGCTGTTTCCTGTACGGCAGGCCCCCTGCCCGCCGCCCCTGTGCCCACCTTCCGCTCTGGTGCCCGGCTTCCCCGGGTGCGTGTCCTCGCCCACCGTTCCCACATCACCTCCAGAACCCCGCGCCCGCGGTACCCCGACCCCCGCCCTCGGCGGGCCGGTGCTCCCGCGCGGCTAAGGGCCCTAAAGGCGTGGCCCTCGCTGCCGCTCGGACGATCTTTTCTGTGTCGGGCTTCGCCCGACGCCGGGGCCGACCATGTGCCGTAAGTCCCGGTACTGGTTCCTGTACGGCAAGCCCCTGCCCGCCCTTGCGCCCTGGTGTCCAGGTTTCCCAAGCGCGCGTCCTTGCTCATCGTTCGGCGGTCGGCTCCACCGCCCCCGTCGGCCTTACCCGATGTCCCGCCTTCGGCGGACCCGCGCTTCCGCACGCCCAAGAGCGTGGCCCTCGCCGTCGCTCGGACGATCTTCCTTGTGTCGGCTTCGCCCGACGCCAGGGCTGATCATGTGCCGTAGGTCCCAGTGTTGGTTCCCGTACGGCAAGTCCGTTGCCCGTTGCCCGCTGCTCGCCTCGCCGACGGTCCGGGCCATGGGCGACTCCTTCCTGGACAGGCGAACTCAACGCCACCGCCGCGAACACCCCCGTCGATGATGTGGCCGCCTTCGACGACGACCCGCCCGGGTCTGCGGGCCGCGCCCTCGAAACGGCCGCCTGGCCTCGCCTGTCTTACCGAGCAACCCGCTCATGCCTTGAGGAGGATGACCAATGAGCACGGGCGCTGGTCTTCTGCGGGCGGCTTCCAAGCAGCTCAGGGTTGATTTCTCCGATCTCGGCGCATCCTTCGGCCGGATGACCTTGGCTGAGAGCCAGATCGAGGCCGCTGCTTGTCGGCACCCCGCCGAAAAGGACGCGCTGATCTCTCGCGAGTCCTCGTTGGGGGCGGCCCGAGGTCCGCCAGTTATGAAGAATGACGGAGTGCGGCGGCGACCTGGTGGCGTGGCCGCGGATTCCGCCGACTGCCGCGTCACTGGGGCCTTTTTCAACCGGTCGCTTGGACCAGGTCAAAGGCGTCTCCATCGGGCTCAGGCCGGGGCTGGTGCCCCGGCAGGACGCCTGGTCATACGGCTACGGCGTCTCGCTTACCACCCCTGACCAGGGAGCTTGAGGTTGAAAAAGATTCACTGTCTGTTAATGGTGTTGAAGAATTCTTCGATGTCCGATGGGCAGCGCTGCAGGATATCGAGGACGTCGCCGGTGACCCGGGCCGCGGCGCCGGACGCGATGATGCTGAAAAGGCCGCTGAGCGTGTCGATGTATTCCTCGGCCCAGCCGAGTCCGGCCGTGCGCTCGCGGAAGTCTTCGTCGGATGCCGGGTGGTAGCCGGTCAGCGGCCCACCCGTGGCCGCCGACAGCGCGGCGACCTCGGCGAAGGTGTGTGCTTTCGGTCCGGTCAGCGTGTACTCGCGCCCGTGGTGCTCATCGGTGGCCGCGCCGGCGATGACTTCGGCCGCGACCTCGGCGATGTCGGCGGCGTCGATGAAACCGACTGCCGCCTCGCCGGTCGGTGTGGCCAGCACGCCGTTGTTGGCGGCGGCCAGATCAGCCAGGATTCCTTCAGTCAGGTTCTGGTGGAACCAGTTCGGACGGAGGATCGTCCAGTGCATTCCGCCAGATTGCAGGTGGAGTTCCACGGCACGCTGCTCTACTTCCGCCGGCGCGTATTCCATGCCCATCGCCGTCATCAACACCACTGCGCCGACATCGGCCGCCTCGGCAACGTCCAGGAATTTGATCACCTGATGGCCGAGGCCGCGCACGGACCGGTGGCCGTCGTCTCCGCCGGGCACGACCACGAACGCCCGATCAACGTTCTCAAGCGCGTCGGCCCATCCCGCCGGGTGCCACCAGTCCAGCGGCGTCGCACTGCTTCTGGATGCGGCCCGCACCTGTATCCCCCGGCGCTCCAGCCGCTCCACCACCCGGCGCCCCACCTTCCCGGTCGCTCCGGTTACCAGGACACTCATCGTTCTACCTCCAACGTCGTTGCCAACTGCTCCAGCAGCAGCTCACGCAGACCGTCATCAGACGGCCGCGGCTGACCCAGAACACGGGGGTACAGCAAACCATCCAACGTGGTGACAATCAGGTCGACGAGCACCTCAACGTCAAACCGGGTACGAAACGCCCCTGCGCGAATTCCCTCGCCCAGCGCGGACACGAACGGAGCGCGGTAGAGGGCCTGCAACCGGTGGCTGTGCCCGCGCAGTTCCTCGTCGCGGGCCGCCGCGCTCCAGAACTCCATCAGCATGCGCCACACCGGCACCGGCGTTGCAAAGCCGCGATCGACAAGACCGACCAGCCGATCCCAGGGATCATCGCGCTCCCCGGCCTGCACCCGCATCGCGGCCACCTCAGCCTCGGTGGACGTGCGCAGCGCTTCGACCAGCATGTCTTCCCGCGAGCCGAAGTACACCTGCAGCGTGCTGACCGCCACACCACTCGCCGCGGCCACGTCTTTGAACCGCGTCTGGTGAAACCCGCGCTCGATCAACACCTCGACCACGTGCTTCAGCACATCCTGACGCCTTCGCCCACCGGCACGCCTGACCTTGCGCTCCTCCGTCATCACCGCTGAACCGTATCACAATCCGGTATGGTGGTACCGATTGTGGGGCGTGTATCAGCGAGCCCACCGCCCGGGGGCCTCCGTCACTCATGGAATGACGGAGGCGTTGGCACAGACCGCAGCTCGGTCAAGCCGGCCAAGGCGGAGACCGGGAGAAACCGCGGGAGGTCAGGCCCGCGAGGTCGACCGGCGGGGTCGGCCGCGGAGGCGCGGACCCTGGGAGGCGCTGGAAGCGGCCCGCAATCGTGATCTCTCATTGCCGCTCCCCGCAGCCATCCGACCCCCGCGTCGAACAGCGCCTTGGCCCTTCACCGGTCGTCCAGGCACGGGCGTCCACCCAGGCCCGAAGTTCCGCCTCGACCTGGCCGAACTCCCGATCCCCTAAGACCTCCGCCATTGACGCCGCTCGGCGGGCGCCATCCGCGCCGCCCTCACCCCGACCCCAATGCCCGCCCCTTGACCGACGCGCGCTCCCGCGTGCCTGAAGGCGTGGCCCTCGCTGTCGCTCGGACGCTTTTCCTGTGTCGGGCTCCGCCCGACGCCGGGGCTCGTCATGTGCCGTAAGTCCTGGTCTCGGTCCCAGTACAGCAAGCCCGATGTTTACGTGCTGATGGTGAGATCCAGAAACCGGCCTTTGGCTTCCACTCCGAGACTCGAAAACGTCATGGCCTGCATAGCCGGTCCATCGCTCAGCGAGTCTTAAGCAGACGGCATCCGCAAAACGCTCGCTGTAAAAGGCGGCTATGCCCTCGCTGCTCCGCGTGGCCAGATCACCGTGACCGGCAGGCCACGACGGCGTGCGACGGCGACCACGTCGGCGGTGCCTCCCTTGCCATAATCCTCGCGTCCGTCCCACACCGCGATCAGTTCGTCCACGCTGCCCAGTACCGTCTCGTTGGCGACCACATATGCGTCCCGGCTGGCCTGGTCGAAGTCCATCACCCGGACGCGGCCAGCTCGCGCGATAAGTGCGTCGAATTGTTCCGCGTGGTCGGGCTTCACCTTCGCCTCCCGATAGTCGCGAGAGGGCAACACCACCTCCAGTTCGCCCCCGGCAGCGAGCACCGCTTCGGCGAACACCGAGTCGGCGCCTCTCGCGATGCACGACACCCCGGCCAACGGCGTTCCAGCCCGGTCGTGCAGGTGGGCGAGAATTGCCTCGTACACGAGGCGGCTCGTGTCCGGGGTGATGTTCATATGGCCGGTGACACCGATGCGCATATTCGTGCTCCCTTGGTCCTAACGGGGCGCCTTACTCGTGAGGGTCGCCTGAAGCCGTGTACGTAGTTCTGCCACACCAGGGGCTTTCTGGTCGGCGAGCACTTGGGTGAGATCCTGGAGCTGCGCGTGGACCCGCCCGGAGGCGACCTGTCCGGACGCGCTGATTGCCGTTTCCGCCATGATCACAGCGGCGTCCAGTTCACCGTTGATGACGTACGCGTGCGCCAGCCCTGCGTAGTCGAGGGCGAAACTGCGCCGGAAGCGCTGGGCGCGCAACTCGATCGCACGTTTGATGTGGCTCACCGCCTCGGGCGCGAAATGTGGATTGGCCAGGGCCAGGTCGAGGTACCGACCACCGGTCACACCGGCGAGTTCCGCCTCATCGAAGGAGGTATGCCAGTCAGGGTCGTCCCCGCCGCTGGCAGCATAGGCATCTTCTGCGGCGGCGGTGGCGCGGCGGAATGCCTCGATCCGGCCGAGGCCGGCATATGCCCAGGCTTCACGCGTATGCAGCATGGCCCGAACACGTTCGGCTCCGGATGCGCGCGTGCCATCCAGGGCGAGCCGGACCAATTCCAGTGCGTCGCCCGGCTTCTTCAGATACAAGAGCTGTCGGGCCATTGATGCCAATACGCCAGCACCGAAGCCCCGGTCGTCGGCCACGCGTCCAGCTTGGAGCGCGAGCACGTAGTAGCGCTGTGCCATTTGCTGCATGCCGGAGTCCCAGGACATGTTCGCGGCGGTCTTCGCCAGCCGCGCCATGACACCGTACAACCGTCGTGTGATCTGGTGCGGGTGGATGTCTTTGATCAGGTCGGCCACGTCGTTGAGCTGGCCTATTACGGCTTTCCGCGCCAGGCCGCCACCGCTGCTGTGGTCCCATGTTCGGAAGTGTTCGGCGGCCGTCTCAAGCCGAGCGATCTCATCCATCCCGATGCGGCTCCGTGCGGCGTGATGAGGGAGGACAGGGGAAAAGGCGGTGAGCCGGCGCTGTACCGGATCGATGAGGGGAAGACCGACTACGACGGTCAGCGCCTTGGTGGCCTGTCGGCGGTCGAGCGTCAGATCATGCATGGTCGCCTCGTGGATGGCCCGGGAAACAGCGCCAGGCTCCCATACCCACGGGAGGCCGGACGCTTCTGGCATCGATGTTTCCAGGGCCATTGGAGGCGAGTCGCCGAACAGCTCGCCCTCGGATACGCCGAGCGCGCGGGCCAGTAGTGGACGGTACTTGCGCCCTGGCATATGGATCTCGCTCTCCCACTGCTTGATCGAGCTGACGAGGCTCGGCACGTGAGGGATGTCGTCGTCGGGATGCGCGGCGTCGCGGATACGTCGGGCGAGGTCGGAGCGGGACCAGTACGGGGGTGCTTCGCGCAACTTGCGGAGGCGGATGCCAAAAGTCTCATCGGCGGACATGTTCCGACGAACCTCTCACCGGGGGATGGCGGACGCTGTCAAGGCCGCCCTTCTCTGCTCAATCCTGCCCCTGGCCTGCTGCTTTCTGCCACCGCTTCACTTCATGTGGCTGTCCTATGGCGCAAGGTGGTAATGCACTTCCGTCGCCGCCCGACGTACTCGGCTGCGCCCCGTACCTGGTCTTTTCGCGCGTGTCGTTTTGTCTAGGAGGCACAGTGAGGTCAGGCGGTGGCCGACAGTGTCTGCCGTAGGTGTTCCGCGCTGTCGGTGAGCGTGGAGGAAGGGCCCTTGGTGACGGTGATCCGGTCGGTGAGGTGGCGGAGCAGGTTCTCGGTACGGGCCGATCCGACCTCGGACGCCTGGTCGATCAACTTGGCGACGACTGGTTCGGCCTCCTGCCACGCGTGGGCGTGGACGAGGGCGGCGAGGAAGTGGGCATGGTCGTTGAAGGCGCAGCGGGCTCCGCCGGGTCGGCACGTCTCCACCGTCGTGGCGGCGGCTTCGACGGCGTGCTCCCACTGGCCGGTGTCCGCGTGGCACATCGCGCGATGCCACATCAGCTCGTGCGGGTCGATCCACCAGGTCCACGCCGGGTCCTTGGCGTCGGTACCTGCATAGATGAGGGCCTCGGCGTGGCGCAGTGCGTCACGCGCCGCCGGCAGGTCGCCTAGCTGTGCCAGGGCCCGGGCCTGCCGGATGCGGAACAGCGCTGTCGTACGACCGGACAGGCGCTGTCCCCCCAGCACCCGGTCAGCGATCTTCAGCGCCTCGCGCGAGCGGCGCAGATAGATGCTCTGCATGGCCAGGTGCGAGAGTCCGAGGAGTTCACCGGCTCTGTCGCCCGCCAGGCGGGACACGGTCAGCGCCTCGTTGATCAATCGGCGGGACAGTTCCTGTTGGTCGGCGTCATAGGCGAGCCACGCGGCGATCTCTCCGGCCTCGCCCACGGCCGCTTCCAGGTCGTGTTCGACCTGCGGCAGGTGCCGACCGGAGGCCAGATAGGCGTGTGCGCGGCTGACGAGGCGTACCGCCACAGGCACGAGTGCAGTGCCCCCGACCGTGTTGTCCAAGGTCACGAGTGCTTGGCAGGATTCGCGTAATGCCGCCACATAATCCCCTCCGGCCACGTTTTCCGGGGGGAGTGAAGGCAGAAGGGGTGAGGCGGCAGCGGCGTCGTTGTTCCATAGCCCTGCCTCGCTGCTGCCGAGGGCGCGGGCGAGCAGCGGGCGGTACTTGCGGCCGGGCACATGTTGTCCGCTCTCCCACTGCTTGATCGAGGCGACCAGGCTTGCGACGTGGGGGATCTCGTCGTCGGGATGTGCGGTCTCGCGGATACGCCGGGCGAGGTCGGAGCGGGACCAGTACGGGGGAGCCTCCCGCAGTTCGCGCAGGCGAGCGCCGAATTCGTTGGGTGCGGAATCTGCGGACATATCGCGATGTACCTCTCGCCGGGGACGGTTGGGGCCGCAGGCTCTCCCCTTGTGCTCCCATCCTTCCTCTCGCCCACTGTTCGCCGCCACCGATTCACTGAGGGTGACCAACCCGAAACGCAGAGCGGCCCTGGCGCGGTGACCTCACCACCGGCCGGGGCCTTGATCGCAGAGGAGGTCTGCGACCCGTGGGCGATGATAAACCCACAGTGCCCATAGGGGGCATGCCTGGAGACACCGCCAGGGACGACGGGCTGCTCGTGGTCTGGGAGGTGGACGCCGGCGACCGTGGTGCGGGCGGTGTCACCAAGGACGAGGCCGCCGCCGAGAAGTACATGCTGGCCAAGCTGGACACCTATCCGGCAGGGCGGGGGCGGGTCCGGTACGCGTGCCTGGCTCCCGCGACGCGCGGGGCGATCTATGACTACCGGTACGGGACCACGCTGGTCACCGCGTACCGGGGCGACGGCGTGACGGTCTCGGTGGCGGGGGACGCCTGGGAGATCGTCCTTTGAGCGGGTACGGCGGCGTGGTGAGGGTGCGGGCGTCGTCGTACCGTACGGCGGGCCGTCGGTGGCCCGCCGCATAGACGACGCAGACCGCGCGGCGGCCCCTCCTTCCCATCACCCCCGGGGCCGTACCGCGCCCGGCGCGGGCGGGCGTACCGAGGCCCCACCCCGGGTCCGCCCGCCCGCGCCCTTCACGAAAGGCGGTGCAATGGACCAACTGAGCCCGTGGGAGCGCGCCCACCTGGCCGCGATCGAGAGCACCTACCCCGGGTGGCGGATCGTCGTGCAGAACGGATGGTGGTGGGCGAGCAAGCACGTCCCGCCGAGCCCGGAGCAGAAGGCGGCGGGGGTGTTGTCCGAGTTCGCCCGGCCGGGGCCGTATGAGCTGGTGGCCGCGTTGACGGTACAGCTCGGCATCCTGGCCAGGGGGGCGCGGCCTGACGGCCGGCGGGGCGGCCTGTGCCGACGAATCCCCGGGCACAGGCCACCGCCCAAGGGCTACTCGGCGGGGACCGGGGCGTAGGTGAGGATGATCACGCCGGTGCTGTGGACGTCGGTGCCCGTCAGCGTGAACTTGCGCTGCACCGCGTCGCGGTAGAGCAGCTCGCTCGGCTTGGCCTTGCCGGACAGCACCGGGTGCAGCCAGATGCGCACCTCGTCCAGCAGGCCGTTTTCCAGCATCAGGCGGGTCACCGGGCCGAAGCCGTACTGCAGGATGTTCCCCTCCGTCTTCTCCTTCAGCTCCCGGATCTGCGCGACCACGTCACCGGAGATGACGTGCGAGTTGTTCCAGCTCGGGTCCTTCAGCGTGTTGGAGACGACGTACTTCGCGATCGAGTTCATCCGGTCTGAGAACTCATCCGCCCCCGCGCGCTCCGACCAGGCCGGCGCGAAGCCCTCGTACGTCTCGCGCCCCATGATCAGGGCGTCGGTGCCCTGCATCTGCTCCTGCGCCGACCGCCCGGCGTCCTCGCCGAAGTAGTCGAAGTGCCAGTCCTGCATGTTGGTGATGTCGCCATCGAGGGTCATGTACGTGGCGTTGATGATCTTGCCCATGATTCGGTCCCTTCCAAGAATTCGGTTTGTGGTACGTCAGGAAACGCGGGAGGCCGAGGCCCGCACGTGTTCGGCGAGCCGGTCGATCAGTTCGAGCCAGCCTTCCCGCGTCTGTTCCGCGCGTTCCCGGCCGCCGTTGCCGACGGCGGCGAGGTGGACGCGCATTCTCGTGCCGCCCGCGTGTTCCTCCAGCGTGAGCGTGACCACGGACGCCGGCCCGTCGCCGGGATCGTCCGGGTCGCCCGTGGTGAACACCAGCCGGTACGGCCCTGCCACCTCACGGTAGACGCCCCCGATCGTGATCTCGAAGCCGTCCTCTCCGAGCATCGTGGCCTGCCATGTGCCTCCGGGCCGGACGTCCAGCACGACCCGTTCGGCCGGCGTCGCGAAGATGCGCGGACCGAACCAGCGCGCGAAGCGCTCCGGCCGGGTCCAGGCGGCGTAGACCTGGTCCGGGCCGGCCGCGAGATCACGGACTATCTCCTGCTCGGCACTGTGCATCGTGGTCGTCCCTCCCGGATTTCCGGTGGCTCGCCGGATCCCCTCCGGCCACTCCGTACATTGCCGGGAGCCGCTTACGGTTCCGCTTAGAAGTCCTTAAGGTCCGGTGCGCCCGGCCCTTGCCCCGGTGAAAAGGACAAGGCGCGAAGGACCGGGAAGCCGGGCCGTTCGCGCCTTGGAAGTCGCGCCCCGCCTTGCGTCAGCGGGCAGGCGGGGATCCTCCTACTCGGCCGCGGTGCCGAAGGAGGCCGGCGTGCCGCCGGGAGCCGAGTCCGCGCGGGGGAGTCCGCTGGTCTTCTTCTCAAGGGTCTGGGTCAGGAACCGCAGTGCGGCGACCACGAAGTCATCGGTGTTGTCCTGCGCGTACAGGCGCAGCCTCAGGTTCGCCGTCTCGCTGCTCAGCGTGAGCGCGCCGGGCGGGATCCCGTTGCCGACGCCGTTGCCCGCGCCGTTGGCGATGCCGAGCTTGACGGGTTGCCGCGGCCAGTCACCGTACCCGCTCAGCTCGTTCAGGAATTGCTCGCGAAGCGGGTCCTGGGCGGGGTCTGAGACGAACGTCTCGGTGTGCAGCGCCAGGAGTTGACGGGCGGCGGGGCTGTTGACCTGCTCGCGCAGCTTAGGCGCGATCGACTCGGCCACATGCGCCAGCGCTTGCAGCGAGATCGGGATCCACGCGCCGCGGTGCGGGCTGCCGAACGACACGTACGTGCCCACCTCGCCGCGCAGGAGCCGGTCGTACTCCATCTTCGTCAGCGCGTAACCGGTGACCAGGGCGCCCATGCTGAAGCGTTGTCCTGGATGGCCGCGCTGCGCTCGTCGTACCCGACGATGCCCCGGCGAGAACCCGTCGGCCGGTACGACGGGCCGGGTCAGCACCCTGTGCCGGGGTGCCGGATAGACCCACGCCACCCCGCCGGGCAACGGCCAGGTCTCCCGGGGCTCAGGCGACGGCGGATAATCGGTGGACGGATCTTCCGTGAGACGCCGGTTCTCGATCCCGGCCATTGCCTTCTCTGCATGGAAATGGCGAATCCGATGATCTGATGACCGCATGACACGCGCCAAGACGCCTGGTCATGGCGGCTTACGTCTGGAATGGCACGTTCCAGCATCTGCTGCGGGCTCACCTACGTCACTAGCTCGATGTGTCCACCAAGGGGCATTTAGCAAAGGGGCCACGACATAGCTCGCACAATCGACAACCACTAATCAGAAAGTGGGATATGAAAGTGACCGCTTTCCCGTCGAAGGCCGGCGCGGGGTCCGCCAGGCCGGCGGCCCGGCTCAGTCGCGGGCAGGTGGTGCCAGGCGGGCCATTCGGTGCAGCTCGGCGGTCTGGGTGACGGAGATGTCCTCGGCGATCTCGCGTACCTTGGGGTGCGAACCCGCCGCGATGACCTTGGCGGCCATCGTGATCGCGCCCTGGTGGTGGGCGGTCATGAGGCTGATGTACAGCCGGTCGAAGGCCGTGCCCGAGGCCGTCCGTAACTGTTCCACCTGTGCGGGGGTGGCCATGCCCGGCATGCCCTGGTGTGCGGCGTGATGGCCGGGCACCTGCTGGCCCTGCTCGCGCAGCCAGCCGGCCATCATGGCGATCTCGGGGCCCTGGACGTCCTCGATCCGGGCGGCCAGGCGCTTAAGCGCGGCTGACGACGCCCTCGCGGGCGCGAGCAGGCTCAGGTCGATGGCCTGCCGGTGGTGGATCACCATGTCCCGGACGAACCGGACATCGGCCGCGTTCGCCGTGGGCGCCGGGACTGCGGTCGCCGCCTCGTGCGGGGCGAGCGTCCTGGCGGCCTCACCCGGCTCGCCGGGGGCGATCACCGGGGCGGTCGCGGCGGCGGTGTACGGGGGCCGGGTGGTCGTGGGCGTGGCGGCGCATCCGCTGGTCAGTGCGGTTGACAGGGCGAGTGCGGTGAGTACGGCGAAGGGGGAGGACGTGGGACGCACGTCACCTCCTCAATCCATCGCCGGGCCGTTAATTGTGACTTAACGTGTACGACCGAATTGCCGCGCATGACATGCCGAGCATGCACCATAACCCCATACATCGCATCTCGTAAAGGTGGCAGACAAGTACATTTCTTGACACGTTGCCTCCTAGCTGTCCCACGCAATCTGCGGAAGACTCGGCGTATTTCTGTGCACATACACGGTGTGTGTGGGAGCAAGGAGGTCCTTCGTGTTCACCCTCATAAGGGCCGGTTTGGCAGCTAAGGCGGTCGCCGCGATAGGCGCGGCGGCGGCACTCGTGCTGCCGGCGTTGCCCGCACAAGCCCTGGAGATCCCAGGGCCTGAAGAGATCGTGATGAGCCCCAACGTGGCTCACGTCGCCAACATCCCCAAGCCGACGCCGATCACGAACACCATCAACACCGACATCGCCTTCAGCGGCGACTACGCCTATGTCGGCAACTACGGTGGGTTCTCGATCTACGACATCCGCAACCCCAGAAGGCCCGCCGCGGTCAGCTCGGTCGTGTGCCCGGGCTCACAGATGGACGTGTCCGTCTACGGCAACCTGCTGTTCGGGTCGGTGGACGCCTCCAGGAGCGACGATTCGTGCAACAGCACCTCCCAGAGCCCGACGATCGCCTCGTCGTGGGAGGGCGTCCGGATCTTCGACATCAGTGACAAGGCCAACCCGAGGTACATCAAGTCCGTCGAGACCGACTGCGGATCGCACACGCACACGCTCGTCCCCGACCGGCGGCGCAAGGCCGTCTACATCTACATCTCCTCCTACCTGCCGGCGGCCGAGTACCCGAACTGCCAGCCGCCGCACGACAAGCTCACGATCGTCAAGGTTCCGCTGAACAAGCCCACTGAAGCGGCCATCGTGAGCACACCCGTCGTCTTCCCCGACGGCGGCAACGAGACGCAGCCCGGCCTGCTGCTCCCGACCACGGGCTGCCACGACATCACCGCCTACCCGGAGAAGGGCATCGCGGCGGGCGCCTGCATGGGCGACGGCGTGCTGTTCGACATCTCCGACCCGGAGAACCCGCGGGTCACGGCCAGGACCACCGACCCGAACTTCGCCTTCTGGCACTCGGCGACCTTCAACAACCGCGGCAACAAGGTCGTGTTCACCGACGAACTCGGCGGAGGCGGCGGCGCCACCTGCAACGAGGCCACCGGACCGACCCGCGGCGCGGACGCGATCTACGAGATCCACCGCGGCCGGCTGGTCTTCAAGAGCTACTTCAAGATCCCGCGCCACCAGGCCGACACCGAGAACTGCGTCGCGCACAACGGCTCCCTGATCCCGGTCAAGGGCAAGGACATCATGGTGCAGGCGTGGTACCAGGGCGGCATCTCGGTCTGGGACTTCACCGACTCGGCCCGCCCCCAGGAGATCGCCTACTTTGAACGCGGCCCGTTCTCCGTACCGTTCAGCGCGGGGTACTGGTCGGCGTACTACTACAACGGGTACATCTACGGGAGCGAGTTCAACAAGGGCTTCGACATCCTGAAGATCAATGACAAGCGCACCAACCAGGCGAACGGCGTCAGGATGCGCACCCTGAACGTCCAAACCCAGCAGTCCTACCCCGACCGCGGCCACGGCTGGCCCTGGGACTGACCCCCTCACCCCGATCCTGGGACCGAGCCCGCCCCTTCCCGCAGCCCGCTCCCAGGATCGGCCATCAGCCCTCGCCTCTCCACCGGCATCCGACCCTGGGTTCCGAGCCCGCCCACACCACGGCGGTCCCATTCCCTGGATTGATGATCGGCGCTCGGCCTTTACCGGCATCCGGTTCCGGGGGGGCGGCGGTCGCGCACGCCCACAGTGCGGGGCCCGTTCCCAAGATCGTTGGTCGGGCCTCGTTCTTTCTGGTGTCCCTTTCTGGTGTCCGACCGTGGGTTCGAGGCCGTCCATCTGGTGGCAGGTCCCTTCGAGGGTCGGCGGCCCGGCCCCGCTCTCGACGGCACCTGCACTTGTGGCCTTACTTGAATGAGTGCTGTGGCGGAGTTCGACCGATCCGCCGTGACACTTGACCGGCCCGAGGGCGCCGTGGCGGCCGACGCCGCATCCTGTGGACGCCCCACTTGACGCCGGTGTCGTAGGTCCACGTTCGAGGTACTGACCTCTGCATAGACAGCGGTCAGGGGCCGTGCCGCCTTGCTCGCCAGGCTGAGGCACCACAGCGGATCGGGCCTCGGCTCCGGCGTCGCATGGGCATGGGCCGGAGGGGGGATTCGGGGGTGGCCGGACCTGATATGTGGTGATTCGGTGACGGATCGCCATGCGATCGGCATCACCCTGCGATCGCGCGCACCCAACGGTTCCGTAACCTCCGCCGCTGTCATCTCGACAGATGGCCGTAAACACGGTTTCGTCATAGGCGGCATCTCCCCGGGCGGCGGCTCCGTCCGGCCAGTCACCTCGGAGCCGTGGACCGGATCAAGGGGGACACCGGATACAAAAACGGGGACCGCCCGCGTAGCCTCTCCCTCATACGCGGGCGGTCCCCACTCCCCCTAGTGCGAGCAATGCCCCATCGCCCGCTTTGACTACACGTGCCCGTGATTGTGGGCTCTATGCCGGAATGTGGCACTAATCTCACGCGGGAGGGACGAATCCTCCCGGAGTTGGCTCAGGATCGCCGCTGACGTGGCCGTTTCCGGCCACCGGCCCACCATGCCCGCCGGACGACGGAGCCGCCGGACTCGGCGGCGCGAAGGCCGGGGCGGATGGCGCGGACGGCGGTCCGCCGTACGCGGCAGGCCCCGCAAACCGGGCGTCGTCGGCGCTCGGCGCGCCGTAGGCGGGCGGCGCGAAGGACGGCCTGTCATGCGCGGGTGCGCCGGAGGGCGAGGTCCCATACGCGGGCGGCGCGAAGGCCGGCGCCCCGTGCGTGGGCTGGGAACCGTACGCGGGCGGCGGGGCGGGGGCGGGGCCGGTGGACGGCCCTGCCGGGTATGCGGAGGCCGGGGCCTGCTGGGACCGTTGCCGGGCCAGGCGCATGCCCTCACGGCGGTGGCGCTCGGCGAGGACCGCGGAGAGATAAGCGTGCGGCGGGACCTGGGCGGGTGGGGGCGGCGAGACGAAGGAGGCCACCTGGGCGGCGATGCGCACCCCCATCTCGTGCTGGATCTGCGGGGCGAGCTGGTGGCAGCGGGCGAGGTACTGCCGGGCGGTGCTCGCCACCTCGCCAGGGAGGGCGGAAAGCTCCAGCCCGGCGGCCCACGCGGCGAGCTGGGGCGGCATCGCGGCGGGCAGCGAGCGGTCGCGCGGCCCGCGCTCGGAGATGACGACCGTGCCCGCGAAGATGTCGCCGAGGCGTTTGCCCCGCCCAGAGATCAGCGACGTGATCAGCGCGGGTGCGCCGGCGAGCAACCAGATCTCGGGCACCGCCGCCAAGGCGCGGAAGAACGCCTGCCGGAAGCGCTCGGGGCCGCCGTCGTCGCTCACCACCCGCAGGCCCATGGCGAGCTTGCCGAGGCTTCGCCCCCGTGACAGCGTCTCGAAGATGACCGGATAGCCGACCATCACCAGCGCGCTGAACAGGATGGACAGCGCCGCGAACAGGGCGGGGTCGGCGCGCAGGCCGACGTTGCCGACCATGGCGAACACCGCGTAGAGCAGCACGCCCTGCACGAGCACGTCGATGAACAGCGCCACCGCTCGGCTGGGAAGCTGGGCGAACCGCACTTCGACGACCACGGCCTCGCCGGTCACGACATCGGACACGCCAAGAAGCCTACCGACCCGCCCGCCCCCCGACCGGGCAATGCGCCCGCCCTGTGGAAAACCCACCGCCCCGCGCCCCGGCCCCCTGTGGACAACCGAAACGACAGGGCCGATCTCTGCGTCCCCACGAGCGTGTGGAGGTGAGTTCGGTATGCGGGTCTCCGAGCGCTTTCGCGCCTGCGGGCGACCCTGGCGGGAATAGGCTCGGTCCGTGGACATCGACGCGTTCGTCATGGCGCACCGCGGGACATGGGATCGGCTGGAGCACCTGATCCGCCGCAAAGGGTCCCTCACCGGGGCCGAGGTGGACGAGCTGGTGGACCTCTACCAGCGGGTCGCCACCCATCTGTCGATCGTGCGGTCAGGCTCCACCGACGCCGTTCTGGTCGGCAGGCTGTCCAGCCTGGTCGCCAGGGCGCGGTCCGCCGTCACCGGGGCGCACACACCCGCGTGGCGGGAGCTGGCCCGGTTCGTCACGGTGACCTTTCCTGTGGTCGCCTACCGGGCCCGGTGGTGGTGGCTGGCCACCGCGTTCGGGTTCTGCGCGGTGTCGGCCGTACTGGGGTTCTGGGTGGCGGGCGACCCGGAGGTACGAGCGGCCCTCGGGCCGCCCGAGATGATCGAACGGCTGGTCGAGCACGAGTTCGCCGACTACTACTCGGAAAACCCGGCGGCGTCCTTCGCCGGACAGGTCTGGATCAACAACGCGTGGGTGTCCATGCAGGTCATCGCGTTTTCGATCTTCTTGGGGCTGCCCATTCCGTGGGTGCTCTGGCAGACTGCGGCCAACCTCGGCGTCTCGGGGGGCCTGATGGGGGCGCACGGCAAGCTGGACATCTTCTTCGGCCTGATCACCCCGCACGGCCTGCTGGAGCTGACCGCGGTGTTCCTGGCCGCCGGGGCCGGGATGCGGCTCGGCTGGACCGCCGTCGACCCCGGTCCGCGCAGACGGGGGGAGGCGCTGGCCGAGCAGGGGCGCGCGGTGATGAGCGTGGCGCTCGGGCTGATCGCGGTGCTGCTGGTGTCGGGGCTCATCGAGGCCCTGGTGACCCCGTCCGGCCTGCCCACCTGGGCCCGGGTGGCCGTGGGCGTGGTCGCGGAGGCGGCCTTCCTCGCGTACGTGTTCGTGTACGGCAGGCGCGCCCTCCGCCGCCAGGAGACAGGCGACATCGAACGCGCCCCTGACTTCGCACCTGCGAGCTGATCGCGCTCGCTGCGCTTATGGCGCTCGCTTCGCTCGCGCGGGCCCGGGCGCTCTTGAAGGTCGCGTCCTCCACTCCTCGCTCAGTCGTTCGTTCCTCACTCCATCGCTCGTCGCTGCGGACACGACCGCGCCCGGGCCGTGCGTGGTCGCGGTGGGTGCATCACTTAGAAGTACTCAAGCGGGGCCCGGGGGTGGGTCAGAGGCGGCCGGTGGCCTTGAGGGTCAGGTAGGCGTCGGCGAGGGTGGGGGCTATTTCGTCGGGGGGTGCGTCGACGACCTCGACGCCGTGGTGGCGGAGGCGGGCGGTGATGGCGCGGCGGTCGCCGGTCAGGTGTTCGGCCGCGGCGGCGTCGTAGACCTGCTCGGCCGTACCGCGGCTCGCCGCCATGGCCGCCACCCGCGGGTCGGAGACGGCGGCGAGGAGGACCAGGTGGCGGGAGGAGAGCCGGGGCAGTACCGGTAGCAGGCCCTCTTCCAGCGACGCGGAGTTGAGGTCGGTCAGCACCACGACCAGGCAGCGGCGCTTGGCGCGGGCCAGCACCGCCGCGACCATGCCCGCCGCGTCGGCCTCCACCAGCTCGGCCTCGATCGGGGCCATCACGTTGACCAGCGCGGACAGTAGTTCGGTACGCCCGGCACCGGACACCCACGCCCGCACCGCGCGGTCGTAGGCCAGGAAGTCGACCCGGTCGCCCGCGCGGGCGGCGAGCGCGGCCAGCAGCAGGGCGGCGTCCATGGACCAGTCCAGCCGCGGCCACCCCGGCGGGACGAGATCCCCCTGGACGGCCTCACCGGTACGCGCGACCGCGCCGGCCAGCGGGACGGGAGCGGCGCCCACGCGCCCCGCGGAGGTGCGGCCGGTGTCGAGCACGATCAGCACCCTGCGGTCGCGTTCCGGCCGCCAGGTGCGGACCACGACGTCATGCCGGCGCGCGGTGGCCCGCCAGTCGATCGAGCGCACGTCGTCGCCCACGACGTACTCGCGCAGCGAGTCGAACTCGGTGCCCTGCCCGCGCACCAGCGCGGGGTGGACGCCCTCCAGCTCGCGCAGCCGGGCCAGCCGCGCGGGCAGGTGCTTGCGGCTGAGGAACGGCGGCAGCACCCGGACCGTCCACGGGACCAGGTGCGACCCCTGCCGGGCGGCGACCCCCAGGGGCCCGAGCGCGCGTACGGTGACCTTCACCGCCTCCCGGTCACCACGCCGGGTCGGCGACAGGGTCAGCGTGAGCCGCCGGGATTCGCCGCCGGGGACGTCCAGCGGCAGGTGCCTGGGCGTGGCCCCGGCCGACGGCGGCCAGGCGTCGCGCAGCACGCCGCGTACCCGCCTGCGGCCCGGGTTGTCCACGATGAGGTCCACGCGGGCGGTCTGGCCCAGCCGTACCAGATGGTCGCCCTCGCGGCGGAACCGCAGCGGGCGTACCGCCCCGGCCAGCGCCAGATCGGCGAGCACGAGCCCGGCCAGCAGCAAGAGCCCCCCGGCCAGGGCGAGCGCGGGGCGGGGCGCGACCAGGACGACCACCGCCAGCAGTACGGCGAGCAGCCCGGCCCGCCCGGTCAGCGCCACGGCGTGCCCCCTTCGGGCGGAGTGCTCATCGCGGTACGGGGACCGAGGCGAGGATGCCGTCGAGCAGGCCGTCGGCCGTGGCGCCCTCCAGTTCGGCCTCCGGGCGGAGCTGGACGCGGTGCCGCAGCGTGGGCCGGGCCAGCGCCTTGACGTCGTCGGGCGTGACGTACGCGCGGCCGGACAGCCAGGCCCAGGCACGCGCGGCCGAGAGCAGAGCGGTCGCGCCGCGCGGTGAGACGCCGAGCTGGAGCGAGGGGGACTGGCGGGTGGCCCGGGCCAGGTCCACCACATAGGCGAGGATTTCCGGCGCGACGTGCACCTGGGACACCGCCGCGCGTCCGGCCGCCAGGTCCGCGGCCGACGCGACCTGCTTGACGTCGCTCAGGTCACGCGGATCGAAGCCCCGCGCGTGGCGCTCCAGCACCGCGATCTCCTGGTCGCGGGGCGGCAGCGGCACGGTCAGCTTGAGCAGGAACCGGTCGAGCTGGGCTTCGGGAAGCTGGTAGGTGCCCTCGTACTCCACCGGGTTCTGGGTCGCGCACACCACGAAGGGGTCGGGCAGCGCCAGCCCCTGGCCGTCCACGCTGACCTGCCGTTCCTCCATCGCCTCAAGCAGGGCGGCCTGCGTCTTCGGCGGGGTGCGGTTGATCTCGTCGGCGAGCAGCAGGTTGGTGAACACCGGCCCCCGGCGGAACTCGAAGGCGGCCGTGCGCGCGTCGTAGATCAGCGAGCCCGTGACGTCGCCCGGCATCAGGTCGGGGGTGAACTGCACGCGCTTGAAGTCGAGCGACAGCGCCGCCGACAGCGCGCGTACCAGCAGCGTCTTGGCCACCCCCGGCACGCCTTCGAGGAGCACGTGCCCCCGGCAGAGCAGCGCGATGACCAGGCCGGTGACCACCGCGTCCTGGCCGACCACGGCCTTGGCCACCTCCGCGCGCAGCGCGGCGAGCGCCGCCAGCGCGCCTTCCGCGGCGGTGTCTGGTGTGCTCACGAATCTCGAACCTGCCTCTCCAGGGTGTCCAGGTATGCGGCGAGTGCGACGAGCCCCCCGTCGTCGGCGGGCGGCGGCCCGAACAGGGCGCTTCTCACCTGATGGGAATCCTGCCCCGTCCGCCCGGCCAGCGTGGCCACGATGACCTCGGGGCCCGCGTCGGCGGTGAGCCCGAGCCGGGGGACCAGCCGGTGCAGCGTGCCCGCGCGCAGCGCGGTGGACGCCCTGTCACGCGCCCTGCGGGCCCTGTAGAGGCGCCCACGGCCCTCCACGGTCTCGGCTGCCCGTACGGCCACGGGCAGCCGCTCGACGACCACGGGGCCGATCCTGCGCGCCCGCCAGGCCGCCACCAGCGCGACCGCGATGACCAGTTGCAGCAGGGCCCAGTAGACCCCTGCGGGCACCAGCTCGTAGAGGGTCTTGCTGCCCGGCCACACGAGCGCGCCCAGTTCGCCGGGGTCGTCGGGCGGGACCATCCAGATGAGGGTGCCGCGCGATCCGGCCAGGTTCATCGCGAGCGCGGCGTTGCCGTCCTCGCCGAGCCGCAGGTTGGTCATGAACCCGCCGTCGCCGACGACCGTGATCGTGCGTTCGCCGGAGGTGTAGGAGACGAGCGTGGGCCCGTCGGCGGCGGGATAGCAGCCGGTCGCGCCGGAGGGCGCGGTCATCGCGAAGCCGCCGGTGTGGGCGGTGCCCGCCCTGGTCGCGGCGGGCAGTGCGCAGTGTGGTTCGCGGGAGCGGGTCCGTGCCTCGGCGGTCCACTTCACGCCCGGGGCCAGCGCGGCCCGGGTGGCGGTGGCGGGGGCGACCAGCAGCCGGTCGGACGGCAGCGCCGCCAGCATCTCGAACTGCTCGGGGGGCAGCCTGACCGTGTGCGGTACCAGGAGCAGGGAGTCGTCGCCGGCGACGGCCGCGGCGGCGGTCGCGTTGGAGACCCGTACCACCTCGACACCCGCCTCGCGCAGCAGCTCGGCCAGCCCCTTGGCGCCGGTCAGGGTGGTGTCGCCGGGGTCGAGTTCGCTGCCCTGGCGGGCCCCTCCCGAGATCAGCAGCGCGATCGAGGCGGTCATGGTGATCAGCAGCGCCACGATCAGCACGCCGCGCCAGCGTCGCCACAGAACGCGGGCGCCTGGAGCCAGGTGGGTGGACTCCGGTGCCGGCGGGCTGGCCGGGGACGTGGTGGGCGTGCCGGTCACCGGGGCGGCTCCGGTGAGCCTGCGGCCGGGGCCATCGCCGCGGCCCGCGCGGGGCGGGCCTTCCTGATGCGTTCGTCGAGGTCGCGCAGGCCGGCGTAGCCCTCAGGGGTGCCGGGGAGCTGCCCGTAGGTCACGTCGTCGAAGGTGCGGGCGGCGGCGCGCAGGCCGGCGGCGAAGCCGGGCAGCGCGCGCCCGGCCTCCTCCGCCAGCTCGGCCGCCGTACGGCCGGGCCGTGGGTCGAGCACCACCCGTTCCTCAAGGTCCCTGGCGATGGCCCGCAGGCGCTCGCGTACGGCCTCGGCGTAGCGACCGTCGGCCGCGTGCCGTTCGGCCGCCGCGCGGTGCTCGGCCGCGGTCAGCACCCGCTCGCCGAAGATGCCCTCCGGGGCCGCGGCGGCCCGTGCCCGCGTCGCCCGCCTGGAACTCCAGACCAGCAGCCCGACCAGCGCGGCCAGCACCAGGGCCAGGCCGATCGCCGACAGCGGGACGGTGTCGCCGTCGCCGCCCAGCGAGTCGGCCAGGTCGCCGAGGAACTGCCGGACGTGCCGCACGATCATGTCGATGAACGGCTCGCGCTGGTATTCGCCGGAGACCAGCTCGCGCGCCGCGCGCTCGGCGGCCTCCTCACGGGCGATGTCGACGGGGCTCACGGCCGGCCGTAGGGATGCGGCCCGCCCGCGGGCCCGTTCCCGTGCCCGTCCTGTCCGTAGCCGGGGACCCACAGGTCGTCCGCCGAACCGGGCACCTGGCCCTGCCGCTGCTGTTCGATGGCCGCCGTCTGGAGCACCAGGTCGAACGCCTCGGTGCGCATCCGCCGGTCGGCGTACAGGAGTCCGGCGACGCCCGCCTGGATCGGATAGGAGATCATCGCGGCGACCGTGCCGCCGATGGCGAAGAGCAGGGCGGCGAGGGCGATCGATCCGGTCGTCCCAGCGCCGGTGGCGCCGACGATGGTGCCGATGATGGCAAAGGGGATGTTCAGGACATAGCTGATGATCAGCACGATGAGGTACGTGAGCAGCAGGATGCCGAGCACTCGCCAGAACCCGCCGCTGACCAGCCGCCACGAGCGCCGCATGGAGTCGATCGGGCCGCGCCGTTCGAGCACGACCGCCGGTGCGGCGAACGCGAGACGCGCGTAGATGAAGAGCGCCCACACGATGAACAGCAGGATGAAGACCAGCGTGGCCAGCATGAACGTCCCGTAGTCGCCGATCCCCGCGGCCATCCCCATCAGTAGTGGCACGAGAAGGGCGAGTGGCGCGAGCATGATCAGGCCGGAAAGAATGATCATGCCGAACAGCGCGGGCACCCGCGGGCGGACCGACCGCCACGCCTCACCCGCCGTGATCTTCCCGCCGAAGACCGCGCGGCCGAGGATGCGCGTCAGGATGCCGGTGAGCACGGCGGTCACGATGAACGAGATGAGCGTGGAGAGCAGGGTCGCGCCGTACTGGCCGAGGATGCCGTCCGTGGGCGCCGCCGTGCCCGCGTTCAGCGCCGCTTCGAGGCCGCGGGCGAAGTACGCCTGGCCGATGGCCGCCGGGATGCTGCCGAGCGCGGCGGCGATCGCCGACAGGCCCAGCACCGCCTTGGGGTTGGAACGGACCAGCTTGATCGTGCCGTCCAGGATCTCGCCGAGGCCGAGCGGGCGCAGCGGGATGATCCCTGGCCGGGGCGCGTAGGGCTGCTGGTAGCCGTGGGGGCCCGGAGGGTACGGCGGAGCGCCGTGACCGGGAGGCGGGCCCGGCATGCCGGGGCCCGCGCCGGGCGGGGGCGGGGGTGGAGGTGGTTGTGGAGCGCCAGGGACGGTCCAGGGCGTCGCGCCTGGCCCGCGGTAAGGGGCGGGCTGATCCGCCGACCAGTTGGGTGGCGGCTCGGGCGGGTTACCGTGACCGTCAGACATATCCCAATCCTGGCACGGTGACCCACGTCATGTGATGATCGTGGAGTGATCGCGCACGAAGGATGGCCGAAAGGCGGTTTCTTAACGCAGACTGGGTGTGGCAAGGGCCGTCCAGGTCCCACTGGGCGGGTTCGAGGCCGCTCGGGGACGGAATCCAGGCACGTTCACGTCGCATGCGCCTAAAATTCGGCTTCCGGTGGCTATGGCTTCCGACCCTGTACCGCTGGGCCGCTGGACAGGGGTACCCTTCGACGGATCGCCGGGGTTAGCCCGAATACTCCCAAACTGCGTAGAACAAATGAGGGGCCATGAAAGGACGCGTGCTGGTCGTCGACGACGACGCCGCTCTTGCCGAGATGCTCGGCATCGTGTTGCGCGGAGAGGGGTTCGAGCCTTCTTTCGTCTCCGACGGGGACAAGGCACTTGACGCCTTCCGTGATACCCGGCCCGATCTGGTCCTGCTCGATCTGATGCTGCCCGGGGCCGACGGCATCGACGTGTGCAGGCGGATCCGCGCCGAGTCCGGTGTCCCGATAGTGATGCTCACCGCCAAGAGCGACACCATCGACGTCGTGCTCGGGCTGGAATCCGGGGCCGACGACTACATTGTCAAGCCGTTCAAGCCCAAGGAACTGGTCGCGCGGGTGCGGGCCAGGCTCCGCCGTACCGACGAGCCGACGCCGGAGATCCTCCAGATCGGTGACATCACGATCGACGTGGCCGGGCACTCCGTGAAGCGGGGCGAGGAGACCATCAACCTCACGCCCCTGGAGTTCGACCTGCTGGTCGCGCTGGCCCGCAAGCCGCGCCAGGTGTTCACCCGCGAGGTGCTGCTCGAACAGGTCTGGGGCTACCGGCACGCCGCCGACACCCGGCTGGTCAACGTGCACGTCCAGCGGCTGCGCGCGAAAATCGAGAAAGACCCCGAGCACCCTGAGATCGTGGTGACGGTGCGCGGGGTGGGATACAAGGCCGGACCGGCCTGACGGCCGCTTCGCCGTCCGCTTGCAACGTTCCCCCGACGACGGATCCGAGATGCCCCCGCGGAAAGGTAAGCCCAAACGCAGGACACTGATGCAGATCCTGCGCGGCGTGCGCAGGAGGGCGCGTCGCCTCGCAGGGCGGGTCCGTCGTGCCCAGCAGCGGTCGCTGCAACTCCGGGTGGTCACCAGCACCCTGGTCATCTCGGTCACGGTGGTGGCCGTCCTCGGGTTCTTCCTGATGCAGCAGTTCACCACCACGGTGGTGCAGGGCCGGGTCGCCGCGGCGGGCAAGGACGCCCTCGCCGACCGCACCGCGATCGTCGGCCAGCTCAACGAGCAGACCGCGGACCCCGACGAGCAGGGCGCGGGCGGGTCCGGAGACCCGCAGCAGAGCGCCGCCGATCTCCCCATCGACCGGGCGGCCCTCGCGCTGGCCAACCGCGCCGGCGAGTCCAGCCGGTACACGGTGATCATCAGAAATCTGACCATACCGGGCGCCTACCGCGCGACGAACGAGATCGATCCGCGCAGCATCCCCGCCAAGCTCGAACACGACCTGCGCGATGCCGAGCCCAACGAGCCGATCCCGCAGCTCACGTCCTCGCTGTACCACATCGGCGACCCGGAGCCCCAGCCCGGACTGGTGATCGGCGTCCGGGTCGACAACGGCTATGAGATCTTCCACTTCTTCCCGCTGACGGAGGAGGCCGAGCTGCTGTCGTCGGTACGGCAGGCGCTCGTCGTGGTCGGCATCGCCCTCGTACTCCTGCTCGCCGCCATCGCCTCCCTGGTCACCCGCCAGGTCGTCACCCCCGTACGCCTGGCCCGCCAGGCCGCCGAGCGGCTGGCCGCCGGACGCCTGGAAGAACGCCTCCAGGTCCGCGGCGAGGACGACCTCGCCCGCCTGGCCGCCTCGTTCAACGAGATGGCCGCCAACCTGGCGCTCAAGATCCACCAGTTGGAGGAGCTGTCGCAGGTCCAGCGGCAGTTCGTCTCCGACGTCTCGCACGAGCTGCGCACCCCGCTCACCACCGTGCGGATGGCGGCCGACCTGCTCTACGAGGCCCGCGAGGGGTTCGACGCCTCCGCCGCGCGGGCCGCCGAGCTGATGCAGGCCCAGCTCGAACGCTTCGAGTCGATGCTCGCCGACCTGCTGGAGATCAGCAGGTACGACGCGGGTGCGGCCACCCTCGACATCGACTCGGTCGACGTGCGTAACGTCGTACTGCGTGCCGTGGCCGACTCCGAGGCGCTGGGGGAGAAGCAGGGCACCCGGTTCGACCTGCGGCTGCCCAGCGAGCCGTGCATGGCCGAGATCGACAGCCGCCGGGTCGAGCGCATCCTGCGCAACCTGCTGTTCAACGCCATCGAGCACGGCGAGGGCAAGGAGATCGTGGTCACCGTGGGGGCCGACCGCGACGCGGTGGCGGTGGCCGTCCGCGACCACGGCGTCGGGCTGCGGCCGGGGGAGGAGAACATGGTGTTCGACCGGTTCTGGCGGGCCGACCCCTCGCGGGCGCGGACCATCGGCGGCACCGGGCTCGGGCTCGCCATCTCCCGCGAGGACGCGATGCTGCACGGCGGGTGGCTCCAGGCGTGGGGCTCGCCGGGGGAGGGGTCGCAGTTCCGGCTGTCGCTGCCCCGGGCGGCCGGCAGCGAGCTGAAGGGCTCGCCGTTGTCGCTGGTGCCGCCCGAGATCGAGATGCGGCGCACCTGGCGCGGCCACGTCACCCCGGCGCTCACCGCCGGTCCCGGTGATCGTGTTCTGGACGGGGGAGTGTCGTGACGGGAGGATGGCGCAGGAGGCTCCTCGCGGGGTGTGTCGCGTTCGCGGCCGTGGCGGCGGGGGCGGGCTGCGCGACGATCCCGACGGGCAGCCCGGCGGAGTTCGAGGAGGGCGTGCAGGGCGACCCGCTGCGCAAGCCGTACGTGCGGATGATCGCCATCCCGCCGCGCCCGGAGTGGGGACCGGCCCAGGTGCTGGAGGGATTCCTGGCGGCGATGGCCGCGGTGGACGATCCCGGCTGGAGCGTGGCCAGGCGGTACCTCACCGGCGACGCCGCGCGGACCTGGCGGCCCAACGTCCGCGTGACCGTCTACGACAAGGGCGTGATCAAGCCGCCCGGCCAGCTCCCCGACAACGCCAGGGAGGCCCGGGTGACCCTCCAGGGCACGCGGGTGGGCGCGATCAACGACGAGGGCAAGTACAGCGCCGAGCTGGAGCCGCAGGGCGGGCCGATCCAGGAGTTCAAGCTGGTCAAGGAGCCCACGGGGTGGCGGATCGGCGAAGTGCCGCACGGGCTGCTGCTCACCGAGGCCGACATCCGCCGCAGCTACCGCAAGGTCAAGCTCTACTACCTGGACAGCACCAAGCGGGGCCTGGTGGTCGACGAGGTGCGCATACCGCTGGACCCTAAGATCGACTTCGCGGAGAGCATCGTCAGGCGGCTGCTGAAGGGGCCGTCCGCGACGCTGCGCGAGGCGGTGCGCAACGCGCTGCCCGCAGGCACCCGGCTGCGCGGCGTGTGGACCGAGGACGACAAGGTCATCGTCGATCTCAACGAGGCGGCGGCCAACGCGATCTCCTCGGGCGGCGGCGATGACGTGGACGCCATGGCGGCGCAGATCGGCTGGACGCTGAACCAGCTCACCGAGCGCTGGGAGGTCGAGATCCGGGTCAACGGCGACCCCTATTACGCGAGTTCCGGTACGCCGCTGCGCGTGGGATACGACCGCTATGGGCACTTCGACCCGTGGCTGACCGGGGGAGTCCGTGACACCTACGTCATGGCGAACGGCGCGCTGCACACCGTGGGGGCCGAGGGCAAGCTCACGCCCGTGGCCGGCCAGGCGGGCCAGCCCGGGGAAGCGCACATCGACCCGGCCGTCGCCGCCCAGGGCCGTACGGTCGCCGCGCTCAACGCCGACGGCGACGCGATCGAGGTGGCCCCGCTGGCGCAGGGCGGCCAGTGGCGGCGCTGGATCACCGGAGAAGACCTCACCGCCCCGTCATGGGACCGCTACGACACGGTCTGGACCGTGGACCGCGTCGGCGAGCGCTCCTCCCGCGTGTACCGGCACGACGGCACCCAGCAGGTCCGCGTGGCGGCGGCGGGCCTGGAGACCGTCGGCGTCCAGAACCTGCGGGTGGCCAGGGACGGCGTGCGCGTCGCCGCCGTGGTCGAGGACCAGGCGGGCGTCCACGTCAAGGTCGGCATCATCATGGTCCAGGCCAGCGGCACCCAGATCGTCAACCTCCAGACGCTCGCCACCGCCGCGGACGGCCAGAAGATCGTGGACATCGCCTGGCGGGACGCGACCACGCTGCTCGTGCTGACCAGCAGCAAGTCGGGGCAGGAGATCATCGCGGTGTCGGTCACCGACGGCACCAGCGAGCCCTTCAAGGCCGACGCGCGGATCGACTCCATCACCGCCTTCGAGGACCGCATCATCGCGGGCGTGCTGGACCCCGAGGAGGGCAAGAGCGAGGTCCTCTACTGGGACAGCAAGGGCGCCTGGGTGCCCCTCCTGAAGAACCCGGCCACCTCGCCGGCTCTGCCCCTCGGCTGACGCCCTCACCGAGAGTCGCCGAGCGAAAACTGTCGGTGGCGGCTGCCATCGTAGCCCCATGCTCAGAAAAACTCTCGAACTCCTGTTGCCCTCCCTATGCGCCGGCTGTGCCACCCCTACGACCACCGCGGTGTCCTCACCCATCGCGCCCCGGGCCCCGGATTCCCGGGGGCCGTGGGCCGTAGGCGCGGGCGCGGCAGGCGTCGATGGCATCGGGGTGGTGTGGGCCGGAGGCGTGTTGTGCGGGCGGTGTGCGGTGGCGGTGTGCGGGGAGGTGCGGCGGCGGATGCCGGCGCCGGTGCCGGCCGGGCTGCCGGAGTGCTGGTCGGCGGCCGATTACGCCGGGCCGGTGCGGCGGGCGGTCATCGCGTACAAGGAGCGCGGCCGGACGGCGCTCGCCCGGCCGCTGGCCGCCGTCGCGGCGCAGGTGCTCGGCGTGGCCGTTGACACGGTGCTCGGGCCCGACCCGCCGGTGGTGGGCGTCGTCCCGGTGCCAAGCCTGCGGGCGGCTCGCGGGCGGCGCGGCCACGACCCGGTGGGCCGGCTGGCCGCGCTCACCGTCCGCGCCCTGGCCCGTTCGGGCCGCCCGGCCGTCCTGTCCCCGCTGGTCGAGCACCGCGGCCGGGTGGCCGACCAGGCAGGGCTGAGCGCGTCCCTGCGGGCCGCCAACCTGTCGGGCGCCTTCCGCTTACGGCGGGCGCGCGGCGGCGGCGTGCCCCGGGTCTGGCCGCCCTCCGGGGTCGCCGTGCTCCTCGACGACGTGGTGACCACCGGCGCCACGCTGGCCGAGGCCGCGCTCACCCTCCGGGCCGCCGGCCTGCGCGTCCCGCTCGCGGTGACCCTCGCCGCCACCCCGCGAAGGCACCCCTTACCCCGGGCCGGGATTTCGGCCCGTCCACAAGCCACTCGGACCACAGGAGCCCCAGGTGACGACACCAAGCCGACACGCCCAAGAGACCGAAATTCCAAGGTCACATAGCGTGAGAAGCGTCACATATTACGCCACTAACCTTTCCGCTACATCTTCCTACCCTGGTCCCGTCACCTGCGCTGCTCAAGGGATGCGAGCGGGCTTCACGTCGCCGGGCCCGCCCACGAACGTGGGCCTCTCCCAGCGTGCCCCACCCTCCGAAGCTCACGCAATGTGATCAACCGGTAGATCCCGCGGCTGACATTCGGGCAGGTTCCGGATAGCGTTCGGAACATGGCACCCGTTCGGGTCCGTGGTTGCGCAGAGCCGGGGCTCCCGGCTCCGCTAGCCGATGCCAGCCGCAGGCGAAACGGTCCACGTAAGACGACTTTTTGTCGATCGATCACGGTGCGGCTTAGAGGTAAGTCCTGCCCTCCCGGGGGGTCCGATGCCCCCCGTCAGAGGAGAAGGGCAGTAGTGGCATGGAGCTGCGAGACCCTCAGCAGGCGGATGTGGGGACGAAGACCAGGTCGGCCGGACGGGTGCCGACCAAAATTCCGGTTAACAGACGCGCTGCCAGGCAATGAAGCGACTGTGACGACTCCATTGCGAGGTGAAGGAGGAGTCATCTGCGTGTCCGCCGAAAGACCGCCCGGCGTTCGCCCGGGTTCGCTGTCGAGAGACGAAGGGGGGCTGTTGCATGGACGTCATCGTCAAGGGACGGCACACCGGAGTGAGTGACCGTTTCCGCGACCATGCGACCGTCAAGCTGGCCAAGATGGAGCGTTTGGACAGCAAGCTCATCCGAGTCGATGTAGAGGTGTCGAAAGAGCGCAATCCGCGTCTCAGCGACCAACGGGAGCGGGTGGAGCTCACGATCCATTCGCGCGGCCCTGCGGTGCGCGCCGAGGCGTCGGCCGACGACCGGTTCGCGGCCCTCGACCTGGCGCTCGACAAGCTGGAGAACAGGTTGCGGCGGATCGCCGACCGGCGAAAGGTCCATCACGGCAACCGCGTCCCCCCGTCCATCGCGGAGATCACCTCCGCCGCCCCCGCCTATCAGGGCGCGCCCGACCTGGCGCAGGCCGTACCGGCTGCGCCGGAGGCGACGGCCGCGCGACCCGAGCCCGAACCGGCGGCGAACACGTCCACGACCAGAGCCGACGGCTATGAGGAGCCCATCGTGCCGATCGAGATGGATGGTGACGGACCGCTGGTGGTCAGGGAGAAGTTCCATCGCGCCGATCCGATCACCATCGACCAGGCGCTCCTGGAGATGGAGCTGGTCGGGCACGACTTCTACCTCTTCCGCGACAAGGAGAGCGGCCACCCGAGCGTCGTCTACCGCCGCCGCGGATACGACTACGGCGTACTCCGGCTCGTGGAGGCGTGACAGCGGCGCAATGAAGATCCTTTCGACCATCCCGATGACCGGAACCCGTGTAATCATGGCGGATCAGAGGCTCTAAACCCCACGGCGAGGAGGAGTTGTGAGCGAGCGAGCCAGGAGGTGCGGCGTCCCGCGCCAGAAGAGGGACGCCGAGTGCGCGAGGCCGGTGAAGGATGTCCTGTGACAGGGCCTGAGGCAGGGCCTGACAGCGGGTCCGGTGAGACGGGCCGGCGTGGCGGCGGCGACGAGCCGATCCGCGTGCTGATCGTCGACGATCACGCGCTGATCCGCCGCAGCCTGGAGCTGGCCCTTTCCGCCGAGGCGGACATCGAGGTGGTCGGAGAAGCGAGCGACGGGCAGGAGGCGGTCGAGCTCGCCGACCGCCTCCTGCCCGACGTCGCGCTGATGGACGTCCGGATGCCGAAACTCAGCGGCATCGAGGCGACAAGGGGCATCAAGGAGTCGGTGCCGAGCACGCGCATCATCATGCTGACGGTGAGCGACGAGGAGGAAGACCTCTTCGAGGCCATCAAGGCGGGCGCGACCGGATACCTGCTCAAGGACGTCCAGCTCGACGAGGTGCCCGACGCGGTACGCGGCGTGCACGAAGGGCAGTCATTGATCAACCCGGCCATGGCCGCGAAACTGATCAGCGAGTTCGCGAGCATGAGCCGCAAGGAGGCCGAACGCCCGCCGCAGCTCCCGGTGCCGAGGCTCACCGACCGGGAGATGGAGGTGCTCCGGCTGGTGGCCAAGGGCATGAACAACCGGGAGATCGCCAAGCAGTTGTTCATCTCAGAGAACACGGTGAAGAACCACGTCCGCAACATCCTGGACAAACTCCAGCTTCACTCCAGGATGGAGGCGGTGGTGTACGCCGTCAGAGAGCGCATGTTAGAGATCACCTGACGACTTCCCCACGGGAACTCACCGGTACCCCAGGGAAGACCCAGACCGGGGCGGACGCGCCATCGTCCGCCCCGCCGCCGGCGGCAGGTGTACCCCCTCAGGGGAGAACGGCGATCACGTCCTGCGGAGCGGCGTGACTTTCCCGAGATCGAAAGGGGCGGGGTAGTGGCCTGCCCAGATCCGGCGGGATGCCTGTTCGGGGTAGTGCAGAGTCTGCGACTCGGCGTCCAGGACGCGGGTGAGGTGCCCGCCGGGCCGGTGGGCGGACCAGCCCGCGTCGCCGGTCGTGACGAAGCGGACCCACGCCTCCTGGAGTTCGCGGGAGAGCGCGACGGCCTCGGGAGAGGGCTCCTCGCCGATGAGCTGGGTGCCGACGGGGCTGTCCAGCGTGCCGAAGGCCAAGGGCACGTCGAGGCTGTGGCAGGCGCCCAGGATGCCGCCGAGGACCGGGGCGACCCAGCGCAGTTCGAACAGGTACGAGGTGCCGCCGGCTGCGGCGTTCGCCTCGGCCAGCTTCAGTGACGGCATGCGAAAGAGGGCGTCGGAGTACACCGTCTCCACCAGCTCCTCCGGGCCGGCCTGCGGAAACGCGGCACGGTAGGCCCGCGCGCCGTCCGGCTGCGGGGCGAGCAGTTCCAGGGCTGCGTGGGCGTCCTGCTCGGTGAAGGTGCCGTACCGTCCGCTCATGACGCTGAAGTACCGGAATTCGTCCCGGGTGTGGCCGACGAGCAGCTCCGTCCCGCTCGCGCGCGCGCCGGTCAGCGCGGTCCAGGGCGTTTCCGGGAGCACCTCGCCGTCGACGACGGGGCACAGCGCGGTGCCGGTCTCCGTGAGGCGTCCCCAGCTCTCCCGGTGCGCGTGGAGGCCGGCGTTGAAGGAGGTGAGTTCGGCGGCCAGGTGCCAGGGGTCGATGTCGCGCAGGGCCTCGGCGGTGGGGGCCGCCGCGCCGAGCCGGTCCGCGAACGCGGCGGTGACCTGCCGTGCCAGCGCGGGGGTGCTGTGCAGCCCCGGCACCGAATGGGCGATGGCCCGCCGGAACAGGCCGCGCGCCGGCTTCATCGTCAGCAGGGCGGCGACCGACCCTGCCCCGGCAGACACCCCGGCCACGGTGACCCGGCCGGGGTCGCCTCCGAAGGCGGCGATGTTGCGCTGCACCCACTCCAGCGCCGCGATCTGGTCGAGGAATCCGCGGTTGGGCGGCGCGTCGTCGAGGAACGCGAAACCCTCCGCGCCCACGCGGCAGTTGATGGTCACCACGACGAGTCCCGCCTCGGCCAGCGCCGCCGGGTCGAACATCGGGTCGCTCGACGCCGCCGAGAGGTAGCCGCCCACGGGGATCCACACCAGCACCGGCAGTCCCGCCGCGCCGGGATCCGGAGTGCCGACGTTGAGCGTCAGCCAGTCGGTGCCCTGCGGGGGCATGTCGATCGGCAGGGACAGCGGCACCACGGGGCCGAACTCGACCGCCTGCCTCGTCCCCTCCCAGCGGTGCGGCGGCGCGGGCGCGGCGAAGCGGAGCGCTCCCACCGGGGGCCTGGCATAGGGGATGCCGCGGAACACCGCGTGCCCCTGCCGCCGGCTTCCCTGCACCACACCTTCCGTGGTCCGTACCTTTGGCCGTTCAGGCATGACGCTCCCTTCCTCCAAGTGAGCCCAGGTTTATAAGTCAACTGTATTATGTCAACTGTATGGAAACGGCTCCGGGGTACGAGGGAGAGACCGGCGATGCCGAAACAGGTGGATCATCGCGGACGCCGCGAAGCGATCGCCCGCGCGCTGTGGCGGGTGGTGGAGCAGCGCGGCGTCGCGCATCTGACGATGCGCGTGGTGGCGCAGGAGGCGGGCATCTCCCTCGGGCAGTTGCAGCACTATTTCGCCTCCCGGGCCGCCATGCTCTCCTTCGCCATGGACTTCGCGTCCGAGCGGACCTCGCTGCGCGTCGAGCAGGGCCTGGAGAAGCTCGGTGACCGTCCGCACCCCCGTGACGTGCTGCGACTGACGCTCGCGGAAATGCTCCCCCTGCATGCCGACGCCCGCGCGACCAGCCGGATGAGCGCCGCCTACGTCCTGGAAGCGCTGCACGACGAGGCCGTCCACGAGCAGGCGCGCCGTGGCCTCGTCCAAGGGCGGGCCCTCATCGAGCAGTTGGTCCGCCAGGCGGTCGCCGACGGGCACATCGCCCCTGACCGCGACCCGGCGACCGAGACCAACCTGCTCCTTGCCCTCACCGGCCTCACCCCCCTGATCGAACTGGACGTGATCACGCCCCGGGACGCGCTCACCGCGATCGATCTGCATCTGGACCGGCTGTTCACCGGGACGGATCGGAGCGCGTGACCTGCGCTCGTGCGACTGGCCACAGGCATCCACCTGGGGGTTCCTGCCCGTCGAGCACGACGCGTTCCCCGGCCTGGGCCTGGGCTCAGGGGAGCCGGAGGGTGGATGGGGTGATGCGCTCGATGTGGACGTCGGTGCAGCCGACCCATTCGGCCGCCGAGTGCAGGGCGTCCGTCATGGCCTCGATGTGTGATCGGCCTGTGGCGCCGGGCTCGAAGGAGACGTGGCGGGCGACCAGCGTCGAGCCTTCGCGGGCCGGGTCGACGCGGCCGATGAGACGGCCTCCGGCCAGGACCGGCATCGTGAAGTAGCCGTGGACCCGCTTGTCCTTCGGGACGTACGCCTCCAGGCGGTGGTTGAAGCCGAAGACCCGCTCGGTGCGGGCGCGGTCCCAGACCAGGGAGTCGAAGGGCGACAGCAGTGTGGTGCGGTGGTGCCCGCGCGGCTCGGACGCAAGGGCGGTGGGATCGGCCCAGGCGTTGGACGCTCCCGCCGGGCCTTGGGCGGCGCCGCTTGTGCGGCGGGCGCGGGTGGCGGGCCAGCCGGCGACGTGGACCGGGACCAGGCCGGTGGCGCCGCTCCGTAGCGCCTCGTCCAGGATGGCCGCGTGCGAGCCCTTCAGGCGCAGGAAGTCGACCAGGTCGGCGCGGGTCGCGATGCCGAGGGCCGCGCCCGCCGTACCGGCCAGGCGCGCGACGCACTCCTCGTCGGTCAGCTCGGTGGCGAGCAGCGGGGCGGGCACCGCGCGCTCGGCGATGTCGTAGACCCTGCGCCAGCCCACGCGCCGGGTGCACACGACCTCGCCGATGTCGAGCAGCCACTCCACCGCGATCTTGACGTCCGACCAGTCCCACCACGGGCCGCCGTTCTTCGCGCCGCCGAGGTCGGTGGTGGTCAGCGGGCCGTCGGCGCGGACCTGGTCGAGGACCTTGTCCACGCCGGACGGCACCTTGTGCCAGCGGAACTCGCGCTCCCGGAAGGCCCGGCGGCGGAACGCGTAGAGCGGCCACTGGCCGAGGGGCAGGATGCACGCCGCGTGGCACCAGTACTCGAACGCGTCACCACCCCAGTAGGCCGCCTCCACCTTCTCCCGGGCGACCGGGCCGAGCCGGGCATAGGCGATCAACTCGTGCGAGCGGGCCAGCACCGAGATCGTGTCGAGCTGGACGGCGCCGAGCCTGCGCAGCACGGCGGGCACTCCACCACGTCGCGCCCCGGCTCCGAGCAGCCCCTGCGCGCGGAGAATGACCCGGCGTGCCTCATCGGGGGTCAGGGAGGTCAGCATGCGGGCGATGCTAGCGTCTGCCACCGACAAAACCACTACACCGGTGTCGAGCACGACCCTTCGGCCCCCAGGGACAGGCCAGGTGACGGGCCGATCGTTGATGGCCTTGGGGTAGGCGGGCCATGCCGGTGTCGAGCGTGATCCTCCAGCGGGGCGGCCCGGCCGGGGGCGGGATTCAGTGGGCGGATCGGTTGTGGTGCGGGCAGTGTTCGGCGGGACACCGCCCGGTAGCGGGCCGATCGTTGATGGCCTTGGGGTAGGCGGGCCATGCCGGTGTCGAGCGTGATCCTCCAGCGGGGCGGCCCGGCCGGGGGCGGGATTCGGTGGGCGGATCGGTTGTGGTGCGGGCAGTGTTCGGCGGGACACCGCCCGGTAGCGGGCCGATCGTCGATGGCCTTGCGGCGGCCTGTGCCGGTTTCCGGCGTCGTTTCTCCGGGGCCTCGATCGTTCGCCGCCCGGCAGCGCCCCTCGGGGCTACTGGCCGCGTTCGAAGGGGGAGTGGTGTTCGGCGGCGGAGATGACGCGGGGGGCGTCGACGATCACGTCGGAGAAGATGTCGAAGGCCAGGGCCAGGATGCCGCCCAGGGCGACGAGGCCCGCGCCGATCCAGAAGAAGAGCCAGTTCGGGCCGAGGCACAGCGCGATGCCCCCGGTCAGGAAGCCGAGCAGCATCACCGACACGGCCGCCCACGACGAGGCGCGGCCCGCGTGACTCCCGTGTTCCAGGGCCTCGGTGACGCTTCCCTCGGTGCCGCGGGTCTCGGGTTCGTGGGTCTCGGGTCCGTGGTATCCGGTGTCTGCCATGAGTTCCCCTTTCCTCGCACTGTCCCCCGGGCCGGTACGGCGGGCGGCGCATGGCGCGGCGGTGCGCCGTCCGCCGTACCGCATGCCGTATCCTCGCCACGAGGACACCGTGAGCGACACGATGGCCGACACATTGAAGCCGGCACGATGAGCCCGACGATGCGCGCGGAAAATGCCTTCGCTCGGAAAGCGCCCGCCGCGCGACCCCGTGGCGAAGCGCGGTCCACTTCGGCATACCCGAGGGCGCGGCCCATACGCATGGGGCGGTCCGCGCCGGTTCGGGTCACCGCGTTTACGTGCGCATTCACCTGGTATGCCGTGCGGCGGAACTTTCCGGGCCCACGGGGCGTTTTCGCCGTTGGCTGTGTCAGGGGGCCGAAGCGCCTACGATGGCAACGGGGAAGTATGACTCGTCAGCCCGGCCGGGGTAGACCTGCGAGGAGCTTTACACAAAGTGGCTGCTATTCTCGACAAGATCCTTCGCGCTGGCGAAGGCAAGATCCTGCGCAAGCTGAAGCGGCTCGCCGACCAGGTCAACTCGATCGAGGACGACTTCAGAAACCTGTCGGACGCCGAGCTTCGCGCGCTGACCGACGAGTACAAGCAGCGATACGCCGACGGTGAGTCGCTCGACGACCTGCTGCCCGAGGCGTTCGCCACGGTCCGTGAGGCCGCCCGGAGAGTGCTCAGCCAGCGGCACTTCGACGTCCAGTTGATGGGCGGTGGCGCGCTGCACCTGGGCAACATCGCGGAGATGCGCACCGGTGAGGGCAAGACCCTGACCTGTACGCTGCCCGCCTACCTCAACGCGCTGACCGGCGATGGCGTGCACGTCGTCACCGTCAACGACTATCTGGCCAAGCGCGACGCCGACACCATGGGCCGGGTACACCGCTTCCTCGGCCTCGAAGTCGGCGTGATCCTGGCGAACATGCCCCCCGACGAGCGCCGCAAGCAGTACAACGCCGACATCACCTACGGCACCAACAACGAGTTCGGCTTCGACTACCTGCGCGACAACATGGCCTGGTCGCTGGAGGAGTGCGTCCAGCGCGGCCATCACTTCGCGATCGTCGACGAGGTCGACTCCATCCTGATCGACGAGGCCCGGACGCCGCTGATCATCTCCGGCCCCGGCGAGCAGTCCGGCAAGTGGTACCAGGAGTTCGCCAAGATCGCCCCGCGGCTGCGCCGCGGCACCGAGGGCAAGGACGGCCAGGAGCAGACCGGCGACTACGTCGTCGACGAGAAGAAGCGCACGGTCGGCATCTTCGAGTCCGGTGTGGAGAAGGTCGAGGACTGGCTCGGCATCGACAACCTCTACAAGCCCGAGCACACCCACCTGGTCGGCTTCCTCAACAACGCGCTCAAGGCCAAGGAGCTCTACAAGCGCGACAAGGACTACATCGTCGTCGAGGGCGAGGTCCTGATCGTCGACGAGTTCACCGGCCGCGTCCTGCACGGCCGCCGCTACAACGAGGGCATGCACCAGGCCATCGAGGCCAAGGAAGGCGTCCGGATCAAGGACGAGAACCAGACCCTCGCCACCGTCACGCTCCAGAACTACTTCCGCCTCTACAACAAGCTGGCCGGCATGACCGGTACCGCGGCGACCGAGGCCAACGAGTTCCACCAGACCTACAAGCTGGGCGTCGTCACGATCCCGACCAACAAGCCGATGGTCCGCAAGGACCAGGCCGACGTGGTCTACAAGACCGAGGACGCCAAGTTCGACGCCGTGGTGGACGACATCAAGGAGCGCTACTCCAGGGGCCAGCCGGTCCTGGTCGGCACCACGTCGGTGGAGAAGTCCGAGCGGCTGTCGAAGGCGCTGCGCCGCCAGGGCGTACCGCACGAGGTGCTGAACGCGAAGAACCACGCCAGGGAAGCCACGATCATCGCCGAGGCGGGGCGCAAGAGCGCCGTCACCGTGGCGACCAACATGGCCGGCCGTGGCACCGACATCATGCTCGGCGGCAACCCCGAGTTCCGCGCCGAGCAGGCGTTGCGCGACCGCGGCTTGGACCCGGTGGAGAGCCGGGAAGAGTACGACAAGGCGTGGCCGGAGGAGCTGGAGAAGGCCAAGGAGGCCGTGCGCGCCGAGCACGACGAGGTCACCTCGCTCGGCGGCCTGTACGTCCTCGGCACCGAGCGGCACGAGTCCCGGCGCATCGACAACCAGTTGCGCGGCCGTTCCGGCCGGCAGGGCGACCCCGGCGAGTCCCGGTTCTACCTGTCGCTGGGCGATGACCTGATGCGCCTGTTCAACGCGGCCAGGGTCGAGACGATCATGACCCGGCTCAACATCCCGGACGACGTGCCGATCGAGTCCGGCATGGTCTCCAAGGCCATCGCCTCGGCCCAGAACCAGGTCGAGCAACAGAACTTCGAGACCCGCAAGAACGTCCTCAAGTACGACGAGGTCATGAACCGCCAGCGCAAGGTGATCTACGCCGAGCGCCGCCGGGTCCTGGAGGGCGCCGACCTTCGCGATCAGATCCACGGCTTCGTCGCCGACGTCATCGACGACTACGTCACGGCCGCCACCGGCGAGGGCTTCTCCGAGGAATGGGATCTCGACAAGCTCTGGAAGGCGTTCGGCGAGCTGTACCCGGTGTCGGTGACCATCGACTCCCTGGTGGAGGCCGCGGGCAGCCGCGAGGAGCTGACCGCCGACGACCTCAGCAAGCAGATCAAGGAAGACGCGCTGGCCGCCTACCAGCGGCGCGAGGACGAGCTGGGCTCGGAGGCCATGCGCGAGCTGGAGCGCCGGGTCGTCCTTTCCGTGCTCGACCGCAAGTGGCGCGAGCACCTCTACGAGATGGACTACCTCCAGGAGGGCATCGGCCTGCGCGCGATGGCCCAGCGCGACCCGCTGGTGGAGTACCAGCGCGAGGGCTTCGACATGTTCGCCGCGATGCTCGACGGCATCAAGGAGGAGTCGGTCGGCTACCTGTTCAACCTTGAGGTCGAGGTCCAGACCAACCCGATCGTCGAGGAGGAGCAGGACGCGGAGGAGGACGCCGCGATCAGCGAGACCCGTTCGATCATCGCCCGCGGGCTGCGCGGCCCGGACCGGCCGGCCCAGCTTGAGTACACCGCGCCGGGCGAGACCGGCGAGGTGGAGCACACCCGGGTCAGCGCCACGCCGGAGGAGCGCGCCGCCTACGGCGACGTCAACCGCAACGCGCCCTGCCCGTGCGGTTCGGGCAAGAAGTACAAGCGCTGCCACGGCGACCCCAAGCACGCCGACAACGCCACCGTCTGACCCGCCGCCTCGGCGCGGAGAGATCCCGGCCCCCTGCTTCAAGGGTGCCGGGATCTCGGCGTTCTCAGGCGTCAGCGGGTGGTCTCGAACTCGGTGCAGCGCCAGTGGGCGCCGCGGCGTTCCAGGCGCATGGCCAGGACGCGGGAGCGGCTGCCGCAGTGGACGAGCAGGCACATCTCCAGTACCGAGGCGTTGGTGCGGGAGATGTGCGGGGCCGACACGCGGACCGGGCCGTCGGCCTCGATGATCTTTCCGGCGCGGACCAGCTCGCCGTACGCCCGGTCGGTGACGTGCTGGGCGACCGTCTGCGGTGGCCGCTGCCCGGCCAGTACCTCGGCGAACGCCAGCCCCAGCGCCCGGATGCGCTGCTCGTCGGGATCGGCGGGCACCGGGCTGACGTAGGAGTCGCGCATCGGCACCTCCATCGGCTCAGGCGTCCGGACCGGTTCAGGAACCGGAGCAGGGGACGGCTTGCTCGCCGTGGCGTCGTACGGCGGATCGGCCACCGGCGAGGGACTGAACGTCGGCAGGAAGGGGGCATGAAAAAGGCGCTGCATAACGGACTCCGCAGGACTCTGAATCTGCGCGATGACGGGGAGGGAAACGCCGGCGGCTGCTGCGCACGAGAAGAGTTTCTGGTCGGAGCTCCAGATACCTCGGCCACCGGATATTCCATCCCACGGCCCCTTGTGCCCGCCTTTTGCGGTAAAAGTGCAGCGAAGTTGGATCGGTGGTCAACCAGGCTGGTCGCTGTTTCGGTACGCCTGGTTCGCCTTATCGGTCATCCGGAACTGATGCCGGCTCCCGGCCCGGAGTGGGGATGTTCAGCTTTCTGATGAGCACGCTGAACAGCGCGTAATAGAGCACGAAGTACACCAGCCCGGCGACCAGAATCACGCCCAGATTGCGGGTGTTGGACTTGGTGGCGTTGAGCAGCATGTCGATCGCGCCCGCCGAGAAATTGAACCCGAGCCGGGCGTCCAGGGCCGACATCAGCGCCATCGAGGACCCGAGCAGCAGCGCGTGGACCACGAACAGCACCGGCGCGACGAAGACGAACGCGAACTCGATCGGCTCGGTGATCCCGGTGACGAAGGACGTGAGGCCCGCGCCCGCCATGATCCCGCCGACCGCGGCCCGGCGGCCGGGCGGAGCGGCCCGCCACATCGCCAGCGCCGCCGCCGGCAGCCCGAACATCATGATCGGGAAGAACCCGGTCATGAAGATCCCGGCACCCTCCTGACCGGCGAAATAGCAGTTCAGGTCGCCCGCGGCGGTACGCGTCGCGCCCTCGATGCCCGCCGTGCACTCCGGGATCGTGAACCACACGATCGTGTTCAGGAAGTGGTGCATGCCGAGCGGGATGAGCAGCCGGTTGGCGAGACCGTAGATCCCGGTGCCCTCGGTACCGTGCTCGGCGAGCCAGTCGCCCGCTCGCGTCAGCCCTTCGCCGATGGGCGGCCACAGCAGGCCGAAGAGCACGCCGAGCAGCAGTGCCGCCACGGCGGTCACGATCGGCACGAACCGCCGCCCGCCGAAGAACGCCAGCCAGGAGGGCAGCTTGATCCGGTGGTAGCGCTGCCAGAGCAGCGCGGCGATGATCCCGATGAGGATTCCGCCGAGGACCCCGGTCGGGTTCTGCACCCCGAGATCGACCCGGGCCTCCGGCCGCCCGGCGGGACCGAGCGCGTCGACCACGACCTTGCGGTAGACCGCGCTGGTGGGCGCGGCGGAGAAGAACATCACCTTGGTCACCCGGTCGAAGACCAGGTAGCCGACCAGGGCGGCGAGCGCGGTCGATCCGTCGGCGCGGCGGGCGAAACCGATCGCCACGCCGATCGCGAACAGCACCGGCAGGTTGTCGAACAGCGCCCCGCCGGCCGCCGCGAAGATCGCCGCCACCCGGTCGAGCACCGCGTTGCCGGTCCGGCCCAGCAGGTCGTCCTGCCCGAACCGGAGCAGCAGCCCGGCCGCGGGCAGCACCGCGATCGGCAGCATCAGCGACCGGCCGATCCGCTGCAACACCCCGAACACGCCCGGCCAGCCCGAACCCCCGCGCTCCGCGACCGCCTGGCCCATCGCCACCCCCGTACACAGGTCACTGCGGGGGATGCTCGCTACCTACCCGTTCTACGCCCCCGTTCCCGCACCACCCCCACGTCCCCGTTGCGCTTGGTGGGGTCAGGTGTGGTGGCGGTGGGTGATTCGGCGGGCCAGCCAGATGGCCAGGGCCAGGGCGAGGAGGGCGGCGGCGATCGGGGCGGCGCGTTTGAGCAGGGGGGTGCCGGCGATTTCCAGGAGGTCGAGTTCCTCCTCCTCGGGGGTGCGGGAGGTGCGGGCCGTGCCGGCGGGGCGGGAGTCGGCGGGCCGGGGTGGTTCCGCGGGCTCAGGTTCCGCCTCGGCCAGCAGGGCGGCGAGGTTGCCCGCGAACCGGTCGATGAGCTTGGCCCCGACGTCGTTCATCACCCCGCGCCCGAACTGCGCCGGACGCCCCGTGACGTTGAAGCTGGACTCCACCGCGACCGTCGTGGCGCCGTCGCCGGGGGTCAGCCGGGCGACCACCGTGGCGCTCGCCGTGCCGGAGCCCTGGGCCTCCTTGCCGGACGCGCGGACGGTGACCGTGCGGGAGTCCTTGTCGACCTCCGCGAGCACCGCCGTGCCCTTGTACGTCACCGTGATGGGCCCGACCTTCACCCGCATCCGCCCGGCCAGCTCGTCGCCCTCCACCGCCTCCAGGGACGCGCCCGGCAGGCAGGTGGCCGCCCGCCGTACGTCGAGAAGCGTCTCCCAGGCCCGCTCGACCGGCACCGGAACCGTGAACTCGTGCTCGAACCGCATCGCCATCGACCCGCTCCTCGCTCTCTCCCTTCCGACACTACGGCCGGGCGCGTGCCGCGGCCAGCACCGCCCGCCGGGTCAGGACCCTGGCCAGGTGCCTGCGGTAGTCGGGCCGGGCGTGCAGGTCGGCCGGGGGAGAGGTGCCCGCGTCGGCCTCGGCGCTGGCGCTCGCCACGGCATCGGCGTCGGCCGGTACGCCGCGCAGCGCCGCCTCCACCGCCGTGGCCCGCAGCGGCGTCGCGCCCATGTTGGTCAGGGCGACCCGCGCCGCCGCCACGCCGCCGTCGGCCCGGCGTACCGCGGCGGCCACGCCCACGATCGCCCACGCCTGGGCGGTCCGGTGGAACTTCTCGTAGTGGAAGCCCCACCCGGGCCCCAGCTTGGGCACCTTGACGCCCACCAGGATCTCGTCGGGCGCGAGCGCGGTCTCCAGGTAGTCCTGGAAGAACCCGGCGGCCGGTACGGTCCGCTCGCCGCGCGCCGAGGCGATCACGAACTCGCAGTCCAGGGCCAGGGCCACGGCCGGCAGGTCGCCCGCCGGGTCGGCGTGCGCGAGTGACCCGCCGAAGGTGCCGCGGTGGCGGACGGCGGGGTCGGCGACCGTACGCGCGGCCAGCGCCACCAGCGGGACCTCGGCGTTGACCACCGCCGAGCGCACGACCTCGTCGAGCGTGGCCGTCGCGCCGATGAACACGTGGTCGTCCTCGTCGCGGATCGCCCGTGACTCGGGCAGCCTGCCGATGTCCACGAGCACGGTCGGGTAGGACAGCCGCAGCCGCAGCAGCGGGATCAGCGACTGCCCGCCGGAAAGGACCTTGGCGTCCTCGCCGGCCTCGGCCAGCGCCCGGCACGCCTGCGCGAGCGACGTAGGGCGCACGTAGTCGAAAGCGGGCGGGATCACGAGGCACCTCCGTTCAGCGCACGCCAGACGCGTTCCGGCGAGCAGGGCATCCGCACGTCGTTGACGCCGTACGGGCGCAGCGCGTCCACGATCGCGTTGACCACGGCGGGCGTGCTGGCGATGGTCCCGGCCTCGCCGACGCCCTTGACGCCGAGCGGGTTGCTCACCGCCGGGGTCTCGGTCCGGTCGGTGATGAAGCCGGGCAGGTCGGCCGCCGACGGCACCAGGTAGTCGGCCAGCGTCGTGGTCAGCAGGTTGCCGTCCGCGTCGTAGACGGCCTCCTCGAACAGCGCCTGGCCGATGCCCTGGGCCAGCCCGCCGTGCACCTGACCTTCGACGATCAGCGGATTGACCACCTTGCCCACGTCGTCCACGGCCACGTACGACCGGATCCGGCTCATCCCGGTCTCGGTGTCCACCTCCACCGCGCACAGGTGGGTGCCGTGCGGGAAGGAGAAGTTCTCCGGGTCGAAGGTGGCCTGGGCGTCGAGCCGCGGTTCGACGCCGTCCGGCAGGTCGTGGGCGGTGAACACGGCCAGCGCGATCTCCTGGATGGTCCGGCCCGCGCCGGTGCCCCGTACGCGTACCGAGCCGCCGGTGTACTCCACGTCCTCGGCCGACGCCTCCAGCAGGTGGGCGGCGATGTGCCGGGCCTTGTCCTTGACCTTCTCGCAGGCCCGCAGCACGGCCATGCCGCCGATGGTCAGCGACCGCGACCCGTAGGTGTCCATGCCCTTGGGCGCGACGGCGGTGTCGCCGTGGAGTACCGACACATCCTCGAACGGCACGCCCAGCGAGTCGGCCACGATCTGGCTCCACGCCGTCTCGTGCCCCTGTCCGTGCGCTGAGGACCCCGTGACGACCTCCACCTTGCCCGTGGGCAGCATGCGGACCTCGGCGTGCTCCCAACCACCGGCGCCGTACCTGAGGCTGCCCAGGACGCGGCTGGGGGCCAGCCCGCACATCTCGGTGTAGGTCGAGACGCCGATGCCGAGCTGCACGGGGTCGCGGCTCTGGCGGCGGCGGGCCTGTTCGGCGCGCAGGTCCGCGTAGCCGAACAGGGCGGTCGCGCGGTCGGTGGCGGCCTCGTAGTGGCCGGAGTCGTAGGTCAGCCCGGCGATCGTGGTGTAGGGGAACTCCTCGTGGGCGATCCAGTTGCGCCTGCGCAACTCGATCGGGTCGACGCCCAGCTCGGCGGCCAATTCGTCCATCACCCGCTCGATGGCGTACGTGGCCTCCGGCCTGCCCGCGCCCCGGTAGGCGTCGGTGGGCATCTTGGTGGTGAACACGCCCGTGCAGCGGAAGTCGTAGGCGTCCATCTTGTAGATGCCGTTGTACATGAACGCCCCGAGCAGCGGGACGCCCGGCGTGACCAGCATCAGGTACGCGCCCATGTCGGCGAGCAGATCGACGGAAAGGCCGCGGACGCGGCCGTCGCGATCGGCGGCCAGCTTCACGTGCTGGATCTGGTCGCGGCCGTGGTGGACGGTGAGGTTGCCCTCGGAGCGGGATTCGGTCCACTTGACCGGCCGGCCGAGCCTGCGGGTCATCAGCAGGAGCAGGACTTCCTCGGCGGTCACCTGGAGCTTGGAGCCGAAGCCGCCGCCGACGTCGGGGGCGATCACCCGCAGCCGGTGCTCGGGGATGCCCGTGGTCAGCGCCAGCATCACCCGCAGGATGTGCGGGATCTGGGTGGCGGAGTAGAGGGTGCAGGTGTCGCCGTCGGTGGTGGCCACGACCGCGCGGGGCTCCATGGCGCTCGGGATGAGGCGCTGCTGCACGTAGGTCCGGTCGATGACCACCGGGGCGTCGCGGAACGCCGCGTCGATGTCGCCTCCGGCGAAAGTCCAGGTGAACGCCTTGTTCCCGGCTTCGTGGACCTGGTCGGCCCCGTCGGCGAGCGCTTCGTTCATGTCGAGCACGGCGGGCAGCGGCTCGTAGTCGACCTCGATCGCGGCGAGGGCGTCGGCGGCCTTGTACCGGTCGGTGGCCACCACGCACGCCACCGCCTCCCCGACGTACCGGACCTCGTTCACCGCCATCGGCGGGTGGTCGGGCACCACCAGATCGTCGCTGACCGGCCAGGCGCACGGCAGGCTGCCCTGCTCGGCGGCGAAGTCGGCGCCGCTGTAGACGGCGACCACGCCGGGCAGGCCGCGGGCCGGCGCGGTGTTCACCTGCTGGATGCGGGCGTGCGCCAGCGGGCTGCGCAGGAACGCCACGTGCAGCGTGCCGGGGAGCTGGATGTTGTCGGTCCACTGGGTGCGCCCGGTGACCAGCCGCGCGTCCTCCTTGCGCCGCCTGGCCCTGCCGACCTCCTCGCGCGTGCCGTCCGGCGGGGCCTTCTCGGCCGCGGCGGTCATGCCGGCACCTCCCGCGCGGCGGCCTGCTCGCCGTTGACGGACCCGTCGGTGGACGCCGCTCGCCGTACCGCCCTGACGATGTTCTGGTAGCCCGTGCACCTGCACAGATTGCCCTCAAGGCCCTCCCGGATCGCCTCCTCGGAAGGATCGGGGTCGGTGCGCAGCAGGTCGATGGCCGCCATGATCATGCCAGGCGTGCAGTAGCCGCACTGGAGCGCGTGTTCCTCGTGGAACGCGGTCTGCACCGGATGCCGGCGGCCCCCGGCGGCCAGGCCCTCCACGGTGGCGATGTCGCAGCCGTCGGCCTGTACGGCGAGCACCGCGCAGCTCTTGGCGCTCTTGCCGTCGAGCAGTACCGTGCAGGCCCCGCAGTTGGAGGTGTCGCACCCGATGGGGGTGCCGGTCTTACCGAGGCGGTCTCTCAGGAGATGGACGAGGAGGAGCCGTGGCTCGACCTCTTCCTCGAAGCGGATTCCGTCCACATTGACGGTGATTCGGGCCATACGTCCTCCCAGCGCGCCGATGACGAGCCGACATCTGCGAACGTACGCCCCTGCTCCCGCCGGTCAAGCTCCCCTCGCCGTGCTCATGGCAAAATCCCGGCCACGGCCGCGGGGCCTACCTGCGGCGGATCACCCGGGCGATCACGCTGACGAACCCGGCCAGGCCCAGTCCGGCCACCAGCAGCGGGACGGCCACGAACGGGTCGGTCAGCCTCCCGGAGACGAACCCGATGCCGAGCATCAGGAAGAGCAGGCCGCTCAGCAGCGCCATCCAGTCGGTGCGGTGGGTGCGGCGCGGGCGCGGCTCCTGGTCGCCCAGGGCGTCGGGACGGGTCTCAGGCCCCACGGCGCACCTCCACGTCGCCGAGACCCGCCTTGATCTCCAGGTACACCGTCGCGGGCACGCCCTCCGGCTTGATCTCCGGCTCCAGCGTCTTCTCGAACCGCACGTTGGACCCGCCCTTCAGGGAATGATCGATCTTGATGTCGCCCAGCCTGGCTCTCGCCTTCACCTCGACGCGTACGTCGGGCGGCAGGATCACCTGGAGCTCGCCGACCGACACCTCCAGCGTGAAGAATGTGCGCGAACCCGCCGGGAACGTGAGCTGGCGCAGGTCGAGCCTGCCCTCGCCGACATCGACCTGATAGACCCGCCCGGCGGCCGTCAGATCCGTGGGCCGCCACTGGCGCGCGCCGAACGAGCTGGGCATGTCCGGGCCGGACCCGGCGATGGCCACGGCCAGCGCCATGACCGTGCCGGCCGCGACCAGCGCGGCCCCACGGCCGAACCAGGTGGCCACCAGCAGCCCCACGCCGACCGTGATCAGCATCGCGCCGCCGACCACGTGCATGCCGACGTACTCCCCGGGGCCCGAGTGGCCCGCCATGATGATCCCCCCAACGAGTACGGACACGAAGACGGTGATGGTGCCGAGGAAGGTCCGCGGGCGGCGCGGCTTGCGCGCCTTCCGGGGGCGTTCCGGCGGCCGTGGCGGCCCCTGCGGGGCCTGGCCGGGGACCGGCGGGTAGGCCGTGCCACCTGGGCCGCCCGGGTACTCGCCCCGCCGCCGTGGGTCCAGTGGCTGGTAGAACGGCTGGTACGGCTGCGGGGCGTAGGGCCCGTGCGGGGCGAAGGGCGCGCCCGCCGACGGGTGCGGGGGCATGGACCTGTCCCGTACGTCCTGCGGTTCGGGCGCACGCGGCGGCTGGGGCGGCGGCCCGTACGGCGGCGTGGGCGCCTGCCGCGGCGGGGCCGTGGGCGAAGCGGCCGACCACAGGTAGGAGGTCTGCGGGCGGGAGGGCTCGGTGTAGGGGACCGGCGGGCCGTACACCGGGGGGCGGGCGTACGCCGACGCGCGCCGTACGCCCCGGCGGCCGGCCACCCGCTCCGGCACCGAGCGCAGCAGCGCCAGGATGTCGATCCCCCCGGCGTGCGCGGCCAGCAGCGCGAGCGCGAACAGGGTGCCCACCACGAGCGTGCCGGGGCCGATCCCGTCGGCGGCCAGGTTGACCATCAGGCCCACCGCGAACACGCCGGTGAGCAGCGCCATCACCGTCTCGGCGTCGAAGATGCGGTTGGTCCACTGCTCGACGTATCCGGGCCCGCCGTCCGGGGCCCGCATCAGCAGGAAGGCCGCGATGTAGAGCATGATCCCGATGCCGGAGGCGATCACCAGCGCGGTCACCGCCACCCTGAACAGCACCGGGTCGATGCCCGAGCGGCGGCCCAGGCCCGCGCACACCCCCGTGAGGATGCGGCCCTCCTGGCTGCGCGCTACACCGTTCCAGAACCCGTCGTCATCCGAGGAATCCGAGGAGTCCGAGGGCTTCGAGGAGCCCGGGGAATCCGGCTTGCCCTGCCCGGATCGCGTGTCGTGCTGCTCGTGCCGCTCGTGCTGCTGGGACCGCCCGGCGGCCGGGGTGTCCTGGTCCGGGGCATGCCGCTGCTCACGGGCCTCGTCCGAAGCAGGCTCGCGCGCGTCATTCCCGGTATCGCTCATGCCTCCATCGTGGTGGTTCGGTGTGGCGCGTCACTATCCGGGACACCCCTGACTCATCCCCGAGGCTCAGGTGCCGCGCGAGACGCCCAGGTGGCCGCGATCCCCGGCACGCAGCACAATGGAGGTCAGGGGCGGCCTCAGGGCGATGCCTGATGCGCGATACCGCGCGACGTGTGACGATGCTGACATATGGCTGACCGAAAAACTCTCCGCGACGCGCCGCCCGTGGCGCCGCCGCCTCCCCCGCCGGAGGCCCCCGAGCACCGGATGACGCGTCCGGTGGACGGGCAGCTCGTCGCGGGCGTGGCCAAGGGCATCGCACAGCAGCTCAACCTGGATCCCGTGGTCATCCGGCTGGCCTTCGTGCTGCTCACGGTGGTCAACGGCATCGGCATCGTGGCCTACGCCGCGCTGTGGCTGTTCACGCCGCGCCGGCCGTACGAGGGCGTGCCGCCCCAGCGCGACTGGAGCCAGATCGCCGCCTTCACCGCGATCGGCATGGCCCTGATGGCCTTCGGCTGGCTCACCGGCGCGTCCGGGGGCGGGATCGCCACCTGGCCGATCGCCGTGGTCGGCATCGGCGCGCTGATCCTGTGGCAGCAGGCCGACCCCGACCGGCGCAGGCGCTGGATGAGCGGCGCGGTCAAGGGCGTGCGCCACAACCACATCAGAAGCCTCATCGGCATGGCCCTGGTGGTGATCGGGGCCAGCGGGTTCCTGTACGTCCAGGGCGAGTTCGCCGAGATGCGGCCCGGCCTGCTGTTCACCGCCGTGGTGGTCGGCGGGCTCGCGGTGATCGCCGCGCCCTGGCTGGCCGGCCTGTGGAAGGAGCTCCAGCTCGAACGCCGCGAGCGGATCAGGCAGGAGGAGCGCGCCGAGTTCGCCGCGCACGTCCACGACTCGGTGCTGCACACACTGACCCTGATCCAGCGCAACGCGCACGACTCCCGCGAGGTCCAGCGCCTGGCCCGCTCCCAGGAGCGCGAGCTGCGCAACTGGCTCTACCAGCCCAAACAGGACGCCGACGCCACGCTGGCCGCCGCCGTCCGCCGGGTCGCGGCCGAGGAGGAGGACGCGCACGGCGTGCCGATCGAGATCGTCTGCGTCGGCGACCGCGACCTCGACTCCCGATTCTCGGCCATGGTCCACGCCGCCCGGCAGGCTATGGTCAACGCGGCGAAATACTCTGAATCGGCGGTGGTGTCCGTGTACGCCGAGGTGGAGCCGGAAGAGGTGACGATCTTCGTGCGCGACCGGGGCAAGGGCTTCGACCTGGACACGGTGCCCGACGACCGGATGGGCATCCGGCAGTCGATCATCGGCCGGATGGAGCGCAACGGCGGGTCCGCGCGCATACGCACCGCGCCCGGGGAAGGCACAGAAGTCATGCTGACCATGAAGGTGGAGAACTCGTGAGCACCAGGGTCCTGATCGTGGACGACCACCGGCTGTTCCGGTCGGGGGTACGGGCGGAGCTGGGCGACGGCATCGAGGTCGTCGGAGAGGCCGAGGACGTCGACACCGCGGTGGCCAGGATCGCCGAGCTGGAGCCCGACGTCGTGCTGCTGGACGTCCACATGCCGGGCGGCGGCGGGCAAGAGGTGCTGCGCCGGGTCCTCGGCTCCGGCTCCTCCGTGCGCTTCCTGGCCCTGTCGGTCTCCGACGCGGCCGAAGACGTCATCGGGGTCATCAGGGGCGGCGCGCGCGGCTACGTCACCAAGACGATCAGCGGCCGGGAGCTGACCGACGCCATCAAGCGCGTGGCCGAGGGCGACGCGGTCTTCTCGCCCCGGCTGGCGGGTTTCGTACTGGATGCGTTCGCCTCCAGCGAGGCCCCCTCGATCGACCCGGAGCTCGACTCGCTGACCCAGCGCGAGCGCGAGGTGCTGCGGCTGATCGCGCGCGGCTACGCCTACAAGGAGATCGCCAAGGAGCTGTTCATCTCGGTCAAGACGGTCGAGACGCACGTGTCGTCGGTGCTGCGCAAGCTCCAGCTCTCCAACCGGCACGAACTCTCCCGCTGGGCCACCGCACGCCGTCTGGTCTGACGGGCCTCGATGGGTCACGATGGGGCCGTGCTGAGCAGACTCCTCCCGGCACTGGCGGCGCTGGCGCTGGCCGTACTGACGGCGGGATGCGGCGGCGGGCCGGATCGCGACCCGGCGGCCGAAGGGTCGCCCGAGCGCTCGGCGAGCGCCACCCCGGCCGCGAGTGAGCCGGGCGGGGAGACCTTCGAGAGCGATGTCGAGCTGGCCAGAAGCCTCGGCGAGGACTTCTGGCGGCGGCGGTTCGAGGCCGACGGCCTGCGCTACGAGCCGCTGCGCGACTTCATCGCCTACCGGCCGCCGAAGGGCCCGGCGTGCGCGGGGGAGCCCGCGCTGCCCAACAACGCCTTCTACTGCCCCGAGGGCCATTTCGTGGCCTTCGACGAGCGGTGGATGCGGGAGATGAACGACCGCCTCGGCGACGCCTCGATCTACCTGATCATCCTGCACGAGATCGGCCACGCCGTTCAGGCCCAGACGATGAGCGATTTCCGCCTCAACGTCGAGCGCGAGTTGCAGGCCGACTGCTACGCGGGCGGCGCGCTCGGCACGCTGGTCTCGGCGGGCGCGCTCAACGCGGAGGAGGGCGACGAGGAGGAACTGCTGATCAACCTGGCCTCGGCGGGCGATCCGTCCGACGCCTGGTGGCGGCCCGACGCGCACGGCACCGCGGGGCAGCGCCAGCAGGCGTTCGCCGGCGGCTACAACCAGGGCGTCGATTCCTGCTGACCGGAGCCCCCGGCGTACATCCGGACGCTGACATCCGGCTCCGCCTTTCGGGGGATGTGACCCGGCGGGGCGCGGGCCTAGGGTCGAGGCGTGACGCTGGCGACGTCGGGGAGGCGTTATGCGGGAGGCTTCCGGGGAGATCGGCTGGGCGCGGCGCGGGGCATGCCGGTCGAGCGACCCTGAGCTGTTCTTCCCGCCCGCGCCGTCCCTGGACCAGGAGACGCGGGCCAAGGCGGTGTGCGGTCGCTGCCCGGTGATGGCCGAGTGCCGCGCCTACGCGCTGCGCGCGGGTGAGCGCGAGGGCATCTGGGGCGGGATGACGCCGCAGGAGCGGCGCCGGTCGCGCTTCCCGGCGAACTGGCGGCGACCCGCGGCCAGTTGAGCTGTTAGGGGTGTTTGTGCCGTAGCGTGCCACGTGTGACATTGCCAAAGCAGGTCGCCGTGCTGGTGGCCGCCAACGTGCTGAACAACCGGATCGCGCCCCGCCTGGGGCCGCTCACCTCGGCCGCGGCCACCGCCCTGCTCGTCGCGATGGCCAGGAGGTCCGGCGCGAGCTGGGAGGATCTGGGGTTCCACCGCGGCAGGCGGGGAGCCGTCGTGGGCGGCGCGCTGGCGGCCGGTGTCGTCGCGGCGTACACGGCGGGGGTGGCGCTGCCCGCGACGCGCAGGTTCTTCCGCGATGACCGGGCGCTCGGCCTGACCAGGGCGCGGGCGCTGGAGGAGGCCCTGCTCCAGGTGCCGGTGGGCACGGTGCTGCTGGAGGAGGTCGGGTTCCGCGGTGTCGTGTACGGCACGCTCGCCCGCAGCCACGGGGCCGCCACCGCCACCGCCGTGTCCTCCGCACTGTTCGGGCTGTGGCACATCCTGCCCGCGATCGACATGGCCGAGGCCAACCCGGCGCTGGGCCGCCTGGCCTCCGGCGAGGGCATCGAGGAGACGATCGAGGAGATCGTCGAGGAGATCCGCAATCCCGAGGAGGCCCCGCCGCCGCGGCCGTGGAAGAAGCACCTGGACACCGCCCGCGTGGTGGTCGGCAGCGTGGTCGCCACCGCCGCCGCCGGGGTGGTCTACTGCGAGCTGCGCCGCAGGAACGGCCTGCTGGCCCCCTCGCTGTTCCACACCGCCACCAATTCGCTCGGCTACGCCTTCGCCAGGTTGGCCGCCAACCTGCCCGATAACGATTCTCACCCCCGTGGTTGAGGTTCCCCACTCCGGCATGGGGGATTCTTGCCATCCGGGTTGACGCCGGGCGCGGGCCGCCCCCGGACCGCCCGCGTTGTCGTTACCTTCTCCGCGTGGAGGCCGGGGGGTGGCAGGGGGAGGGTCGGGAGGTGGGGGTCAACGTGCGTACCGTCATCGACGTGGACAAGGAACTGCTGGAGTCGGCGCAGCGCCAGCTCGGCACACAGACCATGAAGGAGACCGTGGAGGCGGCGCTGCGGCTCGTGGCCGAACGCGCCGGCCAGCCGGTCGACGTACGCCGCCGCCCGATCGACGGGAGGCGCCACCCGGCCGAGCCGGGCACGCCGTGCGCCGGCCGTCAGTCGGTCGAGACCCGCTGGAACGCCTCGGCGTAGGCATCGGGGCCCAGCCCCGCGCGCTCGGCCGTCTCGGCGAACCGCTGCCGTACGAAGTCGGCGAAGGTCTCCAGGTGGGAGACCTGGCTCGCGTGCGCCTGGAGGGCGGCGAGCTTGCGGTCGATCGTGGCGGTGATGTCCACGAAGTGGTCGGGGGCCGGACCCCCGACCAGCCACACCTCGCGGACCGTCCAGGCGGCGAGCCCCTCTTCGGACAGCAGTTCGGGGAAGGCGTAGGGATTGCGCGCGTCGGGGTAGACCGCGTCGAGGGCGGCCGAGCCGACCGCCCGGTGGTCGGGGTGGCTGGGCGCGATGACGGCGTAGTTGCGCTCGGGGCTGTGGGTGATGACGAGGTCGGGCCGCACCTGGCGGATCACCCGGGCGATGTCGCGGCGCAGGCCCAGGCCGGCCTCGACCGTGCCGTCCGAGTAGCCGAGGAACCGCAGGTCGGTCACCCCGACGGCCTTGGCCGCGGCGGTCTGCTCGGCCCGGCGAAGCGCCCCCATGCCGCCGTTGTCCAGCTCCCGGTCGAAGCCGCCCGCGTCGCCGTCGGTGGTCAGGCAGTAGATCACCTCGACCCCGCGGTCCACCAGCGTGGCGATCGTGCCGGCCGCGGAGAAGTCGATGTCGTCGGGGTGGGCCATCACGGTGAGCACCTTGGTGATCTCATCGTCGCGCAGCACTGAGCGGCCTCCCGTGGTCTCGGGTTCCCCCGTTGATCCTCTTCCCCGCGCAACGCCGCGAAAGTGGGCGCTATTCCGGGCTTCATGGCCGTACTTGTCGGTGCCCGGTCATAACCTAGGGGGGTGTCCACCCGAGTCTCTGCTGATCATTCGTTGCTCGACGGCCTCAACCCGCAGCAGCGGGAGGCCGTCATCCACCACGGCGGCCCGCTGCTCATCGTGGCCGGCGCCGGCTCGGGGAAGACCAGGGTGCTCACGCACCGCATCGCCTATCTGCTGGCCGAGCGCGACGTCCGGCCGCCGGAGATCCTCGCGATCACCTTCACCAACAAGGCCGCGCGCGAGATGAAGGAGCGGGTCGACAAGCTGGTCGGCCCGCGTTCGGCCGCGATGTGGGTGATGACCTTCCACAGCGCGTGCGTCCGCATCCTGCGCCGCGAGGCCAAGCGGCTCGGCTTTCCCAGCGGCTTTTCCATCTACGACCAGGCCGACTCCCAGCGCCTGATGGCGATGGTCTGCCGGGAGATGGACCTCGATCCCAAGCGCTACCCGCCCCGGTCGTTCTCCGCCCAGGTCAGCAACCTGAAGAACGAGCTGATCGACTACGAGTCGGCCGCCGACCGGGCCGGCTCGCACCTGGAGAAGACCCTCGCCGAGGCGTACCGCGCCTACCAGCGGCGGCTCACCGAGGCCGGCGCGATGGACTTCGACGACCTGATCATGCTCACGGTCAACCTGTTCCAGGCGTTCCCCGAGGTCGCCGAGCACTACCGGCGGCGGTTCCGGCACGTCATGGTCGACGAGTACCAGGACACCAACCACGCCCAGTACACGCTGGTCAGGGAGCTGGTCGGGCACACGGCGGTGAAGACCGCCGACGGTGAGGTGGTCCGCGAGGGCGACGACCGGTCCGAGCTGTGCGTGGTCGGCGACGCCGACCAGTCGATCTACGCGTTCCGCGGCGCGACCATCCGCAACATCATGGAGTTCGAGCGCGACTACCCCGACGCCCGGACGATCATGCTGGAACAGAACTACCGTTCCACCCAGAACATCCTGAGCGCCGCCAACGCCGTCATCTCCCGCAACGAGAGCCGCAAGCCGAAGAACCTCTGGTCCGACCAGGGCGCCGGGCCCAAGATCGTCGGTTATGTCGCCGACAACGAGCACGACGAGGCCATGTTCGTCGCCCAGGAGGTCGACAAGCTGGCCGACGACGAAGGCGTCGCGCCCGGTCAGGTGGCGGTCTTCTACCGCACCAACGCGGCCTCCCGGGTCTTCGAGGAGATCTTCATCCGCACCGGCCTGCCGTACAAGGTGGTCGGCGGGGTGCGCTTCTACGAGCGCAAGGAGGTCCGCGACCTGCTGGCCTACCTGCGGGTGCTGGCCAACCCCGGCGACGTGGTGTCGCTGCGGCGGATCATCAACGTGCCCAAGCGCGGCATCGGCGACCGGGCCGAGGCGATGGTGGAGGCGTTCGCCACCAGAGAGCGGATCTCGTTCTGGGAGGGGCTGCTACGGGCCGAGGAGGCCCCCGGCCTGGCCACCCGATCGCTCAACGCGATCAAGGAGTTCACCGCGCTGCTGACCGAGCTCCAGGAGAAGGCCGAGGGCGTGCCGCCCGCCGCGCTGGCCGAAGACGTGCTGGTCAGCACCGGCTACCGGGCCGAGCTGGAAAACTCCGAAGACCCGCAAGACGAAAGCCGCCTGGAAAACCTGGACGAGCTGATCGCGGTGGCCGCCGAGTTCGAGGAGGCCGACCCGGAGGGCACGCTGGTCCAGTTCCTTGAGCAGGTCTCGCTGGTGGCCGACGCCGACCAGATCCCCGGTGGCGGCGCGGGCGTCGTGCCGCCGGGTGAGCGGGCCCCCGAGTCCACCTCGGGCGGGGTGGTGACGCTGATGACCCTGCACACGGCCAAGGGGCTGGAGTTCCCGGTGGTGTTCCTGACCGGCCTGGAAGACGGCGTGTTCCCGCACTCCCGCTCGCTCGGCGAGCCCAAGGAGCTGGAGGAGGAGCGCCGCCTGGCCTACGTCGGCATCACCCGCGCCCAGCAGCGGCTCTACGTCACCAGGGCGGCGGTGCGCAGTTCGTGGGGCGCGCCCTCGTTCAACCCGGCCTCGCGGTTCCTGGCCGAGGTGCCGCGCGACCTGATCGACTGGCGCACCGACCCGGAGAAGTCCGCCTGGTCCGCGGCGACCACCCGGCGCGAGCCCGCGGCCCGCTCCCGCGACACCGGTGGCCGGCCGGTGGCCAGTTACGCGCCCGGCGACCGGGTCACCCACGACAAGTTCGGGCTGGGCACGGTGGTCTCGGTGGACGGCATGGCGGAGAAGGCCAAGGTCAAGGTGGACTTCGGGGCCTCGGGCGAAAAGACCCTCATGGCGGCCTACGCCCCGATGGAAAAACTCTGATCCACGCGAAACGCGCACCCCGGACCGGGCCGCAGTGGGCCCGGTCCGGGGTGCGCGGTGCGATCAGCGGAAGAGACCGGACAGAAAGTCCGGCAGTCCCTGGAGCTTGACGCCCACGGAGCCGAGGTCGATCGCCGTGGCCCGGCGCGTCTCGGTCGTGGGCCGCTCGGCGCGCCTGCCCCACTCGGTGAACCGCGAGTCGTTGATCGTCGTGGTCCTGGAGCGCGAGTTGTCGAGCCTGGTCCAGGTGGTGGTGAGCCGCCGGGGCAGTTCGTCCTGGCCGAGCCAGAGCCGCCAGCTCACCGCCGTGTCCGGGTCGTACCTGGCGTGGGTGCTGCGGAATCCCGGGGAGACGCGGGCCAGCTCGCCCATGCTGATCGTGCCGGACATCACCGTGGTGGGCGTGCCGTCGAGGACCTCTGACGGCTGCCTGCCGGTGTAGGCGCTGAGCAGTACGGCCCGCAGCGTGTCGGGCTCCAGCAGGTGGACCGGCCCCGCGGAGGTGGGGGTCGCGGCGGCCAGTCGCGGGGCGCCCGGACCCGGGTAGGCCGTGTAGCCAGGGTTGCCCGGGTTGCCGGTGTAGCCCGGGTAGTAGGCGTCATCGGTGATGAGCGGCCAGGCCGTCTCCGGTTCCATGCGCACGCTCGCACCGGAGGTGTTCGCGGTGATGGACACCCTCGTCGCGACCGGCCCGGACTCCTCGAAGTCCACGGTGGTGTCGGTGCGCACCCGCGCCACCGGCTCCCCGTTGACCGCGCTGGTGGTGACCTCGGCGACGCGGACCCCGCGGCGCTCGGCGAGCTGCCGGCGCAGCGCGGCCACCGGGGCCGTGGGATCGACGGCCCAGCCGGGCAGGATGTGATCGACCGGCGTCACCGTGTCCTTCGCCGTCGCCGGGCCCGCGGCACTCGTCATCGCCGCCGCGGTGGCGGTGCTTATCGTGGCTACGGCCAGGGCGGCCTTCCAGCGCACGTTCATCTGATTCCCCCGAACTTCAAGATCTCGGTTCGGTCACGGTATCGACCGGGAGCGCCGGGTTCCGACGAATAAAGTTCGTGTACGAACTAATTTCGGTAAAAGGCAGGGATGCCAGAAGCCGGACACGACGAAACGGCCCCGCGCTCGCAGGAGCGCGGGGCCGTCGTGGAACGGCTCACCTACCGGTCGTGGGTCACTTCCGGCCGACGAGACTGCCCAGCGTGCCGTCCGGGATCAGGTCGATCGGGTTCTCGCCGCCGAAGTCGAGGTCCTCGGGGCTGGCGACCTGGTCGGCCGGCGGGGCCTTGATCGTCACCTTGGCGCCCCAGGAGGAGTACCGGCTGTCGGTGACGGCTCGGTACTCCGCCTTCATGAACTCCTGCTCCACGGAGGTGGTCACCCGCCGCGGGAGGTTCTTGGCGTCCAGCCACAGCTTCCAGTCGATCTTGACCTTGGCGTCCTTGCCCTTGGGCCTGTTCACGGACTGCCCACGGTACGACGGCGAGAGCTTGTACAGCTCGCCGACGGTGATCGTGCCGCGGTAGACGGTGGTGCTCGCCCCGTCCACCTTGCCGCCGTTGCCCTTGGCCTTGGCGCTCGCCGTGATCGTGGTGAGCGTCTTGGGCTCGAAGACGTTGATCGCCTGCGAGCTCAGCTCGGTCGGCTTGATCGCGTCCTTGCCCTTCACCGGGACCCACGACTTGCCCTGGGGCAGGTGCTCGGTGATGGCGGGGTGGGAGAGGTAGGACGCCTTCGGCAGCGCGATCACCCGGTACGGCGAGGTGAACAGCTTGACGAAGTCGATCTCCTGCTCACCGCTGTAATCGTGCTCGGCGTCCTTCTTGAAGACGTCGAGCATTTTCTTGTCCCAGATCTGACGGAACGTGGCATCGGACGCCACGATCCCCGAGCCGCCGAACTGAAAGGTCGCCTTGACCTTGGTGCCGACGAGCCGCTTCCCGTCAAGAGTGGTCTGGGAAGACTCGGTGTAGGAAACACCGTGGTTGTTCCTGAACTGCTTCTTCAAGGCGTCGCCCGGCGTGGCGGGGGCCGTTGCCGCCTGCGCGCTCGCGGGGGTCGCCATGGCCAGAGCGGGCGCGACGAGCGCTGCGGCCGCGATGGCGATGAGTCGCCTCATAGGGATTCGATCCTCCAGTAAGTCGTCTCGCTGGAATCGCGAGACGGTGCCGGAACATACTGGCAGGCCGTGATCACGGAAATGTCACGAATCCTGGAAATGTAGAAGTTAATGACGATGAATAGCGGCATCGGGTATCGGAGACATCGCTTTCCGTAAATCTTGTGCGTTTCTTGTGCAGAAGTACCGCGTTTCACACTCATGCGAGGGTGGGGTGTGGTAGGCGGCTCGCCGGGGGTGCGGTTACGCTGCGGGAGACGGCAACGCCCTCTGGGAGGTCTGGATGGAACCCACCGAACGGATCCGTGTCGTGATCGCCAAGCCCGGGCTCGACGGTCATGACCGGGGCGTCAAGATCGTGGCGCGGGCCCTGCGCGACGCGGGCATGGAGGTCGTCTACATGGGCCTGCATCAGACCCCCGAGCAGATCGTGCACGGCGCGATCCAGGAGGACGCCCAGGCGATCGGGCTGTCCATCCTGTCCGGCGCGCACATGACGCTTTTCGCGCGCGTCCTCGAACTTCTCCGCGAACAGGACGCCGCCGACATCAAGGTCTTCGGCGGCGGCATCATCCCGGACGAGGACATTCCCGAGCTGGACCGCCTGGGCGTGGCCAAGGTCTTCACCCCCGGCGCGACCACCCAGGAGATCGTGGAGTGGGTCCGTGACGCGATCCCTGCACGCGTTTAGTGGGGTTTGTGATGCTTTGCCGCTTCTGTGGGGTTGTCTGACGGGGCTAAAACCGACCCCGTGACCTGCGCGGGTCTTTCGGGGGGCTAGGCTTCACTGGCGAAAACGCCGGGCAGTCGGCGGATCTTGTAGCGGCCCGATCCGGGCCCCGCATGCCTTCCCGCGCACCCGAAGACCACAAGTAGCAAAGAAGCCGGAAAAGCAAGGACGGACCCTCGTGGACCTGTTCGAACATCAGGCGAAGGACCTCTTCGCGGCCTACGGCATCCCGGTGCCGCGCGGCATCGTCGCGCACACCCCCGAGGAGGCGCGCGGCGCGGCGGAGCAGTTGACCGGCCGGGTCGTCGTGAAAGCCCAGGTGAAGACCGGGGGCCGCGGCAAGGCCGGCGGAGTGAAGCTGGCCGGCGACGCCGCCGACGCGGCCAAGAAGGCCACCGAGATCCTTGGCATGGACATCAAGGGCCACACGGTCCACAAGGTCCTCGTCGAGGAGGCCAGCGCGATCGCCGAGGAGTACTACTTCTCCTTCCTCCTCGACCGCGCCAACCGTGACTTCCTGGCCATCTGCTCCGCCTCCGGCGGCATGGACATCGAAGAGGTCGCGCACACCGCTCCGGAGAAGGTGGCCAAGGTCTCCATCTCCCCGCTGACGGGCGTGGACCGCGCCAAGGCCAGGGAGATCGCCCAGGCCGGTGGGCTGCCCGTGCGCGCGCTGGAGGGCGCGGCCGAGCTGATCGAGAAGCTCTGGTGCGCCTTCGTGGACGAAGACGCCACCCTCGTCGAGGTCAACCCCATGATCCTGGCCGCCGACGGCCAGGTGAAGGCCCTCGACGGGAAGGTGACCCTCGACGACAACGCCGTCTTCCGCCAGCCCGACCACGAGGCCCTCGCCGACAAGAGCGCCGAGGACCCGCTGGAGGCCGCGGCCAAGGCCCGCGACCTCAACTACGTCAAGCTGGACGGCAGCGTCGGGATCATCGGCAACGGCGCCGGCCTGGTGATGTCCACCCTCGACGTGGTGGCCTACGCCGGGGAGCCGTTCGGCGGGCAGCGCCCGGCCAACTTCCTGGACATCGGCGGCGGCGCGTCCGCCGAGGTGATGGCGGCCGGCCTGGAGATCATCCTGTCCGACCCGTCGGTGCGCTCGATCTTCGTGAACGTGTTCGGCGGCATCACCGCCTGCGACGCGGTGGCCAACGGCGTCGTCGCGGCGTTCCGGCTGCTGGAGGAGCGGGGCGAGGCGGTGTCGCGGCCGCTGGTGGTACGCCTGGACGGCAACAACGCCGCGCTCGGGCGGCAGATCCTGGCCGACGCGAACCTGGCCGGGGTCGAACTGGTGGACACCATGGACGATGCGGCACGGCGGGCGGCCGAGCTGGCCGCGGTAGGGGTGAGCTGAAGATGGCGATCTGGCTGACCGAGCGGTCGCGGATCATCGTGCAGGGCATGACCGGGTCCGAGGGCACCAAGCACACCCGGCGGATGCTGGCCTCCGGCGCCAACGTCGTCGGCGGCGTCAACGCCCGCAAGGCCGGCACGGTACACGAGGGGCTGCCGGTCTTCGGCTCGGTGGCCGAGGCGATGGACAAGACCGGCGCCGACGTGTCCGTCGTGTTCGTGCCCCCGGCGTTCACCAAGGGCGCGGTCAAGGAGGCGATCGACGCCGCGGTGCCGCTGTGCGTGGTGATCACCGAGGGCGTGCCGGTACACGACTCCACCGAAGCCTGGGCGTACGCCGTCGCCAAGGGCAACGCGACCCGGATCATCGGCCCCAACTGCCCGGGCATCGCCTCGCCCGGCGCCTCCAACGCGGGCATCATCCCCGCCGACATCACCCGCCCCGGCCCGGTCGGGCTGGTGTCAAAGTCCGGGACCCTGACCTACCAGCTCATGTACGAGCTGGCCGACGTGGGCTTCTCCACGGCGGTCGGGATCGGCGGCGACCCGGTGATCGGCACCACGCACATCGACGCCCTGGCCGCCTTCGAGGCCGACCCGCAGACCGAGGCGATCGTGATGATCGGTGAGATCGGCGGAGACGCCGAGGAGCGGGCCGCGGCGTTCATCGAGCGGTCGGTGACCAAGCCGGTGGTCGCGTACGTGGCCGGGTTCACCGCGCCCGAGGGCAAGACGATGGGCCACGCCGGCGCGATCGTGTCCGGCTCTTCGGGCACCGCGCAAGCCAAGAAGGAAGCGCTGGAGAAGGTCGGTGTACGGGTGGGCAAGACGCCCAGCGAGACCGCCGCGCTGATGCGCGAGATCATGCGCTCGCGCGCGTAGCACGCGCGAACCGAAGGTGCCGGGTGCCGAACCCGGCACCTTCGGTCGTTCCTGGGGAAGTCTCCCGAAATGGGCCCCCAACCGGGCGACACGCGGGCCGGGCAACGCCGCGCGAGCCGTCCAGGCTGAGAACATCGACTACTGTGACGGCCCTCTTCGACCAGCTACGGACCGCCCCCCGGACCGTTCTCGGGAAAATCCCCCGCTCCGGCGTCACGGGCGACGATGACGACACGCGCCGTCCGCTGCCCGTCTCCGGCATGATCGCCGCCGCCTGCACCCTGGGCGTCGGCCTCGCCGTGCTCACCACGCTCACCCTGATCGGCTGGATCGCCGCCCCGCGCGGCGCGTTCGGCCCCGGGCTGCCGGGGGTCTTCCGTACGGCGGCGCAGCTCTGGCTCGCCGCCCACCACGCGGGCTTCTCCATTCCCAGCGGCCGGATCGGGCTGCTGCCGCTCGGCCTGGTCGTACTGCCCGCCTACCTGCTCTACCGCGCCGCCCTGTGGATGGCCAGGGACGCCGACCTGCGGGTGCGGATGCCCGCCCGGCTGCCCAAGGGCAGCTCCAAGGACCTCGCGAGCGCCCGCCGCCGCGCCCAGCTCGTCCTGGTGGCCCAGGCGGGCGTCTCGCTCGCCGCGCCGTACGCGCTGCTGGCCGGGGTGATCGCGCTCATCGCGCGCAACGACCTCACCCAGCCGCACCTCGCCGAAGTGCTGGTCAGCCACCTGCTGCTGGCCTTCGCCGCGGGCTGCCTGGCCACCGCCAGGACCATCGGGCCCTGGCGGATCATGCTGCGGCTGCTGCCCGAGCGGGCCAGGGCCCTCACGCAGGGCACCGCGACCGCGCTGGCGATCATGCTGGCCGCCGGGTTCGTGCTGGTCCTCGGTGCCGTCGTGATCAACTTCGGCGAGGTGCGCGAGCTGACGGACGCGCTGTCGCCCGGGGTCGTCGGCGGCGCGCTGCTGATCCTGATCCAGGTCCTCTACCTGCTCAACTGCGTCATCTGGGGGCTGGCCTACATCGCCGGGCCCGGGTTCGCGATCGGCAGTGGCACCCTGGTGGCGCCGACCGGCGTACAGCTCGGCGAGGTGCCGACCCTGCCGATCTTCGCCGCGCTGCCGGACGCCGGGCCCGCCTCGCCGTGGCTGATGGCCCTGCCCGCGCTGCCGTTCGCGGCGGGCGCGGTGGCCGGGCTGGTCCTGGTCCGGGTCGCGCCGTCGCCCTCCTACGAGGTCGCGCCGCTGTGGGGGTTCTTGTGCGGGCTGACCACTGGCGCGGTGGCGGGGCTGCTGGCCGCGCTGTCCGGCGGGCCGCTCGGCTACGGCCGGCTGGCCGCCGTCGGCCCGTCCGCGTGGGAGGTCATGCTGTCGGTCACCCTGGAGGTCGGCGTGGCCGCAGGGGCCGCGGCGGGGGTGTCCAACTGGTGGCTGGTGTTCCGCGCCTCCCGCGGTCACGCCGGGGCGCTGGCCAGGCTCGGTACGGCGGCGGCCCCGGTACGCAAGGCGGGCGCGGCGCTGGCCAAGGTGGCCGGCCGGGTGGGCCTGGCCGAACCACGCCAGGACGCCGTCCACCGGCTGCCCGGACACTGGCTGGACGCCGCCGAGGACGACACCCAGGAGATCCCCGCCGTCAGGGACGACTGGATGGACGAGCACGCCTCCGCCGAGGCGGGCGCCGACTCGGCGGCAGGGCGGCCGGGCACGCCCCGCAAGGACATCGTCGATGAGAGCGACGACCGTGGGGGCCACGTCATCTACGTCGATCCGTACGCCTGGGACCGCGACTGAGCCCCGGCTCGAACCGCCTGCTCAGGGCGCGAACGGGAACTGCAGGTCGCCCGGCTTCAGGAAGGGCATCTTCTGCTCCAGCCCGCGCTCCAGGAGGTTCACGCACTCCTCCATGGACGCCACCGTGCCCGCGCCGATCTTGCACTCGGTGTAGGCGGCCAGCTCCTGGCTGAAGTAGATCTGGCCGGCGATCGCGAGCAGCGACCACAGCAGCGACAGCGTCGAGACGACGACGGCCGTCACGACCAGGGCGAACGGCTTGGCCGCCCGGCGCAGCGCGCCCACCGCGCGGATGCCGGCCACCAGGGCGATCATGCACAGCACGACACCCGCGAGCGGCAACAGCAGGGTCATCGCCACCGCCGCCAGCGCCAGCCATACCGCCCGGCGGCCCGCCGCCTCCGGGGTCTGCTGCCCGATGGGGGTCTGGACGGGTGTCGTCACCTGGGCCTCCTCTGCCTTGCTCTCCTCGGAGGGTACCCTGGCTGCGGCGCGCGGGACCCCGCCGTCCCGGTGACCTCTGCCCGAATGGAGCCCCTCCGTGTCCGACCAGGCCGTCCTCCGGCTCGTGGTGCTCGTCTCCGGTTCAGGGACCAACCTGCAAGCCCTTCTGGACGCCTCCCGAGAGGCCGGCTACGGGGCCGAGATCGTCGCCGTGGGGGCCGACCGCACCGGCATCGAGGGGCTGGCCAGGGCCGAGCGGGCCGGCGTGCCGACCTTCGTGGAACGGCTGGCCGACCACCCCGACCGCGCCGGGTGGGACATCGCGCTGGCCCGGCGCATCGCCGCCTGGAAGCCGGATCTGGTGGTGTGCGCCGGCTTCATGAAGATCCTGGGTGCGCCCACCATCGAGGCGTTCCCGGTGGTCAACACGCATCCGGCGCTGCTGCCGGCCTTTCCCGGCGCGCACGGCGTACGCGACGCCCTGGCGTACGGCGTGCGGGTGACCGGCTGTACGGTCATGTTCGCCGACGCGGGCGTGGACACCGGCCCGATCATCGCCCAGGAGACCGTCCCCGTGTACGACGGAGACGACGAGCACCTGCTGCACGAGCGGATCAAGGCCGTGGAGCGGGTGCTGCTGGTCGAGACGATCGGGCGGATGGCCCGCGAGGGCTGGTCCGTTTCGGGCCGGAGAGTTCGCCTTGGCGGGTGACCGCCGGGCTTTGAGTAGTTCCGCCAGGAAGGATGAGAAGTGACCCGCATCGCCGTCAGGCGCGCGTTGATCGCCGTGTACGACAAATCCGGGCTTGAGGAGCTGGCCCGCGGCCTCGACGCGGCAGGCGTCGAGATCGTTTCGACCGGGGGCACGGCGGCGCGGATCGCGTCGTACGGCGTGCGGGTGACCCCCGTGGAGTCGCTGACCGGATTCCCCGAGTGCCTGGACGGCAGGGTGAAGACCCTGCACCCGAGGGTCCACGCGGGCCTGCTGGCCGACATGCGCAACCCCGGGCACGTGACCCAGCTCGCCGAGCTGGAGATCGAGCCGTTCGAGCTGGTCGTGGTCAACCTGTACCCGTTCAGTGAGACGGTCGCCTCCGGGGCGTCCGACGCCGAGTGCGTCGAGCAGATCGACATCGGCGGCCCCGCCATGATCCGCGCCGCCGCGAAGAACCACTCCACGGTCGCCGTCGTCGTGGACCCCGCCTCCTATGGCGACGTGCTGGCCGCGGTCGCCGAGGGCGGCTTCACCGAGGCGGCCCGCCGCCGGCTCGCCGCGGGCGCCTACGCCCACACCGCCGCCTACGACGTCGCCGTGGCCTCCTGGTTCGCCACCCGCGAGGACGTGGCCGACGACGAGTGGCCCGGCTTCATGGGCGCGACCTGGCAGCGGGCGTCGGTGCTGCGGTACGGCGAGAACCCGCACCAGCGGGCCGCCCTCTACACCGGCACCGCGCAGACCGGCGGGCTGGCCGGGGCCGAGCAACTGCACGGCAAGGAGATGTCCTACAACAACTACGTCGACGCCGACGCCGCCTGGCGGGCCGCCTGGGACTTCGCCGACCCGTGCGTGGCGATCATCAAGCACGCCAACCCGTGCGGCATCGCGGTCGGCGCGGACGTCGCCGAGGCCCACCGCAAGGCCCACGCCTGCGACCCGGTGTCCGCCTACGGCGGGGTGATCGCGGTCAACGGGGCGGTCACGGCCGAGCTGGCGGAGCAGATCGCGGAGATCTTCACCGAGGTCGTGGTGGCCACCGCGTTCGACGAGCAGGCCCTGGCCGTGCTGCGCGGCAAGAAGAACATCCGCCTGCTGCGCTGCCCGTCGGGACCGGCCGACTCCAGCGAGTTCCGCAGGATCGACGGCGGGCTGCTGGTGCAGGGCGTGGACCGCCTCGACGCCCCCGGCGACACGCCGTCGTCGTGGGAGCTGAAGGCGGGCCCGGCGGTCTCCGCCGAGGTGTTCGCCGACCTGGCCTTCGCCTGGCGGGCCTGCCGTTCGGTGAAGTCGAACGCCATCCTGCTCGCCGCCGACCGCGCCACGGTCGGGGTCGGCATGGGGCAGGTCAACCGGGTCGACTCCGCCCGCCTCGCGGTCACCCGCGCGGGCGAGCGCGCCACCGGCTCGGTCGCCGCCTCCGACGCCTACTTCCCCTTCCCTGACGGCCTCATGGTCCTCGCCGACGCGGGCGTGCGCGCGGTGGTCGAGCCGGGCGGCTCCATCCGCGACGCCGAGGTCATCGAGGCGGCCCAGAACGCCGGGATCTCGCTGTACTTCACGGGCACCCGCCACTTCTTCCACTGACACCTCGGGGCGGGCCCCTGCGTTGGGCCCGCCCCGACTCGAACACAGATTCCCTCAATTCGCTGCCACTGAGGGTGACATGGGCGATACTAAGTGTGTCATTCTGATGATGCCTCGTCCCCCCAGGAGCGAAGGGTGATCGACCCATGGCGACTACCGCCACACCTTCCAGGAAGCGCACGGCGACGCGCGGCGATCACGGCGGTCGCGAAGGCGGTGATGAGATGTCCGAGCGCTTCACGGTGGACCGGGCCGTGGAGCCCGCCGTGTCGGCCGACGTGGGCGTAGGTCCGGTCGGCTTCGACGAATCCGACATCGAGCCCGTCGCCCAGCCGACGAGGCTGCGGACCGCGCGAGACGTTTACCGTTGGCTTCCGCGCATTCCCGGCTGGAGCGTCGCGGCGATCGACGGGCGGATCACGATGAGCCCCGCGGGAGGGGTCGGCCACGCCCTCGGGATGACCGCTTTCGTCGTCGCGACGCACTCCGTGGCCAAGGAGCGCGATTGGATCGTGTTCGGCGGCACGGTCGACGTCTGCTTCTTTCCCCGGCGTGACACCTATGTGCCCGACCTCGTCATCGCGCCCCAGGGCTGCAGGACCTGGGGAGATGATCTACACTCGGCGGGCGTCCTGCTGGTCGGTGAGATCGTTTCGCCGGGCACGACCCAGGTCGATCGGATCGAGAAGCCCGCCACCGCCGCGCGGGCCGGTATCCCCATCATGCTGCTGGTCGATCCGATCGGGCGGCCCGCGTCGGTGATCGTGTACAGCAGGCCGGTGGACGGGCGGTACGAGGAGTCGATCACCGTCGATCTCGGCGTCACGGTACACCTGCCCGCGCCCGTAGACCTTGATCTCGACACGTCGATCTTCATCCGCCGTGCGGAGGCATAACTAAGGGCGGAGTTGGTTGATTCGGGACAAAGTGGGCCGCTCGGGCGGTTAATCTGGAGCATCCCCTTAGACGTACTTGCCCCGGAGTTTGCCCATGGCCTGGATCGACCCTGTCATGCACGCCTTCGTCGTGCTGAACGGTTTCAGTACCACCCCGTACGGCCTGATCATCCTCGCGTTCTTCGCGGCCTACCTGGGTGGGCTGGCCATGGAGCGGATTCCGTTCACCAGGCGGATCATCGAGCGGCGCGAGGCCGCCGCCCGCGAGGGAAGCCGCTGACGGCACCCATAGGATTACTGCCATGAGCGCGCAACGACTGGACGGCAAGGCAACCGCGGCGAAGATCAAGGCCGACCTGACGGTTCGGGTGGCCGCGCTGAAAGAGCGGGGCATCACCCCCGGCCTCGGCACGGTGCTGGTGGGCGACGACCCGGGCAGCCAGATCTACGTGGCGGGCAAGCACCGCGACTGCAACGAGGTGGGCATCGCCTCCATCCGCAGGGACCTGCCCGAAGACGCCACCCAGGCCGACGTCGAGGCCGTCATCGACGAGCTGAACGCGATGCCGGAGTGCACCGGCTACCTGGTCCAGCTTCCGTTGCCCAGGCACCTGGACACGATGCCGCTCATCGAGCGGATCGATCCGGCGAAGGACGCCGACGGGCTGCACCCGGTCAACCTCGGCCGCCTGGTCCACATGGTGGACGCGCCGCTGCCGTGCACGCCGCGGGGGATCGTCGCGCTGCTCCAGGAGTTCGGGGTACCGACCAAGGGCGCGGAGGCCGTCGTGGTCGGGCGCGGCATCACGGTCGGCCGCTCGCTCGGGCTGCTGCTCACCCGCCGCAGCGAAAATGCCACGGTCACCCTCTGTCACACCGGCACCCAGGACCTCGCCGCCCACGTCCGCCGCGCCGACATCGTGATAGCGGCGGCCGGAGTACCGGGCCTGATCACCGCCGACATGGTCAAGCCGGGCGCCGCCGTACTCGACGTGGGTGTGTCCCGAGTAGACGGCAAGATCGCCGGCGACGTCGCCCACAACGTCGCCGAGGTCGCCGGCTTCATGGCCCCCAACCCAGGCGGCGTCGGCCCCATGACCCGCGCCATGCTCCTCACCAACGTCGTCGAGGCCGCCGAACGCCAGTCCCCCTGACCCCGGCGGCCAGTGGAGTGCCTACCCTCACAGGCATAAGGCTGCCGCCCCGGACTCACGCACCCTCACAATCGCCGAGACCTCCGATTTCGAACTGAATGAAGTTGTCGCCTGCGCCGTGAGAACCAGCAGGTCAACAAGTATGCTCCCCGCACGCGCGGGGATGGTCCGAGTGGTGCGTACATGGCCCTGGCGACGTTCAAATGCTCCCCGCACGCGCGGGGATGGTCCTCCCGCACGCCCGAACTCTTGCCGTGCTGGGTGATGCTCCCCGCACGCGCGGGGATGGTCCCCCCTGCCTGTGCGACCACCTACACGACGCACAATGCTCCCCGCACGCGCGGGGATGGTCCGCGCGCCGAGAAGGAGCGCGAGGCGGCGGAGAAATGCTCCGCGCACGCGCGGGGTGGTCCTCCGGTCTGGCGGATGCCCTGGATCAGGTTCGTATGCTCCCCGACACGCGGGGATGGCATGCCGGGTGCTCCCTGCACGCGCGGGGTGGTCCGGCGAGAAGAAGATCGCCCGCTTGCACGTCGGGATGCTCCCAGTGCCCGGGGGGTCTGCATGCCCTCAGAAGCCAGGCCCGGCGGTGGTGGTCGGCCTGCCTGCGGTACCGATTACCCCGTGCCCGGGGCGGCGGCCTGCACCGGCAGGCCACCCAGACCGCCGTAGGCGGCCTTCGTCCGATCCGTGGGGCGCCGAGCAGAGCTGCCGATGTGGCCCGTCGTCCCTGGTGGCGTGCCGCCGCCCCGCCGGTTTGGGCGGGGCGGTTTGGCACGTTCCTGTGGGGGCCGCTCAGGAGGCCCGGCGGCCGGCGGCGGTGGGGGCGGTGGTGGTGTGGTTGCCGCCTTCGGGTTGTGGGGCGGGGGCGCGTTGCGGTGGGACCACCGGGGTGGGGCGGACCAGGCCGAGCGCGACGACCTCGTTGGCCAGCCGGGTACGCCGGTTGGTGCCCTCCGGGATGCGGAACTTCTGGTACAGCCGGAGCAGGTGCTGTTTCACCGCCGCCTCGGTGACCACGAGATCGTCGGCGATCTCGCGGGCGGTCGCGGGGGCGACGAACGCCTCGTCCGACAGGGCCGGACGGCAGAGCGACGTGAGCACGTCGACCTCGCGCCTGGTCAGCTCGGGCGCGGCGGCCCGGCGTAGTTCCACCTCGGGTGTGAAGTCCTCCCTTGGGATGCCACCGATCCTCGCCCGGGCCGCGCCGAAGGAGACGACGTCGCCGTCGTCGAGCACCCTCCTGGCGATCGGCCTGCCGTTGACCCGCGTGCCGTTGCGGGACAGGCCGAGATCGACCACATAGAGATAAGGTCCGCGCCGGACGAACTCGGCGTGCAGGCGTGACACGCTCGGGTCCGTCAGCCGGACGTCGACACCACGGCCTCGGCCGACCGTGGTGATCTCGGGGCGCAACGGGACCACCTCGCCTGTGTCCTCGATGCGTATGAACGGCCCCTCCACGGCAGTTCCTCCCCAGGTAGCCCGCCGTATCTTCTGCTATAGCTCCGGCTTACCCAAACGAGGGGATGGGGAATCGCCTTTGCCGTAAGGAGAATCCGGCTCGAATTTAGCGTTGACCCCCAACCGAGGTTTTGCCAGCTCACGGGTAGACTTCGGGCGACGATACGCGGAGGAAACACACAATGAACGCAACTTCCCCCGAGGGGGCCGCCGGAGGCGGAGCCTCGCGGGCGACAGCGGACAAACCCACCAAAGGTCTCGCTGATGTCGTCGCCGCGTCAACAGCGCTGAGCGACATCGACGGCCGGGAAGGCCGGCTGTTCTATCGCGGCTACGACATCCACGACCTCGCCGGCCGTACGACCTTCGAAGAGACCGCGCACCTGCTCCAGTGCGGCGCCCTTCCCAACCGGCAACAGCTCGCCGCGTACGGCGCCGGCCTGGTAGAGGGTCGAGCGCTGGGGGCGCTGGTCGAGGCGAACATCCCCGAGATCGCCGAGAAGATGGAACCGATGGAGGCGCTGCGCACGCTGGTGTCGCTGGCCGGAGCGGAAGACCCTGACAAGTCCGCAAACTCCGTCGACGCCAACCTGCGCAAGGCCGCCCGCCTCACCGCCCAGCAGCCGATCCTGGTCGCCCGCTACCACGCCGCCCGCACCGGCAAGAGCGTCCCCGACCCCGATCCCCAGTTGAGCATCGCGGCCAACTTCCTGCTCCAGATCACCGGGTCCACGCCCGACCCGCGAGCGGTCGAGATCTTCGACGCCTGCCTGGTGCTGCACGCCGATCACACGATGAACGCCTCGACGTTCGCCGCCCGGGTGTGCGCCGCGACGCTGTCCGACATGCACTCGGCCATCGTCGCCGCCATCGGCACGCTCAAGGGCCCGCTGCACGGCGGGGCCAACGAGCAGGTCATGCGGACCCTCCAGAGCATCGAGCCCGGCAATGTCGCACAGACCGTCAAGGACATGCTGGCCGCGCACGAGAAGATCATGGGCTTCGGTCACCGCGTCTACAAGACCGAGGACCCCCGGGCCACCCACCTGCGCAAGATGTCGCAGGAGCTGGCCGAGGCCCACGGCGACGACACCTACTTCCGGATGTCCCGGGAGATGGAGCAGGTCGTCCTGGAGGAGAAGGGACTCTTCCCGAACGTCGACTTCTACGCGGCCACGGTCTACCACTATCTTGGGATACCCACCGACCTGTTCACGCCGGTGTTCTCGGTGAGCCGCATGTCGGGATGGACCGCACACGTGATCGAACAGCACGCCGACAACCGGCTGATCCGTCCGGACAGCGAGTACATCGGCGAGCGGGACCAGAAGTGGGAACCGATCGACGCGAGGTGACCGGACTGCAGCGGACCGGCTGGGGAGCGTACGCCGTCGTACTGACGGGTACGCTCTTCGGCTTGGCCGCTGCCCTGTTCGGTGCTCCCACCGAGGTAGCGGTGCCCTTGATCGGCGTGTTCTTCCTGATCGGGGCACTGTTTCGCGGCGTGCTCCCCGAGGCGCGGGCGAGCCGGCTCGCCGTACGCGCCAAGGCGACCGACGTCGTGACCCTCGGACTGCTCGGCCTATTGCTGGTCTTCGGCGGTCTGATGCTCCTTGTGCCCAGGGAGTGGATCGTCGGATGACCGGCCGACCGGCGGCACCTTCGTGACCGTCCGATAGCCTCAACGGCCAGTGAGCCTCATAAGGGACCGTACTGGCCAGTGTTAGTTCAGAAGGGGAACCACAGGCATGCCCAAGATCAAGGTAGCGGGACCCGTCGTCGAGCTTGACGGCGACGAGATGACGCGGATCATCTGGCAGTTCATCAAGGACCAGTTGATCCTTCCCTACCTCGACGTCGATCTCAAATACTACGACCTCGGCATCGAGCACCGCGACGCGACCGATGACCAGGTCACCATCGACGCCGCCAACGCGATCAAGCAGTACGGGGTCGGCGTGAAGTGCGCCACGATCACTCCCGACGAGGCCCGGGTCGAGGAGTTCGGCCTGAAGAAGATGTGGAAGTCCCCGAACGGGACGATCCGCAACATCCTCGGCGGCGTGATCTTCCGTGAGCCGATCATCATGTCCAACGTGCCGAGGCTCGTCCCCGGCTGGACCAAGCCGATCGTCGTCGGCCGTCACGCCTTCGGCGACCAGTACCGCGCCACCGACATCAAGATCCCGGGTGAGGGCACGCTGACCCTCACCTACACGCCCAAGGACGGCTCGGAGCCGATCGAGCTGGACGTGTACGACTTCCCCGGCGGCGGCGTCGCGATGGCGATGTACAACCTGGACCAGTCGATCCGCGACTTCGCCCGCGCGTCCATGCGGTACGGCCTGGACCGTGGTTACCCGGTCTACCTGTCCACCAAGAACACGATCCTCAAGGCGTACGACGGCCGGTTCAAGGACATCTTCGCCGAGGTGTTCGAGTCCGAGTTCAAGGCCGACTTCGAGGCCGCCGGGATCACCTACGAGCACCGGCTGATCGACGACATGGTGGCCGCCGCGCTCAAGTGGGAGGGCGGGTACGTCTGGGCGTGCAAGAACTACGACGGCGACGTGCAGTCCGACACGGTGGCCCAGGGCTTCGGCTCGCTCGGCCTGATGACCTCCGTGCTGATGACCCCCGACGGCAACACCGTCGAGGCCGAGGCCGCGCACGGCACCGTCACCCGGCACTACCGCCAGCACCAGCAGGGCAAGCCCACTTCCACCAACCCGATCGCCTCGATCTTCGCGTGGACCCGTGGCCTGGCCCACCGCGGCAAGCTGGACAACACGCCCGCGGTGAGCGAGTTCGCCGAGAAGCTGGAGCAGGTCTGTGTCGAGACCGTCGAGGGCGGTCAGATGACCAAGGACCTCGCGCTGCTCGTCGGCGGTGACGCCCAGTGGCTGACCACCCAGGACTTCCTGGCCGCGCTGGACGAGAACCTGAAGAAGAAGATGGCGGTCTGAAACCCCGCCGAACGCACCGAGGGCCGCCGGCACGGCGGCCCTTTCGTGCTTTTTCCGGCCTTGCCGTGCACATGACATGAGGTAACGGGCGGGTAACTCGTTTCGACCTGACAGTTCCCAGTGCCACAGGACCCGTAAAGTTTCCCTGGTCGAGACTTTGCGAAACCTCCTTGGGGACATATAAATGCCGCAGATCGAGCCGCTCATCACGGGGGACCCGAGCAGACTGGGGTCGTTCCGGCTGGTCGGCAGGGTCGGCGAGGGTGGGCAGGGGGTCGTCTACCTGGGCGTCGCCGAGGACGGCGAGCAGGCGGCGATCAAGTTGCTGCACGTCAGGTTCAGCGGCGACACCAGCGCCCGGTCCCGGTTCGCCCGCGAGCTGCGCGCGGCCCAGCGGGTCGCCTCGTTCTGCACGGCACGCGTCCTGGAGGCCGATCTTGAGGGCGACGTGCCGTACATCGCCAGCGAGTACATCGAGGGCCGCTCGCTGCGCGAACGGATCGACACCGAGGGCCCGATGCGCGGCTCCGCCCTGGAACGGCTGGCGGTCGGCACCGCGACCGCGCTGACCGCGATCCACCACGCGGCGATCGTCCACCGCGACTTCAAGCCGGACAACGTGCTGCTGGCCGCCGACGGCCCCCGGGTGGTGGACTTCGGCATCGCCCGGATCATCGACTCCACCGGCACGATCACCAGCAAGGCCATCGGCACCCCGGCCTACATGGCCCCCGAGCAGATCTCCGGCGACGACGTCGGCCCCTACACGGACGTGTTCGCCTGGGGGGCGACGATCGCGTTCGCGGCCACCGGGGTCACGGTCTTCGAGGGCAGTTCGATCGCGGTCGTGCTGAACCGGGTGCTCAACCACGAGGTGGACCTCGGGGTCATGGACGAGCCGCTGCGCGGCGTGGTGCGCTCGGCGCTGGACAAGTCCCCGCGCAACCGGCCGACGGCCGACCAGCTCCTGCTGCGCCTGCTGGGGCGTCCGGAGAGCGGCGGCGCGTCGCCCGCGGTGCTGAACCAGGGCGTACAGCGGGCGGCCCCCGGCACCGGCGGCGACCCCCGCGGGGCGGCCGACCCGGAGACCACCCGCCAGGCCCGCCTCCCCGGCGCCCCGCCCCGCCGTACCGACACGAACCCACCCCCTTCCGGCCACTCCCAGCCGCCCTTCGACCGCCCCGCCGCCTATCCCAGCGGCCCCGTGGGGACCAGCGGGAATGCCGCCACGCCGTACCCTGGCCACCCGGCCGGGCACCCCGCGCCGCCGTGGTCCCAGCACACGCCCGTGCCGCCCCCCGGCCCCGGTGGGCCGCTGCCCGCGCCCCCGCTCATCGGATCCTCCATCCCCACCCCCATCCCCGTGCCGCCCGCCGTCCACGACGGCCGGACCCGCCCCGTGCAGAACCGGCGCTTCCCCGTCAAGACCACGGTGGTCACGCTCGTCGTGCTGGCCATCGCCGGGCTCGGACTCCTGGCGTGGATGGGCCTGCTGCCGTCGTTCTTCGGCTCGTCAGCCCGGAGCGGCGAGTCGACCGGCGTCCAGAAGCCCGGCGCCGCCCCCGATTCGGTGCTGGACCGGGCGGAGGGGACGGAACCGTTCACCGTCGGCGTGCGCGACGGGCTGCCCGGCATCGCCCTGAACTCCGGCAAAGGCGGCGAACCCGCCTGGGCGGGCTTCGAGGTGGACCTGGCCCGCGAGATCGCCCGCGCCCTCGGCGTGTCGCCGCAGCGTCTCACCTTCAAGGCGACCGACCGGGCCCAGCGCCCCGCGCTGCTCGCCGGGGGGGACGTGGACATGGTGGTCTCGACCTACTCGATCAACAAGGTGGACGAGGTCACCTTCGCCGGACCGTACTACCTCGCCCATATCGACGTGCTGGTCAAGGACGGGTCGTCCATCAGCACCGTGAAGGACCTGGAGGGCAAACGGCTGTGCCAGCCGGGGGCCGCGTTCGCGGTCAAGACGGTCCTGCGCGTGGTCGACCACGTCGATCTGGTGCCCGTCGCCGACTACTCTCAGTGCATGGACCGATTGAGGACCGGTCGCGTCGATGCCGTGCCCGGCGATGACCTGCTGCTCGCCGGCTTCGCCAACCGCGAGAAGCTCCGGTACAAGGTCGTCGGCCTCAAGCTGTCCACCGAGCGGTACGGCGTCGCGCTGCGCGCGGGCGACGTGCGCGGCTGCCAGGCCGTCCAGCGGGCCATCACCGCCCTCTACCGAAAAGGAACGGTCAAAAGCCTGCTGACCCGGCATTTCGGCAACGTGGAGTTCGCTCCGGAGGCCGAGGTCCCCAGGATGCAACCCTGCCGATGAAGGGCCGGGTGAGGGACCGGTAACATCCGAGCGTCACCATATCGACCCGCGAGTTGGGGGAAGGCAATGCCGCAGACTCCCGTCAAAGTCACCGTCACAGGCGCGGCCGGCCAGATCGGCTACGCGCTGCTGTTCCGCATCGCATCGGGCCAGTTGCTGGGCCAGGGCGTCCCGGTACGGCTGAGCCTCCTGGAGATCCCGCAGGCGGTGAAGGCGGCGGAAGGCACTGCGATGGAGCTCGACGACTGCGCGTTCCCGCTGCTCGCCGGGATCGACATCAGCGACGACCCCAACGTCGCCTTCGAGGGCGCCAACGTCGGGCTGCTGGTCGGCGCCCGCCCGCGTACCAAGGGCATGGAGCGCGGTGACCTGCTGGAGGCCAACGGCGGCATCTTCGGCCCGCAGGGCAAGGCGATCAACGACCACGCCGCCGACGACGTGCGGGTGCTGGTCGTCGGCAACCCGGCCAACACCAACGCGCTGATCGCCCAGGCGCACGCGCCCGACGTGCCCGCCGCCCGGTTCACCGCGATGACCAGGCTCGACCACAACCGCGCGCTGTCGCAGCTCGCCGGCAAGCTCCAGGTCCCGGTCGCCGACATCAAGAAGATGACCATCTGGGGCAACCACTCCGCCACCCAGTACCCCGACCTGTACCACGCCGAGGTCGGCGGCAAGGTCGCCGCCGAGCAGGTGGACGACGCCTGGCTGCGGGACACCTTCATCCCGACCGTGGCCAAGCGGGGCGCGGCCATCATCGAGGCCAGGGGCGCCTCCAGCGCCGCCTCCGCCGCCAACGCGGCCATCGACCACGTGTACGACTGGATCAACGGCACCCCCCAGGGCGACTGGGCCTCCGCCGCGGTGCCCTCCGACGGCTCCTACGGCGTGCCCGAGGGCCTCATCTCGTCCTTCCCGGTGGTCTCCAACGGCGGGGCCTGGGAGATCGTCCAGGGCCTGGACATCGACCCCTTCTCCCGCGAGCGCATCGACGCCTCCGTCGCCGAGCTGGCCGACGAGCGCGAGGCCGTCTCCCGGCTCGGCCTGCTGTAGATCCCTGTGCGTGTGTGCGGTGCGGGGCGTCGATCCGATCTGCTCCGCACCGCGCCGCCGAGCCTTGTGGAAAAACGTCGCCGCCGCCTGCCCTTTACAGCCGTACTTTATCGCCGGTAATTACCATCAAATGGTGTACGGCGCAGGTGAGCGGTGAATTAGCTCGCGATTACCGCATATTATCGACCGCCCGCGGAAGCGCGCCCAGGCCGCCCGGTCCCAGAGACGCACGGTGATAGGGATGACACCCGGCGTGTCGGCGGGAGCCGAGGTGGCGGGGGCCCCAGAATGATCGCTGGGAGATTACCGGGGGTGGGGTTTCATGCGGCGTCTCGCGGCGGGCGTTGTGGCTGGGGTGATAGGCGCGGGCGCCTGGATGGGGACGGGCGCGGGGGCGGCGAGCGTCCCGTACGACCCGGTGCCGGGGGAGACCTGGGCCGAACCCTGGCCTCCCGCCGAGCCGGCCGCGACGCCGGCCGCCACCCCACCGCCCGCCGAGCCGCCCGCCGCCGCACCGCAGCCCGCCGGGGCGGATCTTTCCGTGCGGATGACCTCCTACCCGAAGGTCGCCCAGCCGGGCCGCCCGCTGGGCTACCGGATCGACGTCGGCAACGCGGGCCCCGGCCCCGCCGTACGCCCGGAGCTGCGGGTCCGGCTGCCGGAAGGGGTCAAAGTGCTCAGCGTGGACGTCGCCGAGTGCAAGCCCGGCACGGCGGGCCGGGCGAGTGAGATCGTCTGCTCCTCGGGGGCCGACGTGCTGAAGGGCGGGCACGGCACGCTCAGCGTGGTCGGGCAGGTCCCGGCGGACGCCAGGGGCGCGCTGCGCGCGGTGGCCACCATCAGGTCGCAGGCCGTGGACGGCGACGCCGCCGACAACACCGCCGAGGCGGTCAACCGGGTCGGCGAGGGCGCCGACCTCGCGGTGCGCCTGACCAGGCTGGGCGGCGGCCCCGCGCGGTCGTACGCCCGCGGATCGCGCCGTGCGCCGGTCGCCACGCCGGGGCGGCGGGTGCCCGGGGCCAGGGTACGCGCGGTGGTGATGAACCACGGGCCGCAGGCCGTGCGGGACGGGCAGCTTTTCGTCCGGGTGCGCGGAGCCCGGCTGGTCGCCTCCGAAGGGGCCAGGTGCGGGGCGCACGCCGGATACGTGGGCTGCCGGCTGCACACCGTGCCGGTGGGCGGCGGCACGCGGGTGCTCATGGTCTTCGCGCCCGCCGCGAACGCCCGGCACGCCAGGCCGATGACCGCCGCCGCGATGGTCTACTCCGCCGTGCTCGGCGACCGCAGGCCGGACAACGGCAAGGCCCGACTGCGCGTCCCGCTCACCTGAGCGGGCCCGTTCAGGCCGAGGTCAGCGCGGACCAGGCGTCGGAGACCATCGTGTGCAGGTCGGGGCGGTCGGGCTTCCAGCCGAGTTCGTCCTGGATGCGCTCCGCGGAGGCGACGAGCACGGCCGGGTCGCCAGGGCGGCGCGGGGCCGGCGTCACCGGGATGGGATGGCCGGTGACCTCGCGGCAGGCGGTGATGACCTCCAGGTTGGAAAAACCGGTGCCGCTGCCCAGGTTGTAGATGGCGTGCCGGCCTTCCTGGCAGGCGTCCAGCGCGAGCAGGTGGGCATGGGCCAGGTCGGCGATGTGGATGTAGTCGCGGATGCACGTGCCGTCCGGCGTCGGGTAGTCGTCCCCGAACAGGCTGAGGGAGTCGCGCCTGCCGAGGGCGACGGCCAGGACGTTGGGGATGAGATGCGTTTCGGGGGAGTGGCGCTCGCGGTAGACGCGGCCGTCCGGGGCGGTGTAGGCGCCCGCGACGTTGAAGTAGCGCAGGCTGGTCGCACCGAGGCCGTGCAGGCGCGCGTAGACCGTGAGGGTGGTGTCCACGGCCAGCTTGGTGGCGCCGTAGGGGCTGGTCGGGCGGGTGGGGTCGGTCTCGCGCATCGGGGTGCGCTCCGGCTCGCCGTACGTCGCGGCGGTTGAGGAGAACACGATGCGCCGGACGCCCGCGACCCGCATGGCCTCAAGCAGGGCGAGCGTGCCGCCGAGGTTGGACTCCCAGTACAGCCCGGGGTTTTCCACCGACTCGCCGACCAGTGACTTGGCCGCGAAGTGGACCACGCCGTCGAAGCCCGCCTCGCGCAGCACCGCCCCCGCCTCGGTGATCGACCCCTCGACGAACCCGGCCCCCGCGGGCACGGCGTCGGCGTGGCCGGTGGACAGGTCGTCGAGCACGACCACTTCGTGGCCCGCCTCCAAGAGCTGGGCGGCGACGACGCTTCCGATATATCCCGCTCCGCCGGTGACCAGCAGCTTCACTACGCGCTCCCGTATGTCGGATTGTGGTGGAATCTGTTTGATTTTGTACGGCTGGTGTGCCCAGCATACGCGCTTTCGTTCTCGGCCTGGCTCGAAGCATCCGGGTACGCTGACACCTCACTGCCACTATCGGCCCGTGCGGAACCGGATGCCCGCGTGAACAATGTCGTCGCCAACATCGCGTTGGTGCTGGTCTTCATCCTCATCGGCGGCTTCTTCGCCGGTGCGGAGATCGCGCTCGTCTCCCTGCGGGAGAGCCAGATCAGCAAGATCAGTGAGAAGGGCCGGCGCGGCGCGAGGGTCGCCAGGCTGGCCAACGACCCCAACCGGTTCCTGTCCGCCGTGCAGATCGGCGTGACCGTGGCCACCATGCTCTCGGCCGCGTTCGGGGCCGACACGCTGGCCTCGGAACTGGTGCCGGTGGTCGCCGGCTGGGGGGTGCCCGGCGGGATCGCCCCGCCGCTCGCGCTCGTCCTGGTCACGCTGGCCATCTCCTACGTTTCCCTGGTGCTCGGCGAACTGGCCCCCAAGAGGCTCGCGCTGCAACGCGCCGAGGGCCTGTCGCTGCTGGTGGCCCCGGTGCTGGACCGGCTGGCGGTGCTGTCCCGGCCGGTGATCTGGCTGCTGTCGAAGTCCACGGACCTGGTGGTCCGGCTGCTCGGCGGCAACCCCGAGACCGACCGGGAGGCGATGAGCACCGAGGAACTGCGCGACATCGTGGCCGGGCACCAGGAGCTGCCCCAGGACGAGCGGCGGCTCATCGTGGAGGTCTTCGCGGCGGGCAAGCGGCAGCTTCGCGAGGTGATGCGGCCGCGCACCGAGGTGGAGTTCATGTCGGCGGACACCACGCTGGCCGAGGCCGCCGTGCTGGCCGCCACGATGCCGCACTCCCGCTTTCCGGTCTTTCGCGAGTCCTATGACGACGTGCTGGGGTTCGTCCACGTCAGGGACCTGCTCGACCCGGTGCTGACCGGCCGTACCGAGCCGATCAGCGAGCTGGTGGCGATCCGGCCGGTCAAGATGGTCCCGGCCACCAAGCGGGTGCTGCCCACGCTGTCGGAGATGCGCGACGAGGGGCACCACCTGGCCATGGTCGTGGACGAGTACGGCGGCACGGCCGGCATCGTCACCCTCGAAGACCTGGTCGAGGAGCTGATCGGCGACATCAGGGACGAGTACGACGTCGAGGACGACCAGGCCGTGCGGCTGCCCGCCGGGGAGATCGAGATGGATGGCCTGGCCAACCTGGACGACGTCGCCGAGGAGACCGGCATCCGGCTGCCGCGCGGGCCCTACGAGACGCTGGGCGGGTTCATGATGGCGGCGCTCGGGCACGTGCCCGAGCACGGCGACGTGGTCGACTTCCTGGGGTTCCAGCTCTCCGTCACCGAGATGGACGGCAGGCGGGTGGCGAGGGTCCGCATCACCCGCCGCCCGATGGCCGGCCCCGAGCCGCCGCCGCCCGCGCAGGAGGGGGAGGCGGGGCCTGTCGAGTCGCAGGAAGGCACGGAGAACTGACACAATCGAGGGCTATGGCACGTCCTCGCGTACTCTCCGGCATCCAGCCCACGGCAGACTCCTTCCACCTGGGCAACTACCTGGGTGCGGTCCGTCAATGGGTGACCATGCAGGAGACCTATGACGCGTTCTACTGCGTCGTGGACCTGCACGCGATCACCGTTCCGCACGACCCGGCCGAGCTGCGCCGCCGCTCGCGCGTGGCCGCCGCCCAGTTGCTGGCCGCCGGGCTCGACCCGGAGCGCTGCACGGTGTTCGTGCAGAGCCACGTTCCCGAGCACGCCGAGCTGGCCTGGGTGCTCAACTGCCTGACCGGCATGGGCGAGGCCGGGCGGATGACCCAGTTCAAGGACAAGTCGGCCAAACAGGGCGAGAGCGCGGCCAGTGTCGGGCTGTTCACCTACCCGATCCTCCAGGCCGCCGACATCCTGCTCTACCAGGCCGACCGCGTTCCGGTGGGGGCCGACCAGAAGCAGCACCTGGAGCTGACCCGCGACCTCGGCCAGCGGTTCAACCACCGGTTCGGCGAGACGTTCACGCTGCCCCAGCCGCACATCCTCAAGGAGGTCGAGAAGATCGCCGACCTCCAGGACCCGACGGCGAAGATGTCCAAGTCCTCCTCCAGCCCGCAGGGCATCCTCGACGTGCTGGAGGCTCCGGGCACGCTGCGCAAGAAGGTCATGCGGGCGGTGACCGACACCGGCACCGAGGTGCTGGCCGACGACGACGGCAAGCCGGGCGTCACCAACCTGCTGCGCATCCAGTCGGCGCTGACCGGCACGCCCATCCCCGAGCTGGAGGCCCGCTACGCCGGGCAGGGCTACGGCACCTTCAAGAAGGACGTGGCGGAGGCCGTGGTGGAGGCGTTCACGCCGATCCGCGAGCGCACCGAGAAGCTGCTGGCCAACGAGGCCGAGCTGGACCGGCTGCTGGCCATCGGGGCCGAGCGCGCGGGCGCGGTGGCCCGGGGCACCATGGCCACGGTCCGCGACCGCATCGGGTTCCTGCCCCGCGCCTGACGCTCTTGTCACCGACCTCGCGCCTGACCTCGTGCGGGGTGGGTAGGGCCCGGTCATGGGCGGTCCGGTAGAGCGTGTGTCGGCGCGCGTGGCGGCGGCGCGGGAGCGGGGGAGCGGGGCGCTGCGGCGCTTCAGGGTCAGGTGGGCGTGGCTCGACCACCTGATCCGCACCGTGCAGCGCTACCAGGTCACCTCGGCCGACCGGCTGGCGGGCGCGGTGACCTACTTCGCCTTCCTGTCCTTCTTCCCGCTCATCGCGCTGGGGTACGCGCTGCTCGGGTACGTCGTGACGGTCAGCCCGAACGCCCAGCACGCGCTCCAGCGGGCCATCGAGGAGCAGTTGCCCGGCCTGGCCGGGCAGCTCAGCCTCCAGGACGTCAGCCAGGCCCGGGTCGGCGCGGGGATCATCGGCCTGCTGGGCCTGCTCTACTCCGGGCTCGGCGCGGTGGACGCGCTGCGCGAGGCGCTGCGCGAGGTCTGGCTGACCACCCGGCCCCCGCTCAACTTCTTCCTGGCCAAGCTGCGCGACCTGGTGGCGCTCGCGCTGGTCGGGGCGACGCTGCTGATCTCGGTGGGCGTCGGCGGCGCGGCCACCGGGGCCACCGCGACGGTGGCGGACTGGACGGGTCTGGCCGATGCGCCGGCCGGGCAGGCCGGGGTGTGGGTGGCCGGCGTGGTGGTGAGCGTGGCCGCCGACATGCTGGTCTTCCTGGTGGTGCTCGGCTGGCTGGCCGAGGCGTCCCAGCCGCTCGGGGTGCTGCTGCGCGGCTCGCTGCTCGGCGCGGTCGCGTTCGGGCTGCTCAAGCAGGTCGCCACGCTGGTGCTGGCGAGCACGCTGCGCAACCCGGTCTACGGCACGTTCGCGGTCGTCGTCGGGCTGCTGGTGTGGATCAACCTTTCCGCCCGGATCGTCCTGTACGCGGCGGCCTGGACCGCGACGGCCCAGATGGGCCCGCCGCCCGAACCGACCCCCGTGCCCTCTAACACCACCGCCCGCCATACCTCCTCGGCCTGAACGGCGGGCCCTCGCTCAGCCTGAACGGCGGGCCCGGCGACGTCCTCTGGCGCGGCGCTCCAGCCCGTACAGCACCCAGGCCAGCCCGCCGATCAGGCCCACCCCGATCACCACCAGCATGGTCGTGTCCTGGCGTCCCTTGGGGGCGGCCACGGGCGCGGCGGCGGGCGTCTGCGGCCCCGGGGCCCCGGCCCGCGCGTCCACCGGCTTGGTGGGCACCACCTCGGGCAGCGGCGCGACCAGCTCCCCGACCGGGGTCACCTTGCCGCGCGCGGCGAACCCCCAGTCCAGCAGTTCGCCCACCTCCTCCCAGAACGACCCCTCGTGCCGCATGACCACGACGATGATCGTGTGCGCGCCGCGCCGGGCGGCCCCGACGAAGCTGCCCTGGGCCTTGGTGGTCCAGCCGTTCTTGATTCCGATCATGCCCCGGTACTTGCCGAGCAGCCGGTTGTGGTTGGAGATCTGGTAGTGCTTGCCCTTGGGGGCGGGGAAGTCGGCGGTCCGCGTGCTCACGTACCTGCGGAAGTCGGCGTTGGCCAGTCCGGCGCGGGCGATCAGCGCCAGGTCGTAGGCGGAGCTGCGCTGGCCGGGCTGGTCCAGCCCGCTCGGCGTCTTGGCCACGGTGTCGCGCGCCTGGAGGCGGCGGGCCACGGAGTTCATCTCGGCCATGGTCTCGCCGAGGCTCCCGTTGGCCTCGGCGAGCGCCATCGCCGCGTCGTTGCCCGAGGACATCATCAGCGCCAGGAACAGGTCCTCGACCCGGTAGCTGCCCTTGACGTGCAGGCCGACCGCGCTGCCCTCCTGGTTGCAGGCGTTGCGGCTGGGCTTGATCCTGGTGTCCTTGTCCAGCTTGGGGATCAGCGTGAGCGCGGTGAGGGTCTTCAGCGTGCTCGCCGGGCGGTAGTGCCCGTGCGGGTCCTTGGCGGCGAGGACCTGCCCGGTGGTCGCGTCGGCGACCACGTAGGCGCTGGCCTTGCTCTTGGGCGGGGGCGCGAGGCCGGGCGGCAGCGACTCGGGCAGCACGGTGCCGCGCCCGCCGAGTAGTCGCCCGCCGACCGGCTGGGCGGCCCCGGCCGCACCGGCCTCCGGCTCGGGCTCGGCGGTCGCGGGTACGGCCTGCGGACCCGGTCCCTGGTAAGCGGTGGTCGCCGTGGCCACGCCGCTCTGGACGGTCGTGGCCAGGATCGCCGTGACCAGCAGTGCGGCGGCTGATTTCAGGTGATCTGTCCGCATATTGAGCCCAGCGTATCTTCTGCGCGGAATTGCATGTGACATCACTTCCCAGTGCGTCCGGTGGACTACCTGGTGTACGCCACGCTTGATACTGAGCACATGCAAATGTCACGAAGGATCGCCGCATTTCTCCTGGTGGTTGCCGCTTTCATGATCTTTGAGTGGATCAACCTTGGCTTCAACCTCGCGGACGGCCACGCCACCGCGTTCTATGTGGTCCACGGCATCCTGATCGGCGTCAACATCCTCATCGCGCTGGCGCTGGGCGTCATCGGCTGGCGGGCGCTGCGCCGCCGGTGAGCAGCCCGATGGTGGCCCGGAACAGCTCCTCGGCCCGCTCCCGGGAGTCGCCGATGCTGGTGAAGCCGAGCTTGCCGTGCTCGGGTACCGCGCCGAGCAGGTGCAGCACGTTCCCGGTACGGCCGGCCCGGTCGAACCCCAGCCCGGCCCGCTCCAGCATCGCGACCACCTCGCCCGCGGAGCGGCCCCGCAACCGGGGCGAGGAGCAGTTGTCCGTCGCCACGTAGTACTTCGGCCGCCCTCCGGCCACCAGCGTCCCGGTCCCGGGGTCGTAGGAGGCCCCGGTGGTGAGCAGCGCCGCGCCGAAGGGGTGCGTGGTGCCGCCGAACCTCAGGTTGATCTCGCACAGCAGCGCGCCGTACCCGCCGTCGGTCTTCAGCGCGAAGAAGTCCATCCCGAGCAGGCCCACCACGCCGCGCTCGGCCAGCACCCGCGCGACGCGGCGGGCGCACTCGCCGACCTGCCGCCGGTAGAGGTCGCGGGCCGGGAAGGTGCAGCCCTGGTAGACGTCGGAGTTCGCGCCGCCGAACACCTGGTCGTGGGTGGCCACCACGTCGAAACGGCCGTCCGGGGTGATCTGGGCCAGCGCGCTGGGGTGGTACATCGGCCGGTGCTCGATGAACTCCTCGATCACCGCGCCCCGCTCGGAGATCTTGCGGGCGAAGCTCTCCCAGGTCTCCCCGGCGGCGGAGAAGACGGTCGGCGACTCGGTGAGGGCCGTGCCGGGCGTGCCGGCCACCACGGCGTTGCCGAGCCCGGAGTAACTGTCGTTGAGCTTGACGATCAGCCGGTCGCCCGCCCGGAGCGCGCGGGCGGCCCGCTCGGCGTCCGGCAGCGAGTACAGGTCGCCCGCGCCGCGCGGCATCGGCACCCCGGCCTGCGCGCCGATCGCCCGCCCGCCGCTCTTGGAGCCGAGGTGGGCCAGCTTCGCGGGCGGCCCGTACACGGGCAGGCCCAGCATGTCGGCCAGCCGCTCCTCGTGCTCGCTCACCACGAACGGCACCAGCCAGGCGTCGGCGCCGGGCCCGACGATCTCGCGCAGCCGCCCGAGCAGGTCGCTCCTGCGGACGATGGACCTGGTCAGCGGCTGCGCGCCGGGCTCGCCCGTACTGATCATGTGCAGCCGGGCGCGGGCTCCCGCCGGGTCATCCAGGAACCCCAGGTAGTACTCGACGATCTCCTCGTCCACCGGCCGGGAGGACAGGTACACCACGCGGACCCCGGGCCGCCGGAGGGTCAGCAGCAGGAAGAGCAGGCGTTCCTCGTAGGAGGTGATCCCGGTGATGCCGCGTAGCTCGTCCTGGGGGAGGGACAGGGAGGGCACGACCACCAAGGTCCCTTCGCAGGGCCGGAAGATGCTGAGCCGCGCATGCTTCTCCGCGAAAGGGATATTCGCCATCACAAGCGGAGTTAAGCACGCATTTCTCCATGTGCCATGAGCCGACGAGGTGCGATCAACCGCACCAGAAGGTGACCGTAATCAGGAGGTCGGCGGGAGTTTAGGACGGTGCGGAACGGGTGCCGGAGTAGTGGGGGAGGGCTATGGGACGTGGTTCGTTCGGGTGGTTCGGTGGGGATCCTCACGGAGAGCCACCGTGGGGGGATACAGTCGAGTCATCACCTGCGCGCACGTCGGCATTCGTTTTCTGGACGGCCGGGGGGGCAGGTTCACGGGGCGGCGGCCGGGTGATCGAAACCGGCGAACCACTGGAAATCGATATGTATCGCGGCGTCCTTCCCGACGACGCCGTGTGGAAATAGGACGGTGACCGATGCGGGGACGGGATCTGCGAGGGGAACTCGACGCGTTCCTCGCCCAGGCTGAGCCAGGGCTCATCGACTTCCGGCGCGACCTGCACATGCACCCGGAGTTGGCGTTCGCCGAATACCGCACCACCGAGCGCATAGCGGCCCGGCTGAGCGAGGCCGGGCTGGTGCCCGCCGTGCTCCCCAAGGGGACCGGGCTGATCTGCGAGGTCGGCGACGGCGACGGGCCGACCGTCGCGCTGCGCGCCGACATCGACGCCCTGGCGCTCGCCGACGAGAAGGACGTCCCGTACCGCTCCACCGTGGCCGGGGTGTGCCACGCGTGCGGGCACGACGTGCACACCACGATCCTGCTGGGCACCGCGCTGTTCCTGGCCGGGCAGGCGGCGGCGGGGCTGCTGCCCGGGCGGGTCCGGATGATCTTCCAGCCCGCCGAGGAGCTGCCCGGCGGCGCGCTGGAGGTGCTGGCCGCGGGCGGCCTGACCGGCGTCGGCCGGATCTTCGGCCTGCACTGCGACCCCAGGGTCGACGTCGGGCACGTCGGCCTGCGGGCCGGCGCGATCACCTCGGCCTGCGACAAGGTGAAGATCAGGGTCAAGGGCCCCGGCGGCCACACCGCCCGCCCGCACCTCACCGCCGACCTGGTGTTCGGCCTGGCCAAGATCCTCACCGAGCTGCCCGCCGCGCTGTCCCGGCGGGTCGATCCGCGCTCCTCGCTCAGCCTGGTCTGGGGGCGGGTCGCGGCCGGGTCGGTGGCCAACGCGATCCCCGACGACGGCGTCGCCGAGGGCACCGTGCGCTGCCTGGACGAGGCCGCCTGGCACACCGCGCCCGACCTGATCAAGGCGCTGCTGGAGCCGGTGGCGGGCCTGTACGGCATCGAGACCGAGCTGGACTACATCCGCGGCGTCCCCCCGGTGGTCAACGACGAGGACAGCGTGAAGCTGCTGCGCGAGGCGGCCGAGCAGGCGCTCGGCCGGGGCTCCGTGGTCCCGACCGAGCAGAGCCTCGGCGGCGAAGACTTCGGCTGGTACCTGGAGTCGGCCCCCGGCGCGTACGCCCGGCTCGGTGTGCGCGAGCCGGGCACCGCCGTCCGCCGGGACATCCACCAGGGCACCTTCGACGTGGACGAGAGCTGCATCGGCCTCGGCGTGCGGTTCATGGCCGCGACCGCCCTCACCGCGCTGTGGGAGGGCGGCCTTCCCGGCGGCGGACCGCAGGTCGCCGAGGCCGTCCGGGCCTGATCCCGGTGCTCAGAACCTCCCGGTCACCGGCAGCGTGACGGTGCTCTTGCCCGGCCACACCGTGACCCGCGTCCCCGCCGGATAGCGCAGGGTGTAGTCGCGGTCGGTGGACAACAGCACCACGCCGATCCGGTGACCGGCCTTGAAGATGTGGTCCTGGGCCTGGAAGTCCCACCGGAAGTCGTGCGCCCTGCCCGGCCGTACCGGATCGGTGCGGTCGGGGCGGTGGCGGTTGCGCACGTCGAGCCAGCCCCGGCTGACGATCTTGAAGGGGGCCTCCACCGTGACGTGCTCACGGGTGATCAGGCACCCGATGTCGCCGGGCACGCTCTCGCCGTAGCAGTACTGCTGCCCCGTCGTGCGCAGTGCGCCGGTGGCCCGCACGTCGGTGCCGTAGTCCACCAGCAGCGCCGTCAGGTACGGCGAGCGCCCGCCGTCCAGCGCCGCCCTGACCTTGATCGTCGGCGTCCCGGACAGCCGCACGTCCCTGCGCAGTACCGGGGTCGCGTAGGCCAGCCGGTTGGGGTCGGCCGCGTCCGGATCGGCGGCGAGCTGCTCGGCGGTGCGGGTCTTCTGGTCCACGAACGACTCGGCGGCCCGCGCCGGCTTGAGCGGGATCGTCACCGGGCGGGTGCCCGGCAGCGGCCAGGACGCGTGCCGTCCCCACTGCCCCGCCGCGTACTCCACGTCGGCCTGCGGCTCCCGCATGATCCCGTTCCGGACCCCGTGCAGCCAGTGGTCGAACCAGGAGTGCAACTGGCGCAGCCACTCCTCGGTGCGGAAGCTGAACGGGTTGGTGTGCGCGCCCTGGGTCAGCCAGATCTTGCGCGGCACACCGCGCTCGGCCAGCGCGTCCCACCACTGGGCGGCGTGCTTGGTCTTGACGTTCCAGTCGTTCAGCCCGTGGACCAGGAACACGCTGGCCCGGACCTTGCGCACGTCGTTGAGGTAGTTGCGGGCGTCCCAGAAGCGGCTGTAGTCGCCGGTGACCCGATCCTGGTCGGCCTCGATGCGGTCCATCAGCGCCCCGCACGCCTGCTGGCCGTCCGCTCTGGTCAGTACCGTCCTGGCCAGGACGTCGGCGTCCTCGCCCTGGAAGCCGCCGGGGGCCAGCACGCCGCCGTTGGCGCGGTAGTAGTCGTACCAGGAGGAGATCGCGGCGATCGGCACGATCGTCTTCAGGCCGGGCACGCCGGTCGAGGCGACCGCGTTGGGCAGCGTGCCGTTGTAGGAGACGCCGATCATGCCGACGGCTCCCGTGGACCAGGTGGCACGCACCGGCTCGCCGTCCGCGTCGAAGCCGCGGGCCCGGCCGTTCAGCCAGTCGATCGCGGCCTTGGGGCCGAGCGTCTCGTTGCGGTCGCCGGTGGTCGGGCAGCCGGTGGCCCGGCCGCTGCCGACGTTCTCCACCAGGGCGATGGCGTACCCGCGCGGGACGAAGTAGTTGTCGTAGTAACCGTCGAACGCCACGGCCCGCGTCGCGCCGATGCTGTCGAGCAGGTCGGCCCGGTTGCGCGCGATCAGCCCGGCGGCGTCCTGGTTCTCCTCGTCGATGTCCACATTGTGGTTGGGGATGTTGTTGAGCGGGGCGTAGTAGGGGCTCGCCTCCATGATGACGGGCACCTTCAGCCCCTGCTCGGTCTCCTTGGGCCGCATGATGTCCACGGCGACCCGGTCCGCCCGGCCGTCGGCGTCGCTGTCCACGCCGGCGACCTCGACGTAGACGGTCTGGGTGATGGCGTCGGCGCGGGAGAAGACCGGTTGGGTCGCCCCGTTCTCGACCTTGATCGCCGGGGTGCCGGCGTGCGCGGGGGGCGGCGCGGCCCCCAGGAGTAACAGGGCCAGCGGTACGGTCAGTGCCTTCCAGCCACGCATGGGTGCTCCTCTGGATGAGGTCGTCGCGAGTGTGTCGCGAGGCTTACGTGTGGAATGTCCTGCATGATCAGGGCGCTGGCAAGATCCCCGCCGAGCGGTCTGGTCACAGTCGCGCCTGAGGTCGATAACGGAGCGGTTTCGTTGCTGTTCACCGCTATTACCTGTGCGTGTGAGCAACTATGGTCCGGGCAGGGTCGCCGTGCGCGGCGTCGCACGCGCGACGAACGGACGGCGGGGAATTTGGAGGAACGACCTTGCTCCGCATCAGATTCGGCAAGCCGGCCCTGGGTGCGCTGGCCGGTGCCCTGCTTCTCGCCATTTCCGCCTGTGGCGGCGGTGGCGGGGGCGGTGGCGGTGCCGCGAACACCGGCGCGTCCGGCTCGGGGGCCGCGACGTCCGATCTCAAGGTCGGGCTCGCGTTCGACATCGGCGGCCGGGGGGACAAGTCCTTTAACGACTCCGCGTACGCGGGTCTCATGCGCGCCAAGGACGAGCTGAAGGCCGAGGTCAAGGACCTCAGCCCGGTGGGCGACGGCTCCAACCGCGGCGAACTCCTCCGCCAGCTCGCGGGTGCCGGCTTCAACCCGATCATCGGGGTCGGCTTCGCCTACGCCGGCGACGTGGAGACCGTCGCCAAGGAATACCCCGACGTGCAGTTCGCGATCGTGGACGCCCCCTCCAGCGGCCCCAACGTCACCGGGCTGACCTTCGCCGAGCACGAGGGCTCCTATCTCGCGGGCGTGGCCGCGGCGCTGAAATCCAAGAGCGGGCACCTCGGCTTCGTCGGCGGCGTGGAAAGCGACCTGATCCGGAAGTTCGAGGCGGGCTTCATCAAGGGCGCGAAGGACACCAAGCCGGACATCAAGATCGACAGTAAGTATCTCACCCCGGACGGCGACTTCAAGGGATTCAAGGCCCCTGACAAGGGCAAAACCGCCGCCGAGAAGATGTTCGAGGATGGCGCGGACATCGTCTACCACGCCGCGGGCGACTCCGGGCTCGGCGTCTTCCAGGCCGCCGCGGCGGCCGGCGCGGGCAAGTGGGCCATCGGCGTCGACTCCGACCAGGCCCAGACCGTCAAGGACGCCGCCCTCCAGAAGATCATCATGACCTCGATGATCAAGCGGGTGGACAACGGCGTCTTCGAGTTCGTCAAGTCGGCCCAGGGCGGCGCCAAGGGCGGCCAGACCATCTCCTACGACCTCAAGCTGGAGGGCGTCGGCCTCGCCACCACGGGCGACCACATCTCCGACGTGCAGGACAAGGTGGACGAGGCGAAGAAGAAGATCATCAGCGGCGAGATCAAGGTTCCGGACAAGCCGTGAGATCGTTCCCGCCGGAATCGGGTATTCCGAGCGGGAAGGCGACCGAGGGCCCGGGGCGCGGGCCGGTGTGCTCCGCTCCCCGGGCCTCGCGCTACCCCGCCCCCTGGGGAGCGTTCGCACCTGCCCTGGAGATGGCATCGTGACCGACACCCTGGCCCCGACGCGGCCCCCCGCGGTCGAACTCGCGGGCATCACCAAGCGCTTTCCCGGCGTCGTGGCCAACCACGACGTCGAGGTGACGGTGGCGCCCGGCACCGTCCACGCCATCGTGGGCGAGAACGGCGCGGGCAAGTCCACCCTGATGAAGATCCTTTACGGCATGCAGCGCCCCGACAAGGGCAGCATCCGGATCAACGGCGAGGTCGCCGACTTCCGCACCCCGGCCGACGCCATCGCGGCCGGCATCGGCATGGTCCACCAGCATTTCATGCTCGCCGACAACTTCACCGTGCTGGAGAACATCATCCTCGGCGCGGAGCCGGTCAAGGCCGGCCGGCTGGACCGCAAGGCCGCCCGCGCCCGGATCACCGAACTGTCCGGCGTCCACGGGCTGCGCGTCGATCCCGACCGCCTGGTGGAAGACCTCGGCGTCGGCGACCGCCAGCGGGTGGAGATCCTCAAGGTCCTCTATCGGGGCGCGCGCATCCTCATCCTCGATGAGCCCACGGCGGTGCTGGTGCCGCAGGAGGTCGAGGAGCTGTTCGGCAACCTGCGCGAACTGGTGGCCGAAGGGCTCACCGTGATCTTCATCTCGCACAAGCTGGACGAGGTGCTGCGGGTCGCCGACGCGATCACGGTGATCCGCCGCGGCACCACCGTGGCCAGCGTCTCGCCCGGTGAGGTCACGGCCGGGCGGCTCGCCGAACTGATGATCGGCAGCGAGTTGCCCACCCCCGAGACCCGCGAGTCCACGGTCACCGACACGGTGTTGCTGAAGGTCTCCGGGCTGACCCTCGACCAGCCGGACCGCCGCCGCCTCCTGGACGACGTCTCCTTCGAGATCCACCGGGGCGAGATCGTCGGCCTGGCCGGAGTGGAGGGCAACGGCCAGTCCGAACTGATCGAGGCCATCATGGGCATCCGGCACGCCACCGGCGCCATCACACTCGACGGCGTCGACATTGGCGGCTGGCCGACCCGGCGGCGCAGGGAGGCCGGCATCGGCTACATCCCCGAGGACCGCCACCGCCAGGGGCTGCTGCTGGAGGCGTCGCTGTGGGAGAACCGCGTGCTCGGCCACCAGACCGTGCGGCCGGCCCGCAAGGGCATCTGGATCGACCGCAAGGCGGCCCGGGAGGACACGGCGCGGATCGCGGAGAAGTACGACGTGCGCGCGCCCGGCGTGGACACCCTCGCCGTGGCCCTGTCCGGGGGCAACCAGCAGAAACTCATCGTCGGGCGGGAGATGAGCGGGGAGCCCAAACTGCTCATCGCCGCCCATCCCACCCGTGGGGTCGACATCGGGGCGCAGGCCGTCATCTGGGACCACCTGCGCGACGCGCGCGCGGCCGGGCTCGCCGTACTGCTGATCTCGGCCGACCTGGAGGAGCTGATCGGCCTGTCCGACACCTTGCACGTCATCCTGCGGGGCCGCCTGGTCGCCCGGCTCGACCCCGGCGACCTCACCCCCGAACGGCTCGGCTCGTACATGACCGGCGCCGCCGACGAGCCTGACGAGGCGGGGGCGTCGTGATCGGGGCGGCACTGCGGCGGACGCTGATCACCGCGGCAGGCGTGGTGGTGGCCGTACTGGTCGCCTTCGCCGTCTCCAGCATCGCGATCCGCGTGGCCGGGGCCGACCCCTTCGCCGCCATCGCGGCCATGTTCGACTTCGGCGTGCGGCCGATCGACCAGGTGGACGGCTTCACCTTCTGGATCAACCGGTCGGTGGCGCTGTTCATCGCCGGGCTGGCGGTGGCCGTCGGCTTCCGGATGAACCTCTTCAACATCGGCGTCGAGGGCCAGTACCGGATGGCCGCCCTGGTGTCGGCCTTCGTCGGCGGCCAGGTACTGCTGCCCGCGCCGATCCACCTCACCCTGATCATCGTGGTCGCGATGGCGGCCGGCGGCCTCTACGCGCTCGTCCCCGCGCTGCTCAAGGTGTATCGCGGGGTCAACGAGGTGATCTCCACGATCATGCTCAACTTCGTCGCCATCGGCCTCGCCGCCTACCTGGTCCGCGGGCCGTTCAGCGGCCGGCGCGAAGCGGGCCGGCTCGCCACCGCGACACCGGAACTGCCGCCATCCGGCCGCTTCCCCGACGCGAACTTCCTGATCACCATGTTCGGCCTGCCCGCCCCGCGCGGCGCCGGGCTCTACGGCTTCATCGGGGTCGCGCTGCTGGCCGGCCTGGTGATCTGGCTGCTGCTCGAACGCACCAGGTTCGGCTTCGAGGTCAAGGCCAGCGGCCTGAACAGCGACGCCGCGGTGGCCGCCGGCGTCGATCCCCGGCGCATGGTGATCTCGGCCATGGTGCTGTCCGGCATGGTCGCCGGGCTCATCGGCCTGCCGGAGATCATGGGCCGCAACCACAACTACGGCACCAGCTTCACCGCCGGGCTCGGATTCCTCGGCATCGCGGTGGCGCTCCTCGGCCGCAACAAGCCGGTCGGCATCGCGCTGGCCGCCCTGCTGTTCGGGTTCTTGGACCGGGCGGGCACGCCGCTCCAGTTCGACGGGATCCCGCCCGCCGTCGTCGAGATCATCCAGGGAACGATCGTGCTGATGGTCGTCATCGTCAACGAGGTCACCCGGCGGATCGTGCTGCGCTGGGAGGAACGCAGAGCCGCCGGCCGGCTCGGCGAGGTGCCCGCGGGGGCCGCGGCATGACCGCCACCGCCTCCGTGGCGAGCGTGGGCGCTCGCCGGGTGCGCCGCTATCACCTGACGCTGCTCGGCATCGCCCTGCTGATCGTGCTGCTCTCCCTGGTCAGGGTGCTGACCGGCGACAACGACCTGACCTCCTCCGGCACCTTCGCCGCCGCTCTCGGTTACGCCGTGCCGATCGGCCTGGCCGGGCTCGGCGGGCTGTGGGCCGAACGCGCCGGCGTGGTCAACATCGGCCTTGAGGGCATGATGGTGCTCGGCACCTGGTGCGCCGGCTACGCCGGCTACCTCTACGGCCCGGTCGCCGCCCTGGCCGCGGGCCTTCTGGGCGGCGCGATCGGCGGCCTGGTCCACGCCGTGGCCACGGTGACCTTCGGCGTGGACCACATCGTCAGCGGCGTGGCGATCAACGTGCTGGGGCCGGGCGTCACCCGCTTCCTGTCCGAGGTCCTCTACCGTGACGACAGCGCGGCGGCCGAACTCGGCGGCGGCAGCACGACCTCGCCCACCATGCGCGGGCAGACTCCCGACTTCAGCCTGCCGCTGCTGTCGGACGGCCCCGACTGGCTGAAAAGCCTGGAGGACAAGCACTGGTTCGTGCTGTCCGACCTCGCGGGCGTGCTCGGCGGCCTCACCCGGGACGTGGGCGTACTGATCATCCTGGCCGTGGCGCTGGTCCCGATCTCCTACCTGGTGCTCTGGCACACGCCGTTCGGGCTGCGGCTGCGCGCCTGCGGCGAGAACCCGCACGCGGCCGACTCGCTCGGGGTGCGGGTGTACCGGACCAAGTACATCGCGGTGATCATCTCCGGGGCGCTGGCCGGGCTGGGCGGGGTGTTCCTCGTCTTCGTCACCACCAAGTACGTCGAGGGCCAGACGAACGGGCGCGGCTTCATCGGCCTGGCCGCGATGATCTTCGGCAACTGGCGGCCCGGGATGCTGGCCGGCGGCGCCTCACTGTTCGGCTACGCCGACGGCCTGCAACTGCGCAGCTCGCAGTCGGTCACCGGGCTGTTCCTGTTCGGCGCGCTGCTGCTGCTCTGCTACGCGGCGCTGCGCGTCCGGCGCGACCTCACGGCGCAGGTGCCGTCCGGGGGCTCGCGTTCGTATACGGTCGTGGCGGTGAGCGCGCTCGGCGCGGCGATCTTCTTCTGGCTCTGGCTGACCGTGGATACGCTGCCCAACGAGTTCGTGTTCATCACGCCGCACGTACTGACGCTGCTGGTGCTCTCAGTGGCCGCGCAGCGGCTGCGGATGCCCAAGGCGGACGGCCTGCGTTACCGCAGGGGAGAGGAACGCTGACGTTGGCCGTGGTGGTGGATTGGGCGGCTTTGCGGGAGGCGGCCGTCGAGGCGATGGGGCGGGCGTACGCGCCGTACTCCACGTTCCCCGTGGGCGCGGCCGGCCTGGTCGCCGACGGCAGGATCGTGACCGGCTGCAACGTCGAGAACGCCTCCTACGGCCTCACCCTGTGCGCCGAGTGCGGGCTGGTATCCGCCCTGCACGCCACGGGCGGTGGCCGGCTCGTCGCGTTCACCTGCGTGGACGGCCATGGTGAGCTGCTGATGCCGTGCGGGCGCTGCCGCCAGTTGCTCTACGAGCACGGGGGCGGCGACCTGCTGGTGGACACCGCCGCCGGGCCGAAGCCGATGGCGGAGCTGCTGCCGTCCCCCTTCGGCCCCGGCGACCTGAACCGGGGGGCCTGACATGGACGCCATCGAGATCATCACCACCAAACGGGACGGCGGCGAACTCTCCACCGCGCAGATCGACTGGGTGATCGACGCCTACACGCGGGGCGCGGTCGCAGAGGAGCAGATGTCGGCGCTGGCCATGGCCATCCTGCTGAACGGCATGGGTCGGCGGGAGATCGCCGACTGGACGCGCGCGATGATCGAGTCCGGGGAACGGATGGACTGGTCCGCGCTCGACCGGCCCACCACCGACAAGCACTCCACGGGCGGGGTGGGCGACAAGATCACCCTGCCGCTCGCGCCGCTGGTCGCCGCGTGCGGGGCGTACGTACCGCAGCTTTCCGGGCGCGGGCTCGGCCACACCGGCGGCACCCTGGACAAACTGGAGTCGATCCCGGGGTGGCGGGCGTCGCTGTCGGGGGCGGAGATGCTGGGCGTCCTGCGGGAGGCGGGCGCGGTGGTATGCGCGGCGGGCAGCGGCCTGGCCCCCGCCGACCATCGCCTCTACGCGCTGCGCGACGTGACCGGCACCGTCGAGTCGATCCCGCTGATCGCGTCGTCCATCATGTCCAAGAAGATCGCCGAGGGCACCGGGGCGCTGGTACTGGACGTGAAGGTGGGCTCGGGGGCGTTCATGAAGACCCCTGAACGCGCCACCGAACTCGCCCGCACGATGGTCGAACTGGGCGCGGACGCGGGCGTGCGCACGGTGGCCCTGCTCACGGCCATGGACCGGCCGCTGGGGCACGCGGTGGGCAACGCCCTGGAGGTCGCCGAGGCCATCGAGGTCCTGTCGGGCGGCGGGCCGGCCGACGTGGTGGAACTGACCGTACGCCTGGCCCGCGAAATGCTGTCGGCGTCGGGCGTGTCCGGCGGTACGGCGGAGGTCCTGGCGGGACGCCGGGGCAAGGATCCGGTGGGGGATTCGGTGGGCCGCTGGAGCAAGGACCCGGCGGACGCGCTGAAGGACGGCTCGGCCATGGATGCATGGCGGCGCATGATCGCCGCCCAGGGCGGCGACCCGGACGCCCCGCTGCCCACCGCCGCCGAGACCCACACCATCACCGCCCCGGCCTCGGGGGTTCTGTCCCGCCTCGACGCGTACGCGGTGGGGCTGGCCGCCTGGCGGCTCGGCGCGGGCCGGGAACGCCGGGAAGACCCGGTGTCGCACGGCGCGGGGATCGTCCTGCACGCCAAGCCAGGCGACACCGTCCACGCCGGCTCTCCGCTGATGACCCTCCACGCCGACGACCCCTCCCGCTTCCCCCGCGCGACCGAGGCCCTACACAACGCCTACCAAATCGGCCCTACCACGGCCCCCGACCTCCTCCCCTTGATCATCGACCGCATCACCATGGACTGACCAGGCCCCCGGACCGCTGCGGGCAGTCCCCGCCTTCGGCGGGTGAAATGGTCCTCGCCGGCGCTCGGCCTGCTTTTTAGGGGCCGGGCTTCGCCCGGCGTACGGCATGCCCGCTCTCGCCGCCCGCCGTGCTTGCTCGCGGCCCGGTGTCCGGCATTTCGCGAGCCCGGTGGCTGATCGCCGTTCCAGCACCGGCTAAATCGCGTTGCCCCAAGGACATCGCGCCATCTGTGCCTTTTCCGCCGTTACCCATCCCCGCCCTTCGGGCGCTACCCCGCCTCCGGCGGGCGAATTCGCCCTCGCTGGCGCTCGGTCTGGTCTTTTGGGGGCCGGGCTTTGCCCGGTGTACGGTATACGGTAACTTCGCCGCCCGCTGTGCCTGGTTGCGGCCTAGTGTCCGGTGTTTCGCAGGCTCTTTGGGTCGATCGCCGTTCAAGCACCGGCTGAATCGCCCCTCTCGCAATCATCGCGCTGCCCAGTGCCCCGTCTTCGACGGGTGAATTCGGCCTCGTTGGGGCGGCCTGTTTTTTAGGGTCGGGCTTCGCCCGTCGTACGGCACGCCCTCTCTCGCCTTTACCCACCTCTACCGCCCTTCGGGCAGCGACACCCGCCTCCGGCGGGTGAATTCGACCTCACTGACAAGGGGAAGGGGTGGGCTTCGCCCGGTGTACGGCGTGCAGTGCCTTCGCCGCCACGTCGTGCCGGGCCGCGCCTTGGTGCTGGGTTTCGCGGGCGTCAGGTCGCCGCTGGTATGGGCGATTCCGCCGTGATGTGGCCAGTGTCCTGTCTCCTGGGAGTCTGCGGCAGATGAGGCATTGATTGCGCAGCGTGCTGATCTGTGCGGTTGCGATCTCGGGCCTCACTCGTGCGGGCGAGTAGATCGTGTTCGTCTGGGCTCCCGGGCCCGGAGGCTCAGTTGTTGGTCAGGGTGTGGGCAAGGAGGGGGAGTAGGCGGTCCCAGTGGTGCTGTAGCCCGGACGGGTCGAAGGCGTCAGTGTCGGACATGGTGAAGCCGTGGACGGTGCCGGGGTAGATCTCGGAGGTGTAGTCGACGCCTGCGGTGTCCAATGTCTGGTTGAGTTCGCGGAGAGCTTCAGGCGTGATGTCGGATTCGGCGTGGCCGAGGTGGGCCTGGGCGGTGAGTTTGGCGAGGTTGTCGGGGCCGACGGCGCCGACGGGGGCGTGGAATGCGGCGATGGCCGCCACCTGGGTGGGGTGGGCCACGGCGGTGTGCATCGCCAGGAGGCCGCCGAAGCAGTAGCCGGTCACCGCGACCGGGCCGGTGCTGACCTCGGGCTGGGTGGTGAGGAAGCTGAGGTAGGCGTCGGCGTCGCGCAGGATGTGTTCGGTGGTGTGCGCCTTGATCAAGGGCATCAGGCGGGCGATGATCTCGGGCCGGACGTCTTCTCCGATGTGCTCGGGAAGTTCGATGACCGGTGTCGGGCCGTGCCGGAAGAAGTAGTTGGGGACGAGTACGTAGTACCCGTGCCCGGCCAGTTCGTGGGCCATCTCGCGCAGTACGGGCCGGATGCCGAAGGCGTCCGCGTACATCAGCACCCCTGGGTGCCGGCCGCGGCCATCGGGGAAGGCGGCGAAAGCATCGGCCTGGCCGTCGCCGGTGGGAATCCGCAGAGTCTTGGTGGGCATGGCCTCTCCTGTCGTGGTTGATGCGTCGAGCTTGTGATCAACACGACGGAGGCGGAGCCCGCGTGGCGCTCAGGAGAGCACCGGGTAACCAATCCGTGTGTGGCGCAACGCCGTCCCGGTAGTCATCGGCGCACAGCCTAGCCCACCGGATCAAGGTAACGCATCGGCTGAATATGCTGGAGCTCTGACATTCACGTAAGAGTCAAGATTCGGGAGTGGAGGACATGGTGCGCATCGGTGACCTGGCGGCGCGGGCGGGCGTCAGCGTGCGGGCCCTGCGGTACTACGAGGAGCAGGGGCTTCTGGAGGCGGACCGGAGTGGGTCCGGGCAGCGGCACTACTCCGAGTCGGCAGTCACGGCGGCGGCCAGCTCGGCGCGGGGCACGGACAACCGGAGGCCCAGCCGGTCGAGCGGGGCGAACTCGCCAGTGGGAGGCGTGACAGCGGCAGCGGATGCGGACCCGCCGCCGGTGGTGAGCAGCGCCAGGACAAGACCTGCGCAAAGCATCAGAGCCTGTGCGACCCGCGAAATTTCGCGAACGTCAGGTTAAAACCTGACGCCAACGTCAGAGGCAAATGTGACGGCGGCGAAGTGGCACCGATCACCGGCGGCGCGTATAGAACTGCGGCCGGCGAGGAAATCTAGCGGGGTTCAGGGCCTCCCGAACGCAGATTTCCCAGGAAGGTCCGCCATTCGGCGGTGGTGAAGATCAGGGTGCCACCGTCGGGGTTCTTGCTGTCCCGGATCGCCACGCGCCCGTTCAGGAAGGCGACGGCGACACAGTTGCCATCTGGTCCGCTGTAGGAGCTGATCCGCCAGTGAGCGCGGCCCAGGTCTGTTTCGATCGGCATTGCCACGGCTCCTCTCACTTCAGGCCGCTCAGTTCACTCGCGATGAGGTCGCGAGTCGCCTCGGGTGTCGCGGCCTGTTCGCATAGGCGGTCGAATTGCCGCCTATAACGGTACACATCCCCCTTCGACTCCAGGAACAGGTCGGTCGTGCTGGCTTCGAGATAGACGATCTCGTGATCCTCGTCGGCGAACTGGAGGATGACGAACGAGCCGGTCATCCCCGGATGGGCACCAACGGAGAACGGAATCACCTGGACCGTCATATCCGGGCGCTCGCTGTCATCGAGCAGGCGTCGCAACTGCTCACGCATGATGGTCGGCCCGCCTACCTCACGGCGGAGTACAGCCTCGTCGAGAACTACTTTGAGGGTCTGCGGGGGCTCCCGGCGGGCCTGCCGCTCCATGCGGGCGATCACCCTGCTCTCGACATCTTCTGCGCTCATGTCCGGCGCGCTACCGGCGATCGCGGCGCGGGCATAGTTCTCGGTTTGGAGGAGCCCGGGGACGAAAAGTGATTCGTAGTTGAGCATCCGCATAGCCTCGGCCTCGAATCCGATCAAGGCCGCGTACTGGCTCGGAAGGTCGTCGGTGTTCTGGAGCCAGCCTTGCTGATGGGCGGACTTGAGGATGGCGGTCAGCTCTTTGCGACGAGCCTCGGGTACCCGGTACACCTCCAGCAGCGCCTGGAACGTGCGCCCTTGCGGCTTCGCCTGCGCTACTTCGATTCGGTAGAGAGTCGCCCGATTCATCCCGGTTGCGTCTGCAACCTGCTCGCGTGACATCCCGGCCTGCTCGCGGAGCTGACGCAGCTCTAAAGCGAGTCTCCGCAGGCGAACCGTGGGAACCAACTGCCGTTTGGCCATGCGCTCACCCTAGCGAAGGTTTCGGAGAGTGATGAACACACAACGGTTGCGTAAGCATCGACAGTAGATGCATCATATGTTCACGCACCAGGCTACCTGGCAACGGTTGCGCTCCGCAGTTGATCGAGCACTTAGCGCTTATTGGAGCTATCGGCCGCTGCCGATGTCCCGAAACGTAAGGGAGCGGTCGCACATGACGTCGTTGACGACCTACCGGCGAGAGCGTGTGGTCCGGTTGCTGGACCTGGCATGGGAACTGGAAGCACGCGACATGCCCGTCTCCATCGACCTGCCGCCGCAGGACACGCCCATCCTGCGCGTCGTCGGTGCGCGCGGCTTCATCAGGGTCGAGAGCTGGCACGACGCGGCGGGCCGCTGGTACTTCAGTTGGGGAAGAGTCCAAGGCGCGACCGTCCACGGCACCACGGCCACGGAGACGGCGCGTGCCGCCGAGCGCATCTGCGAGGTGGCCCGGTGACACTCGGAGCCCTGGGCATCCTGGTCGTACCCGGGACCACGCGGGCCGTGGCGGTGGCCCGGCAGTGGGCCTTGCTCATTCTGGAGGCGGAGGGGTGGAAGCGCACCGATGACGCCGTGCTGGCGGTGAGCGAGCTGACCGCCAACGCCGTACGGCACACGTACTCGGGCACATCAGGCGGCCGGGTGACCATCGCGCTCCTCGGCATGGCGGGAGATCAGGTCCGGATCGACGTCATAGACGAAGGGGGGCCGTTGGTTCCCCGGATCATGGAGGAGACCTCCGATGCGCTGTCGGGGCGGGGACTGCGCCTGGTGGCGGAGTTGTCAACGGCCTGGGGCAGTAACGCGCTCGCCGCCGGGCGGTGTGTGTGGGCGCTGCTGCCGATGGACTACGGGCAGCGGGGGCATTGACGGGCGACGACGGCGGAAGGTACCGCCCTGTGCCGAGCCCGGCGACGAGACGGACGGCCGGGGCGGCGGTTCTGGTGGCTTACGCACTCCGAGCCTCGTTCAGGCTGCCCGGCGCTTGACCTCAACTGTGGTTGAGGATCAAGAATCGCTGACGGCGGGCGGTGTGGCCGGATGGGCCGGTCGGAACGCGCCCGCATGTTCTGGATTCGATTTCCTCCCGACCATGGAGATGTTGTCATGACCAAAGTCGTCGTCATAGGCGCCACCGGCAAGCAGGGCGGCGCGGTCGCCGATCTGCTTCTGAAACGCGGTCACGAGGTGGTGGCGTACGTACGCTCGGGGGAGTCGCCGGCCGCGAAGGCGCTGTTGACTCAGGGAGCGCGACTCGCCATCGGCGACCTCGCCGATCCCGATGCGCTTCAGCGGGCATGCACAGGCGCGGACGCGGTTTTCGGCCTGTCGGTGCCGTTCGGCGAGGGTGGCAAAGATGAGGAGGTCGCGCAGGGACGCCTGCTCGTCGATACCGCCGCTCGCCTTGACGCCCACCTGGTGTACTCCTCTGTGCGGGGCGGTGACCGGCTGGTGGCCACCAACGTCGACCACGCCGACAGCAAGCAGCTCATCGAGGCGTACCTGCGCGAGCGGCCGGTGCGCGCGACGGTGCTCGGCCCGGTGTACTTCATGGAGAACGTGCTCAACCTCGGCTTCAGCCGGCTCGGTGATGGCATGCTCGCCAATCCGCTGACGCCTGGCAAGCCGCTCGACCAGGTGAGCGTCCTGGACATCGCCGGCATGGCCGTACACGCTGTCGAGAACCCCGGCGAACTCGTCGGCGAGCGGATCGACATCGCCTCCGATCGCGTCACCGGACAGGAGGCGGCCCGGATTCTGAGCGAGGTGCTCGGCCGGGAGATCCCCTACCAGCAGCTCCCGCTGGACATGGTGCGGCAGTGGGCCGGCGAGGAGGTGGCCACGATGTTCGAGAGCTTCGAGAACAACACCGATTTCCTTGACATCGAGACTCTGCACGCCCGGTACCCCGCCGTGCGCTGGCACAGCTACGCCGACTGGGCCAAGACGGTGGACTGGGACAAAATCCTCGCGGGCTAGATCAGCCTGCACCGGACCGGCGGCGGCCCGTTCAAGTTCGCCCTCGTCGAACAGGGCGGAGGCCAGGCCGTCCATCGTGTTGGCCACGATCAGCTCGCTCTGCGGCTCGGCCAGGACCGACAGCATGCCGAACCTCGCGCGACCCTCCATCGTGTCGGTGTCGATGCCCTGCTGGATCACATGGAGTCCCAGCTTGCGTTCGCGCAGGTCCGCCCCAAGTGCAGGACTGAAGCGCGACAGCCGGTCCAGCCAGGGGTGACCTTCAGGCGCTACTTTGCGGCTGGTGACGCGGCCCGAGCGGGGGCCGACACCCGTGAGGCGTCTGCGCCGTGGCGGGTTCAGCGGCCGGTGGTGCCGTCGATCAGTTCGCGGAGGATGTCGGCGTGGCCGGCGTGGCGGCCGGTCTCCTCGATCATGTGGGTGAGCGCCCAGCGGACGCTGGGCGCGGGGGCGTCCGGGCGGGGCCGGGGGAGGGGAGCGGCGGGGTCGGCGCATCCGTCGAGTACGTCGTTCGCGCGCTCGACCGCCTCCCGGTAGCGGCTGACGACGTCGGCCACGCTGTCCGCCGGGGCGACCTGGAACGTCGCCTGCCAGTTGGTGACCTTGTCTCCGAGGAAGATCGAGCGTTCGACGAAGGTCAGGTGGGCGAGGAGGCCGAGCAGGTTCGTGCCCGACGGCACCGCGGCCGTGCGGACCTGCGGTTCGGGGGCGTCCTCGACCTTTGCGGCGATCGAGGTGCGGAGGTAGTCCAGGAAGCCGCGCAGGGTCTCGATCTCGCTGTTGCCGGTCCGGGGCGGCGGGGTGTCGCGGCGACGCTTGGGCCGGGAGGTTGCGGACATGATGCTCTCCTTCTCGGGGCTCGGGGCTCGGGGCTCGGGGCTCGGGCCGCGGGCGAAGCGGGTCGGGGCGGGCGCGTTGAGTTGGTACGGGCTGCAACGGGGAGTGCAGGTCGGTCAGGGGGTGTGGCGGATGAGGAGGATGTGGTCGATGACCTCGGCGGTGCGTCCGTCCGGTCCGGTCGCGATCCGGTGGGGCGTGTCGGCCCGTTCGATCGTCCATGCCCCCGGGTCCAGGTCGATTTCGGCGGCGACCTCCTGCGGGGCCGGGTACCGGATGTCCGGGTCCTGGTTCCACGACCATGGCGCGGTCGAGCCGTGGTCCACGACCAGCAGCAGTCCATCTGGGCGCAGCGCGTGCGCGGCCGTGCGCAGCACGGCGGCTCTGTCCAGGTCGAAAGGGGTGTGCAGGTACTGGGCGCTGATCAGGTCGAACTCGCCCTGTGGGAAAGAGTCGCGCAGGTCGTGCCGCTCGGCGGCGATCCGGTCGCCCAGGCCGTGTGCGCGGGCAAGGGCGGCGAGCCGTTCGACCGCCATGGCCGAGATGTCGGTGGCGGTGACCCGCCACCCCTGGCGGGCGAGCCACAGCGCGTCGCCGCCGTTGCCGCAGCCGAGGTCCAGCGCGTCGCCGGGCGGCAGGTCCGCGACCGTTTCGGTGAGACGGACGTTGGGCCGCGGGTCGGTGGCGACGGGGCGGGCCGCGTAGACGCCGTCCCAGAACGTGACCGCATCGGTGCTGCTCATCAGCTCTCCTTCACTCGGGGATGCGCCCAGTTTCACCGCCCCGCGCCAGATATGGCATGAATTCTTGCCGTTCTGGCAAGATGGCCTGGTGGAGGGCGAGACGGAGGACGTACTCGACGCGGTTGGCCCGCGGCTGCGTGCGCTGCGCCGCGACCGGGGCATCACCCTCGCCGCCCTCGCGGCGACGACCGGGGTGTCGGAGAGCACGCTGTCCCGGCTGGAGAGCGGGCAGCGGCGGGCGACCCTGGAGTTGCTGTTGCCGCTGGCCCGTACCTACGACGTCCCGCTGGACGACCTCGTCGGCGCTCCACGCATCGGCGACCCCAGGATTCACCTGAAGCCGATCCGGCGGTTCGGGATGATCTTCATTCCGCTGTCCAGGCGGCCGGGTGGTGTGCAGGCGTTCAAGATGATCATCCCTGCCCGGCCGGAACCCCTCGAACCGACCCCGCAGACCCATGAGGGCTTCGAGTGGCTGTACGTGCTCAACGGCCGCCTGCGGCTGGTGCTCGGCGAGCGGGACCTGACGCTGCCGGCGGGTGAGGCGGCGGAGTTCGACACGTCCTTGCCGCACTGGCTGGGCAGCGCGGACGGCGGCGTGGTCGAGCTGCTCATCCTGTTCGGGCCGCAAGGGGCACGCGCGCATGTGCACGCGGGGCCGCGCCGGTCCTGAGCCGGCCGGTTCTCGTGTTGTTCTGGTGCGGAACGCGTACTCTCCCGTGCGGTTCCGCGTTTCCGCCGACGATATCCGCGGTAAATCAGAATGCCGCTGTGCGGTGCCAGAGCTGCGGCCGGGACCGTTTTGGAGGCGGTCCCGGCCAGCGGCGCTGCCACGTTATCGGATCAGGCGTCGAGCGGCGCCAGGGCTGTGACCAGGGCCATTTTGGAGACGGTCGGCCACCCCTGAATACGCCCGGCTGACGTGCCATTCCGTGGAAACGTGGTGCCGATGCGCTCTGTAAGAAGAATGTATTTCATGGCCGGCGCCGCCGTCGCGTTTTTGCTCTTTAGTTCGCTCACGGCCCGCTTTTCCGCACCACTTCCATCGTCAGAGGCGCCGGGGGACAGTTGACCTCAAGCAAACTTGAGGTAGCAGGCTGGCCGAGTGACCAGATTTCAGGCGGAAGGGTGATCGAGATGCGGGCGGTTCAGGCGCGGGAGTTCGGGGGGCCGGAGGTGCTGGTGCCGGTGGAGGTGCCGGAGCCGGTGGCAGGGCCGGGGGAGGTCGTGGTGGAGCTGGCCGTGGCCGATGTCATCTACCTCGACACGCTGCTGCGGCAGGGCTGGGGCGGGGAGATGTTCCCGAGGCATCCCCCGTACATCCCGGGCGGCGGCGGTGCGGGGCAGGTGGTCGCGGTGGGCGAGGGGGTGGACCCGGGCTGGGTCGGCAAGCGCGTCGTGGCCAGGGGGCAGAGCGGCTACGCCGAGCGGATGACCGCCTCCGTCGAGGAGGTGGTGGAGGTGCCGGACGGCCTGGCGTTCCCGCAGGCCGCCGCCGTACTGCACGACGGCGCCACGGCGCTCATGCTCGCCGGCAAGGGCGAGATCGCCAAGGGCGAGCAGGTGCTGGTGACCGCCGCGACGGGAGGCGCGGGGTCGTTGCTGGTGCAGCTCGCCCGCGACGCCGGGGCCCGGGTGATCGCGGCGGCGCGCGGTGAGCGCAAGCTGCGGCTGGCCCGTGAGCTGGGCGCGGAGGTCGCGGTGGACTACTCCGAGGAGGGATGGGACGCACGCGTACGCGAGGCGGCCGGCGGCGAGGGCGTCGATCTGGCCTTCGACGGCGCGGGCGGCGAACTCGGGGGAGTGGCGTTCGGCACGGTGGCCAAGGGCGGCAGGTTCGTCACGTACGGGACGTCCAACGGCGGATTCGCCCAGATCGACCAGCAGGCCGCGGAACAGCGTCGGATCCGCGCGATCAACGCACTGATGGACGGGCCCCCGCCGCCGGACGTGGTCCGCGACACCCTCGCACGGGCTCTGGCACTGGCCGCGGAAGGCCGGATCACGCCGGTGATCGGAGCGACGTACCCCCTGGAACGCGCCGCCGACGCCCACCGTTCACTCGCCGAGCGGGCCACGCTCGGTAAGTCGCTGCTCATGGTCTGACGGCCTCGGCGGGGGCTATCGGCTCGAACGCGCCGGAGACGCGTATCGTTCGCCTGCCGGGCCGGCCGGACTCGTCTGACGGCTCGGCGCGGCCTACCGCCCTGACCGTGCCGCGGATGACCACCGTTCTCGACCACCGTTCTAACGGGCGGCCGGTAGGTCGTCGCCGGTCATTCGACCAGTGCGGGGGCGCTCGGGGTCAGTGTGGCCGCCAGGACCGCCCGGTGGGTCGGCAGGGCGGCGGCATGGCGTGCGCGGCCCTCCGGTGTGATGCAGACGAAGATGCCGCGCCGGTCGGCCTCGCAGATGTTGCGGCCGACCAGGCCGCCGCGTTCGAGTCTGGCGATGAGCCGGGACAGCGCGCTCTGGCTGAGATGGACCGCGTCGGCCAGCTCCTGCACCCGGAATTTGTCGTGGCCGCTCTCTACCATGCGGTCCAGGACCTCGAACTCGCTCGGCCCGAGGCCGTGCTTCTCGCCTAGCTCGCGCTCCAGTGCGCACCAGGTGCTGGCGTGCTGCGCGAGCAACTGCCGCCACGCGGCGACGATCGCTTCCTCGCTCACACGCCGGAGTGTACCAGGCGCGAACATAAGATGCACTCTCATTAAATGCTGTTGCATTAGATGCGGTTGCATGTAATCTCGACCGCATGCATCCCTCGTCAACTGGCGAGCGCTGGGATCCGCGTCTTTGGGGCGCGCTCGCGGTGCTCTGCGGTGTCATCTTCCTTGACGCCCTTGATGTCTCGATGGTCGGAGTTGCTCTGCCCTCGATCCAGGCCGACCTGGGCATGTCCACTTCGTCCCTGCAATGGGTGGTCAGTGGTTACGTGCTGGGGTACGGCGGTCTGCTGCTGCTCGGGGGCCGGACCGCCGACCTGCTCGGGCGCCGCAGGGTGTTCCTCGTGGCCCTGGCCGTGTTCGCCGTCGCCTCGCTGCTCGGGGGCATCGTGGACGACGGCGCCCTGCTGATCGTCGCCCGGTTCGTCAAGGGCATCAGCGCGGCGTTCACCGCTCCGGCCGCACTGTCCATCATCACCACGACCTTCCACGAAGGGCCCGCCCGCAACCGGGCCCTCAGCATCTTCACCGCCTGCGGCGCCAGCGGTTTCTCGCTCGGACTCGTGCTTTCCGGCCTGCTGACCGAGCTGGGCTGGCGGTGGACCTTCCTGATGCCGGTCCCCGTCGCGATCATCGCGCTGATCGCCGGGCTGAAGCTGCTGCCCCGCCACTCAGGCGAGGAGCGCGCCACCGGCGGCTACGACCTGCTCGGCGCCGGCCTGATCTCGATCTCCATGTTGCTGCTGGTCTTCGGCGTCGTCGAGGCCCCGGAGGTGGGCTGGGCCGCGCCGCGTACCATCGCGACCCTGGGGGCCGCGGTCCTGCTGCTGGCCGCGTTCGTGCTGGTGGAGCGCCGGATCAAGCACCCCCTGGTGCGGCTGGGCATCCTGCGCTCCGCGCCGCTCGTCCGGGCCAACCTGGGGTTGGTGATCCTCTTCGGCTCCTACGTCGGATTCCAGTTCGTCGCCATGCAGTACTTCCAGAACCTGCTCCACTGGTCGGCCCTGGAGACCGCGCTGGCCTTCCTGCCCGCCGGCCTGATCGTGGCGGTCACCTCCACCAAGATGGGCGACCTCGCCGACCGGTTCGGCACCCAGCGGCTGATCGCGATCGGCGCGGTCGCGCTGGCCGGGGGTTACGCGATCTTCCTCGGCGTGGACGCGTCGCCCAGCCTGGGCGGCATGATCCTGCCCGGGATGACGCTGCTCGGCATCGCGTTCGGGCTGTCGTTCCCGTCGCTGAACATCCAGGCCACCAACGGCGTGGTGGACGACGAGCAGGGCCTGGCCTCCGGGCTGCTCAACACCTCCGGCCAGGTCGGCGGGGCGATCGTGCTGGCCGTGGTCACCGCGGTCATGACGTCCAGCGGGACGGGCGTGTCCATCCCCGGCATCCGCGCGGCGATCGTGGTGTCGGCCGTGCTGGCGGTGGTCGGCCTGCTCATCGCGGTCACCGGGCTGCGTTCCCGACGCCCGGCCGTCGTCTCGGAGGAGGAGGGCGACGCGAAGGTACTCGAAACCGTCTGAGGGGGACAGCCGGCTCCCGCGCTCCCCGAAGAGGGAACGCGGGAGCCGTGCCATGGCGGCCGAAGGCGGGTATCTGAACCGTAGGAGGCTGCCTTATGGACGGCACGCGAGTCGCAATCCCCTTCGTCGCGCTCATGCTGCTCACGGCCTGCGGTCAGGGCGGGGACGCCGAGGGTTCCTCCTCGCCCTCCGCATCCGTGGTGCCCACCCAGTCCGAAACCCCACCAAAGCCCACAAAGTCCCCTGAAGCCCCTCAAACCACCCAGTCCACCGTGCCGGTGACCTCGAAAACGCCCGGCCCAGGCCCGCCGACGTCCACCCGGGAGGTCCAGGTGGACCGCCAGAGCATGGACCCGGCGCTGGTCAGGCGGGTCCGGTACGCCGGGCACCCCGGCTTCGACCGGGTGGTCATCGACCTTTCCGGCGCGGTGCCCGGCTACTCCGTGCGGTGGGCCGAATCCCTGGTCCAGGACGGCAGCGGCGACCCGATCCCGGTCAAGGGCGGCGCGTATCTCCAGGTCAGCCTGCGCCCGGCGAACGCCCACACCGATGCCGGCGACCTGACCTGGACGGGCGGCCCGGTGTTCCGCGCGGGGCTCGCCAACGTCACCGACGTCGTCAGGACCGGCGACTTCGAGGGCGTGGTCGGGGTGGGGATCGTGCTCGACCACCGGGCGGGGTTCCGCGTGTTCGAGCAGAAACAGCCGGCCCGGCTGGTCGTGGACGTGGCGCACTGACCCGGACACGGCACGGCCCCCTAAGATGGCGAATTGACATCCTCTCCCTCGTAAACGAGGGGGACTCCCACGGTCACCTGTGAGATTTCCTGCTTCGCCGCCGGCCGCCCGCCCGAGAGGACTCTCGTTGAGGTCTTACACCAGCTCCACAGGCGTTTCACCTCTCCGCAAGCCCTGCGGCGAGCACGTTCTTCGCGGCGTTCACATCCCGGTCCTGGACCGCGCCACAGACGCACACCCAATCCCGGACGTGCAATGGCAGCTTCTCTTTCAACGTTCCGCACGCCGAGCACAGCCTGGAGGAGGGGAACCAGCGGTCCACCGCCACCAGTTCCCGCCCGTACCAGGCCGCCTTGTACTCCAGCATGCTCCGCAGCTCCCGCCAGGACGCATCCGAAACCGCACGCGCCAGCGAGCGGTTCTTGACCATGTTACGGACGGTCAGGTCTTCCACGGCGATCACTTGGTTCTCGCGAACGAGCCGTGTGGTGACCTTGTGCAGGTGATCCCTTCGCCGGTCGGCGATCCGGGCGTACACCCGCGCCACCCGCAGCCGGGCCTTGGCCCGATTGCCACTACCTTTCTCCTTGCGTGCCAGCGCCCGCTGCGCCCTGGCCAGCCTGCGCCGGTCCCGGCGCTCATGCCGCGGGTTGACGATCTTCTCCCCGGTGGACAGTGTCACCAGCGCGGTGATGCCCGCATCCACGCCCACCGCGGCTTCCACGGGTGGCAGAGGCGCGATCTTCTCCTCCACCAGCAGGGACACGAACCAGCGCCCGGCCGAGTCCCGGCTCACGGTGACTGTGGACGGCTCGGCCCCCTCCGGCAGGGGACGCGACCACACGATGTTCAGCGGCGTGTCCATCTTCGCCAGCGTCAACGCCCCGTCGCGCCAGCGGAACGCCGACCGGGTGTACTCTGCGCTCGCGCGGGCCTTCTTGCGGGACTTGAAGGTGGGGTATCCGGCCCGTTTGGCGACGAAGTTCGCGAACCCCGCCTGAAGGTGCCGCAACGCCTGCTGCAACGGAACCGCCGACACCTCGCACAGGAAGTCGTAGTCCCCGCCGCGCTTCCAGGCAGTCAACATGGCCGAGGACTCCACGTAGGAGACGCGGCGGCCTTCCAGCACATAGGCGCGGGTGCGTGCTTCCAGCGCCTTGTTGTAGACCAGACGGACGCAGCCGAAGGTGCGGGTGAGCTCTCCTGCTTGGTCGGGGGTCGGGTAGAAGCGATATTTGTAGGCCCGCTTCACCATCTGAGCCACGCCTCACATCGTATCGCGAGGTCGCCTGAGGATTGTGCGGGTTTTCGGTACGGCCGTCGGTCTGGCGGCCGCTCGCCTGTCCCTGTCCGGCTCCGCAGGGGTTCGATTCCTTCCCCGCCTGAAGGCGGGGGTCTCCTCGGAGGTCTTTGATGAACCAGCCCAGCCCGGCCGCGATCCGCAAGGCCCCGAAGGTCCTCTTGCACGATCACCTCGACGGCGGCCTGCGCCCCGAGTCCATCGTCGACCTGGCCCGCGACTCTGGCTACGCCGGGCTGCCCACGACCGACCCCGGCAACCTGCGGTCGTGGTTCGCCGAGGCCAGCGCCTCGGGCTCGCTGGAGCGCTACCTGGAGACCTTCTCCCACACGGTGGGCGTGATGCAGTCCCGCGAGGCGCTGATCAGGGTGGCCGCCGAGTGCGCCGAAGACCTCGCCGATGACGGGGTCGTCTACGCCGAGGTCCGCTACGCGCCCGAACTGCACACCACCGCCGGGCTGACGCTCGACGAGGTCGTCCAGGCGGTGATCGAGGGCTTCGAGCAGGGCTCGGCCGGGCGGCCGATCAAGGTCAGGTCGCTGCTCACCGCGATGCGCACGCAGGCCAGGTCGCGGGAGATCGCCGAGCTGGCCGTCCGCTACCGCGACGTGGGCGTCGTCGGGTTCGACATCGCGGGGGCGGAGGCCGGTTACCCGCCCACCCGCCACCTGGACGCCTTCGAGTACCTACAGCGGGAGAACGCGCACTTCACCATCCACGCGGGGGAGGCGTTCGGGCTGCCCTCGATCTGGCAGGCGATCCAGTGGTGCGGCGCCGACCGGCTCGGCCACGGGGTGCGGATCATCGACGACATCGAGGTGTCGCCGGACGGGGAGCCGAAGCTCGGCAGGCTCGCCGCCTACGTCCGTGACAAGCGCATCCCGCTGGAGATGTGCCCGACCTCCAACATCCAGACCGGGGCCGCCAAGTCGCTCGCCGAGCATCCGATCGGGCTGTTGCGCAGGCTGCACTTCCGGGTCACGGTCAACACCGACAACCGGCTGATGAGCGACACCATGCCGTCGCAGGAGTTCGTCAAGCTGGTGGAGACGTTCGGGTACGACTGGGATGATCTGCAATGGTTCGCGGTCAACGCGATGAAGTCGGCCTTCATCCCCTTCGATGAACGGCTGGCGCTCATCAACGGGCAGATCAAACCCGGGTTCGCCAAGCTCAAGTGGGCGGGAGAGGCACAGTGAAGCAGGTCTACCGGTCCCGGCTGGCCCAGGTGCTCGGCTGGGTGTGGGTGGTGTTCGCCGCCGTCATGGCCGTCGATCTGGTGGCCCGGTTCAACGGGGCGCCGTCGCTCGTCGCCGCCGCGGTGCTCGGCGTGCTGACCGCCATGATCGTGGTGACCTCGCTGCGCCCGGCCACCGTGCTCACCGAGGACGGCGTACTGGTCCGCAACCCGTTCCGGGACACCTTCGTGCCCTGGGCGTCCGTCGCGGGGGTCAAGGTGTCGCACGCCATCCAGATCGACGCCGACGGGCAGACCGTCCGCTGCTGGACGCCGCAGTCCTCGGCCCGTGAGCGGGTCTCGGCGCTGCGCCGGTCCGAGCCGGGCCGGCCCACCTCCTCGCGGGGCTCGCGCGGGATGCCGATCACGCCCAAGCCGACCAGCGCGGAGCAGTCGGCGGTGGACGCGATGGCGGGCCGTACGCACGCCGACTACGTCGCCGACCAGCTCACCGAACGCGCGGAGAAGGCCAGGCTCAAGGCCGCGCACGCCGACCCGTCTCCGGCTACGGAGGCGCAGCCCATCCGCACCACCTGGTCGGCACTGGCCGGGGCGGTCTGCCTGGCCGCCGCCGTGCTCGTGGTCGTGGCGGTCGTCGCGTCCTGACCGCCCTGATCGTCCTGACCGCCTGATCGCCTGACCGCCTGACCGTCTGATAACCCCGACAGCGCGCCCGGACCGGCGCGCTGTTCTCGTCGTGCCCGAATGTGACCAGCGCCACCTTGACGGGCAGGGGTGCCAAGGCGGATAGTCGAATTATTCAACAGTCGATGAAATCGGATGGTGGTCATGTCCGAGCACGTGACCTGCGCAATCATCGGTGGCGGCCCGGCCGGGATGGTACTGGGCCTGCTGCTCGCCCGAGCGGGCGTCGAGGTGACCGTGCTGGAGAAGCACGGCGACTTCCTGCGCGACTTCAGAGGCGACACGGTGCACCCCTCGACCCTGCAACTGCTCGACGAACTCGGCCTCGGCGAGCGGTTCGCCGCACTGCCGCAGAGCCGGTTGAGCCGGATCGGCTTCCCCATCGGCCGGGACGACCTGCTGACCGTCGGCGACCTGAGCCGGCTCAAGACGCGCCACCCCTACATCGCGATGGTCCCGCAGTGGGACTTCCTGTCCCTGCTGGCCGACGCCGCCAAGGAGGAGCCCGGCTTCAGCCTCCGGATGAACACGGAGGTGACCGAGCTGATCCGGGAGTCCGGGCGGGTGGCCGGTGTCCGGTACCGGACCAAGGACGGCCGCACCGGGGAGATCCGCGCCGACCTGACCGTGGCCTGCGACGGCCGGTGGTCGATCGCTCGCGAGCAGGCCAGGCTGACGCCCAAGGAGTTCCCGGTCCCGCTGGACGCCTGGTGGCTGCGGCTGTCCCGCAGCCCGCAGGACCGCGCCGGGGCGCTGACACCCGTGACCGACAAGGGCCGGTTCATCATCGTCATCCCGCGCGAGACCCACCTGCAGATGGCCTACATCGCCAAGAAGGGCATCGACCGGCAGATCAGGGCGCGCGGCATCGAACGCTTCCGCGCCGAACTGGTCGAGGCCATGCCCTGGCTCGACGACCGGGTGCACGAGATCGAGTCGATGGACGACGTCAAGCACCTGGACGTCCGGCTCAACCGGCTGCGCCACTGGCACCGCCCGGGGCTGCTGTGCATCGGCGACGCGGCGCACGCCATGTCGCCGATCGGCGGGGTCGGCATCAACCTGGCCGTCCAGGACGCGGTGGCCGCCGCCACGCTGCTGGCCGGGCCACTGCGCCGGGGCGGCGGGGTGCCACCGGCCCTGCTGGCCCGGGTCCGTACGCGGCGGCTGCTGCCGACCATCGCGGTCCAGACCTTGCAGCGCATCCTGCACCGCATGGTGATCTACCCGATCGTCAAGGGGGAGCGCTCCGGCCCGCCCGAGCCGATCGTGCGGCTGATGCGACGCTTCCCGAAGGCGTCCTTCGTACCCGCCTACCTCATCGGCATCGGCCTGCGCCCCGAACACGCCCCCGCCTACGCCCGCCGACCCCCCCAACCCGCCCCCGCCCGCCCGGAACCGACCCCGGCCGCCCACGCCCCGGCGGACTGACCCGACCCAGGATGGACCGCCCGCCGCCCTGACCACATTGCGCAGGCGGCGGGCCATGGGGCTCGTCAGCGGCTCTGTGACCTGCGCGAGCGGGTGAGCCAGCGCGCCGAGCCGAACGCCACCAGCGCCAGGACTGCGGCCGAGAAGGTCGCGGGATGGCCGTTCAGCGCGTGCACCAGCGCGTCGCCCGTTTGGAAGAGGCCGGTCACCCACAGCAGGACGATCAGCCCCGCAGCAGAGCGGCGGGCCAGCAGGACCAGCAGTGCGCCCCCCACCGCCAGCGACCTGATGGAGCACGCCCGGGCGAATGTCTCCACCGCCGGGCTCACGGCAGAACCGGCGGGCAGCGCGAAGGCCGGGTCGACGATCAAGATGGCGGAGACCATGAGGGTCACCAGGGTCGAGACGACGGTGACCGCGATGAAGATTCGCTCACCCATGAGTCAGCGGCTCCAGCGGACCGGTCAGGTGCTCGGGCCGGACGCCCAGCCCCACGACCCGGCCGAACAGGTGCGGAAACCCCGGCCAGTGCCGCAGGGTCCGGAGCGGCTGGGGCAGGCGTAGTGGCGGGGCGGCCCCTGAGTCGCCACCGGTGATGGAGGCGGCCACGAAACGCTTCTGCGCCATGCGCTGTGCCGCCTGGGTGAGCACGGTCGGCCATTGGCGGCGGCGCTGCACGAGGGCCAGGTCCTTGTCGTTCACCCGGCCGCGCCGCAGGGCGGGCAGCAGGATGCGGGCCGTGGCGACGGCGTCCTGGACGGCCAGGTTGACGCCCACGCCCGCGATGGGGGACATGGCGTGCGCGGCGTCGCCGATGAGCAGTACTCCTGGTGCCCACCAACGGGCGAGCCGGTCGATGCGGATCTGCAGGACGGCGATGTCCGCCGCACCGATGGCGGCCATGCGCTCGCTGGTGAACGGGGCGAGCCGGGCGACGGTGCGGCGGGTCCATGCCCCGTCGTCGGCCCGCGCGGCCTGCGCCGTGTCCTTACCGATGAGCAGGGCGGCCTGCCAGTAGTCCGCACGGTTGATCATGATGAGGCCGCCGGTGGCCGAAAAGCGGAGGAACGTGCCATCGGGGTCGCCGGGCAGGCGGGGGATGCGGACGTACAGGCAATCGTGCGGCGTGGCGGAGGAGCGGGGCCGCAGCCCGAGCAGGTCCCGCACGGTGGAGTGCCGGCCGTCGGCCGCCACCACCAGCGGCGCGGTCAGCTCACCCGTCCGGCCGGTGTCCTTGTCGGCGTAGCGCACCCCGCACACCCGCCCGCCCTGCCGGAGCAGGCCGGTGACCTCGGCGTGCTGGGCGAGGTGGAAGTGCGGCGACCCGGCGGCGGCCTCGGCGAGCAGGTTGAGGAAGTCCCATTGCGGCACCAGCGCGATGTGCTGATGGCGGCCCGGCAGGCGGCTGAAGTCCTCGATGATGACGCCGTCGTCGAATTGCATGGTGAGCCGTTGCTCACGCTGCTGCGGCAGGGCGGCGAAGCGGTCGCCGAGGCCGAGCCGGTCCAGCAGGTCGAGGGTGGACGCGTGCACCGTGTCGCCGCGGAAGTCGCGCAGGAAGTCGGGGTACTTCTCCAGCACCGCCACCTCCACGCCGGATCTGGCCAGCAACAGGCCGAGCACCATGCCCGCCGGGCCGCCGCCGGCGACGACGCACCCCACTGCGGTCTTCGCGATAGATCCCATCTGACCCTCCAACGGGCGAAAGCGGGGAGAAAGTCCCCGGTTTACTCGCACGGTACCATAACCGGGGAATGTGTCCTCGCTTACGTCTGGAGTGACCGATGAGAGAGCTGCGCGCCGACGCTCGCCGCAACCGCGAACGGATCCTGCGCGCCGCACACCTGGCCTTCCTCGATCAGGGGGCGGACGCGCCGCTCGACCAGATCGCCACGGGCGCGGGAGTTGGCAACGCCACCTTGTACCGCCACTTCCCGGACCGCGCCGACCTGATCGGAGCCGTGGTGGTGGACAACATGGCGCGGGTGGCGGCCCTCGCCGCCGAGGTCTTGGCCGCCGAACCGTCGGCCGGCCAGGCGCTCGCCGCGTTCGCCCAGCGGGTGGTCGAACACCGTATCGTCGCCATGCTGCCCATCCTGGGCGCGCACGTTGAGCAGACCGCCGAGTTCCGCCGGGCGCGCGCCCACCTCCTGGCGGCGTTGCACGCCCTGGTCGAGGCCGCCAGAGCCGAGGGGGCGCTGCGCTCCGACGTAAGCGCCGCCGACCTCGTCATGTTCCTCACCGTGCTCACCCGCCCTCTGCCGTCGGTGTCAGGCGACCTGGACGACGCGGTACGCGCTCGGCTGCTGGCCACCCTCCTCAACGGCCTGCGCCCCGGCGGCGCCACCCCGCTGCCGGGCGCCCCCCTCGACGCGGACCTCATCACGGCCGGCCTGACGACGGCGAACCGGGGCCCGGCCGCACAGGCGGACACGCGCGTCCCTGGTCCGTGAGTACGGCCTTGGCCTTCGGTGCGGCGTTGACCGGCCGGCGGCGGAACCACCGGGGTTCCAGGCTCGGCGGGACTCCGGCAGGGGAGCCTTTGCGGGGCGGATGGGCTCAGCGGGCGAGGGCGGCGGTCAAGGTGTCGCCGATGGCGGTGATGTCGCGGGCCGCGCGGGCTCGGGCCGTGTCGACGTCGCCGTCGGGTCCGACCGGGGTGACGACCTCCAGGTAGCACTTCAGCTTGGGCTCGGTGCCGCTCGGCCGTACGACCGCGCGGGCGTCCCCGGCCAGCCGGAAGCGCAGCGCGTCCGTCGGCGGTAGCGCGCTCGTCCCGGCGGCGAGGTCGTCGACGCCCTCGACGGCCCGGCCGCCGAGGGCGGTGGGCGGGTCGGCCCGCAGCCGGTCCATCGCCGCGGTGATCAGGGAGAGATCCTCGACGCGGAAGGACAGCGCGCCCGTGGCGTGCAGGCCGTACTTCCTGGCCTGGTCGTCCAGCAGGTCGAGCAGGGTGCGCCCGGCGTGCCGGGCGGCGGCGGCCAGCGCGGCGACGGTGAGCGCGGCCCCGATGCCGTCCTTGTCGCGCACCGGCGGCCCCGCGTCCGACCCGACGCTGTACCCGAGGGCCTCCTCGTATCCGAAGACCAGCCCCGGCCCCGCCCGCATGATCCACTTGAAACCGGTCAGCGTCTCCGCGAACGCCACCCCGTGCGCCGCCGCGATCTTGCCGAGCAGAGAGGAGGACACGATCGTGGTCGCCACCCGGCGCGAGCCGCCCGACGTGGCCCCCAGTACGTGCTCGGCCAGCAGCCCGCCCAGCTCGTCGCCGGTCAGCATGCGATGGCCGCCGCCGCGCAGCGGCACGCCGACCGCGCACCGGTCGGCGTCGGGGTCGTTGGCGATCACCAGGTCCGCGCCGACCCGCCCGGCCAGCTCCAGCGCCATGTCCATCGCGCCCGGTTCCTCCGGATTGGGGAAGGCGACCGTGGGAAAGTCCGGGTCGGGGTCGCGCTGCGCCGCCACGACGTACGGCGGGGCGAACCCGGCCCGCTCGAACGCCTCGCCCAGCGTGCCGCCGCCCACCCCGTGCAGCGGCGTGTAGACGACGGTCAGGTCGCGCACCTTCGGATCGCCCAGCGGCAGTGCGGTCACCGCCGACAGGTAGGCGTCGGCGATCTCCGGGCCGAGCACCTCCCACTCGCCCAGCGGCAGCCGGTCCACCCGCCCCACGGCGTCGATGGCGGCCGAGATCCGCGCGTCGACGGGCGGCACGATCTGCCGCCCGTCCCCCCAGTACACCTTGTACCCGTTGTCGCGCGGCGGGTTGTGGCTCGCCGTCACGGTCACCCCCGCGACCGCGCCCAGGTGGCGCACCGCGAAAGCGAGCACCGGCGTCGGCAGCGGCCCGGGCAGCAGCAGGGCGCGCAGCCCGGCCCCGGCCAGCACGGCGGCGGTGTCCCGGGCGAAGACGTCGGACTTGTGCCGGGCGTCGTACCCGATGACCACCTTTCCGCCTGGGCGCAGCACAGCGGCCAGGCCGGCGGCGGCCCGCATGACGGTGACGCGGTTCATCCGGTTGGGGCCCGCGCCCAGCTCGCCGCGCAGCCCGGCGGTGCCGAACTCCAGCTTGGCGGCGAACCGCCCGGCGAGGGCGGCCTGGTCACCGCTCGCCAGCAGTCCTTCCAGCTCGGCCCGGGTCTCGGGGTCGGGGTCCTGGGCCAGCCAGTCCTTCGCCCGCCGTACCAGATCGCGCACGCGCACCCCTCCCGAGCCGCGAAAGAGCGCTGTAGAGCGCTAGAGGTTGTCGATCACCTTGGCCAGCAGCAGCCCCATCCGCCCCGCCGTCGCCCGGCCCACCGCCAGCACCTCCTGGTGGTCGAGCGGTTCGTCGACCAGCCCGGCGCCGGGGTTGGTGACCAGCGAGACGCCCAGCACCTCGGCGCCGCCCTCGCGGGCCGCGATGGCCTCCAGCACGGTGGACATGCCGACCATGTCGCCGCCGATGGTCCGGCACATCCGGATCTCGGCGGGCGTCTCGTACGACGGGCCGCGCAGCCCGACGTACACGCCTTCGGTCAGGGAGGGATCGGCCTCGCGCGCCAGGTCGCGCAGCCGCCTGCTGTAGACCTCGGTCAGGTCGATGAACGCCGGGCCGGTGAGCGGGTTTGCGCCGGTGAGGTTGATGTGGTCGCTGATCAGCACGGGGTCGCCGACGCGCTGGAGCTCCGGGCGCAGGCCGCCCGCCGCGTTGGTGAGCACCACCGTGCGGACTCCGGCCGCCAGCGCGGTGCGCACCCCGTGCGCCACCGCATCGACGCCGTGGCCCTCGTACAGGTGGGTGCGGCCCAGGAAGACCAGGACCCTGCGGCCCGAGCCGGTGACCACGGCGCGTACGGTGCCCGCGTGGCCCGCCACGGTGGGCGGCGCGAACCCCGGCAGGTCGCCCACCGGGATCTCGGCGAGCGCGCCGCCGAGCGCGTCGGCGGCCGGGGCCCAGCCCGAGCCCATCACCAGGGCCGTGTCGAAGGCGTCCGATCCGGTCTGCGAGGTCAGGGCGCGCGCGGCCCGCTCCGCGAGCGCACCGGGGGTGTGGTCATCGTGGGTCACAGGACCGAGGCTACCGGCCGCCGGGCCACCCGGCGATCGGCTTCCCCGCGAGGTGCGGGGACCTTGTGCTCCGGAGCCGGCCGCCCGGCGATCGGCCTTCCCGCGGGGTGCGGGGGCCCGTGCTTTCGGGCCGGCTGCCCGGCGATCGGCTTCCCGGCGAGCTGCGGGGACCTTGTGCTCCGGAGCCGGCCGTCCGGCGATCGGCCTTCCCGCGGGGTGCGGGGACCCGTGCTTTCGGGCCGGCCGTCCGGCGGTCAGCTCCCCAGCGAGGTGCAGGGACGGCCGCGCAGGTCTTTGACGTAGTCGTCGGGGGCGCCCGCCTTCTCCGCGGCGTCGGAGATGATGCCGAGGTAGCGGGCGGCGGGCAGGCCGCCCTCGTAGTCGTCCAGCACGTGGAACCACGCCACCACCTCGCCCTCCAGCGTCTGCACCCGCAGCCGTACCCGCCGGTACAGGCCGAGGGAGGCGCCCTCCCAGTGGTCGAGGGTCTGCTCGTCCCATTCGGGGACGTCGTAAAGGACGACGAAGACATGCTCGTAGGGGTCTTCGACGATGGTGGCGAGCGCGCCCTCCCAGGCGACGTCCGCCCCGCCGAAGGTCAGACGCCAGCCCTGCAGCCAGCCCGTCCCCCGCATCGGGGAGTGAGGAGCCCGCTGAGCCATCTGCGCCGGGTCCATGTTGCTGCCGTAGGCCGCGTAAACAGGCACGGCACCCAAGAGTAATCCAAGATCGCACGCCTGCGGCTCATGCGGCGGGGGTCCGGTGGTTCGTGCCTTCGTGCCCGCATCGATGCGCACTCCTGGGATACGGGACAATGGTGTACGTGACGAGGATCGTGATCATAGGCGGCGGCCCCGGCGGTTACGAGGCGGCCCTGGTCGCCGCGCAATTGGGCGCGGAGGTCACGGTGGTGGAGAAGGACGGCATCGGCGGGCACTGCGTGCTCACCGACTGCGTGCCGTCCAAGACCCTGATCGCCACTTCTGTGCGCAAGCAGGCGCTGCTCGACGCCGCCTCGCTCGGGGTCCACTTCACCGGCGGCGGCGACGGCGAGGTGGGCGGCGTGCAGGTCGATATGCCGCTGGTCAACAAACGGGTCAAGGAGCTGGCGCAGGCGCAGTCCGCCGACATCGCGGCGCGCATGGCGGCCGAGGGCGTGGAGGTGATCGCCGCGCAGGGGCGGCTGGTCGATCCGCAGGTGGTCCGGGCCGGTGATCGCACGATCGAGGCCGACGTGGTGATCGTCGCGACCGGCGCGACGCCCCGGGTGCTGCCCACCGCCCGCCCGGACGGCGAGCGCATTCTCGACTGGCGGCAGATCTACGACCTGCCCGAGTTGCCCGAGCACCTGATCGTGGTGGGCTCGGGGGTGACCGGCGCGGAGTTCGCCGGCGCCTATCGTTCGCTCGGTTCAGAGGTCACGCTGGTCTCCAGCCGCGACCGGATGATGCCCAACGAAGACCCCGACGGCGCCGAGGTGCTGGAGGAGGTCTACCGCAGGCGCGGAATGAACGTCATGGGCCGTTCCCGCGCGGCCGGTGTCAAGCGCACCGCCGACGGCGTGGTCGTCACCCTCGAAGACGGCCGCACCGCCGAGGGCTCGCACTGCCTGATGACCGTCGGCATGATCCCCAACACCCGGGGGCTCGGCCTTCAGGAGGCCGGGGTCACCCTCGACGCCGGCGGTTTCATCCAGGTGGACAAGGTCTCCCGCACCTCCGCTCCCGGCGTCTACGCGGCGGGCGACTGCACCGGCGTGCTGATGCTCGCCTCCGTGGCGGCCATGCAGGGCCGGATCGCGGTGTGGCACGCGCTGGGCGAGGCCGTCCAGCCGCTGCGGATGGCCACGGTGGCGGCCAACATCTTCACCGACCCGGAGATCGCCACGGTCGGGGTGACGCAGCGTCAGATCGAGTCCGGCGAGATCGACGCCAACGTGGTGAAGCTCCCGCTGGCCACCAACGCGCGGGCCAAGATGCAGGGCTTCAACGACGGCTTCGTGAAGCTGTTCTGCCGCCCCAACACCGGCATCGTGCTGGGCGGCGTCATCGTCGCGCCGGGCGCCTCCGAGCAGATCCTGGCCGTGTCGGAGGCGGTGCAGCAGCGGCTGACGGTCGATCAGCTCGCCCACACGTTCGCGGTCTACCCGTCGCTTTCCGGCTCGGTGACCGAGGCGGCCCGCCGCCTGATGCAGCCGATGACCAACAGCGGCATCTGACCCGATCAGACCCACTGACAAAACGGGAAGACCCCGGCGGCCCAAAGGCCACCGGGGTCTTCGCGTCACAGGCCGGGGACGACTACCAGTCTCCGCCGAAGTCTCCGCCGCCGAAGTCACCGAAGCCGCCGGCGTCTCCACCGCCGAAGTCTCCGCCGCCCATGCCGCCACCGGCGTCGGTCATGCCCTGCTCATAACCCGTGCCGTAGCCGCCCATGCCCCAGCCGCCCATCATGCTGCCCATCAGCGTGCCGACGAGCATGATGCTCATCACGTCGCCGAAGCCGCCGTAGTAGCCGTAGGCGTAGGGCTGGTAGGCCGGGCCCGCGTCGTAGTAGGGCCGCCGCTGGCCGTTGACCACGACCTCGCGCATCTGCGGGTCGAAGCCGCGCTCCACGGCCTCGGCGTCGGCCGCGCAGGCGGGCACGTCGCGGACCGCGCCGCTGGGCGGGGCCCAGCGCACGTCGCGGACGGACGGGCCGTGCTGCGGGTTGAAGAAGCACGGCGCCCGCCGCTCGGGGATCGGCTGCTGGTTGACCTGCGCCTTCACCACGGCCAGCGCGTAGCGGCCGTCCTGGAGCGTGGAGGTCACGCCGCGCACGTCGTCGGGCCGCCTGACCGCGCCCAGCTCGACCTTGGCCTTCTCGTAGGAGTCGAGCGCCTGCTGCCACTCGGTCAGGTGGCCGCCGCCCTCGCCGAGCATCTTGACGTCGGCGTCGAGCGCGGTGATCTCCTCACCGAACTTGGTGACGTCTTCCTCCACGGTCTGCTTGACCGAGGCCAGCTCGGCGGCCTCGCGCGCCTCGCGCTGCTGCCGCTTCTTGCGCGAGTAGAGGAACAGGCCGCCGCCGCCCACCAGGAGCAGCACCAGCAGGGCGATGGTCACGCCGGAGCTGACACCGCCGCTCGTGCCCGCCTTGCTGCCCGAGCCGAGCGCGCCGTTCTTGTCGCCCTTCACGGCGGCGTTGGTGCGGTTGACGAAGTCCTTCACCACGTTGACGACGTCGCCCGTGTTGTTCTGGGCGGACAGGTCGGCGATCCGGCCCATGGTCCGCTGGTTCACCACGTCGGAGGTGGCGAACAGGTTCTGCCCGTCGATCACGGCGAGCGAGCTGCTGCCCTTGCCCTCGGCCTCCAGGGCCTGGCCGAGCGTGGTCATGTAGGACTTGACCTGGTCGTTGGGCAGCGTGCCGTCGGGGAACGCGGCCAGGTAGACCGGGTGCTTGGAGCCGGCGAGCACGTCGCGCACGTCGGACTGCTGGGCGGAGGTGAGCGACGCACCGCTCATCACATAAAGCTTGTCCCTGGTCTTCTGCCAGGACGCGATAACGGTGGCCGCGTCGGGCGGCGCCGCCGCACTCGCGGCGGGCGCCATCGCGAGCAGGGCGAAGAGCCCCGCAAGCAGCGCGGCGAGCGCTGTGCCCGCGCGGCGGGCCGGTTGGGTCATTTTCACGGCAGCAAGCCTCCTTCGCCCGGAAGGACGAACGGGCGGTCGGCGGAGTTCCCTCGTCCCCTCAACTCGACCGTATCTCTTTCCCAGGGGCCACAGGCGCTAGGACTCCTTGATGTCGCAGATGACCGCGCCGGAGTTGACCGTCTGGCCGACGGCGGCGCTGAGCCCGGAGACGGTGCCGTCCTTGTGCGCGGTGAGCGGTTGTTCCATCTTCATCGCTTCGAGCACCACGATGACGTCGCCGGTGCGTACCGTGTCGCCATCGTCGGCGACCACCTTGACGATGGTGCCCTGCATCGGGCTGACCAGGGAGTCGCCGCCGGCCGCGGCCTTCTTGGCGGCGGCGGCGCGCCTGCGCGGCGGGGCCGCCGATGCGCGGCCGGCCGCCGTACCGTTGGCGGCGAACCCCGCGGGAAGCACCACCTCCAGGCGCTTGCCGCCGACCTCGACCGTGATCCGCTCCCGCTCCGCGCCCGTCTCCTCCGGAGCCGCCGCCGGGACGGCGTAGGGCGGGATGGTGTTGTCGAACCCGGTCTCGATCCAGCCGGTGTGGACGGTGAACGGCTCGCCGGTGAACGCCGGGTCCGCCACGACCGCGCGGTGGAAGGGCAGCACGGTGGGCATGCCCTCGATCTCGTACTCCGCCAGCGCCCGCCGGGCCCGCGCGAGGGCCTGCCGCCGGTCGGCCCCGGTGACGATCAGCTTGGCGATCAGCGAGTCGAACGCCTGCGGCACGGTCTGCCCGGCGGTGTAACCGGCGTCGAGCCGCACGCCCGGCCCCGAGGGGAGCCGCATCGCGGTGATCGTGCCGGGGGCGGGCAGGAAGCCGCGGCCGGGGTCTTCGGCGTTGATCCGGAACTCGATGGAGTGGCCGCGCAGCGGCGGGTCGTCGTAGCCCAGCGGCTCGCCGGACGCGATCCGGAACATCTCCCGCACCAGGTCGATGCCGGTGACCTCTTCGCTCACCGGGTGCTCGACCTGGAGCCGGGTGTTGACCTCAAGGAAGGACACCGTGCCGTCGGCGCCGATGAGGAACTCACAGGTGCCCGCCCCGACGTAGCCGGCCTCGCGCAGGATCGCCTTGGACGCGCGGTAGAGCAGGTCGCGCTGCTCGGTGGTGAGGAAGGGCGCGGGGGCCTCCTCCACCAGCTTCTGGTGGCGGCGCTGGAGGGAGCAGTCGCGGGTGGAGACCACCACGACGTTGCCGTGGGCGTCGGCCAGGCACTGGGTCTCCACATGCCGGGGGCGGTCCAGGTAGCGCTCGACGAAGCACTCGCCGCGGCCGAAGGCGGTGACCGCCTCGCGGACCGCGCTGTCGAACAGGGCGGGGATCTCCTCCATGGTCCGGGCGACCTTCAGCCCGCGCCCGCCGCCGCCGAAGGCGGCCTTGATCGCGATGGGCAGGCCGTGCTCCTCGGCGAAGGCGGCGACCTCGGCCGCGCCTTCGACCGGGTCGGGGGTGCCGGCGACCAGCGGCGCGCCCGCGCGCTGGGCGATGTGCCGGGCCGAGACCTTGTCGCCGAGCGCGGTGATCGCGGCCGGCGGCGGGCCGATCCAGGTGAGCCCGGCGTCGATGACGGCCTGGGCGAAGTCGGCGTTCTCGGCCAGGAACCCGTAGCCGGGGTGGACGGCGTCGGCGCCGCTCCGCTTGGCGATCTCCAGCAGCTTGCCGATGTTCAGGTAGGTGTCGGCCGGGGTGGAGCCGCCGAGCCCGTAGGCTTCGTCGGCCATGGTGACGTGCAGGGCGTCGAGGTCTTCGTCGGCGTAGACGGCAACGCCGGCCAATTCCGCGTCGCGGCACGCCCGCGCGATCCGGACGGCGATCTCACCACGGTTGGCGATCAGGACCTTGTGCACAGACGTCGTTCCTTCCTCACACGGCCGCCCATCGCTCCCGGGGGACCGGAGCACTCGGCCTTCCCACGGAGTTTAGGCGTCTTCGGCCCGTCGCATTGCGGGACCCCGCGCGATTGCGCCCGGTGATCGAGGCCCGGGTCTCCCGCACGGATCTGCGCTTTGATTCGTGCCAGTTCTCGATAGCCACTCGGCATAACGGCTCTCTCGCCGTAATCTGGCGTCTAACGTGATGGCGCTTGGCGACCTTGTGACGTCAACCAGAAGGAGACTGGCATGAGCCAGAGCTTGCTCGGTGGCAATCCCGCAGAAATGCAGCAGATGGCCACTCAGTTCACGCAACAGGCCGATCAGGTGCGTGCGACCACCGCCGCGCTGGACCGCGAGGCCGCGAAGGTCGGCACCGCGTGGACCGGACCGGGAGCCGAGCGTTTCCGTGACTCCTGGCAGAACTACCGTGCCGCCTTCCAGCGGATGGCCGAGGAGCTTCAGGAAGCGTCGCGGGTCATCAACACCTACCGGGGCAACATCGAGTCCGCCACCCAATGACAGCAGGCTGAAAAACGCGCGGGCGCATTCGGCAGGGATGCGCCCGCGCGTATTTTCCGGCCCCTTCACTCGGGCAGCGCCGCCTGGACGGGCGTGACGGTGCCCAGGGTGACCAGGAGCCCGCGCCCCGGCGGGCCGCCCACCGCGCCGCGCGGCAGACGTACGGTGAACAGGTCGCCGTCGGCCGGGCTCTGCACCGAGAGCAGCAGTCCGGTGCGCGGCTTGCGGGCCTCGGCGACGAATCCCCGGTAGGCGGTGGTCAGGTCGCCGGTGGGACCGGCGATGATCAGGCCGTGCTCGGCGTCGCGGCCGGACCGCAGCACCTCTTCCAGCGTCCCGCCGAGCACGGAGTCCGGCGAGATCAGCTCGGCGTCGTCCACCAGCACCACGTACCGGTCGTGCCCGGTCAGCGCGGCCCGCAGGTCGCCGTCCGCGCCCAGTACGGCCAGCACCCCCTGCTGCCCGGACAGGTCGCGCAGCGGGCTCCTGCGCGGCGCGACCACCGCGACCGGAGTACCGGCCGCCAGCAGCGAACGGGCGGCGGTCAGCAGCGCGGCCGAACGCCCCGACCGCGACGGCCCCGCGATCACCGCTCCCGGCCCCTGCCCGACCAGATCGACGCCGAGCGGCGTGAGCGCGTCGCCGCCCACGCCGAGCAGCGCCCAAAGCGGCGACGGCGGCTCGAAGGCGGGGGCGAGTTCCATTGCCTGAGTGGCGGTGATCCGCATCGGCAGCGGATCGACCCGCATCGGCCGCTCCCACCCGGGGCGCGGCGAGGCCGAGACCGGCTCGCGGGCCAGCGCCTGGAGGGCGGCGACCTGGGCGGGCCCGGACGGTTCGGCGGCCAGCAGCGCGATCTGGCTCTCCACGAGCCCGTGGTCGCTCATCGCCAGCACCCGGCCGGGCGGCATGGACGAGGGCAGGTCGCGCAGCGGCAGCCCGGCCAGGCCGTAGTCGGCGGGGTCGGCCAGGCGCAGCACCAGCCGCTCGTCGAAGACCGTGGAGACCTGGCCGAGCAGGCCGGACCTGTCGGCGGTCACCACCGCCCGCACGCCGACCGCGGGCCCCTCACGGAAGATCTGGAGGATCGTGTCGATCAGCCGCCCGTAGTCGTAGCCCTCGAACGCGGCCACGAACCCCTCCCAGCGATCGAGCATCAGCAGCAGCCACGGGGGGCGTTCGCCGTCCGGGCCCGCGCCGGAGGGTTCGGCGGCGCGCATCTCGGCGAGCGAGGCGTACCCGGCGGCGGCCAGGAGCTGCTGCCTGCGGCCCACCTCGGCGCGCAGCCGGGTCAGCAGGCGCTCGACGCGGTCCAACTGGTCGCGGGTGACGACCGCGCCGCAGTGCGGCAGGCCGACCAGCGGGAGCAGCGCGCCGGAGCCGCAGTCGATCGCGTGCAGGTGGACGTCGGCGGGCGAGGCGGCGCCGGCCAGCGCCCCGGCGATGGTCCGCAGGGCCGTGGTACGGCCGCTGCGGGCAGCCCCGGCGAGCAGCAGGTGCCCGCCGTTCACCAGGTCCAGCGCCAGCTCGCGGCGGCCCTGCGCCCATGGCTCGTCCGTCACCCCGAACACCAGCGGCGGCACCTCCTTGCCCTCGGGAGGCACGGAGCCGTACCCCAGTTCGGTGACGGTGACGCGCTCGGGAAGAGGGTCCAGCCATGGTGTGGGCTGCTCGGGGACGTTCAGCGCCCGCGCGGTGTCGATCAGGGCCTGGGTGAGCGCGGACAGGTCGCTCGCGGCGCTGGTCTCCTGCTGTTCGGCCGCCTCGGCGGGCAGCGCATGGCCGAGCGCGCGCCAGCCGAGTTCGGCCACCCTGACCCGGCTCCCGCCGCCCTGCCCGCCCGCGCGCCCGCCGATCCTGGCCGCCTGCACGGCGGTGGCCGCGCCGACCCCGGACTTGATGTAGCACCGGCCCGGCGTGGACTTGGAGATGTGCGCCGCGTCCGGCCGGTCGATGACGTCGGTGGACTCGACGCCCTCGGTGACCCGCAGCGCGATCCGCAGCGAGGTGTTGGCCTGGATGTCGGCGGTGACCACGCCCGCGGGCCGCTGGGTGGCCAGGATCAGGTGGATGCCCAGCGAACGGCCGCGCCTGGCGATGTCCACCAGCCCGGTCACGAAGTCGGGCAGCTCGGTCACCATCGCGGCGAACTCGTCGATGATCAGCACCAGCCGGGGCAGCGCCGGGCGCGAACCCTGCTCGGCCTGGTAGTCCTCGATGTCCTTGGCCCCGGCGTCGAGCAGCAGGCGCTCCCTGCGCCGGATCTCGGCGGCCAGCGAGGCCAGGGCCCGTTTGGTGAGATGCCCGTCCAGGTCGGTGACCATGCCGACGGTGTGCGGCAGCCGTACGCACTCCTTGAACGCCGCGCCGCCCTTGTAGTCGATCAGCACGAACGTCATCTCGTCCGGCCGGTTGGCCACCGCCAGCGAGCAGATCAGCGTTTGCAGCAGCTCGGACTTGCCCGCGCCGGTGGTGCCCGCGACCAGGGCGTGCGGGCCGTCGCGGCGCAGGTCCACGGCGAAGGGGCCGTCCGGGCCGATGCCGAGCTGCGCGCGGGTGGTCGCGCCCTTCCAGCGTTCGCTGATGGCCTTCACCGATGGGACCGGCATGCTCAGCAGGTCCAGCAGCCGGACCGAGTCGGGCAGCGCGGACGCGGACTCGTCCCTGCTGACGTCGCGGATCGGGGCCAGCGCGCGGGCCAGCCGGTCGCACCAGGAGGCCGGTACCTGGTCGGCCAGGATGTCGCCGAGCGCGTCGAGGCCGCCGCCGAGCAGACGGACCCGCCCGCCGGCGTCGCAGTCGGCGACCGTGGCGCACTCCTCGGGGAGCAGCCGCCGGTCCTCGTCCAGGGCCAGGGTGTAGACGCCCGCCCGGGGGCCCTGCCGCAGGACCTGTGGCATGCCGGGCAGTGCGCGCAGCACCTGCGCCCCATCGAGCACGACCAGAACGTCGTAGGGGCGCTCGTCGTAGGAGGAGAAGGCGGGCTCCTCGGTGGCCCCCCAGGCGGACGACTTGCGCTCGCCGCCCCAGCCCAGGTCGTCCCAGCCGGTCGGGACCTTGCCGAAGCCGGGGGAGGCTGCCTCCTCGCCGAGCCGTTCGTCGATCAGCGCGGCCAGTTCGGCGACCCGCCGGGCGGCGGCCTCGGGGTCGGCGCCGATCAGCGCCACGCAGTCCTCCCCGCCGTGCGGGGCGCAGTGCGGCAGCCAGCGGGCCCAGCTCCAGTGGTCGTTGCCGTCGCCGTGCGCCGACAGCACCACCACCGCGAGGTCCCTCGGACTGTGCAGCGCGGCGGCCTGCCCGACCAGCCACCTGGCCAGGCCCGCCGCCTGCGCGCGCGGTCCGGTGATGCCGGCCACGCCCAGGCGGCGCATGGCCAGCGCGACCGGCACCGCGCGGGAGACCGGCGGACCGGGCAGTACGGCGTCGGCGGGCGCGCCGCGCTCGGGCACCATCTCCAGGTCGGCGGGCAGGTCGGCGAGCCCGACGCGCAACCGCAGCGCGTCGGAGTCGTGGATGCGGCGCTCCCACAGCCGCCGCCGCGGGCCGGTCGCGGTCAGCAGCACCTCGGCGGGGTCGGGCGCGAGCGCCCTGCGGGCGACCTCGTCGGCGGCCCTGGCGGTCTCCAGGTTCTCCTCGAAGGCGGCGATCCGCTGCTTGTACTCCTTGAGGGCCTGCCGGTACTGCTTGCGCCCGTGGCGCTTGTCGCTCCACCACTGGCCGATCATGATCATCGGGGTCATCAGGGCGAACAGCAGGAAGTACCAGATCTGCAGGAAGTAGGCGAGGCCCAGCCCCAGTACGGCGGGCAGCATGGCGGCCAGGAGCTGCAACCGGACCCCGTCGCTCCGCTTGGGCTCGGCGGGCACCTCCAGCCGGCGCATCCGGTCGGGCCGCGCCAGCCGGGGCGGCCGGTTGTAGGCGAAGCCGCCGTCGGCGCGCGAGTCGAGGTGGGCGTCGGGCGGCTCGATCTCGGTCAGGGTGAACGCCGAGCTGCCGCAGACCATCAGAGCGCCCCAGGGCCACGGGGTGGCCTCGGTGAGGTACCTGCCTTCGAGCACCGGTGTCGGCTGCGCCACGGCGATCTCAGGGCCGGGCAGGGGCATCTCCGGGGCGATGCCCTTGCGCCCGCGCTTCCTGCGCCGTCTGTGCCGCCTGGGCTCGGGCGGGGCGGCGGTGATGACGGGCGGCTCGACCATGACGCCCTCGGTGGTGATCCGCAGCCGCGCGGCCTCCCGCGGCAGCGCCGGGTCGGGCACGGCGACCGCGCACGCCGCCGCCGAGCCGATCACGTGACTGCCGAGCCCCAGCCGGTGTACCGAGCCCGCCGCCGGCCCGCCCACCACCCGCAGCTCGACGATCCCGCCGGGCTCCTCGGTGACCGTGGCCCCGGCGAGCCGCGCGTCGAGCGTGACCAGGTCGCCGTTGCGCAGCACCCGGATGGCCGCGGCCCCGAGGTCCAGCGGCCGTCCGCCGCGCCAGAGCCGCGGCACGCCGTCGGTGGTTTCGGGCGTCCGTTGCGCCGGGACGAGGGACCGCCGGTCCATCCCGTACGGCGCGCGCGCCCGCGACAGGCGGACCACCTTGGCCAGCCGCTCGCCGGTCGCGCCGCCGAGGGCCTCCGCCACCGCGGCGACCGTCGTGCCCTCGTCGCCCTCGATGACGACGTCACGACCACCGTGCTCGCCCACCAGAGTGAGCATGATCCGCATATCGGGACTCCTTGGTGTGCTCCGCGTTTCAACGTAACCAGGCGGAGGCTCCGTTGCGATGGGGTTCGTGCCAATCGCCTGGTTCGTGTGCGTGCCGAGCCCGACTAGTGGGATTTATGGTGCGTCTGTTACTGAAGTTTAATTCCATCCGCATTACCAGCTAATGCCTCCCGAATCCAGCGTCTTAACGAACGGGTCTTGCTCCTCCGGTGTTGACATGGTCAGCTTGATGAAACGAGCATGGGTCTGCGTATAACCTCCTACGGTCATCGTCGCGACGCACATAATGGCGTGAATTCCGTTGTTCACGTCCGGCCGATATCGTGATCGCAGCCCTCGCTCCAGTGCGTGGGCGGATCCACCGACTCCTGGGAGCCCCCGACCCATGAGGATCAGTGAGACGCCCGCCCGCGACAGCCGTACCACGGTCGCCGCGGGTGCTCAGGGCACCCTTTCCGGCCCCGCCTCCCGCAAGCTCCCCGTCCCGCCGCGCGAGCGCCGCCCCGCCCTCGCCGCCGTGGCCGTCCTGCTCATCCTGGGCGGGGCCCTCGCCACCACGCTGCTGGTGATGCGCAGCGGCGACCGGGTCTCGGCCATCCGGATCTCCCAGCAGGTCGGCGCCGGGCAGGCGATCCCGGTGACCGCCATGGAAGAGGTACAGATCGCCAACACCGGCATCGGCTACGTCGCCTGGGTGCACCGCCAGCAGGTCGCCAAGACCTTCGCCAAGGTCACCCTGCTGCCCGGCACCCTGCTCACCGAGCAGATGGTCGTCACCGCCAGCCAGGAACTCGGCCCCGGCAAGGCCAGGGTCGGCCTGTCCCTGAAATCCGGGCAGATCCCCTCGGGGATCAAGGCCGGAGACCGGGTCCAGGTCATCCACGTGCCGGGGCGGGCGGGCGACGCCGAGCCCGAGGTGCTCGCGCAGAGCGCGCTGGTCGACAGCGTCGGCGCCGCGGGCAGGAGCGGGTCGAGCGGGCAGATCACGGTGATCGTGAACAGCGAGCTGTCTCCGACCGTGGCCGGGTACGCGACCATCGGCGAGATCGCCGTGGCCGAGCTGCCGGGAGCCCACTGACATGGCGCTCATCGTGCTCGCCGCCGACAAGGGGGCGCCCGGCGTCACCACGGCCGCCACGGCGCTGGGCGCGGTCTGGCCCCGTTCGGTGCTGCTCGCCGAGTGCGACCCGGCGGGCGGCGACCTCGCCTACCGGCTCCCGGCCGCCGACGGCGGAGTGCTCAACCCGGCCAGGGGACTGCTCTCGCTGGGGGCCACCGCCCGCAGGGGGCTGACCGTCCAGCAGGTCCAGGAGCACTCCCAGAAGATCGTCGGCGGTCTCGACGTACTGACCGGCCTCACCCACGGCGAGCAGGCGGCGGGGCTCACCTGGCTGTGGGGCCCGCTCGGCCGTACGTTCGCGTCCGTCCCGGGGGCCGACGTGCTCGCCGACTGCGGCCGGCTGGGCGCGCACCCCGAGATCAACGAGCTGATCACCGAGGCGGAGCTGGCCGTGCTGTTCGCCAGGGCCAGCCTCGACCACGTCGCCCACCTGCGCGAACGCCTGGCCGTACTCCCCAAGGGCCCCCAGCTCGGCGTGGTCGTGATCGCCGACCCCCGCCAGTACCGCTCCTCCATCGACGAGGTCCGCCGCATCGTCACCGCCACCGGCCGCGAGGTCGCCTTCGTCGGCGGCCTCGCCCACGACCCCAAGGGCGCCGAACTCCTCCGCGGCCAATGGGGCGGCCGTCTGGACCGCTCCCTCCTCATCCGCACCGCCCGCGAACTGGCCTCCCGCCTCACCACCCACACCGCCCCCCGGAGCGCCCTCCATGAGCCACAACACTGACCCCCAAAGCAGTGGAGGGGGTGCCGCGAGCGAGGCGTTCTCTCCAGGAGCGCACCCACCGCAACCACGCACGGGACCGGGCGCGGCCTTGGGGGCGCCCGGGCCCTGCGCGAGCGCCTTCAGTTTGTTCTGGGATGCGCTCGCCGCAACTACGCAGGGGACCGGGCGCGGTCGTGTCTGGACCGACGAGCGATCGAGTGAGGGACGAGCGAGGGAGCGAGGAGGGGAAGGCGCGGCCTTGAGGGCGCCCGGGCCCCGCGCGAGCGGAGCGAGCGCCATGAGCTTGTCCTGGGATGCGCTCACCGCAACCACGCACGGCCTGGGCGCGGTCGTGTCTGGACTGACGAGCGATCGAGTGAGGGACGAGCGAGGGAGCGAGGAGGGGAAGACGCGACCTTCAAGGCGCCCAGGCCCGCCCGAGCGAAGCGAGGGCAAATGAGCATTGATCACAGCTTGGTGAAGCGGTTCCGGCAGGAGGTCGGGGATCGGCTGGCGCATCAGCGGCGGCTGGATCAGGCGTCCGGGTTGCCGCCGATGAGCGGGGAGGACGAGCGGCAGTTCGCCAGGGCGTTGATCGCGCAGGTCCTGGAGGAGTACGCCAGGGGCGAGATCGGCGTCGGCCGGGTGCCGCCGACCGCCGAGGAGGAGGAGGCGCTGGCCGCCGGCATCCACGCCGCGCTGTTCGGCGTCGGCCGCCTCCAGCCGCTGCTCGACGACCTCGACGTCGAGAACATCGACATCAACGGCTGCGACCGGGTCTTCGTCGGGTACGCCGACGGCCGGGAGGAGATGCAGGAGCCGGTCGCCGAGTCCGACGAGGAGCTGATCGAGCTGATCCAGATCCTCGCCGCCTACAGCGGCCTGTCCAGCCGCCCCTTCGACACCGCCAACCCCCAGCTCGACCTGCGCCTGCCGGACGGCTCGCGGCTCTCGGCCGTGATGGACGTCACGGTACGCCCCGCCGTGTCCATCCGCCGCGCCCGCCTGGGCAAGGTCTTCCTCAGCGACCTGGCGGGCAACGGCACGCTCACCCCCGAGGTCGGCAGGTTCCTGGCCGCCGCCGTCGCCGCGCGCAAGAACATCATGATCGCCGGGTCCACCAACGCCGGCAAGACCACCCTGCTGCGCGCCCTGGCCAACGAGATCCCCGTACACGAACGCCTGATCACCGTCGAGCGCGCGCTGGAGCTGGGCCTGGACCAGTTCCCCGAGCTGCACCCCAACGTGGTCGCCTTCGAGCAGCGGCTGCCCAACTCCGAGGGCCAGGGCGAGATCAGCATGGCCGAGCTGGTCCGCAGGAGCCTGCGGATGAACCCCAGCCGGGTGATCGTCGGCGAGGTCCTCGGCGACGAGATCGTCACCATGCTCAACGCGATGACCCAGGGCAACGACGGTTCGCTGTCCACCATCCACGCCAACTCCAGCATGGAGGTCTTCAACCGCATCGCCACCTACGCCCTCCAGGCCACCGAGCGGCTGCCGATCGAGGCCACCCACATGCTCATCGCCGGCGCCATCGACTTCGTCGTCTTCATCGAAAAGCGCAACGACTACGCCCAGGGCGGCCGGCTGCGCCGCTACGTCTCCAGCGTGCGCGAGGTGACCGGCTGCGACGGGCGCGTGCTGTCCTCGGAGGTGTTCCGCCCTTCGCCCGACGGCCTGGCCGTCCCGCACGCCCCGCTGTCCTGCCTGGACGAGCTGGTCCCGCACGGATACGTGCCTGGAGGGTGGGGATGACACCGTCGTCCGGTCTGCTCGACCCGCTCGTCCTGCTGGCGGGCGCGGCCATCGGCGGCGGCCTGTTCCTGCTCGGCCTGTCCATCTACGGCATGCGCCCCCGCCCGCCGACGCCGGACAAGCGCGCCCGGCGCAAGGAACTGCTGCGCGTCCTGTCCACCCGCACCGCTATCGCCGCGATCAGCGGCGCGGCGGTCCTGGTGGTCACCGGCTGGCCGGTGATGGCCGGCGGCGCGGTGCTGCTGGTACTGGCCTGGCACGGCCTGTCCGGCGGCGCGGGCGAGGAGCGCGCCGCGATGCGCCGCCTGGAGGGCCTGGCCGCCTGGACCGAATCGCTGCGCGACACCATCGCCGGGGCCTCCGGCCTGGAGCAGGCCATCCCGGCCTCGATCAGGGCCGCCGCCCCGACCCTGCGCCCGCACCTGCGGGCCATGGTGGACCGCCTGCACACCCGGATGGCGCTGCCCGCCGCGCTGCGGCTGTTCGCCGACGAGCTGAACGACCCCTCCGCCGACCTGGTGATCGCCGCGCTCATCCTGAACTCCCGGCTGCGCGGCCCCGGCCTGCGCGACGTGCTCGGCGCGCTCGCCGTGTCGGCCCGCGAGGAGCTGGACATGCGCCGCCGGGTGGAGTCCGAGCGCCGGGCCACCCGGCGCAGCGTGCAGATCGTCGTGGGCACGGCGGTCGGCTTCGCCGCCCTCCTGGTGGTGTGGAACCCGACCTACGTGGCCGAGTACGACGACGCGCTCGGCCAGGCGGTGCTCGTGGTGGTGGCCGGGCTGTTCGGCGCGGGGTTCGCCTGGATGCGGCGGCTGGCCAGGTTCGACAAGCCGAGCAGGCTGCTGCGGGCGGGCCTGCCCGGCTCCGCCGCGACCTCACCGGGTGGCGGTCAGAGCGGCCAGAGCGGCCCCGGCGGGCAGGCCGGTGCCAACGGGCAGCTCGCCGCCTCCACGGGCGGCGTGCGCAGAGGAGGCGGCGATGACTGAGACGCTCATAGCGGGCGCGGTGCTCGGACTCGGACTGTTCCTGCTGCTGCGGGCGCTGTTCCCGGCCAGGCCCGGCCTGGTGGCCAGGCTGCTCGCACTGGACGCGGCCAGGCAGGACGGCGACTCGCCGCGGATGCAGCTCGTGCTGCCCGACGAGGAGGTCAGCGCCTTCCGCCGCACCCTCGGCGTGCGGATGGCCCGCTTCTACGCCGCGCGCGGCTGGGAGGCCCGCTCCATCAAGGCCGACCTCGCGCTGGTCGGCCGGTCCTTCGAGGGTTTCCTGGCCACCAAGATGTTGCTCGCGGTGTCCGGGCTGCTGGCCTTTCCCCTCCTGTGGGGCTGGCTGACGGTGATGGGCTGGGGGACCTCGCCGACCGTCCCGCTGTGGTCGGCGCTGCTCTTCGCGGTGGTCTTCTTCATGCTGCCGGACCTGCAGATCCGCCGGGACGCGGCGACCCGGCGGCGCGACTTCCGGCACGTCGTCGGCGCGTTCCTGGACCTGGTGTCGATGAACCTGGCGGGCGGCCGGGGCGTCCCCGAGGCCCTGCTGATGTCGGTCTCCGTCGGCGGCGGCCCGGACGAGTCCAACTGGGCGATGTCCCGCATCCGCGAGGCCCTGTCCAACGCGCGGATCGTCGGCATCACCCCCTGGCAGGCCCTCGGCCAGCTCGGCGACGAGATCGATGTGGACGAACTCCGTGACCTGTCGGCCGCGCTCGGCCTGGTCGCCGACGACGGCGCGAAGGTCCGCGCCTCACTGACCGCCCGCGCGGCGACCCTCCGGCGGCGCGAGCTCGCCGAGATCGAGGGCCGGGCGGGGGAGCGCTCGCAGTCCATGCTCGTGGCCCAGTTGCTGCTGTGCGCGGGCTTCGTGATCTTCCTCAGTTATCCGGCAGCGATGAAGATGTTGGGGTCTTAGCCGATGCTCAATCACCCGTGGGTCATCTACCTGGTCGCCATGCTCAGCGTGCGGATCCACCGCGCGCGTACCGCTCCCACCAAAGGGGCCTCCGCCGTCGAATGGGTGATCATCACCGCGATCATCGCGGGTGTCGCCCTCGGCCTGGCCACCCTCATCAGGACCCTCGTCGAGGAGAAACAGTCCGAGATCCAGGACAAGTTCGGCGGCGGGGACGGCGGGGACGGTGGTGTTCAGCCGTGATCCCGGCCTCCCCGGAGCGGGCGCGGGGCCGCGAGCGCGGGGCGACCGTGATCGAGCTGGCCCTGATCATGCCGGTCGTGCTGGCGCTGATCCTGCTCGTGGTGCAGGTGACGCTGTGGGCGCACGGGCGGCAGATCGCCGACGCCGCGGCCCGCGAGGGGGCGCGGATCGCCCGCTCCGCCGGCTGGGACTCCACCGACTGGGACGGCAGGGCCAGGCAGCGCGCCGAGGAGGTCGTGGACACGGTCGGGCCCGAGCTGCTGAAGAACCGCCAGGTGGAGCCCTGGGAGGAGGGCGACCAGCGCGGCGTGCAGGTGACCGGTACCGCCGTGCAGGTGGTCCCGCTGCTGCCGGAGCTGACGTTCACGGTCACCGCCAGGTTCGGCGGGCCGGTGGAGTGCTTCCGGCCCGACGACGGTTCGGAGGGCTGCGAGGAATGAGCCGCCCGGGGCGCGAGCGGGGGTCCATGTCGGCCGAGGCCGTGCTGCTGGCCCCGGTCCTGTTGCTGTTCCTGCTGTTCCTGGCCGGGGCGGGACGGCTCGTGGAGGCCCAGGGCGAGGTCAACGGCGCGGCCAGGGACGCCGCGCGGGCCGCGTCGGTACAGCGCGACGACGCGGCGGCGCAGACCGCCGCCACCGAGGCCGTGACCGCCGCGCTGGAAGGCCAGTGCTCCGGCCCGGCCGCCGACCTGGAGATCCGGCGGGACGAGGGCCAGGGTGAGGGCCAGGCGCCCCCGCCGGGTGAGGTCAGGGCCGAGGTGACCTGTGAACTGGACCTGTCGTTCCTCGGGTTCGGCGCGGCCAAGACCATGACGGGCGTCGCCGTGGTCCCTCTGGAGCGCTACCGGAGGTTCGAGTGAAGCGGGTCGAGCGCGATCGGGGCTCGATGTCGATCTTCGTGGTGGTGTTCTCCGTCGTGGTCTTCCTGCTGGCCGGGATGCTCGTGGACGGCGGCGCCGCGATCAACGCCCGGCTGCGCGCCAACGACGTGGCCGAGCAGGCGGCCAGGGCCGGCGCCGACGTCATCGACGACGACCACCTGCGCACGACCGGCCAGGCCAGGCTGCTGGACGACGAGGGCGCGGTGTGCGCCGAGGCCGACGAGATCGTGACGGCGCACGAGGACGACGCCATGCGGCGCACCCGCTGCGAACTGGCCGGCGACCTGACCACCGTGACGGTCGGGGTGAGCGTCCGCTGGGAGGCGTTCTTCCTGTCGGCGATCGGTTTTCCCGGGATGGAGATGGAAGGCTCCGCCACCGCGGGCCCCGAGACGGGCGAGGGCACGGTACCGGTGCCCACCGAGCCCAGCGAGATACCGACAGAGATGCCGGTCTCTGGCCTACCGGACCGTTGAGGAGGACCCTGGGCGAGAGCCCCCGCAACACCCGAAGACACAGACTCCCGGCACATAGGAAGGAGGGGCATGCCGACGCGACAGCCGCAGCGCATCGCCACCAGGCGCACGTTCGGAGACGTGATCATCGGACTCGGCGCACTGCTGGTGCTGGTCGCGCTGGTCGGCGGCGTACCGTACGCGCTGCTGCGCCTCACGGGCCCGCCGATCGGCCCGGCGCTGCTCGACATCGACCTGATCACCAGCCAGGTCGGGCCGAGCACGCTGATCCCCATCCTGAACCTCATCTTGTGGATCGTCTGGTTCCGCCTGCTGATCTGCGTGGCCGTCGAGGTCTACGCGGGCATCCGGCGGATCGGCATGCCGGCCAGGGTGCCGCTCTCCGGCGGCACGCAGGCGGTCGCCAACCGGCTGGTCTCCGCGGCGCTGGTGCTGTTCACCGCGTCGGCCGCGGTCATCCCGCTGGTCCGCGCCCAGGCCCCGCCGCCCATCAAGCCGAACGTGACCACCGTCGCGGCGGTCACCCACCAGCAGTCGGCCGCCGCTGCCGCCGCCGAGCAGCGGCAGGTCCTGCACGAGGTGCGAAAGGCCAAGAAGGTCTACGTGGTGCAGCCGCCGCACGGCCGCCACCACGAGAGCCTGTGGGAGATCGCCGAGAAGTGCCTGGGCGAGGGCCGCAGGTACCCGGAGATCTTCAAGCTGAACCAGCACAAGGAACAGCCGGACGGCACACGCCTGCACATGGCCGACCTGATCCGCCCCGGCTGGGTCCTGGACATGCCCGACGACGCGGTCAACGTCCACATCGTGCCCGCCGGCCAGCCCCGCACCGAGACCCTCGACGACCACCGGGGCCGCCCCGCCGAACTGGACGGCAGCACCCGCTACGACGCGGGCAAGGGCGCGGGCGACGCCCAGGCCGTCACCCCGCGCGGCGAGACCGAGACCCCCGAAAAGCACAAGGAGCCGCAGAAGGCCCTTCCGGAGGAGAAGGCCGAGACGCCCCCGGCCGAGCGTGCGGAGGCCGCCCAGGAGCCGCCCCCCGAAGAGCGGCAGGCCGCCGACGACCGGTGGGCCCAGCTCGCCGAAGAGGACCGCGCCCGGGCCGAGCGCGACGCCGCCGAGCAGGGCCTGCACCTCGACGTGGGCCACTACCTGGCCGGGATGTCGCTGGCCGCGGCCGGGCTGCTGGTGCTGCTCGGCAGGCGGCGCAGGGCCCAGTTGTGGCGCAGGGCCTTCGGGCGGCGGATCGCCCGCCCCCGCGATGACGCCGCGCAGGCCGAGGTGGCGCTGCGGCTCGGGGCCGACGCGCCCGGGACGCGGATGCTCGACATCGGCCTGCGGGTGCTGGGCCGGGCGCTCGCGCTGCGCGGCCGTACGCCGCCCACCATCTACGCCGCCCACCTGTCGGCGACCAGCCTGGACCTGTGGATCCACCCGCCGCAGGAGGAACCGCCCGCGCCGTGGACCGCGCACGACGGCGGCCGGGTGTGGCGGCTGGCCGCGCACGAGGGGCGGATGCTCGACGAGCACTCGGTGGCCGACGCCGCCGCCCCGTACCCGGGGCTGGTGTCGCTGGGCACCGACGAGTCCGGGCGCGTGCTGGTCGACCTGGAGGCCGCGCACGGCCTGATCAACATCACCGGCGCGAACACCACGGCCGCGCTCGCCGCGCTGGCCGTCGAGCTGGGCACCAACCGCTGGTCGGACCGGATGCACGTGACGCTCGTCGGGTTCGGCGACGACCTGGCCGCCATCGCCCCCGAGCGGATCACCTGCGCGGGCAGCCTGGCCGAGGTGCTGCCCGAGCTGGAGGCGCGCGTCCGCGACCAGGTACGCGAGGGCGAGGTACTGACCGGCCGGGTCAACGGCCGTGCCGCCGACCCCGCCTGGCCGCCGCACTACCTGCTGTCGGCCATCGCGCCGAGCCCCGAGGAGGCCCGCAGGCTGGCCCTGCTGGCCAGGGAGGGCACCCGCACGGCGGCCGGCTACGTGGTCGCGGGCGACGTCGAACACGCCACCTGGACGTGGGACATCACCGAGGAGGGCCGGGCCAAGGTGGACGCCCTCGGCTTCGAGGTGAACGCGCAACTGCTGCCCCGCCGCCAGTACGCCGCGCTGGTCGAGCTGTTCGGCACGGCGGAACGGTTCGACGGCGAGCCGCTGTCCGCCGAGCGGGAGGCCCCGATCGAGTCCCGGCCGCCCGCCGTGGAGGTGCGCATCCTCGGCCCGATCGAGATCTCCGCCGCCGAGCCGCTGGAGGAGGGCAGGATGGCGCTCGCCGCCGAGCTGATCGTCTACCTGTCCACCCACCCGGGCGGGGTGCATCCGGTGGTGCTCGGCGGGGTCCTGTGGCCGCGCGGGGTGCAGACGGCCGTGCGCGACGCGACGATCGAGCGGGTCGTCAACTGGCTGGGCACCGACTCCGAGGGCCGTCCCCACCTGTTCACCGACCGGGCGGGCCGGTTGCGGCTCGGGCCGGAGGTCCGCACCGACTGGACGCTGTTCCGGGAGCTGGTCCGGCGCTCGCACGGCGACGCGGCCGGGCGGGCCGCGCTCCTGGACCGGGCGCTCGGGCTGGTCCGCGGGCCGCTGCTGAGCCCGCGCCCGCGCGGCCGGTACGCCTGGCTGGCCGACGACGACCTGGAGTACGACGTGACCGCCGAGGTCGCCGACGCCGCGCACCGGCTGTGCGAGGTACGGCTCGCCCGCGGCGAGGCCGCCGAAGCGGTCGCCGCGGTCCGTGCCGGGCTGCTGCTGGCCGCCGACGACGAGGGCCTGTGGCGCGACCTGCTGCGGGCCACGCACGCGACCGGCGACACGGCCCGGCTGCGCGCGGTGGTGGACGCCCTGCACCGCCGGGCCGCCTCCCACCCGTACGGCGGCGGCATGGCCCCCGAGACCGAGGCCCTGATCGACGAGCTGTATCCGGCCTGGCGGATCCAGTCGGTGCCGTCGGCATGACATCTGAGGAAGGGGTCGACGTGCGGCGAGGGCCGGGGTCATACCAATCCGGATATAGCGCTGGCCCGGATGTGCCGCGCCGTCTTACTGTGATCGGCATGCGAGGGCTGATCGCGCCGGCGATCGCCGCGGTGCTCACCGCCGGATGCGCGGCCTCCGGCGCGGATCGGCCCTTCACTCCGGGCGGTGGCGAGGGCGGCCCGGCCGCTGGAGCGTCCGCGACCACGTCGGGCGCGGCCCCGCGCACCGAGACGCTGGCCGTCGACTCCGGGCTCAAGGTCATCGTGGAGTGGCCGGGCGGCATCACGGCCGAGCACACCGAGATGCTGGAGACCTTCCGCGACGCCTACGTCGGGATGTTCAAAGGGGTCGTGACCCGGGGCCGCGACGAGCACTACATGACCCTCATGGAGCTGGAGGCCGGCAAGACCTCCTTCGAGTGGGTCAAGGACTACCTTGACAAGAAGCGGTCGGTACGCGGCACCGCCCGCCTGTTCGGGCTCAAGGTCAGCAGCGAGCAGGACCGCGCCGCCCAGGTGGACGTCTGCGTGGACGAGACGCAGGTCCGGTACGTGGACGCCCGTACCGGGCAGGATCTGCCCGCCGAGCCCGGCTCCGACGACGAGTCCGTTTACCTCCAGTCGGCCGGCGTGCGCCAGGGCGACGACGGGAACTGGCGGATCAAGCTCTTCCGCTACGCCGAACTGACGAACGAACGCGCGAAGGGATGCCGACGATGACGCCTGTGACGCCTCGTCTGCTCGTGCTGCTCGGCGTGGGCGCGCTCGCGCTCACCGCGGCCGGTACCGCCGCCGCCGATGACCCCAAGGGCCAGAAGTACCAGGACGGCCGGACCGTCGGGATCGAACTGACGCACTCGCGGATCATCCTGAGCGGCAACGGGATCGGCGGCAAGCGCGGCGACGGCTTCCGGCTGAAGCGGCCGTGCTGGTACGAACCGGGGCCGGACGCCGACCAGATGCTGAAGGAGCAGGAGGAGGTGCGGCCCTACTTCTTCAAGTTGCAACCGAACGCGAGCGAGGACGACTTCAAGAAGTACATCAAGCAGTTCTCCGACCAGGTGGGCAAGAAGGGGCGCTGGTGGCGTCCCGCCTACAACAACAAGGACCCCAACGGGATGGCCTGCTGGACGGCGCTGGAGCCGTTCGTGTTCGTGCCGCCGGGGGAGACGCCTCCGGGCGGGATCACCCGGGAGGAGCTTCGCGACATCGCGCGGGCCGCGCTCACGGTGCCGGAGTTCAAGATCAGGACGAGTCCTACCGTCAAGAGCTACGTCAACCTGAGTACGTACGTGTGGCTGACAGGGATGGGTGCCACCACCCGGTCGGTCACGGCGACCCTGCCCGAGGTGGCGAGCGCGACCGTCACCGCCGAGTTGGAGAACCTGACGCTCAAGCCCGGCACCTCCGATGCCGTGACGGTCCCCAAGAAGGGCTGCGGAACGAACTTCGAGCTGGTCTATGCGAAGGGGAACCCGCTGAAGTGCGGGATCATCTACCACCAGGCGTCGGACGGGCAGCCGGGCGGTGCGTACGAGCTGACCGCGACGACCGTCTGGGGTGTCACCTCCGACCCCCAGTTCAACTACGAGGACATCCAGGTGTCGGCCACTCGTTCCGTGCCGGTGGGCGAGGTGCAGACCACCGTGCGCGAGTCCGATTCCGGCTCCTGACGCGATCGGCCCCGGCGTCCCTCCGTGGACGCCGGGGCCGGTCCGGTCAGGCCCTCCCGGCCTCGTGGGCGATCAGCCACTCCTTGACCGGCGTGCCGTAGTAGTAGCCGCCGAAGCCGCCCCCCGCGGGCAGTACCCGGTGGCAGGGCACGAACGGCGCGATCAGGTTCTGCGCGCACGCGCCGCCCGCGGCCCTGGCCGCCGTACGCGGCATCCCGGCGCGTTCGGCCAGCTCGCCGTAGGTGACCGTGACCCCCGCCGGTACCGCCCGCAGCGCCTCCAGCAGCCGCTGCCTCCGGTCGCTGCCCGGCTGGCTGACCGGGATCGCGTCCAGCGCGCCGAGGTCGCCGGCCAGGTAGTCGCGCACCGCCTGGGCGGGCGCGCCGAGGTCGTCCACGACCTCCATGCCCTCCTCGCGCAGCTCGGGCGCGAGGCGGTTGAACATCTCCTTGGGGTCCGCGGTGAACCCCGCCGCCACCAGTACGCCGTCACGGACCAGCAGGGACAGCGGACCGGGGGGCGTGGGCAGGATCTGTGCTCGGATCATGAGGAACTCCACAGGTGCATCGCGGCGTAGGCCCGCCAGGGCCGCCACCGCTCGATGTGTTCTTCCGGAATGTTCAGGCAGGCCATGGCCTTGCGCAGGCCAAGGTCGCCGCCGGGCCAGGCGTCCGGGTCGCGCAGCGCGCGCATGGCGATGTAGCTGGTGGTCCACGGGCCGATGCCGGGGATCTCCAGCAGTGCCGCCACGGCCTCGCCCGGCTCCTGCGCGCCGTCCAGGTCGATCTCCCCGGACGCCACCCGCTCGCCGAGGACCCGCAGCGTGGTCATTCTGCGGCCGGTCAGGCCGAGCCCGGTGAGGTCGGCCGCGGCGAGCTGTTCCGCTGTCGGGAACAGGCCGTCGCTCCCGGCGCGCCCGGCGATGCGGCCGAGCAGCGTCCGCGCGCCCGCGACGGAGATCTGCTGCCCGACGACCGCCCGTACGGCCACCTCGAAGCCGTCCCACGCGCCCGGTACCCGCAGCCCTGGCCGGGCCGTGACCAGCGGGTGCAGCGCCGTCTCCGACAGCGCCTCGCCGACCGCCTCCGGGTCGGCGTCCAGGTCGAACAGCCGCCGGCAGCGGGCCACGATGCGCGCGAGGTGCCGGGTGTCGGAGACCGACGCGGTCAGCCTGAGATGGCCGTCCGCGACGGTCACCGTGATCGAGCCGCCGGGCACGGTGCGGGTGTAGGAGGCGTCGTCCACCTGCTCCACGCCGGGGATCGCCCGCATCGCCAGGAAGCCGAGCAGGCTCACCGGGTCGTAGGGACGCCGGTGATGCAGCCGCAGGCTCAGCGGGACCTTTGTCTCTGTGGTCTCTGGCCGGGGTCCGCCCGCCGTGGCGCGCAGCTCGCTCGGCGCGAAGCCGTACGTCTCCTTCATCGTGGCGTTGAACTGCCGCACGCTGCCGAACCCGGCCGCGAACGCCACGTCGGTGACCGGCAGCGCGGTCTCGGTGAGCAGTTGCTTGGCCAGCAGCAGCCGCTTGGTACGGGCCACCGCGAGCGGCCCCGCGCCCAGCTCCGTGGTGAACAGCCGGTGCAGGTGGCGCTCGGTGATGTGCAGCCGCGCGGCCAGACCGCTGATCCCGAAGTCGTCCACGACGCCCTCGTCGATCAGCCGCAGCGCCCGGCCCACCAGGTCGCCACGGACGTTCCACCCGGGATCGCCCGGGCTCAGCTCGGGCCGGCACCGCTTGCACGGCCGGAACCCGGCCGCCTCCGCCGCGGCGGCATGCCGGTAAAATCTGACATTACGCCGGGCGGGGGTCCGGGCCGGGCAGATCGGCCGGCAGTAGATGCGCGTCGTGCTGACCGCCGTGTAGAAGCGGCCGTCGAACCGCACGTCCCTGGCCGACGCGGCGCGGTAGCAGGCGTCGAAGTCCAGGCCGGTGATATCCGCCTTCAGCAACATGGCTTCCACGTTATCCGCATGCCAGAGGCCATGACTGGCGGGTTTCGGACCTGTACGCCCCGACCTGCGGAGACGTGCCCGCCGTCACTTGCTCGAGACGCCCACGCCGAGATCGAACTCGCGGTAGACCCGGGCCCAGAACCCGTCGCGCAGCCACACCCGGGCCTCGGGGTAGGGCCGCAGCGAGTGGCCCAGCTCCTTTTCCGCCTCGATCAGCAGCTCGGTGTCGATGACCGTGGGCAGGATGGGGCCGGGCAGCAGGTCACGGATGTTGTCGCGGCCACGGGTGAGGATCCACTTCTGCGCGACGTGCTCGCCGACCTCCTCGACGTGCGGGCGGTTCGGGCCGAGTTTGGCCACCTGTCCCTGTTTGGCCGGCGGTTTGGCGGCCAGCGGCGCGCGTCCCGCGAACACCTGGGCCGGGGACGGCGTGGCCGGGGCGGCGGGCACCGCGGCCTGCGGGGCACGGCTGAAGTAGGGCCGCAGGAAGTCGGCGTTGATGACCTCCACCGTGTCGGACTCCCACACCAGGCGTTCGGCCTGGTTGGTGCCGTACGGGGGCTCCACGCCCCACAGGTGGACGCGCACCCCGTACGCCTGGGCGGCCTCCACCGCCGGGACCATGTCCTCATCGCCCGCCAGCAGTATCGTGTCGCTGACCGCGTGGTGCCGGGCCAGCGCCTCCAGGTCGCTCCTGATCTGGGCGTCCACGCCCTTCTGCTGGCCGCGCGCGTTGAGGTTGCCCAGCCGCACCTTGACCCAGGGAAGCTGGGCGATGACCCGCTGGTCAACGGTGGGGACGCGGTCGCGGGCCGCGTCGTACCAGTAGATCCGCAGTAGTTCGCCGGAGATGCGATCTTCGGCGTGCTTCTGCAGCGCCTGGATCAGTTCATCGGCGGCGACACGGTATTCCTTGCGTTCCTTGGCCCCGAGGATGACCTCGCCCGCGGCGGCATAGAGGTAGCCGACGTCTACGAGGACCGCGTACTTGGCGACCACGGCATGTGGCAAGAGGTCCGGGATGGCCATGTCGTCCTCCAGGCCTCGGGACTAGATGATCGGCTGACTATATTCGCCCATTTCTAGATAGTCCCAACACTTGAGGAAGTTGACACCCCATCGTGGGGATCCTCCGGTCTAAAACGGCAGAGAACAGCTTCGCCAAGCGCCGAGCCCATGGGCCAGTGGCTTTCGCATCCTATGGGTCGGATCCCTCCAAGGGTCGGTCTTTCTCGCGGACGGTGCCTTCGGGGGTGTCGCCCGCCGGCTGAGCGCCAGGACGACGGCGACCACCTCCTCCGCTGTGGCGTCACCACGAACGATGTTCATGTCGGCATCTGGCATGTTCCGTCCTCCCTCAGGTCTCCTGCCCAGATAAGTCGTTCGCTAAAGAGGGATGTTGCCGTGCTTCTTGGGCGGCAGGGTGGCGCGCTTGTTGCGCAGCGCGCGCAGCGCCCGGGTCACCTGGACGCGGGTGTCGGAGGGGCGGATCACCGCGTCCACGTAGCCGCGCTCGGCGGCCAGGTAGGGGTTGGCCAGCGTGTCCTCGTACTCGGTGGTGAACCTGGCGCGGGCGGCGTCGGGGTCTTCTGCGGTGGCGAGTTCGCGCCGGTAGAGGATGTTGACCGCGCCCTGCGCGCCCATCACCGCGATCTGGGCGGTGGGCCAGGCGAGGTTGATGTCCGCGCCGAGGTGCTTGGAGCCCATGACGTCGTACGCCCCGCCGTACGCCTTGCGGGTGATCACCGTGACCAGCGGGACGGTCGCCTCGGCGTAGGCGTAGAGGAGCTTGGCCCCGCGGCGGATGATTCCGTTCCATTCTTGATCGGTTCCGGGAAGGAATCCGGGAACATCAACAAATGTAAGAACAGGGATATTGAACGCATCGCAGGTACGGACAAATCGCGCGGCTTTTTCCGATGCGCCGATGTCCAGCGTCCCGGCCAGGCTCATCGGCTGATTGGCCACGACCCCGACGGACCGGCCCTCCACGCGGCCGAAGCCGACCACGATGTTGGGCGCGAACTGGGCGTGGACCTCCAGGAACTCGCCGTCGTCGAGCACGTGGGCGATGACTTCCTGCATGTCGTAGGGCTGGTTCGCGGAGTCGGGGATGAGCGCGTCCAGCTCGCGGTCCTCGCCGGTGACCTCAAGGACGGGGGTGACGTCGTAGGAGGGGCCCTCGTCGAGGTTGTTGCCGGGGAGGTAGGAGAGCAGGGCGCGGGCGAACTCCAGGCACTCCTCCTCGTCGGCCGCCTCGAAGTGCGCCACGCCGGAGCGGGAGTTGTGGGTGTGCGCGCCGCCCAGTTCCTCGAAGGTGACCTCTTCGCCGGTGACGGTCTTGATCACGTCCGGGCCGGTGATGAACATATGCGACTTTTCCCGGACCATCAGGACAAAGTCGGTCAGGGCGGGGGAGTACACCGCGCCGCCCGCGCACGGGCCCATGATCAGCGAGATCTGCGGGATCACGCCGGAGGCGTGCACGTTCCGCTTGAAGATCTCCGCGTAGAGGCCGAGACTGACGACGCCCTCCTGAATCCGCGCGCCGCCCGAGTCGTTGATCCCGACCACGGGGCAGCCGGTCTTGAGCGCGTGGTCCATCACCTTGACGATCTTCTCGCCGAACACCTCGCCGAGCGAGCCGCCGAACACCGTGAAGTCCTGCGAGAACACCGCGACCGGCCGGCCGTCCACCGTGCCGTGCCCGGTGACCACGCCGTCGCCGTAGGGGCGCTCGCGGTCCAGCCCGAACGCCGAGGACCGGTGCCTGGCGAACTCGTCGAACTCCACGAAGCTGCCCTCGTCGAGGAACGCCATGACCCGCTCACGGGCGGTCATCTTGCCCTTGGCGTGCTGCTTCTCCACGGCCCGTGCCGAGCCCGCATGCGCGGCCTCGTACATCCGGCGCTCCAGGTCGGCGATTTTCCCCGCCGTCGTGTGGATGTCGACATCCTTGAATACCGGCTCAGCACTCATGCCCGCCAGGGTAACCACTCCCGCCACCCGCCCTACGCCGGGCCGCCCGTTCCGGCCTTGCCGCCGTACTGCCTGGCGCTTCGCGCAAAACCGGCCTCGCTGCGCTCGGACGATCTTCCTAGGGCCGGGCTTCGCCCGGCGCTCGCGCCCCCGGCAACTCACAGGGGCCCCGCTCTACTGCTGAGGAGGGGAATGAACGGCCTTCCGCATGTCGTACCAGTCGTCCCCAGCGGGTTCGCCGGAGAGATTCCAACTCCATGACACCGTGGGTGTAATGCGGATATAGGTGCCGGGGCCGACCATGCCGACTCGCTCGAACGGTTGCTCAGCGAGGCCGTAGATCCGTATCCCACGGGCGATGAGCGGGTCTACGGAAACCATGTCATCGATGACAAGAGCCACTTTGTCGCTCCCTGTCCCGACGTTGCGGAACTTCCGCGTCCGAGTGACGGTGGCACCCCCACCGACCCACAGAAAGGTCCCGTCGTACTCAACAGCGACCGGAACGACATCCGGCTGCCCATCACCGCCGACGGTCGCCAGTCGCCCGAGTGACTGCGAGCGCAGGTACTCGACCTCTTCTTCGGTGAATGACATGTACTCTCCCCATCTCGTGACCAAAGGCCCAAACTATGCCCTCACCGCGCCCGGCGTCCTGACGAATGACTGCTCCCAAGGGACATCGGCCACGCTCCCCGCACGCGCGGGGATCCCGTGGCCGAAGTACGCCCCGGTGCCGTGGTCGCTCGCCGTACCGGCCGCCACGCCCACGACACCAGAGCGCCCCAGGTCACTCCTCCGAGGACCCGCCATCCAGCAGAGTGTTGATCATCTCCTGGATCTGCGCGTGCCCGGTGGCCCCCAAAGCCCCGCCCAGTGCCTGAGCCAGCTTGTCGAAGGGGTCGTCCATCGAAACCCCCTTCATCGCCTCAGCCAGCTCCTCCACCGTCCACATCCCGTCCTTCTCCACCCGCTCCCCACGCGACCACGCATGGTTCACCGCCACCGACCCCCCACGGACCGACAGCACCTGCCCTGTCAGCGGGCACCCCGCCGAGGCCAGGTAAGCCGCTACAGGCGCGCTGGTCGCCGGGTCCAGCGGGTCGAACCCCCCGGCCGGCTTCTCGCTCATCCCAGGCACCTCCAGCGTGAGCCTGGTACGCGCCATCGAAGGCGAGATGCAGTTGACCCGCACCCCGTACCGCCCCAGCTCCAGCGCCCCCACCGTGGTCATCGCCGCGACGCCCGCGTTCGCCGCCGCGTACGACGCCTGGGCCGGCAGCGGGTTGAGCAGGCCCGACCCGGATGAGGTGTTGATGACCGCCCGGTCCACCCGCTCGCCGGCCGCGTACCGCTCGCGCCAGTAGCGGGCCGCCCACCGGGTGACCGCGAACGTGCCCTTCAGCTTGACCGCGACCACCACATCGAAGTCCTCCTCACCCAGGTCGGCCATCCCCCGGTTGCGCTCGATGGTGGCGTTGTTGATGAGTACGTGCAGGTCACCGAACGCCTCCACTGCCATCTCGACCATCCGCCGGGCGCCGTCCCAGTCCGAGACGCTGTCGGTGTTGGCGACCGCCCGCCCGCCGCGCGCGGTGATCTCCTCGACCACCGCCGCCGCGACACTCGCGTCGCCGCCCGTGCCGTCGATGGCCACTCCCGGGTCGTTGACGACGACCTTCGCGCCTTCCCCGGCGCAGTACAGCGCCTCCTCGCGCCCGATGCCGCGCCCGGCGCCGGTGATGAGTACGACGCGTCCGTCCAGGCTTCCCATGTGCCCCTCCTCGCTCGGTCGTTCACTTCATTCGATGTAACACTACATTGCATGAAGTGATGCACCAGGTGCAATAGGATGTGGCAATGACGACGGAGAGCACAGGGCTGCGAGAGCGGAAGAAGCAGCGCACGCGGCAGGCGCTGGTGGAGGCGGCGGTCCGCCTGTTCGCCGAGAAGGGGTACGAAGCGGTCACCGTGGCCGAGATCGCCGAGGCCGCCGACGTGTCCACCCGCACCTTCTTCCTCCACTTCCCGGCCAAGGAGGACGTGCTGTTCGCCAACGCCGACGTGCGCATCGACCTCGCGCTGCAAGCGGTCGCCGAGCGCGGTAGCACAGATCGGCTGGCGGATGTCCTGGTCAGGGCGATGGAGCACATGATCGCCGACACCTGGGAGAGCGACCTGAGCAGCGGCCTCGCCGCCCTGCGGGCCCGCCTCGCCGGGTCCGCCCCGGTGTTGCAGGCCCGCCTGCTCCAGCGTTACATGGCCGCGCAGACCGAGCTGGCCCGCGCGCTGCACCAGGCATACCCGGCCGAAGTCGACGAGGTCGCCGCCGCCGCGCTGGTGGGCGCGGCGATCGGCGCGGTGAGCGCGGCGACGATGGCCAGCCTCCAGCGCGGCGACCGGCCCGAGGCCGTACGCGACGCGATGCGCCAGGCGATGGACCTGGTCACGGGCTCCCGGCGCCTGACGAGCCGACCGCCGGGCTGAGGGGCCGTTCGGCCCGCTGGGGAGCATGGGCCTTGGCGAGATGGTCGTGCAGCGCCGCATGACGGAACTGGTACACCGGACCGACCGCGCGCAGCAGTCCGAGCCGATGGGCGTCGTCCAGGAACCCCATGAACCGCCAGGGCAGTTTCCCGACGAGGGCCAGCGGCACGACGGTGAACGTCAGCGCGAGCCAGGCATGATGCCTTCCGGCGACCAGCCCGAACACCCAGCCGAAGCCGAATCCGATCGAAAGCCCGACCATGAACGCCTGCCCGGCCAGTTCAGGAGTGAGGGAGCGGGACATCAGCACGCCGAGTGTCGCGCCGATGGCGAGCGCGAAGAACGTGGCGCTCGCGGTCGCCCGCAACAGGGTGAGGTCACGGTCGGCGCGATAGCTGGACAGCGGCGTGCCGACCTCGTCGGCCAGCGGCCACTCCGCCCATCTGATCAGTCCGATCACCGGCCCGAACGCCCCGCCGAACATGATCCCGCCGATGAGCGTGAACTGTACTCCGGTGGCCACCCCGCCCATCACCCCGAACACCAGCCCGCACAGTGGACCGAACACCGCTCCGAACGCCATCCCGCGCAGCAGGTCCCGGGGCAGCGAACGCGCCTTCGGGTGCCGGCGTCGGCGCAGACCGGCGTAGCCGGGCAGTTCGTCGGCCCACGAGCCCGTCGCCACCGCCCCGGTGGCGAAACCGCTGACGAGGCCGAACAAGATTCCGGCAGGCGGCCCCATGGCCGCCCACGCCCACAGTCCCACCGTGCAACCGGCGGCGGCCCCGGGGAACAGCCCGCGCGCCATGTTGCGCGCCCAGGCGCGCGCACGGCTCACGGATGTCCGGTCAGGAGGGCGGCCCATGGCCGCGATGGCCGCCGCCGCACCGAACGCCATGCCGAACGGCGCGCCGAGCAGTACGCCCGTTGACAGGCCCGCCAGCAACGAGAACAGGACGGTCGGCCCACCCACCATCATGATCTGCGCCAGCGCGGCGACGATTCCGAGGGTGACGCTGAACACCGGTACGCAGCACAGGAACGTCGCCACTCCCACCTTCAGCGGAAAACCGCGCGACGTGCCGGCCAGGCGCCACCAGGCGATGTCACTGTTGCCTGACGGTGGGAAGCGGGCGGCCAGAGAGGTCAGATAGCGGCGGGTGGCGGATGGGTCCAGCCGTCGGGAGGGGCGGAAATGGTCCGCCGGATCGGCGCTGGGCAACCGGGTCTCGATGAGTGAGGGGATGAGCTGGTCCAGGAGATGGGCGCGAAGCTCGGCGTGCGGTCCGTCCAGCAGTTTGATCAGCGGTGCGGGGTCTTTGCCGGTGTCCACGTAGACGGCACGGATGAGCCACAGATCCAGCGCGGTCATGCGCGGGGCGATGTGGTCGCCGAGCGCGTTCAGCACGCGCTGCCACGCCCGCGAGGGCGAGGCGGCCAGGCAGTCGCCCAGGTAGTCCGCACCGGCGGACTGGGACACCGTCAGCGGGGAGATGATCGCCGCCGCGTTCAGCGGACGTCCGGCGGAGGTGATCGCATCGGCCAGCTCCGCGCGACGGCTGGTGAGGATCAGTTGGTCGTGCTCGCCCAGGGAGGCGTTGAGCAGCCTGATCACCTCCGCGCGGGCGGGTGGCTCCATCTCGTCGAGGCCGTCCAGCACGGGGAGGATGTGCCCGCCGCCGGCCAGCCGGGCGGCCACACTGTTGCCATGCTCGGTGGCGGCGAGCGCCGGATAGTCCTGGGCCAGTCGTACGGCGAGCCAGTCGTGCAGGCGGCGATGGACCTTCGTGTCCCACCCGCTGACCGGGATCAGCACGGGCACCGGGACGATCTCACCGGAGGCCGACCGCTTGTGCTCGGCGCGGGCGTCCAGGAGTCCGAGGAGCATCTGCATGGCCAGCGTGGTCTTTCCGGTGCCCGGTTCGCCGGTGATGATCAGCCGCCGCTGACCGAGATCGCGGAAGAAGGCGATGAGTCCCGGTACGTCGTCGCTGCGTCCGGAGAATGCGGAGAGGTTCCGGCCGATCAGATGGGATCGGCTCATTCTCTCTTGATCTCTGGCCATCTCCCATGGGACCGGAATCGGCTTGGGGTCGCTGAGCCTGCGATGCCGCGCCTCGGCCTGCCATTGTTCCTTTACCAAGGTGGCGAGCGCGTCGGCGGCGGCATTCACATCGGCGGGGGCGGCGGCCGGTCGCCTGGCCCAGGCGATTATCGCCACTGTCCACGGAATTATGGCCACGGTGAGGATGACGAGGTCGTTCACCGTGACCCTCGCGCCTGGTTCCACCGCGCGCGCCACTATGATCGCTGTGGCCGCCAGCGAAGCGATGGCCAGCGCGGCGAGTGCGGCGCGTTGTGCTGAGCGTCGGCCCATCCTCCGTATGGTGTCGGAATAGCCGTCGATCAGACAACCGTGCTGCGCATTTCTGGATTGAATGCGGCAAATGTCGTGATTGTGGCTAATGGTGGAGGCACCTCCGGCCCCGCCCGTCAATCCACTCTCAATCGCCCTTTCGTTTCCTGCCTGCCGGGCAAGGGTAGCCGGGGGCGTGGAAATCGGGGCAGTGGACGACGGCGACGGTGCCGTAGCGTTCTGCCGTCAGCCAGAAGCCCCAGCACACGCTGTCGGCCTCGGCCAGGTGGCCGCCGGCGGCGGCGAGCAGGTACGCGCGGTCCGCCAGTGGGCCCATCGCCTCGCGGGAGGCGAACGCGGGGGCGAGTTCGTCGAAGCGCTCCGCGAGCCAGGTGACCGCCTCGTCCACGGTGTCGGCGGTCTTTTGGATCTGGGTGGGGGCTTTGAGCAGGTAGTCACACATTCGGAACGGCGGGCAGGCGGCGCTGCGGAACTCGGGATTGCCGAGATCGAGGGGGGTACTCCGCAATCCATCAATTTTGTCCAGGGCGGCGCGCTGGCCGATCCATTGGTACGCATGGAAGTGATCTACGTTTGGCATCGGTTTCCTTATGCTGATGACGCCCCCGCCGTAAATATCACAAGCGGGGGCGTCGGGAAGGCCGCTCAGCGCACGGCGGTGGTGTCGATACCGGCGGCCCGCAGTTCGGCTTCGGTGAACCGCAGGGGGGAGGCGGCCGGGTTCTTGCTGTCGGCGATGAGGTAGGCGTCGGACGTTTCGGGGATTCGGCCGATCAGCATGCAGGCTTCTCCTTCTCCGTCCTCATTGTTGTTTCCGCCGCACAGTCGGACAAGCGTGGCATTGGCGGCGGGGAGTGCGTATAGGTCGGGAGTCACTGGCCTGCTTTCTGGTATGTAGTGGATATTCAGGTGGTGTGCCCCCGGCCTGGGAAGTGGTCTCAGGCTTCTTTGCTGAGCGCCGGGGGCACGGGTTCGTGACTTCGCTATCGGGCCATGGATCTCCTTTCGTCGGCTGCCGTCTGGCGGGGAGCTAGGGGGCGGACGGCGGTCCTTCCTCGGGGAAGGGGAGGGTGGCGAAGACGGTCTTTCCGCTCGCCTGGGGGCCGTCGGCGAGGACGCTGTATCCGGAGTCGCGGGCGAGGTGCCGGACGATCTCCAGGCCCCGGCCGCGCAGGGCATCGGCGGGCGGCATGCCGCGCGGCTGCGGTATGCGGGGGTGCGGGTCCCACACTTCGATGCGGACACAGTCGCTCAGCTCGGACAGGTAGACGCGCACGATGGCACGGGCGGTGATGACCGCGCCGGGGTCCGTGAAGCCGAGCACGTCCACGGCGTTGGTCAGCAACTCCGAAACGATGAGCTGCGCGTCGGCGAGGAAGTCATCGTCTAAGTGGCCCCAGCCACGCAGAACGGCCGTCGTGTACGTGCGCCCGATATGAATGGAGTTGGGGAGAGCGATAAGGGTAAGGGCGTCGTGTCGGAGTATCGGGGATTCTGTCGCGCTGGGCATGGGCGATCCAGGGGTGGTATGTCGGCTACTGTGCCAATGTCCGGCTTCATGTAATTGCGGTCGGCCGGAAAACACATGCTGCCCGATCAGATTGCCTGTTCTCCCGTACCATGAGGGCGGTTATCTCTTGACAGCGAAGGACGTCGAACGACGGATATGACAAAACGGGCTTGCTATTAGTCATATCCCGGTCCTGAGCTACCTGATCTGTCCTGGGAGGCAGGATGGCAGCCAACTCGCGAAACCTCGACCCCCGTACGTCGGCGCAGGCTGCCTTTGCGGCTGAGCTGCGGAAATACCGCAAGCTGAGAAACCTGACCCAGGAGCAGGTGGCAAGGGCCCTCGCTTGTGATCAGTCCCTCATCAGTGCCTTGGAGAACTGCAAGCGGACACCACAGCGAGACCAGGCCGAGCGGCTCGACCAGTTCTTCGGGCTGACTGAAGAGCGGGTGTTCGTCCAGATCTACGAGCGGATGGTCCGGGAGATGCGCTCACCGCGATGGTCGGTCAGGTGGGCAGACGAGATCGAGCCCCGTGCAAGCGTCCTACGAACCTGGTCCCCCATGGTCGTGTATGGGCTCCTCCAGGTTGACGCTTATGCGAGGGCGCTCCTCACAGCGTCGCCGACTGCTCCGCGAGACCCTGAATGGATTGAGGAGCAGATCCGCATCCGGATGCAGCGCAAGGTGCTTTTGGACAGGGATCCTCCGCCGGCCATCTGGGATCTGATCGATGAGGAAGTGTTGCACCGGCCTATCGGCGGAATTGCCGTGCTTGTCGAGCAGCTTCGCTTTCTATTGGAGATATCCGCCCACTCGGCCGTCACCATTCAAATAGTCCCAGCGGCTACGGATTGCGCCGTTGCCCTGATGGGCAGCTTTGCGCTTGCCGAGGTTCTCGACCATGGCGATGCCGTGCTGGTGGAGTCCACCGCAGGCGGGCACGTGATCACTGACTCCCTGGTTGTCGCCCAGCACCACAAGTACCATGACACAGTACGGGCGCATGCTTACCCCAAAAAGCAGTCACAGCAGATGATCAGGGATGCGATCGAAAAGTGGAGCAAGCAGATCTGAGCAGTGTCGACTTGACCAGCGCCGCTTGGCGTAAGGCGAAGATATCAGGGGGCCACGCTGGCGGTGGCTGCGTCGAGGTCGCCACGAACATCCCTGGCGTGGTGGCTGTCCGTGATAGTAAGAACCCTGGCCGTGCCCCGCTGGTCTTCACTCCGCATGAGTGGACCTGCTTCCTCAATGGAGCCAGGAACGGCGAATTCGAGCTACCCTAGAGCGCTCATACCGAAGGTCGATGTAGTTGATCGCAGGCACTCGATTCATCCGGAAGCCTATTCTGGGGCCTGCCCCTCCCCGGCCATTAGGGATGTGATGGAAGAATGGATTATACAAGCCTGAGCAGTGGAGACCTGAGTCATGCCGTTTGGCATAAGGCGAAGATGTCGACCGACCAGGCGACCAATGGCTGCGTCGAGGTCGCCACGAACATCCCTGGCCTGGTCGCAGTCCGTGACAGCAAGGACCCCGACCGTGCCCCGCTGGTCTTCACTCCGCACGAGTGGGCCTGCTTCCTCGAAGGAGCCAAGAACGGCGAATTCGAGCTGCCCTGATACCCCACGCGAGCCGGGCGGTCGGCGGTGTGCGAGTCCACCAGGTGGATGATCGCGGGGACCGTCGGACCGCCCGGGTGTCACCGTTCGCCAGGTGTCACCGTGTTACGGCCTACCACCCGCCCCAGAGCTGGTAGTCGCCGCCGTTGCAGCCGCCCGAATAGACTCTTCTGCCGTTGCCGTCGAGGCATGCGCCGGTCTGTCGATTGCGAAGACGGAACACCTCTACATTCCTGGAGGCGTCGAAGCTGTAGCGCGTACCGGCCGGGATGATGTCCCATCGCTGGTAGTTACCGCTGTTGCAGGCGTGACCGTAAGCGCCGCCCGAGTTGTTGCCGTCGAGGCAGGTCCATACGGGGTCGTCCTGAACGATCTCGTAGCCATTGCCCTTGTTGATGAACTGGAATCGCCGTGAACTGGATTCGTAGCTGAAGCCGGCTCCCACCTTCCATATCTGAAGGTAGCGCCCGTCACAGCACGGATTGGAAGTCGGGCCGAAGTGCTGGATTCGCACCCAGCCGCCCGGCGCCGCATGCGCTGGGACGGTCGTCAGGGATACCACGGAGACCATGACGATCAGGGAGGCGAATAATCTGCTGAGGATTTTCATTGCCATCTGGATCGGCCTTTCTCGCTGGCGCCTTGCCGCCGCGAGCGTATATGGGCTCCCGCTCGCCGATCCAGATGCGTTCACTGCCTATGGTTGAACGTTGCGCAAAAACGGGATGAATTGCCGCAAGAGCAGGGCGCTTTTATATAGCGCGCTATTTCTCCGGCAGCCGAATAAAAGTTGGGCATTCCGCGTGGTAGCCCGCCCGGCCGGCGGGCGGTTCAGCCGAGGGGCTGGATGATGCCTGCACCGGTGCCGAGGTCGAGGCGTCTCACCCGGACCGTGCGCGCGGCGGTACTTCCGATGAGGTAGCACGAGTCGAAGGCCGCCTGCGTGACGTACATGACGGGCGAGCCCGGCTGGCCGCTCCAGGTCGCTCCGTCCGTCGCCTCCGCGTAGAAGTACGCGTATCGATTGTTCGTGTTGAGGACGTGCGTCTGCCCGTTGGGATAGATGTTCCACCATCCCCGCGTCCCCCACTGCCCGTATTCGGCACAGGTCTCAGGCGAGTAGAACATTATGGCCACCGAAAGCGGGTAGCCGTAAACGTTGCGGAAGTGCAGTTGCATGGCTTACTCGCTTGAGTCGAGGAATTGCTGGGCGAGCGGCCGGGAATCGACCTCCACGCCGGACCGTGCTTTCGCCTCTTCTTCCGTCACCCCAGCCGCTGCGGCGACGTCGGCCCGCGTCGGCTTCTCCGTGCGTGCGACCTCTAGAGTTTCCTCTGCCGCCAGCGCGTTGAACGCGGCCGTCGGATCGGGTTCGCGGTTTCCGTCCGCCATTTCGATCACCTGCTCAGGATCGTATGGGGCCCGACTGAATGCCGAGACATGAATCCAGTGGAAAAATTCCCGCAGCCGCTTCACGGCAAGCTCTGGAATCCCCCAGCCTGGAGTAAACGATCCAATGCGATGGGCCGCGTGATCGGCGACCCGTGAAACCAAAGAGACGTACGAGTGTGGCGATCGGACGATGTGGCCGGCTGTGCCCTGGCCACGGCCTGAGCCCATGAGGAAGGACATCCTGCGGACGACCTCGGCGCGGGTCTGGCACGACGCGTGGTTCCCGGGGCGCCTGATCGGCGGCGGAGCGCTGGTCCGTGCCCCGATCGTCTACTTCGCGGGCCTGCTGCCGAGGTACCTGGCCCCGCACTCGGCCGGGTTCACCGAGGAGCAGCGGGCCTGGTTCGACCGGCAGCCGTTCGCCGCCCCGGCCCAGTTGGCCACGTACGCGACCGACCCTGGGCTGGTCACCACCGCCTACGCCGTCTTCACCGGCGCAGCCGTGCGTCCGAGCGGGCGCCGAGCACGACGACTTCGATGTCAGGGTCTCCGATGTGCTTTCGCTCGGCGGCGAGACGCCCTCGCAGAGCCCCGCGCGTATCTGGGAACGACCGCACACTCGGGATGCGCCCTTGGCGACGGTGATGAACGAGCAGATAACGGTTCACGATCCGGGAGGGCCCTCCTGGAGTCAGATCCACTGCACGCGCGTTATGTACACCTCGCGCTGGGGCTCCAACACCAGATAGGTCATCAGCCCGCGCCCCCCGAACTTCAAGGTCCGCAGGTTGCCTTCGGGGTTGGCCGGGTCGAACGCATCTCCACTCCACGGCGCGAGTTGAAGGAGCTTGAACGCATCCGACAAGTAAAGGAGTGCGTCGTCCGGCAGTGCGATCATCTGCTCCCGAGCGATGGGATCAGGCTGGACGATGGAGTACATCGATGGCCGGTCGGAGGCTCAGAGCTGGACACCGCGTGCGGTAAGGAGTTGTTCCCAGGTCTTGTCTCCCCTGGGCAACGGCTCCCCGCGGGCGGCGGCGGCCGTGGCGTGGGCGGCCCGCTCGTGCATCTCGCTGCGCCCCTGGGGGTCTTTGACCGAGTCGCACGCGATCAGCCACCAGGTGTCGATGAAGTCGGCCAGGCGAGCCGCGTCGAGTTGAACCCGTACTTCGGCCAGCACGACGCGGAGACCCGAGTCGAAAGCCTCCAGATCCTGCGGCACGGTAAGGGCGGCACGGATGGCACGCAGGCTCTTCTCCGGCAGCAGCCCCGTCGGCCGGAAGTCGTACGGCTGCGCGCTCATGCCGCCCCCTCCCCGTACCGGTCCGCCCACCGATGGCGCGGCCCGGCACGGCTCCAGGGTACTTCAGCGAGCCCCTGCTGAGCGGGTGATCTGAATACCGCCTGGGGGCTGTTTTACCGGGGATGGGGGGTGATTGATCTGGCAGAGTGGGGCATATGGCCGATTCGGTGCGCACGCAGGGGCTTTTCAAGCGTTTCGGGGAACAGGTCGCCGTCGGCGGGGTCGATCTGGTCGTGCCCAAGGGCAGTTTTACGGGGCTGGTCGGGCCCAATGGGGCCGGGAAGACGACGACGCTCAGCATGATCACTGGGTTGTTGCGGCCGGACGGCGGGGTCATTCAGATCGACGGTGTGGACGTGTGGCAGGACCCTGTGGTGGTCAAGGCCAACATCGGCGTGCTGCCCGAGGGGTTGCGGCTGTTCGAGCGGTTGTCGGGGCGGGAGTTGCTGTCCTACAACGGGCAGCTTCGCGGCATTCCCAAGGCCGAGGTGGACCGGCGGGCGGAGGAACTGCTCAAGGTCATGGACCTGGTCGAGGCGGCGGACAAGCTGGTCGTGGACTACTCGACCGGGATGCGGAAGAAGATCGGCCTGGCCGCCGCGCTGCTGCACAACCCGGCGGTGCTGTTCCTGGACGAGCCGTTCGAGGGCGTCGATCCGGTGAGCGCGAACACGCTGGTCGAGGTACTGCGCCGGTACACGGCCTCAGGCTCGACCGTCGTGTTCTCCAGTCACGTCATGGACCTGGTGGAACGGCTCTGTGACTGGGTCTCGGTGATGAACCGGGGCCGGATCGTCGCGCAGGGGCCCCTGGCCGAAGTACGCGGGGAGCGGGGGCTGAACCAGGCGTTCCTGGACCTGGTCGGGGTGCGGAACGGCGGCGGAGAGGAGGACGGGCTTTCATGGCTGGGAGCGGCACAGGCGTAGCGCAAGGCGCCACCAGGGGACTGTCGGCCAACGCCACCATAGGGCTGTTCGTACGGCTCAAGCTGCGGCTCATCGCCGGCAACCTGCGCGGCGACCTCGCCAGGCAGCTCGGCTTCGCGTTCACCGTCGCCCTCGCGGTCATCGTCGCCGCCGGCGGGTTCTTCATGATGTCGCTGCTCCGCTTCGGCTCGCCCGACCTGGCGCGCGACGTCGGCATCATCGCGTTCACCATGATCTTCCTGAGCTGGGCCGTGGTACCGCTCCTGCTGTTCGGCGTGGACGACACGCTCGACCCCGCGAAGCTCGCCCTGTTCCCCGTACGCAGCGGCCCGCTGACGGCCGGGCTGTTCGCCGCCTCGGCCACCGGGGCGTGGCCGCTGGCCAGTCTGATCGTCATGGCGGGGGCGGTCGCGGGCGTGGCCAGGACCGCGTTGGGGGCCGTGCTCGGCGTCGCCGCCGTGCTGGTGCTGTTCGCGCTGTGCCTAGTCACCTCGCGGGCGATCACCACGGGGCTGTCCGGCGTGCTGCGCAGCAGGCGGGGCAGGGACCTGCTGGCGGTGTCGGCGATCCTGGTCGTACTGGCCCTCCAGATCCCCAACCTGATGCTCAACCAGGGCCTCTCCGCCGACCCGGAGGCGCTCGTCGGCAGTGTCGCGGCGATGATGCGCTGGACGCCCTCGGGCATGGCCGCGCACGCCATCGCCGACGGCGGCGCGGCGGGGCTGGCCGAGGTGGCCGCGCTCGCCGTACTGGTCGGGCTGGTCGGATGGCTGTGGATGGTCGCCCTGCGCCGGGCCCTGGTCACCACCGACGCCTCCACCCAGGCGGGCGGCAGCAAGGTGCGCAGGTCGCGCGGCGTGGCGGGGCTGCTCCCCGACGGGCCGGTGGCCGCCGTGGTCGCCAAGGACCTCAAGTACGCCCGCAGGGACCCCAGGGGCCGGATCTCCTGGCTGGCCGCGATCATGGTCAGCGGCGTCATCTCCTACTCCCTGACCCAGGACAGCGAGCTGCCGAGCACGCTCGCCACCGCCGTCGGCCCGGCCTGCCTGGGCGCGCTGGTGATGGGCATGCAGTCGGCCAACGCCTTCGCCCTGGACGGCCGCGCCCTGTGGATGAACGCCGTCGTCTACGGTTCGGGCCGGGCGCTGCGCGCCGACCTCGCCGGACGCCACCTCGCGGTCGCGCTGCTGGCCGGCCCGCTGATCGCCCTCGTGTCCATCGTGACCGCGATCCTGTCCGGCACGCCGATCTGGGCGCTGCCCGCCATGCTGACCGCCTGGGGGCTGTTCGCCGTCGCGCTCGGGGTGGGCGCGATCATCAGTGTCCTGTGCCCGTACACCGCCCCCGAACGCCTGAACGCCTTCACCGGGGCCGCCCCCGGGCAGGGCGGTGTGGCGTTCGCGGGAGCCCTGCTGGCCATGGTCGTCTCCAGCATGGTGGCGCTGCCGGTGGTGGTCCCCGTGGTGCTGGGCCTGCCGTGGGCGAGCCTGGCCGCGCTGCCGTACGGCCTGCTCATCGCCTGGGCCGGCCGCCGGGTGGCCGGGCACATCGGGTACGCGCGTTTCCCGGAGATTCTCTCAGCCGTCTCCCGCCCGACGTGATCCAGTGGTCTAGTCCAATTGGTGAGACCGGTCTCCGGCCGCGCGCGGCGACTCGCTACCCTTCGAGGCATGGTCGCCATCGCATCAGCCGAACGCCACAGCGCCGTCGTGGAGATGCCGGACGAACTCCGGGCCGACGTGCGCATGCTCGGCGAACTGCTCGGGCAGGTGATCGCCGAGCACGGCGGTCCCGGCCTGCTCGCCGACGTGGAGCGCCTGCGCAAGGGCGTGATCGCCGCCCGCAGGCGGCAGAAGCCGATCGACGAGATCGCCACGATGGTCGCGCGCTGGCCCGTCGATCGGGCCGTGCAGATCGCACGTGCGTTCACCTGCTACTTCCACCTCGCCAACCTCGCCGAAGAGCACTACCGCATCCGCACCCTGCGCACCCGCGACACCGGCGACGCGCCGCTCCCGGAGTCGCTGGCCGCCGCTGTACACGAGGTCGGTCCCGAGCGGGCGGCCGAGCTGGTGTCCGGGCTGGAGCTGCACCCGGTGCTGACCGCGCACCCCACGGAGGCGCGGCGGCGGGCGGTGGCCACCACCATCCAGCGGATCAGCGCGCAGCTCGCCGAGTACAACGCGCCGGCCAGGGGCGCGGGGGAGCGGGCCGAGGCCCGCAGGCGGCTGCTCGAAGAGATCGACGTGCTGTGGCGTACCGCCCAGCTCCGGCACACCCGGCTCGACCCGCTCGATGAGGTCCGTACCGCGATGGCGGCCTTCGACGAGACGCTGTTCCGCGTCGTGCCGCAGGTCTACCGCTCACTGGACGCCGCGCTCGGCGCGGGCACGGGCACCCGCCCGCCGCTGGCCCGGCCGTTCATCCGCTACGGGAGCTGGATCGGCGGCGACCGCGACGGTAACCCCAACGTCACCTCGTCGGTGACCCGCCAGGCCGTGCTGATCCAGGCCGAGCACGTGCTGATCGCGCTGGAGAACACCGCCGGCCGCATCGGCCGCGGCCTGACCGTCTCGGCCGAGCTGGCCCCGCCGTCCGCGCGGCTGCGGGCCGCCATCTCCGACGCCGAGGACGCCCACCCCGACATCGTCTCGGAGATGGCCACCCGCTCCCCGCGCGAGCCGCACCGCCAGTGGCTGCTGTTCGTGGCCGCCCGGATCGCCGCGACCCGCAGGCGCGACCTCGACCTCGCCTACCGTTCGCCCGCCGACCTGCTGGCCGACCTGCGCGTGTGCCAGGAGTCGCTGGCCGAGGGCGGCGCGGCCCGGCAGGCGTACGGCGAGCTGCAACACCTGATCTGGCAGGTGGAGACGTTCGGGTTCCATCTGGCCGAACTGGAGATCCGCCAGCACTCCCAGGTCCACGCCGCCGCGCTCGCCGAGATCGCCGCGGGCGAGGTCACCGAGCGCACCGAAGACGTGCTGGCCACCATCCGGGTCGTGGCGTGGATCCAGGAGCGGTTCGGGGTCACGGCCTGCTCCCGCTACGTGGTGTCGTTCACCCGGAGCGCGGACGACATCGCCGCCGTCTACGAGTTGGCCGGGCACGCGCTCGGCGAGCGCGCGCCGGTGCTCGACGTGGTGCCGCTGCTCGAGTCGGGCGCGGACCTCGCCAACGCGCCCGCCGTGCTGTCGGGGATGCTGGAGCTGCCCGCCGTCCGCGAGCGGCTGGCCGCCACCGGGCGGCGGCTTGAGGTCATGCTCGGCTACTCCGACTCGGCCAAGGAACTCGGCCCGGCCGCCGCCACGCTGCGGCTGTACCAGGCGCAGGAGGCGCTGGCCGCCTGGGCCCGCGACAACGACGTTCGACTGACCCTCTTCCACGGTCGCGGCGGCGCCCTCGGCCGTGGCGGCGGCCCGGCCAACCGCGCGGTGCTCGCCCAGGCCCCGGGGTCGGTGAGCGGCCGGTTCAAGGTCACCGAGCAGGGCGAGGTCATCTTCGCCCGGTACGGCCACGCCGCCATCGCCCGCAGGCACACCGAGCAGGTCACCCACGCCGTGCTGCTGGCCTCCACCGACGCGGTGGGGCAGCGTACCGCGGCGGCGGCCGACCGGTTCCGCGGGCTGGCCGAGCGGGTCGCGTCCGCCTCCGAGCGTTCCTACCGGGCGCTGACCGAATCACCGGGCTTTCCGGAGTGGTTCGCGCTGGTCAGCCCGCTGGAGGAGATCGGCGCGCTGCGGCTGGGCTCGCGCCCGGCCCGGCGCGGGCTGGGCGCGCCGCGCTCGCTCGACGACCTGCGGGCCATCCCGTGGGTGTTCGCCTGGGCGCAGACGCGGGTCAACCTGCCCGGCTGGTACGGCCTGGGCAGCGGCCTTGACGCCGTGATGGCCGAGTCCGGCATCGAGGAGCTGCGCGCCGCCTACCGGGAGTGGCCGCTGTTCGCCTCGCTCCTGGACAACGTGGAGATGTCGCTGGCCAAGACCGACCGGTCGATCGCCGAGCGCTACCTCGCGCTCGGCGGCCGGGCCGACTACACCGACCAGGTGCTCGCCGAGTACGACCTGACCCGCCGCCTGGTGCTGATGGTCACCGGGCACACCCGGCTGCTGGAGAGCAGGCGGGTGCTCTCGCGGGCCGTGCAGCTTCGCGACCCGTACGTCGACGCGCTGTCCCACCTCCAGCTCCGCGCGCTGGCCGCGCTGCGGGCCGGTGGCGACACGCTGCCGGAGCAGGAGCGGGAGAAGCTCTCCACGCTCCTGCTGCTGTCGGTCAACGGCGTGGCCGCGGGCCTCCAGAACACCGGCTGATCACGCCGGCCAGATCACAAGATCCGCTCGGGGCAGGCGTAGACGTTGAACCGCTCCCCGCGCAAGAAGCCCGCCAGCGTGATGCCGAACTCCCTGGCCAGCTCCACGGCCAGGGAGGACGGCGCGGACACCCCGCACACCACCGAGATCCCGGCGGCCACCGCCTTCTGCACGATCTCGTAGCTGGTCCGCCCGCTGACCAGCAGTACGTGGTCGCGCAGCGGGAGCCGGCCGCCGAGCACGGCCCAGCCGACCAGCTTGTCCAGCGCGTTGTGCCGGCCGACGTCCTCGCGGGTGGCGAGCGGCGTGCCGTCCGGCGTGAACAGGCCGCAGGCGTGCAGGCCGCCGGTCTTGCCGAACACGCTCTGCGCCGCCCGCAGCTTGCCGGGCAGCTCGTAAAGGACGGTGGGGGCGATGCGCGGGCCGTCCTGGACCGTCAGGTACGGCATGCTGCGCGAGCGCAGCGCGTCGATGGACGCCGTACCGCACACCCCGCACGCGCTCGATGTCATGAAATGCCGGTCAAGGGACGGCAGTTCCGGCAGCTCGGCTCCCGCCAGCCGTACCGTCACCGTGTTGTACCGCGCCTCATCCGGCACGTCCTCGTCCGTGCAGTAGCCGATGGCCGCGATGTCCCCGGGACCGGCCACCCCCTCCCCGTGCAGGAACCCGGCGGCCAGCTCGAAGTCCGCGCCCGGGGTCCGCATGGTGATCGCCAGCGTCCTGCGGGCGCTGCCCGCCTGGACGCGGATCTCCAGCGGCTCCTCGGTGACCAGGTCGTCCCGCCGGTCACGGACCCGCTCGCCGCTGACCTCGCGCAGCCGGGTGCGGGTGGTCGGCCCCTTGCGGACGCTCACGGCGCCGGCCTGGCCACGGTGACCATGGCGTTGTAGTCGGGAATGCGGGCGTCGGGAGATCGTCGCGCCTCGTCCAGCAGCACATTGCCCTCCGGCCAGTGGATCTGCAGGTTGCCGGGGGTGAGCGGAGCACGCAGCACCACCCCGCGGAAGGTGCGGTCGCCGGGCCCGCGCAGCTCGATCGGGGCCCCGTCGGGCAGCCCGAGCCGGTCGGCGTCGTAGGGGCTCATCAGCACGGCCTCCCTGGTCGCGCCGTTGAAGCCGTCCCGGCGCTCGTGGACCATGCTGTTGAACTGCTTGCCGCGCCGGGTGGCCACCATGAACGAGCCGTCGGCGCGGGTGAGCGCGGGCAGCGGCACCGCGGAGAACCTGGCGCGCTCGTCGGGAGTGGCGAACTTCCCGTCTGGGCACAGATGCCGCCCGCCGTACTGCACGTTGTCCCCGAACCTCGACAGGCCCGCGATGCCCGCGTAGAACGGCACCGCCCGCTCGATGTCGGCGCGGATCTGCGGCGTGCCGGTGTAGGTGACCCGGTCGGCGTACTCCGGCCGGACGCGGGCGGCCAGTTCGGTGAAGATCTTCCACTCGGGCCACGCCTCGCCGACGCGCGGCCCCTCGATCTCGGGGGAGAAGATGATCCGCCGCTCGGTGGAGGTCTCGGTCACCCCGCCGACCATCTCGTAGCGGGTCTGCGCGGGCAGCAGCAGCACATCGCCGTCGTCGGCCGGGACGAGCATCTGCGACGACAGCACGATGTCGATGTGGACGCGCAGCTTCAGCCGGGCCAGCGCCTCCCGGCAGCGCGCGGGGTCGGGCAGCACCTCAAGGAAGTTGCCGCCGGAGGAGACGAGCGCGTCCAGCTCGCCCGCGTGCGCCGCGTCGATCATGTCGGTGGCGGTCAGGCCGGGCGCGTCCGGCACCGGGAAGCCCCACAGCCCGGCGAACTTGGCGGCGTTGTCCGGGGTGACCGGCAGCCCGCCGGGCAGCCCGGTCGCGTACGCGCCCATCTCGGCCCCGCCCTGCACGCCGCTGTGCCCGCGGATCGGCATCAGCCCGCAGTGGTCGCGCCCGACGAACCCCTTGGCCAGCGCGAGGTTCACGATGGCCCGCACGTTGTCCTCGCCGTGCGCGTGCTGGGTGATGCCCATCGACCAGACCAGCACCGCCGAGCGCGCCTGGCCCAGCCGCCTGGCCAGGTCGAACATGCTCTTGCGGGACGCCCCGGACTGCGCCTCAAGCTCCTCCCAGGACATCTCCTCGACCGCTTTGCGGGCCTGCTCGAACCCCGTGGTGTGCTCGTCGATGAACGCCTGGTCCAGCCAGTCGTGCTCCACCATGTGCTTCAGCACGCCGTTCAGGAAGGCGGCGTCACCGCCGATGTGCACGCCGTAGAAGTGGTCGGTGATCTTGGTGCCGAACACGGCGGACTCGGCGTTGGACGGCACCCAGTAACGTTCCATGCCCGGCTCGCGGTAGGCGTTGACCATCGCGATCTCGGTCCCGGCGCGCTTGGCGTGGTACAGGTACTTCATCGCCACCGGCTGGTTGTTGGCCGGGTTCGCGCCGATGAACACGATCAGGTCCGAGCCGATCCAGTCGGTGTAGGAGCAGGTCGTGGCCGCCGCGCCGATGGTCTCCTTGAGCGCGACCGTGGAGGGGGAGTGGCAGATCCTGGCCGCGTTGTCGATGGACGCCGACCCCATCGCGCGCACCGCCTTCTGCGCCGCGAAGTAGTTCTCGTTCGGCACGCCCCGGCTGGTCAGGTACGCCCCGAACCGCGTGTCGCGCAGGCCGTCCGCGGCGAGCGTCAGCGCCTCGTCCCAGCCGATCCGGCGGAAGCCGGGCTCGCCCGTGCGCCGCAGCATCGGGTACGGCAGGCGGCCGAGGTCGCGCAGCTCCGCGCTCCGCCTGCCCGACAGCGCGGAGACGTCGTTCAGCAGCGACACGTCCAGCGCCGGCATGGTGTTCAGCTTGAGCAGCCGCAGCCGGATGTTGCACAGATGGATCTCGTCCATCGTCCAGTCCCGCATCCCGCGCGTGCCGAGCGCGCACCCGTCGCAGGTGCCCTGGGTCAAGATTCGCCATGCGTACCGCCGGTTCCCCTTGACCGACTGGAACGCCTTCACCAGCTCCAGGTAGTTGTTGGGCTTGCGCTCGCCGACGCCGAACGGCTTCACGCTGGCCCAGTTACGCGGATCGAGACGTTTCTTCATAGCCCCATATTGGCCCTGAAGCGGGCATCATTACAGGGTGGCTGAATCGCCGTACACCGATCTGGACCGTCCTCCGCTGTCCCAGGAGGCCCTGAACCGCGCGCTGGTGCGGCCCGGCGGGCTCTGGAGCGGCGTCACCGTCGTGGAGGAGACCGGCTCCACCAACGCCGACCTGGCCGCCGCCGTGCGCGCCGGGGCGCGGGAGGCCGACGAGGGGGCGGTGCTGGTCGCCGAGGCGCAGTCGGCGGGCCGCGGGCGGCTGGGCCGTACCTGGTCCGCGCCGCCGCGCTCGTCCCTGATGTTCTCCGTGGTCCTGCGGCCCACGGTGCCGCCGCCCAGGCTGGGCTGGCTGCCGCTGCTCACCGGCCTCGCCGCGGCCACGGCCGTCGGCCGCCTCGCGGCGGTGGACGTACGCCTGAAGTGGCCCAACGACCTGCTGATCGGCGAGCGCAAGCTGGCCGGGGTGCTGGCCGAGCGGGTCGAGACCTCGATCATCATCGGGGTCGGGCTCAACGTCAGCCTGAGCGCCGCGGAGCTGCCGGTGGCCACCGCCACGTCGCTGGCCGTGGAGCAGGCCGCCTGCCTCGATCGCGACCCGCTGCTGCGCGCCGTGCTGCGCGAGCTGGAGGCCCGCTACCGCGCCTGGGAGGCCGCGGGCGGCGATCCCGGCGGCAGCGGGCTGCGCGCCGACTACCTGGCGGCGTCGGCCACCATCGGCGGCGAGGTCCGCGTCGAGCTGCCCAGCGGCGCGCCGCTGACCGGCACCGCCACCGGGCTGGACGACACCGGCTGCCTGATCGTCTTCTCCGGCGGCCGGGAGCACGCGCTCAGCGCGGGCGACGTCGTCCACGTACGTCCGGGCGAAAGCTGACCCCTCCTGGGGAGGCGCGTGGCGGACACCGCCCGGACGTGCCACGATTTCCGGCATGGGCCTGCCAGATCACCATCTCACCGAGGGCGAGCTGCGGATCAGCTCCTTCCACCCGCACTGGAAGCGGCTGGTCGTTCCGTTCCTCGCCCTCGTCATCATCGCGGTCGCCTCGGGCGTGGGGATGTTCTTCGTCCCCGCCGACTTCGCCTACGCCGCCCACGCCAGGATCGCCATCGCGGTGATCGCGGTCATCCTGCTCACCGTCTGGTCGTTCGTCCCGTACCTCCAGTGGAAGAACACCGCCTACGTGCTGACCACCCACCGCTTCACGATCAGCACCGGGGTGCTCAACAAGTCCACCGACGAGATCCCGATGGCCAAGGTCAACACGGTCAGCTCCGACCAGTCCCTCGTGGAGCGGCTGCTCGGCTGCGGCACGCTCACCGTGGAGTCGGCGGGGGAGCGCGGCCAGATCGCGCTGCGCGACATCCCGAGCATCCAGGAGGTGCGCTCGCAGCTCTTCCGGGCGGTGGAGGACGCCTCGGACGGCGAGGTGGACGCCAAGTGAGACCGGGCCCTTGACCACAGCGCGGTAGTAGTGATCATTTGAGCGGTATCGGCTGAGATGTGAGGGGTACACGATGTCGTACGAAGTCCAGGGCGTGATCGCGCGGGGCAAGGGCGAGCCGGTCTCGCTCACCACCGTGGTGGTGCCCGACCCCGGGCCGGGCGAGGCGGTGGTCAAGGTGCAGGCGTGCGGCGTCTGCCACACCGACCTGCACTACCGGGAGGGCGGCATCAACGACGAGTTCCCCTTCCTGCTCGGCCACGAGGCGGCGGGCACGGTCGAGGCGGTCGGCGAGGGCGTCACCACGGTCGCGCCCGGCGACTACGTCATCCTCAACTGGCGGGCGGTGTGCGGCGAGTGCCGGGCCTGCCTGCGCGGCCGTCCGTGGTACTGCTTCGCCACCCACAACGCGCGGCAGAAGATGACCCTGGCCGACGGCACGGAGCTGAGCCCGGCCCTCGGCATCGGCGCGTTCGTGGAGAAGACCCTGGTGGCCGCGGGCCAGTGTACGAAGGTGGACCCGGCGGCGAGCCCCGCGGTGGCCGGGCTGCTCGGCTGCGGCGTGATGGCCGGGCTCGGCGCGGCCATCAACACCGGCGGCGTCACCCGGGGGGACAGCGTGGCCGTGATCGGCTGCGGCGGCGTCGGCGACGCGGCGATCATGGGCGCGTCGCTGGCCGGGGCCCGCACGATCATCGCGGTGGACGTCGATGACCGCAAGCTCGAATGGGCCCGCGAGGCCGGGGCCACCCACACCGTCAACTCGCGCGCCACCGACCCGGTGGAGGCGATCCGGGAGCTGACCGGGGGCCATGGGGCCGACGTCGTGATCGAGGCGGTCGGCCGCCCGGAGACCTACAAGCAGGCGTTCTACGCCCGCGACCTGGCCGGCACCGTGGTGCTGGTCGGCGTGCCCACCCCGGAGATGACGCTGGAGCTGCCGCTGCTCGACGTGTTCGGGCGGGGCGGCGCGCTCAAGTCGTCGTGGTACGGCGACTGCCTGCCCTCCCGCGACTTCCCGATGCTGATCGACCTCTACCTCCAGGGGCGGCTCGACCTCGACAAGTTCGTGTCCGAGACCATCGCCCTGGACCAGGTCGAGGAGGCGTTCGCCCGGATGGGCCGCGGCGAGGTGCTGCGCTCGGTGGTGGTCCTGTGATCGAGAAGGTGGTCACCTCCGGCGTCTTCGCCCTCGACGGCGGCACCTGGGAGGTCGACAACAACGTCTGGATCGTCGGCTCCGGCGAGGAGGTCGTCGTCATCGACGCCGCCCACGACGCGCCCGCCATCCTGGCGGCGGTCGGCGACCGGCGGATCAAGGCCGTGGTGTGCACGCACGCGCACAACGACCACATCAACGCCGCGCGCGGGCTGGTGGAGGCGACCGGGGCGACCGTCCGGCTGCACCCGGCCGACGACGTGCTGTGGCGGATGGAGTACGGCGACGCCCTGCCGTACGCGCCGCTCGCCGACGGCGAGACGCTGACCGTCGGCGGGGTCAGGCTGGAGGTGCTGCACACCCCCGGGCACTCGCCGGGGGCGGTGTGCCTGCACGCGCCGGAGCAGGGGACGGTCTTCACCGGCGACACGCTCTTCGCCGGCGGGCCCGGCGCGACGGGCCGGTCCTACTCCTCCTACGACACCATCATCGAGTCGATCAGGACGCGGCTGCTGAGCCTGCCCGGTGACACCGTCGTGCGTACCGGCCACGGCGGAACGACCACGATCGCGGCGGAAGGACCTGCGATAACGGGTTAGCACCATGTGGCCCAAAGCACATAGGCAAGCCTTATCGAAGTGAGTTATCTTAGGTGTGCCTAACCTAAGAAATGATCTCACTGGAAAGGGCCGTCGCCCAACCATGTACGTGTGCGTCTGCCGTGCGGTCACGGAGAACGAGGTCCATGACTGCATCGCGGCGGGCGCCAAGTCCGCCCGCGAGATCCGCGACACCACCGGCGCGGGCGGTGACTGTGCCTCCTGTGTGCGAAGGATCTGTGCGATCCTGAAACGGTCTGAGGAATTGGTACCGACCGTATAGCGCAAGGGGCCTGCCGATGCAGGGCGACAAGCAGATCATCGAGCTGCTGAACGAGCAACTGACGTCAGAGCTGACCGCCATCAACCAGTACTTCCTGCACGCCAAGATGCAGCAGAACTGGGGCTATACCAAGCTCGCCGACTACACCCGAGCCGAGTCCATCGACGAGATGCGGCATGCCGAACGGCTGACCGACCGCATCCTCTTCCTTGAGGGGCTGCCCAACTACCAGCGGCTCGGCACGATCCAGGTCGGCCAGAACGTCCCGGAGCAACTGCGCGCCGACCTTGAGCTGGAGGTCGGCGTCGTGGGCCGGTTGCGTCCGGCCATCACGCTGATGCGCGAGAAGGGCGACATCACCTCCGCGCGCATCTTCGAGGACATCCTCGAAGACGAGGAGCGGCACATCGACTACCTCGAAACCGAGCTGGGCCTCATCGAGAGCCTCGGTGAGCAGCTCTACCTGGCCCGCTTCGCCGAGCCGCCCTCCGCCGGGGACGACTGAGCCACCGGCTCGTCCACGGACGGGGGCGCGCATCAGGCGAGCAACGTCGCCTTGACCGCGTCGCGGGCGGCCGGCAGGCCGGCCCCGAGGCCCGCCAGCGCGCGGGCGGCGGCCCCCCGTCCCTCCCGGATGATGCCCAGCAGGATGTGCTCCGTCCCGATGTACCGATGGCCGAACTCGAAGGCCGAAAGCCGGGAGAGCCGCAGCACGTCCGCCGTCCGGGCGTCGTCCTGCGCGGGCGTGCCGTGGGCGTGGATCGAGTGCCGGATGTCACGCGGGCGGATGCCCAGCCGCTCCAGCGAGAGCACCGCCACGCCCTGGTCGAGGCGGGCGATGGCGAGCAGCAGGTCTTCCGGGGTGACGCTCCGCTCGCGGGCCGCCGCCTCCTGCCCGGCCAGGGCGAGGACCTTCCCGGCCCGGTCGGTGAGCAGCCGGTCCAGCGACCGGCGCAGCACTCTTCCCCTCATGCGGACACTCCCGTCAGAGATGTCGATGCGCGCCAATGTTACCTTTGGCGTGTTCAACGCATGATCTACAACAGGGGGATCTCACGTGGTGAGCGCCGGTGTGCACGCCTACCTCAGGTCGGTGGCCGGGGAGCGGGCACGGCGGGCGGGGCCGTTCACGGTCCGGTTCGACGAGCATGACGACGCCCCGCCGTTCAACTACGCCATCCCCGATGACGACGTGGCTCCCACGGCGGACGAGGTGGCGGCGCTGGTGGCGGCGTTCCGCGAGCGGGACAGGGTGCCGCGGCTGGAGTACGTGCCGCAGGCCGCGCCGCGGGTCGAAGCGGCGCTGATCGCGGCCGGGTTCACCGTCGAGGGCCGTTACCCGCTGCTGGTGTGCCCGCCGGGCGGGGTGGTGGACGCGCCGGTGGACGCCGCCGTGCGCGTCTCGCTGGTCACCGGCGACCCCGGTCTCTGGGCCGCCGCCCGGGTGATGAACGAGGCGTTCGAGGCCCCCGAGGCCGGCGAGCACGACGTGGCACGGCTGCGGCGGATCCTTTCCGGCGGCGGGCTGGTGGCCACCGCCGTGGACACGACCAGCGGCGACGCGGTCGGGGCCGGGCAACTCGGCGGCCCGCACGAAGGGGTGGCCGAGGTGGCGGGCATCGCGGTGCTGCCCTCCCACCGGCGGCGCGGCATCGCGGGAGCGATCACCGCGCTGCTGACCCGCGCCGGCGCCGACGCCGGGATCACCACACCGTTCCTCACCCCCGCCGACGACGGGGCCGCCCGCGTCTATGCCAGGGTCGGCTACCGCCGCGCCGGGGAGGCGCTGTTCATCTCGCTGCGGTGAGGCGTACGGCGCGGCGTTCAGCCCCCAGCACTCCCAGGAGCGGGGGTCGTTGCAGGGGTACGGGGCCGCGCAGGCGGCCTGGGAGTCGGCCAGGTCGCCGTCGCACCTCCAGCCGTAGGCGTCGTCCCCTTCCAGGGGTGCGGTGGCGCCACGCGCCGCGCGGTAGCGCGTGAAGTCCAGCGGGCCGAGCCGCCCGCGCCGGGCGTTCCGGCACTCCCAGGAGCCCGGGCCGTGGAAGCCGCCGATCCGGTCGGCGACGGCCTGCGTACGGGTACGTCCAGGCGCACACCTTGTGGCCGTCCAGGTGGCCGTCCAGGCCGGCGGAGCCCGCACGGCGTCGGCAGCGCGCGGGCCCGGCTTCGCCACCGGTGGTCGGCCATCCACCCTGCTTGCCTCTTTTGGACGCCGCGCGGCGCAGAGTTGCGGAGATTCAGGGGATAAGCGAAGACACGCCCACTGGATTGGTGTCTGATATGCATTAGCGATTCCGATGGAATTTTGGATGGGCGGCTTTGGGGGAAGGGCTATGCCGCGCCGGCCGGGCGGACGCGTGAAACGGCGGCCGATGGGATATGACAAACCGTCATTTATCAATGTTTGCCCAGGTCAATGGATAGGTCAATGACAAGTCAAACCGTGCGCTGCATGCGGGAAACGATCCCCTAAGGTCCTACGATCGCTTCATGACCTGCGTACTTCTCGCCGAGGATGACACCTCGATCTCCGAGCCGCTCGCGCGCGCGTTGCGCCGCGAGGGCTATCAGGTAGAGGTGAGCCCCGACGGCCCGCAGGCCCTGGAAAGGGCTTTGTCGGGGGGCATCGACCTGATCGTTTTGGATTTGGGCCTTCCGGAGATGGACGGCCTGGAAGTCGCCCGCCGGATTCGCGCGGAAGGGCACGGCACGCCCGTGCTGATTCTCACCGCGCGGGTCGATGAGGTGGACACGGTAGTCGGACTGGACGCCGGAGCCGATGATTACGTCACCAAGCCGTTCCGGCTCGCCGAACTGCTGGCTCGGGTGCGGGCGCTGCTGCGCCGCGGCACCTCCGAGACGCCGGTGGTGCAGGGCGTGCGGATCGACGCCGACTCCCGCCGCGCCTGGATGGGGGACAAGGAGCTGCATCTGACCACCAAGGAGTTCGACCTGCTGCGGGTGCTGGTCAGGGACGCCGGCAAGGTGGTAACCCGCGAGCAGATCATGCGCGAGGTGTGGGACACCAACTGGTGGGGTTCCACCAAGACCCTCGACATGCACATCTCGTGGCTACGCCGCAAGCTGGGTGACGACGCCGCCAAGCCGCGGTACATCACGACGGTCCGGGGGGTCGGGTTCCGGTTCGAGCGCGAGTAGGCGATGCGCCGACGACTACTGTCCTCCACCCTGGTCGTCGCGGTCATCGCGGTACTCCTGCTGGGCGTCCCGCTCGGCGTCGTGGTGAGCCGGTTGATCGTGGACGAGGCCGGACAGGAGCTCCAGTCCGACGCGCGGCGGCTGCTGGGGGAGGTGGAGTACGCCCGAATCCAGGACGAGCCCATCGACGCCGAGCAGGTCGCGCGCAACTACCCTGACCGCTACATCCAGGTGTACGAGGGCGGCAACCCCCCACGAGCCACGATCGTCGGGAACGAACCGCCCGCCGGCAGCAAGATGACCGCCGACGCCCACTCGGAAAGCGGGGTGTGGGTGCAGGTCAGCCGCGACCGCGGCCAGGTCGAACAGGACGTGCGGGCGCGGCTGCTGCTGATCGTGGCGCTCGCGGTGGCGGCACTGGCCGTCGCGGTGGGGCTGGCCATCGTGCAGTCCCGCCGGCTCACGCTGCCGCTGCGCGACCTCGCCATGATCGCCGAACGGCTGGGCTCGGGCGACGCGCGGCCGAGCAAGCACCGCTACGGCATCCAGGAACTCGACCGGGTGGCCCAGGTACTCGACCGCAGCGCCACGCGCATCTCCGACCTGCTGAGCCGGGAGCGGGAGTTCGCCACCGAGGCCTCCCACCAGCTCCGCACCCCGCTCACCGGCCTCACCATGCGGCTGGAGGAGATCGTCGCCGCCGCGGACGAGCCCGAGGTGGTGCGCGAGGAGGGCGAGGCGGCCATCGTGCAGGCCGAACGGCTGACCGCGGTGATCAACGAACTGCTCACCGCGGCCCGCAGGCAGCGGCACTCCCAGGCAGCGCCGATCGCCATCGACCCGATCCTGGTCCAGCAGGTCACCGAGTGGGAGCCGGCGTTTCGCAGGTCCGGCAGGAAGCTCATGCTGGACGGTGACCGGGGCCTGCGGGCGATGGCCACCCCGGGCGCGCTCGGCCAGGTGGTGGCCTCACTGCTGGAGAACTCCCTGGAGCACGGCGGCGGCCCGGTCATCGTCTCCACCAGCAGCACGGAGAAGTCGATCGTCATCGAGGTGGGCGACCAGGGGCCGGGGATCGCCGATGACCTGGCCTCGCGGGTGTTCGAGCGGCACGTGAGCGGCGGCGGTGGCACCGGGCTCGGGCTCACCCTGGCCCGCGCCCTGGCGGCGGCCGACGGCGGGCGGCTGGAACTGCTGCGTCCGCGTCCGGCGGTGTTCGGGGTGTTCCTGCTGCCGGTGGGCCAGGAGGAGGACCTGCGGGACACGGCGGAGACGGGCGAGAACGGCGACGGCCGCAGCCGCGCGGTGAGCGGGCCCGCGTGAGGTCAGCGGACCTCGGTGTACTCGGGCTCGGCGCTGGGCGCCAGGAAGACCCACTTCTTGTAGGACCAGAACCGGAACAGCGTGCCCAGCGCGGTGCCGATGATCAGCGCGATGTTGTAGCTCACCGGGTCTTTCAGGCCGAGCGTGTAGTCCACGAAGCCGATCACCAGCATCGCGATCAGCAGGCCGATGCCGTTGAGGGCGAAGAACAGCGTATATTCGCGGCGCAGGCCGCTCTGCTGGCGGTCCCGCCAGGTCCAGAAGCGGTTGCCGAAGTAGGCCAGGGTGGTGGCGATGACCGCGGGGATGGCCTTGGAGACGAGCGGTCCGAGGTCGAGACCGAAGCGCAGCAGGTTGGAGCCGCCGTAGTCGATGACGAACGCGAGGGCGCCGATCGTGCCGAACTTGGCCAGCTCATGCACCAGGGCCGCGATGCGCTGGTAGACGCGAGTGAGAAGCTGCACGGCTTCGGTACGGTCCTTTCGGTTCGCCGCCCGGGAACCGGCCGGCTGGGCTCTGTTCTTCAGGCTACCGGGGGAGTGGTCGCCTGTGTACGCCTGTTGCTGGAAGGCACCACGGTTGCACTGTTTTGCTAGGAACGAAATATCAGGCTTTGACTGATGTTTCACGATGAATGCGGATAATCTTCGCATCTCCGCACGTTATGGGGCGACCGCCGGGGTGTCCGGCTACCATCCGAGAGGTGACGGCAAGCCGGCGGGAATCCGCCCTCACTGTGACCGGCGCCCGCGTCGAGCTGGGCGGCAACCTGGTGCTCGACGGCGTGGATCTGAGCGCGGCGACCGGTGAGGCGGTCGCGATCATGGGTGACAACGGTGTGGGGAAGTCCACGCTGCTGCGCGGTCTGGCCGGCCTCCAGCGGCTCGACTCCGGCGAGATCGACGTACTGGGCGGCGGCCCGCCCCGCGACGACGCCGCCTTCTGGGGCGAGGTGGTGCTGGTGGCCGACGAACCCGGCTGGTACCCGGGCCTGACCGTCGAGGAGCACCTGGGGCTGGTCCAGGCCGTGTACGGCGAGACCCGCACGACCGCCGCCGACGCCCTGGCGGCCTTCCACCTGCGGGCGCGCGCCGACGTGGCCCCGCTGAACCTGTCCACGGGCCAGCGGCAGCGGTTGTCGCTGGCCATGGCCCTGCTGCGGCCGAGCCGCCTGCTGCTGCTGGACGAGCCGGAACGCGGGCTCGACGCCGATTTCCGGCCCCGGCTGGGGGAGATCCTGCGCGAGTACACGGCGGCGGGCGGGACGGTGGTGATGGCCACCCATGACCCGCGCCTCGCCGAGGCCGCCGCCGCCCGCCTGGTACGGCTGGCCGAGGGCCGGGCGGTCGCCCGATGACCACCGGCAGGAACGTGCTCGCCGTACGGGCCTACATCAGGGCGCGGCGGCAGGACCACCCGCGGCCCCGGACCTGGAGCGACCGCTACGCGGCGGTGTTCGGGCTGGCCGTGGCGGCCGTACTGCTGGCGCACCCGCTGTCTCTCGCGCTGGGCGCGGTCGCCCGGCAGGCCGACCCCGGCCGGATCGTGCCCGGCCTGACCCTGGTCGTGCTGGCGCTCGGCGCCTTCCTCGCCGCGGCCCGCACCTTCGGGCCGGTCGCGGTGTCCGCGGCCGACGCCGCCTGGCTGGTGCTCTCGCCGCTGCCCCGCCGCGCGGTGCTGAGCCGGTCCGCCGGGATTCTGCTGGCGGTAGCGCTGGCCGCCGGGGCCGCGATCGGGTTCGGGCTGCTGGCCGTACTGGGGCCGGACGGCGGGCTCGCGGTCGCCGTGCTGACCTCGGCGGTGCTCGGCATGTCCGCCTCGGCCGGCGGGATGGCGCTGAACGTCCTCGCGCAGGCCGACCCCGGCTGGGACCGCGCCTGGCCCGCGGCGGTCCTCACGCTCGCCGTGCTGATGGTGCTGGCCGCCGTGTTCGTACCGGTACCGGGCAGCGCCGCCGCCGCGGTCGCCGCCGCCCTCCTCGCCCGGCGCGCCTGGGCCGCCCTGACCCGCCTGCCCGCCGCCTCCGTACTGGCCGCCTCCACCAGGGCCGGTCACCTGGCCGCCGGCGCCGCCGGACTCGACCCCTCCACCCTCACCTGGATCGCCGAGGACAACCACTGGCGCTCCCGCCCCCTCCACTCCCGCCCCTGGCCCACCCTTTTGACCCCGGCTCCGACCCCGGCCTTGGCCGCCCGCCCCGAGGCCGCGGCGCCGACCGCTTCCGTGCCTTCGGCGGCGGCCCGGTACGACCGGCGGGGGTTCGGTCCGCTGCGGGCCGTGGCGTCGGCCGTCGCCGCGCCTCTCGCGTCGGCTTGGTACGGCTCGCGCCGGTTCCGTGCGCCGGTGGCCGCTTCCGCGTCGTTGGTGCTGGCCTGGTACGACTGGCGCAGGTTCGCCCGCCGCCCGTTGCGTGCCGTGGCGCTGGCCGGCTCCGCCGCGCTGCCCGCGCTGGCCGCGCCCGGCGTGGGCGGCCTCACCGCGGTCCTGCTTGCCGGCGGCGCGATGGCCGCCGCCGTGGCCGGTACGGCCGGCGCGCGCCGGGACGCCGACGACCCCTCCCTGGCCCGCCTGCTCGGCGTCGCCCCCCGCCGCGCCCGCGCCGCCAGAAGCCTGCTCCCCGCCCTGCTGAGCTGCGTCTGGCTGGCGCTCGCGCTGGCGTTCCTCGGGCTGCCCGGCTGGCTGCCGTTCGCCCCGCTCGCCGCCCCCGCCTTCGCCGCGGGCGCGCTGCGGATGGCCGGGCGGCGGCCGGTCGACCACTCGATGCCGATCTTGGAGACCCCCGGCGGTGCGGTCCCGCTGGGCCCCCTCATCTGGGCGCTGACCGGCATCGACATCGCCGTGCTCGGCTGCCTGCCGTTCCTGACGGCCCTCACCGTCCAGCAGGCGCTCGCGGGCATGCTCGCCGCGCAGGCCGTGACCGGGGCCGGGGTGCTCGCCGCCTGGCTGTGGCGGGCCGTTCGGTGACCACCGGTAAGCTGGGCCGACGTGAGCAGCCACGATATGCCTGATGCCGGTATGCCGGTGGTCGGAGTGGTGGGCGCCGGGCAACTCGCCCGGATGACCCAGCAGGCCGCCATCGGCCTGGGCGTCGATCTGCGCGTGCTGGCCGGTGACCCCGGCGAGAGCGCGGCCCGCGTCATCTCCGACGTCCGCGTCGGCGACTACCGCGACCTTGACGACCTGCGCGACTTCGCCAAGGGATGCGCGGTGGTCACGTTCGACCACGAGCACGTGCCGACCGGCCACATCGCGGCCCTGGCCGCCGACGGGCTCGCCGTACGGCCGGGCGCCGAGGCCCTGGTCCACGCCCAGGACAAGGCCGTCATGCGTGAGCGCCTGACCGCCGCGGGCGCGCCCTGCCCTCCGTGGCGGCGGGTGGGGACGGAGGCGGAGGTCAGGGAGTTCGGCGAGGAGCACGGCTGGCCGGTGGTGCTCAAGGCGGTACGCGGCGGATACGACGGCCGGGGCGTGTGGATCTGCGACGACCCCGGCGAGGCGGCCGAGGTCCTGGCCGGCGGGGTGGCCCTGATGGCCGAGGCGTACGTGCCGTTCGAGCGTGAGCTGGCCGTACTGGTCGCGCGCTCCCCGCACGGGCAGGGCGTCAGCTACCCGGTGGTGGAGACCGTGCAGCGCGACGGCATCTGCGTCGAGGTGCTGGCTCCCGCCCCTGACCTGGACGCCGAGCACGCCGCCGAGGCGCAGCGGGTCGGCCTGAAGATCGCCGGCGAGCTGGGCGTGAGCGGGCTGCTCGCGGTGGAGATGTTCCAGACCAAGACCGGCATGCTGGTCAACGAACTGGCGATGCGCCCGCACAACAGCGGCCACTGGACCATCGAGGGCGCCCGCACCTCGCAGTTCGAGCAGCACCTGCGGGCCGTGCTGGACCTGCCGCTCGGCTCGCCGTCCATGACCGCGCCCGTGGTCGTGATGGCCAACGTCCTGGGCGGCGAGGACCCCGACCTGTTCGCCCGGTACGAGCACGTGATGGCCCACGATCCCGGCGTGAAGGTGCACTTCTACGGCAAGGAGGTACGTCCTGGGCGCAAGATCGGCCATGTCACGGCGCTCGGCGACGACCTCGACTCGGTACGCGAGCGCGCCAGGCACGCCGCGGTCTACCTCTCCGAAGGGATCTACACGTGACGCCGGTCGTCGGGATCGTGATGGGCAGTGATTCCGACTGGCCGGTGATGCAGGCGGCCGGGGAGGCGCTGGCGGAGTTCGGCGTGCCGTACGAGGCCGACGTGGTCTCGGCGCACCGCATGCCGCACGAGATGATCGCGTACGGCGAGCGCGCGGCCGGCCGGGGCCTGTCGGTGATCATCGCGGGCGCGGGGGGCGCCGCGCACCTGCCCGGCATGCTGGCCTCGGTGACGCCGCTGCCGGTGATCGGCGTGCCGGTGCCCCTCAAGTACCTCGACGGGATGGACTCCCTGCTGTCGATCGTGCAGATGCCGGCCGGGGTGCCGGTGGCCACGGTGGCGGTCGGCGGGGCGCGCAACGCGGGGCTGCTGGCCGTGCGCATCCTGGCGGCGGGCGACCATGCGCTGCGCGAGCGCATGGTCGCCTTCCAGGACGACCTTCGGGCCCAGGCCCACGCCAAGGGCGAGCGGCTGCGGGAGACTCAGGGGCGGCCCAGCGCCCGGTAGTGCCAGGCGGCGGCCCGCCAGGTCTCGGCGTCGAGCGCGTTGCGCCCGTCCACGATCTTGCGGGTCGCCACCACCTGACCCAGTTCCTCCGGGTCCAGGTCGATGAACTCCTGCCACTCGGTCAGCAGCAGCACCACGTGCGCCCCGCGCGCCGCCGCGAGGGCCGAGTCGCCGTACGTCAGCTCGGGGTGCGCCTTGCGCGCGTTGTCCAGCGCCACCGGGTCATAGATCGTCACCCGGCCGCCCTGGTGGCCGATCGTCACCGCCACGTCCAGCGCTGGCGAGTCGCGGATGTCGTCGGAGTTGGGTTTGAACGCCGCGCCGAGCACCGCCACCGTGCAGCCGTGGAAGGACCCGCCCACCAGCTCGCGGGCCAGGTCCACCATCCGGGCGCGGCGGCGCATGTTGATCGCGTCCACCTCGCGCAGGAACGTCAGCGCCTGGTCGGCCCCCAGCTCACCGGCCCGCGCCATGAAGGCCCTGATGTCCTTGGGCAGGCAGCCGCCGCCGAAGCCGAGCCCCGGGTTGAGGAACTTGCCGCCGATCCGCTCGTCGTAGGACAGCGCCAGGGAGAGCTGCTTGACGTCGGCGTGGGAGGACTCGCAGACCTCCGCCATCGCGTTGATGAAGGAGATCTTGGTGGCCAGGAACGCGTTGGCCGCGCTCTTGACCAGTTCCGACGTCGGGTAGTCGGTGACCACGACCGGGACGTCCTCGCCGAGCGGCGCGTAGATGTCCCGGAGGATCTTCTCGGCGCGCTCGCTGGCCACGCCGAGCACGATCCGGTTGGGGCGCAGGGTGTCCTGGACGGCGAAGCCCTCGCGCAGGAACTCCGGATTCCAGGCCAGCTCGACGTTGGCGCCGGAGGGCGCCAGTCGTGCCAGCTTGTCGGCCAGCCGCTGCGCGGTGCCCACCGGCACCGTGGACTTGCCCACCACCAGGCACTCGCGGGTCAGGTGCGGTGCCAGCGAATCGATCACGGCGTCCAGGTAGGAGACGTCCGCCGCGTTCTCGCCGCGCTTCTGCGGCGTCCCCACGCAGACGAAGTGGACGTCGCCGAACTCGGCCACCTCCTCGTAGGACGTGGTGAAGCGCAGCCGCCCGTTGGCGAGGTTGCGGACCAGCACCTCACGCAGCCCTGGCTCGTGGATCGGCAGGTCCCCCGCTCGCAATCGCTCGATCTTTTCGGCGTCGACGTCGAGGCCGAGCACCTCGAAGCCCAAATCGGCCATGCACGCGGCATGCGTCGTGCCGAGATAGCCGGTTCCAAGCACCGTGAGGCGATACGCCACGTCTGCGCTCCTCTCGACAGCGCCAATCATGTATGGACCAATCATCCTGGTCGGGTTGCCGAGGCATGCTATCGGCCCCTCGCGTTCCATGTTCCGCACCGGGTGAACCACCGCGTCTCACTTTGGGGGAACCCATGCCCGGTGGGCGTGCCGTGGAAGCGTTTTGTTGGACGTCCTAGTATTTGTCCATGAGCTTCCCTCTCTATGCGCCCGCTGAGGAGCACGACATGCTCCGTCAGGCCGTCCGGGCTCTCGCCGACGAGAAGATCGCCCCGCGTGCCGCGCAGGCCGACGAGGCGGAGGAGTTCCCGTGGGAGGTCTACAAGGACCTCGTCGCGGCCGATTTCCACGCCGTACACGTCCCTGAGCAGTACGGCGGCGCCGGAGCCGACGCGCTCGCCACGGTCATCGTCATCGAGGAGGTCGCCCGCGCCTGCGCCTCCTCCTCGCTCATCCCCGCGGTCAACAAGCTCGGCACCGTGCCGCTGCTGCTGTCGGCCTCCGAGGAGCTCAAACAGCGCTACCTGCCCCCGGTCGCCCGCGGCGACGCGATGTTCTCCTACGCCCTGTCCGAGCCCGAGGCCGGCTCCGACGCCGCGGCCATGAAGACCCGCGCCGTACGCGACGGCGACCACTACGTGCTCAACGGCACCAAGATGTGGATCACCAACGCCGGCGTGTCCGAGTACTACACCCTCATGGCCGTCACCGACCCCTCCGCGGGCGCCCGCGGCATCTCCGCCTTCGTGGTGGAAAAGGACGACGAGGGCGTCAGCTTCGGCGCCAAGGAGAAGAAGCTCGGCATCAAGGCGTCCCCGACCCGCCAGGTCATCCTTGAGGACGTCCGCATCCCGGCCTCCCGCATGATCGGCGACCCCGGCACCGGCTTCCGCACCGCCCTGGCCACCCTCGACCACACCCGCATCACCATCGCCGCCCAGGCCCTCGGCATCGCCCAGGGCGCCCTCGACTACGCCCTCGGCTACGTCAAGGAACGCAAGCAGTTCGGCAAGCCGATCGCCGACTTCCAGGGCGTCCAGTTCATGCTCGCCGACATGGCCATGAAGCTGGAGTCCGCCCGCCAGCTCACCTACGCCGCCGCCGCCAAATCCGAAGCCGCCACCCAAGGCACCCCACCCAAAGACCTCACCTTCTTCTCCAGCGCCGCCAAATGCGCCGCCTCCGACGCCGCCATGGAAATCACCACCGACGCCGTCCAACTCCTCGGCGGCTACGGCTACACCCGCGACTACCCGGTCGAACGCATGATGCGCGACGCCAAAATCACCCAAATCTACGAGGGAACCAACCAGATCCAGCGAATGGTCATGGCCCGCCAGCTCCTCAAGTAGCCGATCGCCCAGCCGCCCACCCAACTAACAATGGCCCGCAGGTGTATCTGCGGGCCATTGTGTGTCTGGCTCGCTACCTCTCCCCGCTGATCGCCTTAGCCCACTTGGCGAGCTGGTCGACGAAAGAGAGCACCGTCTGCCGCTTGTCCAGTGGCAGGAAGGGCCAGGTGGCCCATGCCGGGAAGGACAAGACCACGATGCACAACAGGGGTAGGACGAGCAGTGCTACGAGAAGAACCCGCAGCCACACAGACTGAACCAACATGAACCATCCGTTCGGACAAGACGGATGCGGCGTGAGCCGCTGTAGGCGTCTCGGCGAGGCGCCTAATCAGGCGTTGTTGTCCGAACATCGCTCACAACTTGAGTCGCGTAGGTATACAAGGTGTTTCGATCCGAATTCTAGCTAAGTGTCCGATTTGGATCGCCAAGGAGTGACCTGGTATGGCTATCAAGGTATTTGTGAGGTTTCGCTCGGAAGCAAAGCCCAACGGACCTAGGTTACATGGAAATCGGTAGAGGTGTGCGCTACTCAACACCCGTACGTAGCGTGATCGGCATGGTTGGCGAAGGCTAGTTGGGAGCGGAATGCGCGACCACCGACCGCCCGTACGCGCCCCTGTGAGCCGCCCTGCACGCGCCCCTGTGAGTCGGGCACCATGCGGGCATAGACGCGCAGGGTGAACCCGGGTATCGGCATGGCCGAGGTGCTCGGCAAGCTCTTTGGCCGAGACGCTGTCGCCGGGGCTTTATGCTCGCGTAGACGGCAGGTTGGTGGAAGATCTCGGGGACGCCACGAACTTATTTACTGGACTGGCTTGTTCTGCACTTGGCTGCCATGCTAGATCGCGTAACCTTAGTTCTGGCCATTCATTTTTGGGAGGCGTATAATGATCACCAAGGCCGCGCTGTGTGGTTATCTTCTGGAAGAAGCTCTGGCTTGGATGCTTCGCGGTGCCGGCTATCGACTCCTTGTTGATGTGAGCCAAGACCCCCACGAACTGGCAATTAACGGCAACGGGCTGTGCGTGAAAGGAAGAGGGGCCGAGCATCAAGTAGACGTGTTGGGCGAGTTCGTGTTCACGCCCGCATTTTCGCTGCCAATACGACTTTTTCTGGAGGCGAAGTTCACCAAGCAAAAAAGTGATCTTGTGGTGGTACGCAACGCGCATGGGGTCATCCACGATATAAATGAGAACTTCGTTCATGCTCCGGGAGCGAGGTTGAGGAAGCGGTACCGATATGTGTACGCGCTGTTCTCTGTGAGCGGGTTCACCGCGGCGGCGCAGGACTTCGCGCTTGCCCAGCAGATTTCTCTTGTTGACCTTTCGGGGGCCTCCTTCGCCTGGCTGCGACGCAGCGTCGAGTCGGCAGCCGAAAACCTGCGCGTGCTTGCCCAGCACGATCGAGTGAATAAGTTTCCGGTCATATGGATGCGGCGTCGGCTAAGGGCAGAGCTCGGCACTATGCCTGACCTTTCTAATGAAAGGAAGTATCAAACGGTACATCCAGCGGGATTCGCTGTAGCCGCAGGGGCCGTCCTTGACGACCTTGTCGGCACATTAAAAGAACGGCGGCACAACGAGTTACTGCTCGGCTTCCCGGCGGCGCCATTCGTTCTCCCGATGGCTACCGATAATGTCGAGCGGTTCCTCGCTTACGCGCGGGAGTATCCAGACCATGCGATCCGGCTAGTACGAACCCGTGGAGGCGATGGGGTCGAATGGGAAGTGTCGCCAATCGGGCAGGAATGGATGTGGGAATTCTCGGCGTCGCCGAATACCTACCGGCTCACTTTTAACCTTCCCGAACGACTCGGAGACTGGATCTGTGAGAACGAGGAGTATGGCGTCGGTCGCATCCGAGCTTTTGAGGGTAAATCTCTTCCTGGAATCATCGTCTACCGCGTGGAGGGCAACGAACTTCAGATCTTCCAGCTCCGTTACCGGCCTGAGGACGTGCACCAAGGCCATCGGCAGCAAAAGAGATGATCTTGGCGGCGCGAGTGGTGGTGGCAGCGGGCCTTGCGGGCAGCGCTGCTTCGGAGACGCGCGTTTCCCCTATCGTCTCTCTGTTGCGTCACTGTCCCGCAGGAAAACCAGAACGAATGAGAGATCATGAAAGTCAGCCTCGGTCTTGATCCTTGCTCGGCCTTCTGATCGTCTAGCTTCCCCAAATGGTCGTTGCGGGCCAGTCGCTGAGCCAACGCCAGCGCCCCGGCCCGCAGCCTGCTGGACCGGGGATCTCTAAGTTGGAGACCCCGGATATTTCGGAATACGTGTGAACGGTCCATCGGTAGGCGGTTACTCTGCGGGCATGAGTGGTGACGAGGGTGTGGTGCGTGGGGGTCGGCGGGAGCTGAGTCGGCTGGTTTCGGTGGATTTGCGGGATGTGTGGGGACATGAGGCGAGGGATTTCACGCCCTGGTTGCTGGAGAGTGCCGATGTCCTTGGTGAGGAACTCGGGATGGATCTCGTGCTGGAGGCCGCCGAGCATCGGGTCGGGGGGTTTCAGCTCGATCTGATCGGTGTGGACGCGCAGACCAATGAGCGGGTCATCATTGAGAACCAGCTCACGTCCACGGATCACACCCACCTCGGACAGCTCCTCACGTATGCGGGTGGGACCGCGGCCAAGAACGTGGTCTGGATGGCCACGGAGTTTCGTGACGAGCATCGGGGCCGCGCTGGAATGGCTCAACGCCGTGACCGACGAGAACACGCGGTTCTTTGGTATCGAGATCCGCCTGGTCAGGGTGGGCGATTCGCTGCCGGCGCCGTTGTTCCGGGTCGTCGTACAGCCCAATGACTGGCGTAAACGGGTCAAGCAGGCGAGTCCGCCCGCAGTGGCCGGTCGGAATCTCGCGTACCAGCAGTTCTGGGAGCGGTTCATCGAGCGGGCGCGTTCGCAGCGGCCCGGGTGGACCAGGGCGCGCAAGCCGCCCGCCCAGAACTGGTTCGACTTACCGGCCGGGGTCACAGGCATCTACTACGGCGTCTCCTTCTCCTGGAAGAAGTTGCGCAGCGAGCTGTACCTCGGCGGCGAGGCCGCGGCCAACGATCGAGTGCTCGCCACCTTGCGAGCCGACCGGGAAGCACTCGAAGCCGCCTATGGCGGCCCCCTCAGCTACGAGCCCCTACCTGACAAGATCGCCTGCCGGATAGCCGTCTACCGGCCCGGGAGCATCGAGGACACCGAAGACTGGGACGCCTATCTCGACTGGTTCGTCGACTCCCAGTCCCGCCTGCGCAAGGCCATCGACGCCCACCACGGCGGCATCTCCGCCCTCTACCAGCGCGCCGCCACGAGCACGTGACGTTCGGGCTCAGGGGTAGAGGTGGTCGGTGGGGCCGATCAGGGGGCCGGTGGCGTACTGGGCGGGGGAGAGGTGGACGCCGGTGGCGCGTGCGGCCAGGGCGAGGGCGCGGGGGAGGGGGGTGGCGGGGTATTCGATGTCCTCGGTTTTGAGGTCCAGGCCGAGGGCGTTGACGTCCTGGTGGAGACGGTCGGGGTCGTCGCCTTCGCGGAATTTGTAGCTGTATGGGCTGAACGTGGTGATTAGGCGAGCGTTTTCGGTGTAGGTGAAGTCGTGGGCGCTGGTGGTCGCGCGGACTGTGGCGGCGGCGGTCCCCATGGAGAGCTCGTCGGCTTTGAGGTAGACGATTTCGGACCAGCCGTGGTCGATCAGCACCGTCCCCCCATGGGCCGCGTACGCCGCCACGCCTGACTCGGAGTCGCCAAGGGGGCCGGGGGCGACATCGATGCGGCGCAGTGCCTCGCGCGGGGTGATATCCCGGACAAAGGTGGTGCAGAGCCATGTCTCCCCCACGTCATCGGTGAACTCCTCGTACAGCCATGCGTAGGTCGCCGGTGTTGCGGTGCTCATGTGGTCGCCTTTCGCTGGCCGGCCGGGGTGGGAAAAGGACGCGATCGCGCATCAACGGTGGGGAAACCGAAACGTCCGTGGGGCGTTCGGACGATACTCTCAGCGTGCTGGACCAGCGGAACCATCAGGGCAAGTTCGCCGAAGACTATGTCAGGGCGCTGGCCTCGGCGGCCGGGCTCATCGTCTATAAGGACGATATCGACCATGATGGGATCGATTTCGGCTTTCGTTATCCGGGCAGGGCGGGGCATATCGCCTCGCCGGCCATCGAGGTGCAGGTCAAGTCGTGGTCCGTGCCCTCAGGCAAAGGGCCGGATCTGTACTACGACGGGCTGAACGAGTTGCAGTACAACAAGCTCGTCGCCGGACCGTTTCTCGTGCCGCGTTACCTGTTCGTGGTCGTGGTCCCCGCCGACCGGGATCGGTACGCGCGGGTGGAGACCGAGGGCCTGACGCTCAGCCGGCTCTGCTATTACCGGGGGTTCGAGGGCGAGCGGCCGGTCGATGAGCCGAGCGGAAAGCGGCGGCGGGCCGTGCGGCTGCCGCTCGGCAATGTCCTCACGGTTCGCGCGCTGCGCGAACTCGTGGGGGCGCCCGCGTGAGCACGGGCCTGTCGGGCGCCGACATCAACAGCTACCTCGCCGTGACCGGCTGGGTCCGTCAGCCGCAGGAGTGGCGGGGTGCGGCCGTCTGGCTGCGCGAGGGCGACCATGAGATCTTCGTGCCCGGCACGGACGACCTCGCCGACGGACCGCGGCGGGTCAGGGAGATCTTGGCGCTGCTGGCACGACTGGAGGGCCGGTCCCGTGAGGAGATCGCCTCCGACATCGGCGCGCCCATGGCCGACGTGCAGTGGTACCGGTCGCCGATCTTCCCGGCGGACGGCCGGCTCGGGCTCGGGGACGCGGCCGTGGCGTTCGAGAGCGCGCAGGCGGCCCTCACCGCGGCGGCCCGCGCGGTACTGGCCCCCGGCCGGCCGGTGTTCGCCGGAGCGCCGCCCCGGGAGGTACGGGAGCTGCTGGCCCGGGTGCGGGTCGGGCCGATCGTGCCGTCCACGGACGTCCTGACGATCCGCGTCCCGTTGGAACGTGACGAAGCGGACGGCATCCCGCTGGCCCGCCGTACCCTGATCCTGCTCCAGCGCGCGATGGTACTGCTGCGCGACGCCGTCTCCCAGGTACACGAGACCCGTGACATGGACGTCTTCGACGGCATTGTCCGGGACGGTGTGTCGGCCGACCTCTGCGCCGCGCTCGCCCGGATGGCCGGTTCCGATCCCGAGGGCCGGATGGAAGCGGGCTTCCGCTGGGCCAGGGCCGCGCCGTCCGAGGTGCCCGTGCGGACGGTGGTGTTCGAGCCCGGTACGAAGGCCGTGCTGAGCCGGGCCGCGCACCGGTTCCACCGCCTGCACAGTGAGAACGCGTCCGTCACCGGCCGCATCGTGATGCTCGGCGACGACGGAGACCGGGACCGTTTCCGGGTCCAGATCCGCGGCGAGCCGGCGGCCGGGGAGGACCAGGCGCGCCGCCTGATCTGGGTGCGGCTGCCCGGCGAGGCGGCGTACGACATGGCCGTCGCCGCCCACCGGAGCGGGACCCTCGTACGGGCCGAAGGCACGCTCCACAACGTCAACGGCCGCCGCGAACTGGTGGCCACCGGCTTCGGCCCCCTGCCGGCCGATCGATCCGAGGAGACCACCTGACCATGGACGACATCGAGCTCAAACCCCTGGAGCGGGCCTTGCTCCTCGCCTTGATGACCCTCGGCGGATCGGCGTCCAACAACGAGCTGCGCGACCATGTGGGCAACACGCTCGTGGGCGCTCCGCGTACGCGGATGAACGCCGCCGGGCTGGTGGAGAGCGAGAAACAGGGGCAGACGTACCACCACGCGCTCACCGAGAAGGGGTGGGCGCGATGCGTGGCGGAACTCGACGCCACTGCCCCCACGGGAAGGGCCGGTAGCCCGCTCGGGCGGGTGCTGTACGGGGTGCTCGGCGTGCTCAAGGGGTACCTCGACGTCCGGGACATCAGCCTGGCGGAGTTCGTCGTCACCGCCCGCGGCGAAGGTGCCATGGACGCCGCGCCGGCGGACCTGACCCAGAGCATCAAGGACGCCTACTGGCGACTGGCGCGCCGCCCGCAGGACTGGGTGCTGCTCACCCGTATCCGGCCGCTTCTCGGGGACGTTCCCCGTGACGAGGTGGATGAGACGCTGCGCGAGATGGGGCGGCTCCCCGAAGTCCATCTCGTGCCCCGGGCCGACCAGAAGTCCCTGAGCGACGAAGACAGGGAGGCGGCCGTGCTCATCGGCGGCCAGAGCAAGCACCTGCTGGCGATCGAGGCGCGATGAGTGAGCCGGAACTGCGCGCGCTGCGCGCCATAAGTCACATCCTCGACTGGACGGCCACCGCCGAGCACGCCTGGAACCCCCGGCCCTACCACGTCGGCGGCATGCACCCGAGGGCCGAGCGACTGATCCTCGACGGCATCGAGGAGGCGTCCCGGCTCGCCACCGCCAGCCCGCTGGGAGCGGTGATCGAAGGGCCGGGCGGCGCGGGCAAGACCCATCTGCTCGGCTGGGTCAGAGGCGAGGTCGCTCGGGCGGGCGGCTACTTCTTCCTGGTGGAGTTCGGCGTTGGAGATGATTTCTGGCGCCGGACCACCGGGGCGATGGTGACGGACCTGGGCAAACCGGCCAACGGCGCGGACGGTCCCGTCCAGGCCATGGTGGCGCTGCACGGACTGGCCGGCCTCGCCGGAGTGGGCGACCGCATCCGCGCGGCGGCCGAGCGCCCGTCAGGGCTCTCCCTGGACGATCTGGACGCCCTCGTGAACGGCCTTCGGGCCATGGACCGGCAACTCCTGCACTACAAGGACACCATCCGGGCGCTCGCCCTCTACGCCACCGACAAGGGTCCGGGCGTTGACGTCGCCCACGACCACCTGAAGTCGGCGGAGGAGGCCGAGGAGGGCGACCGCCGGGCCTGGGGGATGAGCAGGCAGGTCAAGCCGCCGCACGACATCGCCGTCGAGCTGTCGGCGATCCTGGCGCTGACCGGCCCGAGCGTCATCGCGGTGGATCAGATCGACGCGATCCTGAGACTGCCGCGCTCGCAGCGGGCCGGCACGGAACCGGGCGGTGAAACGGTCGATGAGGTCGCCGGTGGGCTCATGGCGTTGCGCCACGCGACCCGGCGCACGCTCTGCCTGGTGGCCTGCCTGCCGGACTCGTGGGAACGAATCAGCAATCACGCCGTTGACACCGCGCGCGACAGGTTCCGTACGTCGCTGATCCTCAACTCGATACCGACCGCCGAGGTCGCCAGGGAACTGGTCGAGCGGCGGTTCGAGGTGGCGTTCGCCAATGCGGGCTACAACCCGCCGCATCCGGTGTGGCCGATCGAGCCCGGCGCGTTCGCCACGGCCACCAGCCTCACCCCGAGAAGGCTGCTCCAGAGGATCGGGGAGCACATCGACGGGTGCCGGGCCGATGGCGTGGTACGTCCGCTGGAACGCTTCACCACCGACGCTCCCGTGATCATCCCGCCACCCGGGCACGTGGAGCCGCAGCCGGATTTCGGCAGGCTCGACGCCCGCTTCAAGGAACTCCGCGCCCAGGCCGAGGTGGAGGACGCCTTAGACGCCCAGCACGAGGACGAGGTCGCCCCCGTGCTGCTCACCGCCGGCCTCACCGCCTGGATCACCGAGCAGGGAGAGGCCGGTCGCGGGTTCTCCGTCGATCCGCTGCCCGGCCACAAGCCGCCCGTCCACGCCCGCCTGCGTCAGGTGCTCGACCCCGACACCGACGAACAACGACACTGGACGTTCCGGGTGATCGGCGCAAAGCATCACATCGCCGCCCTCAAGCGGCTCAAGGATGGCATAGCGGAGTCCGGAATCGGGCCGAAGACGCCCGACCGCTGTTTCATCGTGCTGCGCAACCACGCATGGGCGGATGGTCCCTCCACCCGGAAGCAGCTAGATCTTCTGGAGGACTCCGGCGGGCGGTCGATTCCGTTGCGCAGTGATGACCTGCGGGTGTTCGAGGCGTTGCGGCTGATGGAGGCCGATCGCGACCCGGAGTTCGACCTGTGGCTGCGGGCCCGGCGTCCGGCGTCCGGTACCGAACTCCTCGGCGACACCCTCGGCGACGTGGCAGGCGAGCCGCCCGCCGAAGTACCGCGGCGACCCGAGCCTTCCAGCGCCCCGATCATCGTGGTCGGCAAGCGGCTGGACACCGGCGCCACCCTGGAACTCAAACTGAGCGTCCTGGCCCGCCACACCGCCGTCTTCGCGGGCTCCGGTTCCGGCAAGACGGTGTTCCTGCGCCGCCTGGTGGAGGAGTGCGCGCTGCACGGGGTGTCCTCGATCGTCCTGGACCCGAACAACGACCTCGCCCGCCTCGGCGACCCCTGGCCCGCCCCGCCCCCTGGATGGGGCCCCGGCGACGAGGAGCGGGCGGCCCGGTACTTCGCCGGGACCGAGGTCGTCGTCTGGACCCCGGGACGTTCCCGGGGACGTCCGCTGAGCTTCCAGCCGCTGCCCGACTTCTCCGCCGTCCTCGACGACCGTGACGAACTCGACTCCGCCCTCGCGGTCGCCGTCGAAACGCTCGCCCCCAAGGCGGGCGTCAGCGGCACGAGCGCCAGGGCGCGCAAGGGCGAGGCCGTACTGCGTCAGGCGCTGGAGCACTTCGCGCGTTCGGGTGGCGGCGACTTCGCCGCGTTCCGCGGCATGCTGTCGGAGCTGCCGTTCGAGGCCAGCCAGATCCACGGGGCCGACCTGATCGCCGCCGAGCTGGGCCAGCTTCTCACCGCCGCGACGATCACCGATCCGCTCTTCGCGGGCGCCGGCGAGGCGGCCGACCCCGCGCGGCTGCTCACGCCGTCCGAGGGGAAGAGGGCCCGCGTCTCGGTCATCAGCCTCATCGGCCTGAACGACGACGCCAGGCCGGGATTCGTCAGCCGCCTCCAGATGGCCCTGTTCTCCTGGATCAAGCGCAACCCGGCCCGCGGCCGTCCGCTGGGCGGCCTGTACGTCGTGGACGAGGCACAGGCCCTCGTCCCCGCGACGCCCAAGACCGAGGCGCTGGCCAGCACCCTGACGCTGGCGTCGCAGGCCCGCAAGTACGGCCTGGGCCTGGTCTTCGCCACCCAGGCCCCGCGCGGGCTGCACAACCAGATCGCCGGGAACGCGACAACGCAGTTCATCGGCAGGATGAACAGCCCCACGCAGATCACCGTGGTCAAGGAACTGGCGCAGGCCCGCGGCGGCAAGGCCGACCGGGTGGGGCGGCTGGAGGCCGGTCAGTTCTACGCCGCGAGCGACGGCATCCCGGAGGCGCTGATCCGCGCGCCGCAGTGCCTGAGCCACCATCCGGCCGATCCGCTGGTCGAACAGGAGATCCTGCGCCGCGCCGCGGGTTGACGGGCGGCCGGCTCAGTACGGAGGCGGCCACCGGGGCGGGCCGTACGGCGAGCGGGGCCGGCCGCGGCCAGGCGCGGTGCCCAGATGCTCCGCACCGGAGGTCACCCACACACTGAACGTCCGTCCGTACGACTCACTCGGCGGAACGGCGGGCATGGCGGCGGCGGGCTCCCGTGGGGGCGTACGCGGGGACACTCGTGCAGCGCCACTTTCGCATGTGGCCGCGCGCCGCGTCACCGGCTTTTCCGACCGTGGACCCCAGGCCCGCCGGCGGGTCACTTCTTGCAGATGTTCTGGGTCGCGGTCTTGGCGGCGGGCGACGCCGTGGGGGCGGCCGTGGGGCCCGTGCTGGGAGTGGGAGCCACCGGCGGCTGCTCGTCCACGGTGACCTTCTTGGCCCCCGGGTACTGGCGTCCGACGACCACCTCGATCCTGGCCCCCAGCTCGTCGGCGCGGCGGAGTTCGGCGCCCTTGAGCGCGGCGGCCACCGTGCGCGCGGAGTCGGCGCGCCCCGGGCCGTACCGGATCACGGTCTTCTGGAAGTCGGTGCGCGCGGCGTTGCCCGCCTGGTCGGGCACCCGGAAGCCCGCCTTGAGCAGGTCGGCCCGGACCGTCGCGCCCCGGCCCGTGACGCCGGTGCCGTTGAGGACGCGGATCGCGATGCGCTCGGGCGGGATCGTGACGGCCTGCGGGCCCGGCGTGGCCTTGGCCGAGGAGGTGGCCCCCACGGAGGCCTTGACGCTCGGCTTCGGCGACGGCTTGGTGAGCTGTTCGTCGGCGGCGATCCGCCGGAACAGGTCGCGGGAGCGCTGTTTGTCCCACAGCACCGCGCTCTCGCCGCTCGGGGTCTTGTAGTCGGGGTCGGCCAGCGGCACCTGGGCGAAGGTCACGTCGTCGGTGGAGACGTCCTTGAGCTGGGTGGCGAGCCCGAGCAGGTCGTCGGACAGGGCGTCGTCCACGGTGAGCGCGCTGAGCGCGGATTCGATCAGCGCGGAGAGCTTCGTGGGGTCGGTCAGCGTGCCCCGGCTCAGCGCCTGGTTCAGCAGCGCGGAGATGACCTGCTGCTGGCGGTCGATCCGGTCGAGGTCGGAGCGGGCGGTGGCGCGCGTGCGGGCGTAGGCGAGGGCCTTGATGCCGTCCAGCTCGTAGGTGCCGGGCCGGAGGCTGAGCGCGGTGTTGGGGTCGTTGATGGGCACGGGGGTGCAGACCGACACGCCGCCGAGCGCGTCCACCACGTCGATGAACCCGAGCACGTTGACCTCGACATAGTGGTTGATGGTCAGGCCGGTGACGTTCTGGACGGTCTTCACGGCGAGCTTGGCCCCGCCGAACTGGTAGGCGGAGTTGATCTTGTGCGTGCCCTTGCCGGGGATCGTCACCCAGGTGTCCCGGGGCAGGCTGACCACGGTGATCTTGCTGTGGTCCTCCGACAGATGGATCAGCATCATCGTGTCGGTGCGCTGCCCGGACTCCCGGCCCAGCTTGAGCAGGTTCTGTTGCCGCCGGGTGAGGTTGTCGCGCTTGTCCACGCCGACGACCAGGATGTTCAGGGCGCCGCGCGCCGCCGAGCCCGCCACGCCCGCGTCGACCTTGCCGATCCGGCCCGCCGCGTAGTTGGGCAGCGCCCAGGACGCGCACGACCCGGCCAGCACGACCATCGACAGGGCGCCGCTGAGCAGCAGCTTGCGCCGCCGCGCCCGGGCCCCGCGCGCGGTGCGGCCCCGCGTGCGCGAAGGTGGGAGGCGTACGCCGCCGTAGGCGTCGCCGCCGACGCGCACCACCGAGTCTTCGCCCACGTCGGGACCATCCGGGTCGCGCATCCGCCACCCCCTCCCGAACTCGACTGGTCGATGAGGTCGTCGAAGAGGTTGCCGACCCCACCCGCTCGTACAGTAGCGTGACCACCGCCATGAAGCAGTTCCCAGACTCGCCCGCGCCGAGCGCGTCATCGACCGGCGCCCACGCGATTCCGCAGCAGCCCGCCAAGACCCGGGTCTGGCCTCCCGTCTCCGTCGTCATGCCGGTGCTGAACGAAGAGCGCCACCTTGGCGAGGCCGTACGGCAGGTGCTCGCCCAGGCGTACGACGGGCCGATCGAGGTCGTCCTGGCCATAGGTCCCTCGCACGACCGCACCCAGCAGGTCGCCGACGCGCTCGCCGCGGCCGACCCCCGGGTGGTCGTCGTGGCCAACCCCACCGGCCGCACCCCCAACGCGCTCAACGCCGCCATCGCCGCCTCCCGCAACGGGATCATCGCGCGGGTCGACGGCCACGCCATGCTCCCGCCCGACTACCTCAAGGTCGCGGTCGAGACGCTGGAGGCGACCGGGGCCGACAACGTCGGCGGCGTCATGGCGGCCGAGGGCGAGACGCCGTTCGAGCACGCGGTGGCCCGGGCGATGACCTCCAAGCTGGGGGTGGGCGGGGCGCGCTTCCACACCGGCGGCGAGCCCGGCCCGGCCGACACGGTCTATCTCGGCGTGTTCCGCAGGGAGGCGCTGGACCGCGTGGGCGGCTACGACGAGCACTTCCAGCGCGCCCAGGACTGGGAGATGAACCACCGCATCCGCGAGTCGGGCGGCCTGGTGTGGTTCCAGCCCCGGATGCAGGTGTCCTACCGGCCGCGGCCCAACGTGCGGGCCCTCGCCCGCCAGTACTTCCACTACGGGCGCTGGCGCAGGGTCGTGGCCCGCACCCACCAGGGCACGATCAACCTGCGCTACCTCGCCCCGCCCGCGGCCGTGCTGGCCATCCTGGCGGGGCTGGTGGCCGCGCCGTTCTTCTGGCCCGCGTTGCTCGTCCCGGCCTGCTACCTCGCCGCCATCGTGGGCGGCGCGCTGCTGACCGGGGGCGGCCTGCCCGCGGGCGCGCTGGCCCGCCTGCCGCTGGTGTACGCGACCATGCACCTCGCCTGGGGATGGGGCTTCATCACCAGCCCGCCGCGGCTCAGCAAGCCACGCTGATTCAGCGGGCCTCGGTGACCTGACCGGTCGTGCCGGAGGCGAGCACGGCGAGGCAGGCTTCGGCGACCCTGCCGGGGTCGTCGGTGCGAGCGATGACGCAGTTGACCCGCACGCCGTACGCGGCCTCCTCGCCCGCCAGCGCGCGGGCCAGCCCGGCCGGCGCGGACTCCGTCACGGCCGCCAGGCCGCCCCCGCCCCCGCCCGCGCAGAACAGCAGGTGCCCGCGCGACTCCCGGAGGTACGGCAGAGCCGCCCGCGCGGCCCGTACCGGCCCGAGGACCCCCTGCTCTACGGCCCGCGTCACATCGCCTTCGGCGGCCTCGCCCAGCGCGCCCGGCGCTCCGGGCGTCACGATCACCACGCGGTCGGCCGGGCCGTCCAGGGCCGTCGCGACCTTGGCCCCGCGCCGCGCGGCCAGGGCGGCGAGCGCGCCCGCGACCGGCCCGTCGCCGAGGACCGTCACCGCCCGCCCGGCCAGATCCGCGGCGCTTTGCGGAATCGCCGTGGTGGCGAGGTGGAAAAGCGTCTCGGCGATGGCAAGATCGGTCGGATGGGTGACCTTGATGTTGCGCTCACTGCCGGGCACGATGTGGATCGGTACCTCGGGGAGGTAGCGCAGCACCACCCCGCAGTCGTCGGTGGCGGGCCGGGAGGCGAAGCCCGGGTCGGCCAGCGCCCTGAGGTACGCCTCGCGGATCATCTCCAGCCGGAAGCCCTGCGGCGTCTGCGCCCGCCGGAACAGCGCCCGGTCGGGGATGTCGCGGATCACCTCGCCGTCGCCGGCCGGGTCCACCCGCCACAGCGTGTCCGAGCTGGGCACGGCCACCCCCACCGCCCGGTGGCGGGCCAGCGCGGCCACGCACCGGGTGATGATCGCCGGCTCCAGCAGGAACCGCACCGCGTCGTGCAAAAGCACGTCAGCGTCGCCGTCGCCGATGTGCTCAAGGGCCCGCCAGGTCGTCTCGGTACGGCTGGCACCGCCCTCGACCACCGCCCGCACCTTGCGAAACCCCTCCAGGGCGACGATCTCCTCGGCCTCGCGCACGTAGCCGGGCGTCATCAGCACCACGATCTCGTCGATCTCCGGCGCGCCCTCGAAGACCGCCAGCGTGTGGGCCAGGATGCTCCGCCCCGCCACCCGCGCGAACTGCTTGGGGGTCTTGAGCCCGGCCCGCGCTCCGACACCGCCCGCCAGGATCGCGGCCACGGTACGGCGACGCCGGTCGTCACTAGCGGTCACGGATGCTTCCTCCACGTCGAGGGGTGTGCGGCTCACCCGAGCGTATCGGCATGGACACACCACCGTCTGATCAGGAATGAATGGCCCGCCACGGTCGTGAACTCCGGTCAACATCCCGCTACGCTGGGTGCGCACTTCCCGTTCGTGCGGCGGCCGTCGGCGTGAGGGAGCGAAGGAGTAGCCGTTTGGCAGTGATCTCGCAGTGATCCCACCGTCCGCGCCGTCGCCGCCCGCCGAGACGTCGGGCGGCCACCGGCCCTCGCGCGCCGCGGCCGTGGTGCTCGCCACCACCCCCGCGGCCAGATCCGCCCTGGCCGACGGCACGGTCCTCGACCGGCTCGCCGGGCAGCTCGACACCCTGCCCGTCCGTGACGTCCACGTGGTGGCGCGCACGGCCGTCGCCGTGGGTCCTGGGGCCGCCGACGGCACCCGGGGGCTGGTGGACGATCTCAGGAGCGTGGCGAAGGTCGCCAGGGCGTCCTCGGGGCCCGTCGCCGTGCTGCCCGGCGACCTGGTGGCCCACCGGGAGGCGCTGGCCATGTTGCTCGAACACCCCGCCCGCGACACCGCCGCGCTGGTGGCCGCCGACGGCGGGGACGGCGGCCCGCTGCGCCCGCCGGTGCGCGTCGAGCGCGGCCGGGTGGCCGCGGCGGGCAGTTCCTACCACCGGGTCGTCGAGCCCAACGGCACCTTCCGCGGCGTGTTACAGGTCGGCGAGGCCGATCTCGGCGGCCTGGCGGGAGTGGCCGAGGAGCTGGCCGAGCACGTACAGGGCGGCCGGCTGGGCACGGTCAGCGGCGCCGAGGTCGGCGACCTGATCCTGGTCGGCCTGGTCCGGGCGGGCGTCCCGGTACGCGCGGCCATGCTCGGGCCGCTGCGCTGCGACCGGGTGACCGGCCCCGGGCAGGCGGCCGACGCGGTGCGCCGCCTGGCGGAGGTCGATGAGACCGCGGCCCGGCTGGACGCGGCGATCAAGTCCGACGACGGGTTCGTCGCCACCCACCTCGTCAGCTCGTGGTCGGCCTGGCCGGTGCGGCTGTGCGCCCGGCTGTCGCTCACCCCGAACGCGGTGACCGGCATGTCGCTCGGGCTGGCCGCGCTGGCCGCGGTGTGGTTCTCGGCGGGGGAGCGGCCCGCGATGCTGGCGGGCGCGGGGCTGGTGCTGCTGTCCTTCGTGCTCGACTGCGTGGACGGCCAGCTCGCCCGTTTCACCCGCGCGTTCTCGCCGCTCGGGGCGTGGCTGGACGCGATCTCCGACCGGGCCAAGGAGTACCTCGTGTACGTGGGACTGGCCGCCGGTTACACCGGGGCGGTGGGGCTGCCCGGCGGGATCTGGGCGCTGGCGGTCTCGGCCATGGCCCTGCAGACCCTGCGCCACACGATCGACTTCTCGTTCAAGGCGTCGGCGGCCGAGGCGGGCCGTGCCCAGCCGGAACGGCCGCGCTCGCTGGCCGACCCCGGCGACGTGCCGCCGCAGCCCCCGCCGCCATCCGACCGGCGCAGCCCGCTGGTGCGCCTGTCCCGGCGCTTCGACCAGGGGGCCGTCCGCTGGCTGCGCAAGATCGTGGTGCTGCCGATCGGGGAGCGGATGGCGCTGATCGCGGTCACCGCGGGCCTGTTCGACGCCCGGGTGACCTTCCTGGCCCTGCTGGGCTGGGGCGGCCTCGCCATGCTCTACACCGTGACCGGGCGCGTCGCCAGGTCGGTTTCGTGACGGGGCGGGAAAGGACGGGCCGGTGATCTCCGTGAACATGACCCCCGTGCCGCCGAGCACGCTGGTCGCCTACCGCGACGACGGCTCGCTGTCGCGCGGGATGGGCCTGCTGGTGGCCGGGCAGTTGCCGCCGCTGCCGCCCGCGCTGGCCGGCGCGTTCGTGACGGCGGTGCTGCTGGTGGTCGGCGTGGCCGGTTCCGACGGCCTGGCGGTGTTCGCCCCCGCGGTCGCGCTGCTGCTGGCCGGGCCGGGCAGTTCGCACCTGCACGACGGCCGCCTGGACTGGCTGGTGCCGCCCACCCTGCGGCTGACCGAGTACGTCTTCGTCGCCTCGGTGGGGTTCGCCAGGGACGTGCCGCCCGCGCTGATCTTCGCCTTGATCGGAGCGATGGCCTTTCACCACTACGATGTCGTCTACCGCGTGCGTCAGCGCGTCTATCCGCCGTCCTGGCTCGCCACGGCAGGGCTCGGCTGGGACGGGCGGATGCTCTTGGTCGCGCTCGGCGGGCTCGCCGGCCGGGTGACGCTCCTGTTCGTGCTGCTCGGGCTCTACCTGTGGTGCCTCTTCCTGTGGGAGAGCGTGACCTGCTGGCTCGCCGCCCCGCGCTCCGGGCTGGAGGCCGCCGACCTCGGCGCACAGGACTGACGCGGCAGAGCCGGCATCGGCGCGTTAACACGATTCGAGGGCCCGGCTAACGGGGGATTACACGATCAGGGCCGGAAGGCAACTAACCTTTGGGCCTACGAATGTGACGCGCGGATGAGGAGTTGCACGTTGCTGGGAATGGTGCTGGCCGCCGGGGCCGGACGTCGTCTGCGGCCGTACACCGACACGTTGCCCAAGGCCCTCGTGCCGGTCGACGGAGACACCACGATCTTGGACATCGCGTTGCGCAACCTCGCCGCGGTCGATCTGCGCGAGGTCGTGGTGGTGGTCGGGTACGCCGCACAGGCCGTACACGAGCGCAAGGCCGACTTGGAGCGCCGCCACGGCGTACGGCTGACGCTGGTCCACAACGACAAGGCCGAGGAGTGGAACAACGCCTACTCGCTGTGGTGCGCCCGAGAGCACTTCGCCCAGGGGGCGCTGCTGGTCAACGGTGACACCGTCCACCCGGTCTCGGTCGAGGAGACCCTGCTCGGCGCGCCCGCCACGACCGACCTTCTGCTCGCGGTGGACGACGTCAAGACGCTCGCCGAGGAGGAGATGAAGGTCACGCTGTCGCCCGAGGGCGACCTGCGGGAGATCACCAAGCTGATGGACCCGGCCGCCGCGTACGGTGAGTACATCGGGGCCACGCTCATCCGCCCCGGGGCCGCCGACCGGCTGGCCGACGCGCTGCGCGCCACCTTCGAGCGCGACCCGCAGCTCTACTACGAAGACGGCTACGCCGAGATGGTCGCGCGCGGCGAGCGGATCGCGGTGGCACCGATCGGCAAGGTCGATTGGGTCGAGGTCGACAACCACGACGACCTGGCCAAGGCCCGGGAGATCGCATGCCGATACTAGCCAGGATGCTCCCCGCGCCGCTGACCATGCAGGTCCGCAGGGGGGCCATCGCCGAGCTGGGTTCGCTGCTCACCGACAGCCGGGTGGCGACCTCCGGGCGGGTGGCCGTGGCGGTCGGGGCCGGGCAGGGCGACAAGATCGCCACGATGATCGCGTCCACGCTGGGCGAGGCGGAGCTGTTCCGGGTGCCGGACGGCTCGGTCGACGCCGCCGTCTCGCTCGGGGCCGACCTGCGCAAGGGCGCCTTCGAGGCGGTCGTGGGCATCGGCGGCGGCCGGACCATCGACGCGACGAAGTACGCCGCGTCGCTGGCCGGCATCCCGATGGTCGCGGTGGCCACCAACCTGTCCCACGACGGCATCTGCTCGCCCACGGCGTCCCTGACGCACGAGGGCGGCAAGGGCTCCTTCGGCGTCCCGATGCCACTGGCGATCATGGTCGATCTCGACTTCGTCCACGACGCCCCGCCCTCGCTGGTCCGCGCCGGGATCGGCGACGTGGTGAGCAACCTGTCCGCGATCGAGGACTGGCAGCTCGCCGCGGCCGAGCGGGGCGAGCCGATCGACGGGCTGGCCTGCTCGGTGTCCCGTACCGCGGCCGAGGCCGTGATCGGCAGGACCGACTCGATCGAATCCGACGCCTTTTTGACTGTTCTGGCCGAATCGTTGATCCTCTCCGGCATGTCGATGGTCATCGCAGGGTCATCTCGTCCCGCCAGCGGCGGCGACCATGAGATCCTTCATGCCGTGGATCAGCTCTACCCCGGGACCTCCAATCACGGCGAGTTGGCCGGTATCGGCGCCGCCTTCTGCTTCTTCCTGCGCGACGACACGCAGCGGCTGGCCCAGGTGGTCGGCTGCCTGCGCAGGCACGAGCTGCCCGTGACACCGGGCGACGTCGGGCTCACCGAAGAGCAGTTCACCGAGGCGGTGGTGCTCGCCCCGGCGACGCGTCCGGGCCGGTACACGATCTTGGAGCACCTTCGCCTGTCGGACACCGAGGTGCGGGAGCGGGTGGGAGCGTATGTCCGGGCCGTCGGTCGCTGAGATCCGCGCGGTCGCGCAGCCGGCCGGCACGATGGACCGCCGCAGCGGCGAACACTGGGCCGGCCTGCTCTACATGCGCAAGCTGTCGGTCTACGTCACCTGGGCGCTGGCCAAGACGCCGATCACGCCCAACCAGGCGACCGGCCTGATGATCCTGTGCGGGCTGCTGGCCGGGGTCGTGCTCGCGCTGCCCGGCCTTTGGGCGGCGGTGGGCGCGGCCGTGCTGGTCCAGGTCTACCTGCTGCTGGACTGCTCGGACGGCGAGCTGGCCCGCTGGACCGGCCGCACCTCGATCACCGGCGTCTACCTCGACCGGGTGGGCCACTACTTCGCCGAGGCCGCGCTGCTGATCGGGCTGGGCTTTCGCGCGTCCGTGACGGTCCCCGACTGGTACACCGTGCTGGGGTTCGCCGCGGCGCTGGGCGCCATCCTGATCAAGGCGGAGACCGACCTGGTGGACGTGGCCCGGGCCAGGTCCGGGCTGGTGGCCGCGACCGAGGCGTCGGCCGAGCACTTCGCCTCGCGGCGGCTCGGCATGGCCCGCAAGGTCGCGGCGGCGCTGCGCTTCCACCGCATCGTGCAGGCGGTCGAGCTGTCCATCCTGGTGGTGATCGCCGCGGCCTGGGACGCGCTGGCCGGCGGCGGCGCGGCCACCCGGGTGCTGGTCGTGGCCTGCGCGGTGGTGGCGGTGCTCCAGCTCGTGCTGCACCTGGTCAGCATCCTGGCCTCGCGGCGGCTGGCATGATCGTTAGCGTGATCGCGCCGACGGGGAACCGACCGGCGGCGCGGTACGTCGTATGTGGAAGACACTCACTGTTCGGTGGGGGTTTGCTAGCGGTTCCGATACGCTTATTTCGCAGTAAATCTGGAATGGAGCGTTCGGACGGAATTGCCCGACACGGCAGACTCGGTGATCATGGAAGTATGCAGCGCACGGCCGATCAACGCGTCAAGGCGATGACGCATTGAAGATTTCGTGCGTCATCCTCACCATGGGCAACCGGATCGCCGAGCTTGACCGGGCGGTGGAGTCCGCGCTCGGCCAGGCCGACGGCGACGTCGAGGTGGTGATCGTCGGCAACGGGGCGGACGTGCCCGAGCTGCGCGCCGAGCCGCCCCCCGGTTCCTCGATCAAGAACGTCCGGCTGCCGCGCAACACCGGCATCCCCGCGGGGCGCAACCGCGGGGTCGAGGAGAGCTCCGGCGACGTGGTGCTCTTCCTCGACGACGACGGCTGGTACGCCAACCAGAAGGTCGCCGCGCACGTGCGCGAGCGCTTCGCCACCGAGCCCGACCTCGCGGTGATCTCCTTCAGGGTGATGGACCCGGAGGGCGGCAACGGCCAGCGCCGCCACGTGCCCCGGCTGCGCGCGGGCGACCCCGAGCGGTCCTCCCCGGTGACCACCTTCCTGGGCGGCGCGTGCGCCATCAGGCGCTCGGCGTTCCTCCAGGTCGGCGGCCTGCCGGAGCGGTTCTTCTACGCGCACGAGGAGACCGACCTGGCCTGGCGGCTGCTCGGCGAGGGCTACCGCATCGAGTACGACGCCGAGACGGTCATGTACCACCCGCAGGTGCCGCCCACCCGGCACGCCGACTTCTACCGGCTCAACGCCCGTAACCGGGTCTGGCTGGCCCGGCGTAACCTGCCCTGGCCGCTGGCCGCCCTCTACCTGCTCGACTGGGTCGTGCTCACGCTGGTCCGCGAGCGGTCGGGGATGGCGCTGCGGGCGTGGTTCAAGGGCTTCTCCGAGGGGCTGCGCGAGCCGGCCGGGGAGCGCCGTCCGATGGCCTGGCGTACGGCCTGGCGGATGCTCCGCCTCGGCCGCCCGCCCATCGTGTAGCGCCCCTCACGCCCGCACGGCCTCGCCGATCGTCATCGACATCCTGGCGACGGTCGCGGTCATCAGCGCGTGCTTGGGCAGCCCCAGCTCGCTCAGCTCCTTGGCGATCGGATGGTTGCCCAGCCGGATCAGCGCGCCCCCCGGCCGGGCCCGCACCCCGCGCGGCGACATCGACCACGGGGTACGGCGAATGACGCCGCCGAGGTCGGTGTAGGCGTCGAAGGGCGCGGCGGTCCGCCTGACCGGCACCGGCATGCCCGGTTTGACCAGCAGGTCGAGCACCAGGCGGCCGTCTCTGCGCAGCACGCAGCGCTTGTACGGCGAGTCGAGCCGCAGGTCGATGTCCGCAAGTTCCTTGGGGAACCCCCAGATGCCGCGCCCGGCCTCCATGGTGAACGCCTGGTCCACCGGGAGCCAGTGGACGAACGCGCCGGTGCCCACCCGCCGTACGTCGGACAGGCCGGCCAGCGCCCCGCCGCCCCGGACACGGGCCGCCCCCGGCGGGCGCACCAGGAAGGACACCCCGAACTCGCCGTAGGACCCCAGGTCGGAATCGGTGTACTGGACGAACGTCAGCGTGCAGGCGGCCCTGCCGGGGACCACCTCGGTGATGTCCAGCCCCGAGTAGGCGATCACCGCGCGGGCGGCGTCGGCGCGGACCAGGTAGGTCGCCACGCAGGCCGTCGCCTCCCGGACGCGCACCGGCATGGTGACCAGTCGTCCCTGGATCAAGTGGTGTGCCATGGTTCCAGTAGACCAACAGCCGATGCCCGCGTCACGCACCGCCTAGACCGTGACGGCCTTGCCGGGCGGCGGAGCGGAGGCGATCTTGGCGGCCAACGCCCACTCCTCCAGCAGCGCGACGAACTCGGCGGCGTGCTCGGGCCAGTTGTGGTGGTGCAGCGCCTCGGCGTACCCGCGCGCGCCCATGGCCGCCCGCCGTTCGGGGTCCTCGCGCAGCCGGAGTACGGCGTGCACCATGGCGTCCACGTCGCCGAACGGTACGATCACGCCGCAGTCGATCCGGCCCACCAGCGAGGCCGACAGCGGCAGCGGCGTCGTGATCACCGGGATGCCGCGCGCCATGTACTCGACCACCTTCGTCGGCAGCGACTGCCGGTAGTTGGGCACGTCGTGCAGCAGCGACAGCCCCGCGAGCGCCCCCTCGGCCATCCGCAGCGCGTGCCGGTTCGGGACATAGCCGAACCAGTCCAGCAGGCCCTCGTGCTGCGCGTCGCGCAGCACCGGGCGCACGCCCGGGTCGGCCGCGCCCACCAGGTCCATCCGGACACCGTGCTCGGCCAGCCTGCGGGCCAGCTCGACCAGTTCCAGCGCGCCCCTGGCCGCCGACAGGTGGCCGACGTAGACGACCCGGTCGTCGCCGGGCGGCGGCGGGGCGGTCTCCGGCACGAACGTGGTGTTCCTGACCACCGGGTGCAGGCGGTCGAACCTGGCCTGGTAGGAGTCCTCGGCGAGGATCAGGCGCATCCGGCGCTCGGCGTTCGCCTCGATCCGCCGGATCAGCGGCGGCAGCACCCGGCACAGCACCTCGGGCAGGTACTGCTTGGCCACCAGCGCCCCCGCCGTGTCCTCGTGCACGTCCCAGACGCACGGCGGGCGGCGCCGCCCCCTGGGCAGCGCGAACAGCAGCTCGATGTCGTGTACGACGATCACGTCGGAGTCTTTGGCGGCCCGCCGCAGCGCCCGCCTTGCCGCCCTGATCGCCCGGTATCTTCTGCGCCCCACGGCCCTCGGCACGTCGACCGCGCGTACTTCGGGCCTCGGTGTGACGTTGCAGTGGGTGAAAGGCGCGATATAGGTCACCTCGTGCCCCGCATCGAGAAGCGCACGGATCTGCCGGTGCAGAATCCGTGCGTCCTCGGGGTGGTGGACGACGGTCGCGACGCATACGCGCATGCTTCGATGCTGCGCCGCCAGCCCGTCATGCTCGGATGTGTTGCGTAAATGCCGGTGAAACGACCGTTTAACTTCAGGACTTTCCGCGTTGTACCTTCTGTCCCCTGGAGCCGGTGGCCGGCTTGCTGGGGCGGCGATACAGCCAGGTCAGGCGGGGTTCGATGATCCACTTGAACAGGGTGCGCGTCCCGGGCAGGCACAACACGATCGCCAGCGTGAAACAGCACGCCATGATCGCGATCGCCCCCAGCGGGCCGTACAGCCAGGGCAGGCTCAGCCAGCCCATCTCCTTGGCGATCATGACCGGGACGCCGTGCAGCAGGTACGCGTACAGCGTGCGGGTGCCGAGATCGGTGAACCACGTCTGGCGGCGCGGCACCAGCGCCAGCACGGCGAACGACATCGCCAGCGCCGCCACCAGCAGGGCCGCACGCAGGCCGAGGCCCATCCACCAGGAGAGGTTGAGGTCGCTGTAGCTGTCCTTGAAGTAGATCGGGGCCAGCTTGACGCGCGGGGCGATGATGATCGCCACCGCGGCGGCGGAGGCGAGCGTGACCGCTGCGATGATCTTGACCCACGGCCGGTTCAGCAGCTCGAAGTGCTCGGGCTTGACCATCAGGCCGAGCACGAAGAAGGGGAGCAGGCCGAAGAAGCGGTCGAAGCTGAAGTCGCCGGATATCTCCGAGAAGCCGGACAACAGGTAGATGGCCACGGCGACCAGCAGCGGCTGTTTCATCCGCCGCCACACGGGGGTGGACAGCCGCCACAGGAGCAGGGCCAGCAGGTACCAGTTCAGCCAGGCCGGATCGATGATCGTCAGGCTCCACTTGGCGCCGAACGCGGAACGCAGCGCGGCGTAGCCGACCTCCACGATCAGGTACGGGATCAGGAAGGTGTCGACCAGCTTGTTGGTCTTGGCGTTGGAGTTCCAGAAGTTCCGGCTGAGGTAGCCGCTGATCAGCACGAACAGCGGCATGTGGAAGGTGTAGATGAACAGGTACGCCGAGCGCGCCGACCCGGCGTCCAGTGTGGGCACCAGTGCGTGACCCATCACCACCAGCGTGATCAGCAGGAACTTGACGTTGTCCAGGTACGGCTCACGCTGCTTGCCGGGGCGTGCGGCGGGCTTCGGGGCGGGCTTCGGGGCGCTCGCCCGCTTTCCGGAGGCCGGAGGGGCCGCTTTGCCGGGTACGTCGCCTGGTCGCGGGGCGTCGGGCCGCTGGACCGCAGCGTGGGGCGGGGTGGCCGCCTCCCTGGTGGGGGAGAGGAAGCCATGCTCGCGGGCCGGGTCGATCGCGGGGAAGTCGTGCGGGCGGACGTCGGCGGCCGGGATGGCGGGGGAACCGTGCGGGCGGACGCCGGTCGCCGGGATCGCGGGGGAGTCGTGCGGGTGCGCGTCGGCGGCCGGGATCGGCGGGAAGCCGTGCGGGGCCGTGTCGTCGAGCCGGAGCCCGGGGGGCTCCTCCCGGTGACGCGGGTCTTGTGAGAAGCCGTCCGGGCGGCTCGTCAGGTTCTGGCGGTGATGGCCGTTGAGGCTCGGCGCGTCCTGACGGGCCTCCGGCGGGCCCGGGGCGGGCTGTGGGGCCGCCGCGGGCGCGCCGGGCGGCGTGAACCAGTCGCTGGGCCCGGCGGCGGGCGGATAGGGGCTGCGGCGGGCGGGTTCGCCGTCCAGCGGGCGGCGCGGCGCCGGTGTGCCCGCGGCCTCCCGTACGGTCTCCGCACCGTGGGCGGCACCGGTTTCGGGGGCCCGATAAGGCGGCTCGTGATCGTGCCCGGGTCCTCCGTCCGAGCCGGACTCCTCGTGGCGTGGCACATGACGATCGTTTTGATCAGGGGAACCGCCGGAGCGGGCGCCCTCCGCGTCGTGGCTCCGCAAGCCCGGGACCTGGAAGGTGGATCGGGTGTCACTCACAGGGAAAAGCTCTGCTATCTGTCGGAGTCAGTGAGCAGTCGGGCACGCCGTCAAGGCGCTGGGCGAGGACATCGGTGCTCGCCTCACCGACCCGACCACCCTAACGGGCTCCTTGATCATATGTAGCGGTTGCCGCCGAATCCCCTGCGGGAACCCAGGGAATCGTTACGAATCCGCCCGATCACGCGGTCCGCCGACCCGCTGGGTTCACTGGCACGGGTCGGTCTTGGCGTTGACGACGCTGCCCTTCAGGTCATCCGGAATCTTGATGGGGGCCTTCACGCCCTCCCAGTCGGCGCCCACGATGAGCTGGACGACCGGCGCCCCGCCCTCACCGGCGCCCGCGCCCGTGGCCGGGGAGGCGGTCGCCGTGGAACCGGGTCCGGGGGTCGCGGCCGTGGCGGTGTACGGCTCCACCTGTACCGGCTTGATCTTCCCGGCCTGCGGCGAGACCTTGGAGAGCAGCTTGGCGGCGATCGGCGAGGCGTAGTCGGCGCCGTTCGCGGCCTTCCTGCCGTACAGGACCTGGGTCTTGGGCACGTCCACGCCACCCGCCCTGGCGTTGCCGACCTCGACGACCTTGAAGCCCTGGGCGGTCAGCGCGTCGGCGACCTCCTTGGCCCTGCCCGGCACCGTGGTGCCGTTCAGCACCTGGACCTTGATCTGCGCCGGCTTGATCACCGGCTTGGCGGGAGCGGTGCTCTTCTCGCCGGGCGTGGGGGTGGGCTTGGGCGCCGGCTTGACCTCGATGTCGCTCTTGATGGCGGCGAACAGTTTGTCGGCGGCGGGCTGCTTCCAGATGACGCGGTTGTCGTCGTCGGGGTGCGGCCCCCAGGGCACGGTGATGAACTGCACGCCGTTCGACGTGAGCTTCCGGGCGCTCTGCGCGATCTGGACCAGCGTGTCCGGGTTGTTGGCCAGTTCGGGGTTCATCTTGACGGACTTCGTCGCGGCCTTGATGAAGGCCCACAACTGGCCGGGGTCGGTGATCAGGTCGCTGCTGGTGGCCTTCTTGACCACCTGGGACAGGAAGACCTGCTGGCGCTTGATCCGCTGAATGTCGCTGCCGTCGCCGTAGCCGCGCAGCCGTACGTAGCCGAGGGCCGCCTCGCCCTTCAGGTTGTGCCAGCCGGCCTTCAGCTCCAGCTTCGCCTTGCGGTCGTTGACCGGCTGCTTCAGGCACACCCGGATGCCGCCGAGGGCGTCGACGATGTTCTTGAAGCCGGTGAAGTCGATCTCGACGAAGTGGTCGATGCGGACGCCGGTCAGCGATTCGAGGGTCCTGATCGTGCAGGTGATGCCGCCCTCGTTGTAGGCGGCGTTGATCATCTCGACCCTGGGCGGGAGCGTCGCCGAGCCGTTGCCCCCAGGGCAGGACGGGATCTGCACCACCGAGTCGCGCGGGAAGCTGATCAGAGTGGCCTTGTCCCGGTCGGGGGAGATGTGCATGAGGATCATGGTGTCGGTGCGCTTGCCCGCGTTGAGCATGTACTTGCCGTACTTGAGGTTGTCGCCTTCGCGGGTGTCGGAACCGACGAGCAGGACGTTGAGCGCGCCCGTGCTGTTGGGCGGGCGCTTGTCGCCGAGCTTGGAGTTGAAGTCCTCGGTCTCGATGCCGTTGGACAGCGACCGGTAGAGCGTGTAGCCGGTGAGCGTGCCGGCCACCATCAGGCCGGTCAGGGCGATGCTGCCCCAGGCCAGCAGGCGCATCTTGCCCCCGCCGCCGTCGCCGTCCTTGCGCCGGCGGCCGGTGCCCCCGTCGTCGTCGTTCGGCGGCTCGCCTCGCGCGGACCTGTCGTGCCCCTGCTCCGGGTGGCCGGTGCGCCCACGGCCGCGTTCGGGGTGTTCTGCCTGGTCGGCGAGCGCGGCCCGGCGGGAGCGCCTGCCGCCCTGCTCGGCGTAACCGGTCTGCTCGTAGCCCGTCTGCTCGGGGCCGGGATCGGCGTAGGCGGACCTGCCGCGCCGCGGGCCGGGCGCCCCGGTACGGCCCCGTTCGGCGTACGCGTCATGCTCGGTGCCAGGGTCGGTGAATCCAGAACGACCGGCGCGCCCCTGCTCGGGGTATCCGGCGCGGCCGGGGCCCGCGGGGGTGTGGCCCCCGCGCCCGTGTCCGTGGTCCTGGCCCGCGCGGCGGTCGAAGGCGAGCGGCCGTTCGTCTCTGCGGCGGCGGGGAGCGGTGCGGTCGGGGTCCGGCGGGTCCGCCTGGCCCGCGTGGCGGCGGCGCTGGTAGCCCGCCGGGTCGTCCGGCGGCTCGCCCGCGGGGGTGCCACGGGCGGCGCGGCGCGCGGCGCGGCGGCCACCCGGTTCCTGAGGATCGACCCGATGCTCGGTCACGGGGCCTCCTTCGCCGGCGCCTTCGGCGGCCACATGACGGGCCGCCTGATCGCTCGCTCGCTCAAGGTCCCCTTCCCTGGTCGTGCGAGGCTCGCAGCCGCGAGCACCCCGGGTTCACCTGCTCGTCGCGAAAAAGGGTAGGTCAATCATCCGGTGCCGGAGGTCATGATCGAGCGAATCGGTCCATGACCATTTCCGGCTTCGCCGTGGTGATCTGGTTGCTCAGCATACTCAGATTCGGACATTTCGTGGAATGTTTGGGGATACCTACTGCGATAGGGTATCTGCCTGCGTGTCTTCCCGGCGTACGCAGATCACCGCCGCCAGCGTGGCCAATGGTACGGCGGGCAGCACGTACCGGTAGTCGAACTCCGCCACCGCCGCAGGGGTGACCAGTAGCACCCACGCGACCGTCCATGGAAGGGTCCATACCGCGCGTTTCCACGAACGCGGCGGGAAGCCGGAGATCGCGCCCCTGACCGTGCCGAGCCGCCGGGCCCGCCGTACGAGCCTGGCCAGGACCGCGCCCGGCGGGATCAGCAGCACCGCCAGCAGCCCGATCCCCGGCAGGTGGACGACGTCCTGGTAGGCCCGCAGCATCCCGGCGAACGGCTCGACGATCCGCGTGCCGATCTCGCCCTCCTCATAGACCTTGGCGGCCTCGGCCCCGACCCGCGCGGGATAGCGGCCGGGCGGCGGTGGGGGCCGTTCCGGGAACTCGTAGTACGCGTACACCTCGGCGTCCGGATAGACCGGCCGGTCCCACGCGAACGTCCGGGTCAGCTCCGACACCACCGATCCGACGTACGCAAGCGGCTGGCTCCTGATCGCCAGCAGCGCGAACCGCCCGGCCAGCGAGTCGTTTTCGGCCGAGAACGTGATGCCGGGCCGTCGCACGAGCGGGGAGCCGACGGACCAGATGTACTCCTGCGACGGCGGGCGCATGGACGGCGGCAGCGGGTCGCAGAGCTGCGCCAAGTCCGGCGGCGGGCGCATCACCGAGCAGTCCGCGAACGACATCGTGCGGGCGTAGAGGAACACGCCGTTCGCCCCGACCAGCCCGGCCCGCTGGTGGCTCGCGTAGAACCAGCCGCCATAGACGAAGATCGGGATCAGGGCCGCCGCCGCCATCACCCCGGCCCGTACGGCCCGCCCCCGCGCGCCGCGCCGCCGATCCTCGCCCGCCTCCCCGGCCTCCAGGTCGGCCGGGCGGAGCAGCAGCCACGCCCCGATCACGATGATCAGCGGCAGCCCGACGGACCTGGTCAGCGTGGCGGCGGCGACCAAGAGCCCGATCGCGCACGCCGTACGCCGCCGGGGCGCCCGCGAGATCCCCAGGCACACCGCCGACAGCACCAGGAACGCGAACAGCGTGTCGGAGACCAGCAGGTGCTCAAGCTCGATCTGGTAGGCGTCCAGGAGCACCGGCGCGGCGGCGAGAGTGGCCGCCCAGCGGGGGGCCCGCAGCCGCCGCGCGACCGTGTGCACCAGGACGCCGATGGTCACGCCGAGCGCGTGCTGGACGAAGACGACCAGCCCGAAGGAGTGGAACGGCCGGAGCAGGAGCAGGAAGAAGGAGTAGCCGGCCGGGCGTACCAGGTCGGGGCTGGGCCGCATGGCGGTGACGACGTAGGTGTAGGTGTCGGGGAACCACAGGGCGGGCTGGAAGCCCAGCATGGCGAGGACGCGCAGCAGGACGCCAAGGGCGAGCACGCCGGCGAACCATCGGTTCGCGGTCATCCACAGCCGTGGCCGGGTCACGCCACCTCCGTTGTCCACAGGCGAGGCCGGATGCGCCGACTCGGCGGCGATCCCCCGTTAGGCTCGCGCTCAGTGTTGAAAGGTACCGGTTTCGACCTCGCACGGTGGCCACGAGCGGGCCGGGTGCTCGCCGTGGGCTCCGCCGTGCCCGCCCTCGCGCTGGCCGGCTGGCTCACGGCGGCTCTGCCGCTGCTGCTCTTGGGCCGCTTCACGCCCGTGTTCGCCCTGCTCACGGGCGTGCCGCTGGCGGTCCTCGCCTGTTGGGCGGGAGGGCGGCGAGTGTCCGCCCCGATCGAGGGGCGCGCCTGGCACGTCGTGGCGGTCTTCGCCGTCGCGATCGGGTCGGGCGTGTTCAACGCGCTGCTGCACGCCGAGCAGCTCATCGTGCGGCGCGACCCGGCCACCTACGCGCTGAGCGCGGCCTGGGTCGCCGAGCACGGTTCGCTGCCGATCCCCTACCAGGACGCGGCGTTCGGCGGGCGTGACCCGGCGCTGCTCTTCGACAGCGTCGGGTTCTACGACTTCGAGGGCGCGGTCGTCCCGCAGTTCGTGGCGGGGCCGTCGCTGATCTACGCGATCGGCCACTGGGCCGGGGGCGTGACCGGCCTGCTGCTCACCCCGGCCGTCCTGGGGTCACTCGCCGCCCTCACCGTGGCGGGGGCCGCCGCCCGCCTGATCGGTGGCCGCTGGGCCCCTCTCGCCGCCCTGGCCTTCGCGATCAGCCTGCCCATCCTCTACACCTCCCGCACCACGTTCAGCGAGATCCCCTCCCTGATCATGATCTTCGGCGGCCTGATCCTGTTCGTCGACGCCACCACTCCTTCCCGGGTCGCCAAGGGCGGGCGGCGGGTGGTGGCGGGGCTGGCCGGGGTGGTGTTCGGGCTGGCCACGCTGGTCCGCATCGACGGACTGCGCGACATCCTGCCCGTTCTCGCCTTCGCCGGGCTGCTGATCGCGCTCGGGCGCGCCGGGCGGGCCCGCGGAGGTGAGGGGCCGGGCGGGCTCGGCGTCTGGCTGCTGGGCGGCCTGGTGCTGGGGGCCGGGGCCGGTTTCACCGCCGCGTGGCGGCTGTCGATGCCCTACCTCGACTATTTGCGAGGTTCGCTGGTCCCGTTGCTGCTGATCTGCGCGGCCGTGCTGGTGGTGGCCGCGCTGGGCACGGCGCTCGCCCCGCGACTTGCCGCGCTGCGCCTGCCGTCCCGCCTGCCCGACGTCGTGGCGGCGCTGATCGTCGCGGCCATGCTGATCCTCGCGGCCCGCCCATGGTTCCAGACCGTGCGACGCGTCCCCGACAACGAGTATGACCGCCGGACCAGGGATTTCATCGAGGCGATCCAACGCGGCAACGGCCTGCCGCCCGACGGCACCCGCCTCTACTACGAGCACAGCCTCACCTGGGTGACCTGGTACGTCGGCCTCCCGGTGGTCCTCCTCGCCACCCTCGCCGCCGCCATCCTGGCCAGACGCCTCACCACGTCCGTTAGTTCCAGAGCCGGCAGGTCGGCCGGGACCATGGAGGCCCCTGTGCCGACCCCCAACGCCGGCATCGCCGGGGCCCATGAGCCTGATCAGGCGCCCGGAGTCGGGCCGCATGGAGCCGCCGAGGCCGATGACGCGATCACCGGGACCAGCAGGGCCGACGGGGCCGAGGCGATCACGAGGGCTGCCGTCCCGGTCAACGGGGCCGATGGCGCGATCATCGGGGCCGGTGCGGGTGATCAGAAGTCTCGGGCAGAGGCCGGGGTACATGGGGCCGTTGGGGCTGGTCGCGCCGGAGGCGCGGGCCGGGTGGCCGGGGGCGGTGGGCTGGGGTGGGGGGTGGCGTTGGCGATCATCGGGTGGACGACGTTCACCACGTTGTTGTTGCCGGCCATCACGCCCGACCATCCCTTCGCCTCCCGCCGCCTGGTCCCCGTGGTCGTGCCCGGCATGGTGCTGCTCGGCGTGTGGGGCCTGCGCTGGGTGCTCGCCCAGGCCCGCAGGAGGGGGTACGGCCCGCGGGTGCGGCGCGTCCTGGCCACGGCAGGGGTCGTGCTGGTCCTGGTACCGCCCGCCTTCGTGTCCGGCGGCACCGCCTTCACGCCGGTCGAGCGCGGCGAGGCCGCCGCCGTCGCCGGTCTGTGCGCGGCCATCCCCCCCGACGCGTCGGTGCTGCTCGTGGAGCGGGTCACCGGCGACCGCTTCGCCCAGGTCGTCCGTGGCCTGTGCGGCGTGCCTGCGGCCCGTGTCCGCATGCTCCCCACCATCGACAAGGAGGTGGCCCAGGCCGCCGACGTCAAGCGCCTGATGACCCGCATCCGCCAGGCAGGCCGTCGCCCGGTCCTGCTCGCCGCCGCCCAGGCCCAGCTCACCCCCTACGCCCCGACCCCCCGCCACGCCTTCCACCTCCGTGCCCGCCAGGACGAACGCAGCCTCACCTCCCCCCCGGACACCACCTGGTCCCTGTCCATCGACGTCTGGATGGCCGTTCCTCGATAAGATTCCTACCGCCTTCCTACTACAGGCATCCACTGGTGGTAACATCGTCCTCGTGATGATGGCGGTGCGTAAGCTGTCGGTGTCCTTGCCCGAGGAGGTCGCGGATGCCGTTGTGGCGGCGGCGGAACGGGCCGGGCTGACGGTGTCGGCGTGGATGACACGTGCCGCGGCGAATTCCGCGCGGATCGAAGCGGGGCTCGCGGCGGTGGCCGAGTGGGAGGCCGAGCACGGTGTGATCGCCGCCGGGGAGTTGTCGCAGGCGGCGGCGGTGCTCGCCGACGCTGACGCGCGGATGTTCGGCGGAGCGGATGACGCGCGGCTGATCGGATGAGGGCGAGCGCGCCGCGCGCGGCGCTCGTTTACGATGCGGGCGCACTGATCGCCGCCGAGGCGAACCGGCCGCGGATGTGGCGGTTGCATCGGCAGGCGCTCGACGAGAAGCGCCGGATCATCGTGCCGGTGCCCGTGCTCGCACAGGTGTGGCGTGGCTCGGCCCGGCAGGCGTCGCTGGCACGGCTGTTGTTCGGCTGTGAGATCGCCGATATGACCGAGCGAATCGGCAAGGAAGCCGGGGTGCTCTGCGGAAGGGTGGCCGCCCGGCGGCGAACGGCCCCGGTGGATGTGGTCGATGCGACCGTCGTGGTTGTGGCGATCATGGCTGCGGCCGCGATCCTCACTTCCGATCATGATGATCTCGTCGCATTGACCGATGCGGCCGACCCGGTGATCCGGCCGGCGTTGATCGAGGTGTGAGCGTACTTTCCGGATCGCCGCCCTGTAGGACCGCGAATCCGTCATATTTGGGCATATGACGTCGGAGTCTGGAAATTCCGAGGTGTTGTCCTTCGACGGGGAGCCCGGTGCGGCGTGGCGGGGCAAGGTCATTTGGGTGGTCGCCGCGGTGGTGCTCTTGGGGCTGGTGGTGGGCGGGGTTCGCCTGCTGGTGCGGCCGGCCGGGCCGTTGCCGCCGCCGGAGGGGCCGTGGCCGATGACCGGGGAGTACACGGTGATGCTCTGCAGCGGGCAGTGCCCGGCTCCGACGCGGGAGCAGCGGGCGGCCATCGAGGCCAGGCTGCGAGCCATGCCGCAGGTGGAGACCGTCGAGTTCGAGTCACGGCAGGACGCCTACGACAGGATGGCGCGGGAGGGCGCCGGCCTCCTCGGGCTGCCCCTCCACTATCTGAAGGCGGACGACATGCAGGAGTCGTACCGCGGGAGGCTTCGGACGAGTGAGCGGGCACAGGCGTTCACGGGAGAGGTCGGCCGCCTGCCGGGTGTCGCGATGGCCCGCGTCAACAGGACATGGTTCTGGAAGGGCAAGGCGGACGTGGCCGTACTGCTCTGCCAGCCGCCGGAGGAGCGGATGGAGGACCACCTGATGAACGACTACCGGACGGTGGGGGACCGGCCGAAGGACCCGTGCGAGGGCCGTGGCGGCGTGACCCGCGAGGAGCGGGACGCCGTCGCGGCCCGGCTCGCCGCGATCGACGGCATCCGCGCGCTCTACTTCGCCGACGAGAAGCACTCCAGGAAGGTCCGGGCGCACCTGGATGGCGACGATGACTTTCAGTCCGCCATCGCCCCGCCGGGGAAGGGCAATGGCGGGGCCGCCGGTTTCTGGATCAAGATCGATGACACCCTGGCCGTACCCGCGATCCGCCGAGCCGTCACCGATCTGCCCGGTGTGTCACTGGTCTTCCGGGTGGCCGACCGGGTCTCCTTTGCCGCGGGCCCGCGAAGTGGGGGATATTCGGGCGTGTGACGTCGACCGCGGAGGAAGTGGAGTTCGGGCCCGAGCCGGGGCGCGGCCGAGTGTGGGGCCGCCGGGTGCTGGGCGGGCTGGCCGCGCTGCTGGTGGCCGGGGTGGCGGCCTGGGGAGTGCAGGTGGCGCGGCGGGTGCCGGTGCCGCCGCCGGACGGGCCGTGGCCGGCCGCCGGGGAGTTCCGGGTCGAGCTGTGCGGGCCGATGTGCCCGCCGCCCACGCGGGAGCAGCGCCGGGCCATCGAGGCCAGGCTGCGGGCCATGCCCGGGGTGACCGCGGTGCGCTACTGGTCGAAGCAGGAGGAGTACCGGGAGTTCGCGCAGCGGGTGACGAACGCGGAGTTCCTCGCCACGGTCGAGGTGGCCGACATGGGGGAGTCCTTCCGGGGTGGGCTTCGGCCGCAGGTCCACCCCCTGGCGTTCGTCGAGGAGGCCGAACGCCTGCCAGGGGTCGCCGCCGCGTACGTCGAGCGGCCCGGCTTCTGGCTGGGCAAGGCCGACCTCGCGGTGCTGATGTGCCCGAAGACCCCGCCGCTGGACCCCAAGGATCCCTGCGCCGGCCGCCAGGAGGTCACCGACCAGGAGAAGGACCGGATCGCCCAGCGGCTTTTCGAGACCTCGGGAGTCGGGGAGGTCTACTTCAGCGACGCGGACCATTCCCGCAAGGTGGAGGAGCACGCGATGGTCTACTCGCGCCGGCACCGGGACGACGAGTCCAGGTCCGTCGGTTTCTACGTCAAACTGGAGGACAAGGCCGCCGCCGGGGCCGTCGAGCGCGCGGTGGGCCGTCTCCCGGGAGTGCGCCGGGTGACGGCCGTCACGCGTTAGGGCGGGCCGGAAAAGGGCGGATGTGCATCCGAGCCCCTGTGGGGAAAGGTATTCTCGCCCGTCATGAGCCCGCCCGAAGCGCCGGAGACCGGATCAACCGTGGAAGAGAAGCAGGCGGACACTCCGCCGTACGTCACGATCGTCCTGCCCTGTTACAACGAGCAGGACCACGTCGTGGCCGAGGTCGAGCGCATCTGCAAGGCGATGGACCACAGCGAGTACACCTATGAGCTGGTCGCGGTGGACGACTGCTCCACCGACGAGACGCTGAACAGGCTCAGGGAGGCCGCGCCGAGGTTTCCGCACATGCGGGTGCGCGCCTTCCACCGCAACGGCGGCTCGGGCACGGTACGCCGGATCGGCACACAGGAGGCGCGCGGCGAGATCGTCGTGTGGACCGACGCCGACATGTCCTATCCCAACGAGCGCATCCCCGAACTGATCGACGTGCTGCACAAGGACGCCGCGATCGACCAGGTCGTCGGCGCGCGGACCAGCGAGGAGGGCTCGCACAAGCTGCTGCGGGTGCCGGCCAAGTGGTTCATCCGCAAGGTGGCCGAACGGCTGGCGGGCCAGAAGATCCCCGACCTCAACTCCGGCCTGCGCGCGTTTCGCAAGTCGGTGTCCAGGCCGTACCTGCGGTTGCTGCCGCCCGGCTTCTCCTGTGTCACCACGATCACGCTGGCCTTCCTGTCCAACCAGCACGGCGTCTACTACATGCCGATCGAGTACAGCAAGCGGGCGGGCAAGTCGAAGTTCGGCTTCGTGTCCGACGCCTACCGCTACATCCTTCAGGTGCTGCGGATGGTCATGTACTTCAACCCGCTGAAGGTCCTGATGCCCCCCGCGCTGGGGCTGACCATGATCGGGTTCGGCAAGGGCGTCTACGACGTGCTGCACTACGGCTTCTACCTGACCAGCAACGCGGTCGTGACGTTCCTGTCCGGCATGCTGATCGGCTCGGTGGCGCTGCTGGCCGACCTGATCGTCCGCTCCAGGAACGACTAGAGGAACGACCAGCCGATGCGGATCGCCATCGTCGGCCCGACATATCCCTACAAGGGGGGCGGGGCCCAGCACACCACCGAACTCGCCCACCGGCTCGCCGCCCGGGGCCACGACGTGGTGATCGAGTCCTGGCGCGCACAGTACCCGTCGTTCCTCTACCCCGGGCGGCAGACGATCGACACGCCCGAGGGCACGCCGTTCCCCAACGCGCTGCGCGCGCTGGACTGGCGGCGGCCGGACGGCTGGGTGCGCTGCGGGCGGCGGCTGCGCGGCGCCGACCTGGTGGTGCTGACCGTGCTGAGCCCCGTGCAGGTGCCCGCCTACCTGGGCATTCTGGCCGGCGTCGGCCGCCGCACCCGCGTGGCGGCGCTCTGCCACAACGTGCTGCCGCACGAGCGCAAGCCGTACGACACGCCGCTGATGAAGGCCCTGCTCAAACGGGTCGACCGGGTGCTCGTCCACTCCGAGCAGCAGGCCGGGCTGGCCCGCGGGCTCGCCGCCGCGCCGGTCGTGGTGGCCGCGCTGCCGCCGCACCTGCCCGCCGCCGGGACGGCCGCGGCGGGCGGCGAGGTGCGGCGCAGGCTGCTGTTCTTCGGGATCGTCCGGCCCTACAAGGGGCTGGACCTGCTGCTGCGCGCGCTCCCCGACGGGATCTCGCTGACCGTGGCGGGCGAGTTCTGGGGCGGCCTGGACGACACCCGCGCGCTGATCGGCGAACTGGGCATCGGCGACCGCGTGGAACTGCGGCCCGGCTACGTCGCCGCCGACGACGTCCCGGGCCTGTTCGCCCGCGCCGACGCGCTGGTGCTCCCCTACCGCAACGCCACCGCCAGCCAGAACGTCTGGCTGGGCCACGAGCACGGCGTCCCGGTGATCGCCACCCGGGTCGGGGCGCTGGCCGACAACGTCACCGACGGCGTGGACGGCCTGCTGGTCGAACCGGGGTCGGTACCGGCGCTGCGCGCGGCGATCGAACGCTTCTACGAGCCCGGCGAGCCCGAACGGCTGCGCGCGGGCGTCAAGTCCGTCGATCCCGAGCCGTTCTGGACCGCCTACGGCGACCGCCTGCTCAACGGCTGACCCAAGGACCACCCGGCCCCGGTACTGTTGTGCGGCGTGGGAAGCCAACGTCAGGCGCAGCTCGAATACTCCGAGTTCCAGGCCGCGATGCTCGACGAGGCGAAGCGGCGCAGGAAGGCCGCCAAGATCATCGCCGTGCTCGCGCACTTCCTGGGACGCACCGGCGACGCCCCGCTGGCCGGGCTGACCGTGGCCGACGTCGGCTGCTCGGCCGGGTTCATCGCCGACGAGCTGGCCGCCGCCGGGGCGGCCCGCACCTTCGGCCTGGACATCGACGTGCCGGGGCTGCGCAAGGCCGCCACGCGGTTCGGCGAGCGGGTGGAGTTCGTGTGCGCCGACGGCACCGCCCTGCCGTTCCCCGACGGCTCGATCGATGTGCTGGTCTTCAACCACATCTACGAGCACGTCGTGGACCCTGACGCGATCATGGCCGAGATGCGCCGGGTGCTCGCGCCGACCGGCGTGCTCTACCTCGGGCTGGGCAACCGCCTCGGCATCATCGAGCCGCACTACAAGCTGCCCTTCCTGTCCTACCTGCCGCCCGCCCTCGCCGACCGCTACGTCCGCGCGAGCGGTCGCGCGGACAGCTACTACGAGCGCTTCCGCACCCGCAGGGGCCTGCGCAAGATGGTCAGGGGCTTCCGGGTGCACGACTACACCTTCCCGGTGCTCGCCACGCCCGAGCGGTTCGCGGGCGGCGAGCTGTTCCCCGGCGTGGCCGGCAAGGTGGTGCGCGCGGTGCTCGGCGGCATGCCGCGCGCGGCGCTGCGCGCGTTGCTGCCGCTGGTACCGACCTACCTGTGGGTGGCGACCATCGGCGACCTGCGCCCGGCCGGAATGCCGCTGCCCCAGCCGCCCGACCGGGTGCGTCCCCTTTGAGGATCACCGTCAAGGGCGCGGTGCGGATCGGCTTCCTGGCCGTCGCGCTGGGCTTCGGCACGTGGGCGGTGGCCCGCGAATGGGACTCGGTGGTCACCGGGTTCTCCCGGCTGTCGTGGACGTCGGTGCTGCTGTCGGTGGTCGCGGTGATCGCCGCGCTGGGCGGCGGGATGCTGACCTGGCGGGCGCTGCTGGCCGACCTGGGTTCGCCGCTCCCGGTACGCCAGGCGGCCAAGGTCTTCTTCGTCGGCCAGCTCGGCAAGTACATCCCCGGCTCGTTGTGGCCGGTGCTCGCGCAGATGGAGATGGGCCGCGACCTCGGCGTCCCGCGCTCGCGCAGCGCCGCCGCGTTCTTCCTGACCATGCCGATCCAGATGGCCGGCGGCCTGCTGGTCGCCGCCGTGACCCTGCTCACCGCCGGGCCCGCGGCGATCGGCCCCTACGCCTGGGCGCTGCTGCTCGTCCCGGTGCTGGCCGTACTGCTGGAACCGCGGGTGATCAACGCGGTCATCGGCCTCGGGCTGCGGCTGCTGCGCCGCGAGCCGCTGGAACGCGCGCTCACCCGGCGCGGCATGCTCGGCGCGCTCGGCTGGTCGCTGGCCGGCTGGGCCGCGTACGGCCTGCACCTCGCCGTGATCCTCGGCCAGTCGGGCGCGACCGGCGTGTCGGGGGCGCGTCTGGTGGTGTTCGCGACGGGCGCGTTCGCGCTGTCATGGTGTCTCGGCATCATGACGTTCGTGGTGCCCGCCGGGGCCGGAGTGCGCGAGCTGGCGATGGTGGCCGTGCTGTCCCCGGTACTCCCCCAGGGGCCCGCCATCGCGGTGGCCCTGACCTCCCGGATCGTGCTGGTGGCGGGCGATCTGCTGTGCGCGGGCACGGCCGCGCTGGCGGCGCGGTCGGCGGCCGTACCTGAGGCCGGGCCACAGAGTGACAAGGCGCCCCGAAATGCCCTGTGATTTACCGCACGTTTTCGGGGAGGCTGGCAATAGAGTTGTCTGGAGAGGGGGACGCACGGTCCCGCGTGACCATGGAGGGGAGCGATCAGTCTTGTCCCTTCGAGTGCTCCTCGACGCGGCAGCGGTTCCGGCCGATCGCGGTGCTCTGAGCAGGTACGTCGATGGGCTCGTCGCCGCCCTCGACCATGCCGGCGCCGATTTCGCGGTGGCCTGCCAGCGCGCCGACGCCGAGCGCTACCAGCGGCTCGCGCCGTCCGCGCGCGTGCTTTCAGGGCCGCCGTCCATCACCAACCGGGCCGCCCGGCTCAACTGGGAGCAGACCAGTGTGCCGGTGCTCGCCCAGCAGGTCGGCGCGCAGGTGATCCACGCGCCCTACTACTCGATCCCGCTACGGTCGGGCATGCCGACCGTGGTGACCGTCCACGACGTCACCTGGTTCACCGACCCCGAGCAGCACGGCGCGGTCAAGGCCGCGTTCTTCCGCTCGGCCACGCGCAGCTCGGTGCGCCACGCGACCCGCGTGGTGGTGCCCTCCAAGGCCACCAGAGACGAGCTGGTCCGGGTGCTGTCCGCCGACCCGACCCGGATCGACGTGGCCTACCACGGGGTCGATCACGGCATCTTCTACCGGCCCGCCGAGCAGGAGATCAAGCGGGTCGCCGACCGGCTCGGCCTGCACGGCCAGCCGTATGTGGCGTTCCTGGGCCCGCTCGAACCGCGCAAGAACGTCCCCAACCTGATCCGCGGCTTCGCGCGCGCGGTCGGCGGGTTCGCCGAGCCGCCGGCGCTGGCGATCGCCGGGGGCATCCGTGACGAGGGCGTCGAGGCGGCGGTCGCCGAGGTGTCGGCGACGGTCCGCGTGGTCCGGCCGGGTTACCTGCCGTTCGCCGACCTGCCGGGGTTCCTCGGCGGCGCGCTCGCGGTGGCGTTCCCGTCCCGGGGCGAGGGGTTCGGGCTGCCCGTCCTTGAGGCGATGGCCTGCGGCGCGCCCGTGCTGACCACCCACCGCACGTCGCTGCCCGAGGTCGGCGGCGACGCCGTCGCCTACACCGAGCCCGACATCGACAGCATCGCCCAGGCCCTTTCCGACCTGCTCGGCTCGCCGCTGCGGCGCGAACGGCTGGCGTCGGCGGGCCTCGACCGGGCCAGGGAGTTCACCTGGGAGGCTTCGGCCGAAGCACATCTCACGTGTTATCAGCGCGCGGTCGAATAGTGCACTACGCTCGCGGGGGTGACGGAGATTTCCTCCCCCCGCCGCGCTGACCTGGAAGGTCGCGGTGATCTCGAAGCCATTCTGCTCGTCGGTGGCAGGGGCACCCGGCTGCGGCCGCTGACTTTGGGAGTGCCCAAGCCGTTGCTGCCCACGGCCGGTGTCCCCTTCCTGGCGCACCAGCTCGCCCGGGCCCGCGCGTACGGCGTGCGCAGGATCGTCTTCGCCACCTCCTACCGGGCCTCGATGTTCGCCGAGGCGTTCGGCGACGGCTCCGCCTTCGGGCTGGAGCTGGCGTACATGACCGAGGACACCCCGCTCGGCACCGGCGGCGCGATCCGCAACGCCGCCGAGGCGCTGACCTGCCCGCCCGGCGCGCCCGTGCTGATCCTCAACGGCGACATCCTGTCCGGCCACGACATCGGCGCGCAGGTGGAGCGGCACGTGACCGCGGGCGCGGCGGTGACCCTGCACCTCACCGAGGTGGACGACCCGTCCAGGTTCGGCTGCGTGCCGACCGACGAATCAGGGCGGGTCACTGCATTTCTGGAGAAGACCCCCAACCCGGTGACCAACCGGATCAACGCCGGCTGTTACGTGTTCACCCGCTCGGTGATCGACACCATCCCGGCGGGGGAGGTCGTCTCGGTGGAGCGGGAGACCTTCCCCGGGCTGATCGAGGCGGGCCAGCAGGTCCTCGGTTACGCCGACCGGACCTACTGGCTCGACGTCGGCACGCCCGCCGCGTTCGTGCAGGGCTCCCGTGACCTGGTCCTCGGCAGGCTGCCCTCGCCCGCGCTGCCCGGCCCGCCCGGGGAGGTGCTGGCCCTGCCGGGCGCGCTGATCCCGGCCGGCGCCAAGGTCGGTGGCGGCACGGTGGTCGGCGAAGGGGCGGTCGTGGAGTCCGGGGCGCAGGTGAGCGGCAGCGTCATCGGCGCGGGGGCGGTGATCGGCGCGGGCGCGGTGGTGTCCGACTCGGTGGTGGGCGCGGGCGCGCGGATCGAGTCCGGCGCGGTGGTGCGCGACTCCGTGGTGGGCGACGAGGCCGTGGTCGGTCCGGGCAACGAACTGCGGGCAGGCGCCCGGCTGTGGCCGGGGGTGCACCTGCCCGCGTGCGCGGTCCGGTTCTCCAGCGACGTCTAGCCGCGGCTAGCGCTGACCGGGACGGTCCACCACCTTGGCCTCCAGCCGGGCCGTCAGGGTGAGCGGCGTGCCCGCCTTGACGAAGAGGGGCGGCTCGTTGGTGTACTCCATGGTGTGGTCCTTGACGGTCACGCCGTAGGTGCCGAGGAACCGGAAGTCCACCGGGTCGAGGATGAGGTCATATCGTGTCCAGTCGCCGGTGTAGCTGAACGCCACGCCCTTCCTGCCGTCGGCGTCCTGGACCTCCTGGGTATAGGTGACCCCGGGGATGGTGGGCAGCGCGCGGAACAGCGCCGCCCGCACCTCTGGGGACAGCGCCTGGGTGCCCATGAGCTGGTAGACGGCCTGGAAGAGCCGTTCGTCCAGGGAGGGCAGGGGGTCGTCCGAGGAGAGCTTCTCCTTCTCCAGGACGGCCCGGATCCTGCCGAGCACGCCCTCCGGCGTCACCGGCGGCTCGGCCAGGTCGTTGTCGCCGAGGCCGGGGTGGTTGCCCTGGATCAGCAGCTTGCCACCGGTGTGGTACCAGGCCACCTGCTCGCCGTCCACGCTGGTCCACTGCTCCCAGGTGGTCCGCTTGGACGGCTCCACACCGAATTTTTCGTTGGAGGGAGCCTGGAGCTCCTTGATGTAGAGCCACTGGCCAGGGTTCGGCGTCATCCCTTTGTCGTCGTAGGCGGCCTGGGCGGCCCGTTCGCCCAGGTCTCTGACGCTCGCCACCGGAGACATGCCCGACTGGTCGCGGGCCAGCATCGCACCCGCCCCGATGGCGACGGCCAGGGCGCCCGCGATCGCCAGCCGCAGCCCGAGCCGTACGCCGTGCGACCGCCGCCGGGGCCGGACCGGCTCGGGGACCTCGCCCCGCGCCGCGGCCAGCAGCCGCTGCCTGGCCGCGATCTCGGCCCGCTCGGTCATCGGCGGGGTGCCGCCGCGGAATTCCTTGATCGTGCTCATCACAGCTCCTCTTCCCCCAGCGTTGCCCTGGCCTTCTTCCTGGCCCGATGCAGGCGCGACCGCACGGTTCCGAGCGGGATCCCCAGCGCCTGCGCGACCTCCTCGTAGCTGAAGTCCTCCCAGGCGACCAGCAACAGCACGTCCCGGTCGCCGCGAGAGAGCGCCGCGAGCGCCCCCGCCAGCTCGCGTTCCCTGTCCAGCGCGGCCACCCGGTCCAGCACCGCGTCGGCCTCGGCCTCGGGCAGCGGATCGACGCCGGTGCGGGCGAACGCCCGCAGCATCCGCTCCTCCTGCCGGCGGTGCCGGGCGACGAGCGTGGTGGCGATGCCGTACAGCCAGGGACGGGCCATCGGCACGGAACGGTCATAGGTACCGCGCCTGCGGAAGGCGGTGAGGAAGGTCTCGGCCACGATGTCATCGGCGGCCTGCGTGCCGATCCGGCGCGCCGCGTACCGGTGGATCTGTCGCGCGTACCGGTCGAACAGCGCGGCGAACTGCTCGGGGTCACCCTCGGACCGCCGAATCAGCTCGGCGTCGTCGAGCTCGGCCGTCTCAATGGTCAACGGCCCTCCTTAGTGAGATCGGTCGTTCATCACGATGTCTCCCGCAGGCGGCCACCGAGTTCACGGCCGGGCTTCGGCGGCGGTGGTACCAGACCCGCACGCCCGCCTCGGCGAGAAGGACGCCGCCCCGGTGCCCGGCTGCACGCCTGCGATCTTGCGTGTACAGGTCCGCGAGGGCGAGGCCGAGATCGTCACCGCCGACGACCTCGGCCCGGCGTGTTCGACTCGGGCGTCACTTCCAGAACTTGACCTCGGGGAAGGTCGTGGAAGGCCCGTCCAGCACCGGCCGGTCCGCGCCGCGCAGGTGCCGGTCCATGAACGCCGTCACGTATGCGCGCGTGATCTCCACCTCCCGCGGCGACCCCTTGGTGACCAGCGGGTAATCGGTGAAGGAGCCGTGGTCGCCGCCCTCCACCGTGATCCAGCGCTTCCATCCCGTCATCCGGGCGTAGTCGCGGGCCCAGGTGGTGTCCCGGCCGCCGGGCTCGTGTACCTCGCCCGCGCCCATCAGCATGAACGGCCGCTTCAGCCCCGCCTCCGGCACGGGCACATGGAAGGCGCCGTCCATGTTGATCCCGGCCCGCACCCGCTTGTCCCGCAGCATCGTCCAGGACGCGCCTGCGCCGCCGAGCGAATGCCCGGCCATGCCGATGCGCGAGCGGTCGATCAGCCGCGCCCCCTTCCACACGGGCCGCCGCCCGAGCAGCCGGTCGAGCACGAACGACACGTCGGCCTGCCGCCCCCTTACCGCCTTGTCCCCGAACTTCCGTATGTCCGCCTCCTGCTCCACGCAGGCCACGCAGCCGGCCAGCCGCCCGCCGGGCAGGCTCGTGCCGTGCGACTCGTGAACGTGATCGATGCCGGCCACCACGTAGCCGTGGCTGGACAGTTCCTCGGCCAGGCTGGTGAGCGACGCGCGGGAGAGGGTGAAGCCGGGGGAGAGCACGACCAGCGGCAGCGTGCCCTTGCGCCCGGCCGGGCGGGCACCGGCCACCGCGTGCGTCCTGGCCTCGCTGAGCATCTCCTTGGGCACGTCGGTGATCTTCCTGCCCTCCAGGAACGCCTGCGCCTCCGGGCCGGTCATGTACGGGGCGGCGCGCCCACCGCCGCCCTTCTTCGCCGGGTACCACACGGAGACCATGAGCTGCCTGGCCTTCTCCGCCGGCACCCACGGGTCGGGACGGCTCCGGTCCACAAGGTGGAACGTGACAGCGCCCACCGGCTGAGCCCCGCTCGGCCGCGGCAGCGCCAGGGGGGTAGTGGGGGCCGTCGTGGAGGTCGAGGCGACGCTCGTCGCGGGCGCGGCGGCCGGGGCGGAGGCCGCCGCTGACGACGCGGGCGGCAGGACGGCGAGCAGGGCGAGCAGGCCCACGGCCGCGCCGCCCACCGGGCTGATCTTCATTGTCATGACGTCCATGCTTCCGACCCGGCCGGAGCCGCACATCGTTCCAACGTGCGGCTTTCCCCTGCGACTCAGGTCGGCACGCACCTGCGACTCCAGTGGCACACGTCCTTCCAAAGTCGCAGCATGAGACCGCGGCGGCGGCCGACGCCACCTCATGGGCACACGGGCCGACCCAAGAAGGCCGACCGGCCTTGCTCGGACCTCCTCTACGTGCGCGACCCGCTCAGTTCGAGCCCCCTCGTCCGAAGCGTCGGGCTGCAACCCTGCCACGGTCGCCGACGTCCCGGAAGGTGGTGGTCCGGGCGCGGTGCGAGTACGACCGGGAACTCCGCCGCTCCTTCTCCGGCGCGCCGCGTACCAGTGGATCTGTCGGGCGATCGGCTCGGTCGAACTCGGATCTCGGCTCGATGGGGCCTACCGGGACCTTGGGAGGGCTGCCGTGGAGAGCCGGCCAGATGGGGGCCGCCGAAGGGCCCCGAGGGGACGGCTGTGGGGAGCCGGTCGGCCGTACCGGCTCCCCACGGTTCGACGGCTAAAGGATCACTTGATGGCGAGGTTGAAGTAGCCACCCGCCGAGATGGCCTTCACACCCGTGGTCGCCACCGACGGCACGGTGCTCTGTCCCTGCGCGTTGTACCACCACGCCACCACTTGCCCGTCGTCCTTCAGCGCCAGGCTGTGCTGCGAGCCGGCGCCGATCGCGACGACGTGGTCGTCCACCTCGATGGGCATGTCGAGCTGGTGGTAGTTGTTGTTACCCCATCCGATGACTCTGCCGTTTTTGATCGCCAGCGTGAACGTCGAACCGGCGGCGATCGCCGTGACTCCGGACCTGGCCTCCGCGGGGATCGTGCACTCTCCGAAGTGGTTCGGCCCCCAGCAGATGACCTCCCCGTCCTTGAGCGCGACGCTGAAGTACATTCCGGCGGCGATCGCGTCCACGCCGGACAGCGCCTCGGCCGGAACGTCGGTCTCCCCGTGCGAGCCGAAGCCCCACGCGATGACCTTGCCGTCCTTCAGTGCCAGGCTGTGCAGGTATCCGGCCGAGACCGCGTCCACGCCGGCCTGGGTCTCGACGGGCGGAGCCAGCGTGCCGCCGGGCTGCGTGAACCGGCCCCAGGACCACACCTTGCCATTCTTGATCGCCAGATTGTGCTTGTAACCTGCCGAAATCGCCGTGACGCCGCCCCTGCGCAGGTCGATCGGCACGAACGTGCGGTCATCGCCCGGGTTGCCCCACGCGATCGGCACGCCGTCCTTGAGCGCGAGCCCGTGCGCCAGCCCGGCCGACACCTGCGTCACGCCGGACGAGACCGAGTCCGGCGGCGAGGACTGCCCGTCGTAGTCACTGCCCCACGCGATCACCTGCCCGGCCACGGACGTCTCCGCCGCCCCGGCCGCACCCTGCGCGATGGTAGCGACCAGCGCGAGCCCCACGGCGATCGTCACCGTGAGTAGTCGCCTGCCACTGTGGCGAATAGCCATCTTCCTCCCTTGTTTCGGGGTTGTTGATCTCCATCCAAGCACCCGGGTCCGACAAAAAGATCCGATGTCCCCCACCCTCCTCGGAGTCGGCGGCCTCATCCGGTCACCGATCGCCGCCTGCCTCGCGTCCCCGCCTGCGGTCGTGCTGGAGCCCGTTGCCCTGGTCCATGTGGACGGCGTTGGTACGCGCTTGGCGACGCTTGTTGACAGTCATTGAATCCGGGTTCCAGAACAGAAGGTCTCTCGGTGTATTCGTGTGATAACTGTGTGCAATGAGTGGGCGAAACCGGAGGAGGGGGCATGGCGCAGCAGGTCGGGGTCACGGAGACCCCCGCGCAGATTTTCGGACGCGAGCTTCGTCGTCTGAGGAAGAAGGCCGGGCTCACGCAGACGCGGGTGGCCCGGTCCTACGGCTGTTCCGGCAGTCTCATCTCCGGGATAGAACGTGCGATCAGGGTGCCCCAGCTCGACTTCGCCGAGGCGATGGACCGGCTTTTCGGTCTGACCGACACACACTTCTTCGAGCGTCTGGCCGACCGGATACACCGCCCGATCGGCGGACCGCACTGGTATGCCCGCTGGGCAGAGGAGATCGAGCCCGTTGCCGTGGTTCTGCGTACCTGGGACCCGCTGTTGATCCCTGGCCTCCTGCAAACGGCCGACTATGCCAAGGCACTGTTCCGGGGACGGCTGGCTCCAGAGGAAGAGGTCGAGCAATTGACTGCGGCGCGAATGCGACGGCAGGAGATTCTGAACCGGCCGAATCCGCCGACACTATCGGTGATCTTGGATGAGTGGGTTTTCCGGCGGCCGATCGGAGGGCCGGTCGTGATGGCGGAGCAGCTCACACACCTTTTGGAGCTGGCCCAGCGCCGTAACATCACGATTCAACTCGTGCCCTACGACACGTGGTGCTCGGATGGCCTGCTGTCGAGTTTTGTCATCGCGGAACTCGAAGGCGGGCCGACCACGGTGTCCGTGGAGTCGGCCGGTGTGGGCGAAGTCAGTGCGGACCCGGAAGCGGTATCGGCGATTTTGGCGAAATATGACAGAATACGAACCGATGCATACCGGCCAGCCGACTCACTGAGGCTGATAAAGGAAGCTCTGGACGAATGGACCAGCATGAGTTGATGAGGGCAACCTTTTCCGGCAGCATCTGGAGGAAGAGCACTCGAAGTGGCAATACCGGCGGTAACTGCGTTGAAGTGGCTGATGGTGTTCCTGGGCTCGTTGGGGTGAGAGACAGTAAAGATCCAGCGGGGGCGGTGCTGGCCTTCTCGCGCAATGACTGGCGAGCGTTCCTGGAGGAGATCAAGGCCGGCGCATTCCACTGACCCCTCTCTGTGGTCGACTCTCGCGATAACGGCCGGGCAGGCCTTGCGGCCTCGAAACCCGAGTCGGTGTTCTGATCGGCTACCGCAGCCTCGGTGCTGCGGCTCGGACGGGTCGGCCTCGGGAACCTATAGTGCTGATCATGGACGTGATGCTGGAGCGCTACGCCGGTCAGGTCGCTTCCGCGATGGCGGCGGGGCTGGGAGGCCGGTTGGTTGGCGTCTACCTGCATGGTTCGGCGGTGCTCGGTGGGTTCGACGCGCGGCGCAGCGATGTGGACATCCTGGTCGTCAGCGAGGGATCGATGACGGCGGCGGAGCGGTCTGCCGCCGCTGAGGCGCTGAGAGATGAGCGGCTGCCATGCCCCGCGCATGGGCTGGAACTCAGCATCGTCACTCTCCCGGTGGCCCGGAACCCCACGGCATGCCTGGCGTTCGAGTTGCATGTGACCACGGCACCGGACGACTCCAAGGTCGTCGACGGGCACGGACACGAGGGGGACCCGGACCTGGTACTGGGCTTCGCCGTCTGCCGCCAGGCGGGCCGCCTTTTCGGCCCTGGACGCCCGGCGTCCGAGGTGTTCGGGCCGGTCGCCGACGATCTGGTCCTGGCCCAGCTGGCGCACGAACTGCGCTGGGGCACCGAGCATGCGCTGGGGGAGTACGCCGTGCTCAACGCCTGCCGGGCCTGGCGATTCACGGTGGACCGCGTCCTCGTGTCCAAGCTGGACGGCGGCCTATGGGCGCTCGGCCGTACCTCCGTTCCGGACCGGGAGTTGATCCAGACCGCCCTGGACCGTCAGCGATGCCTGCCCGCCGCCGACCTGGACCCGGCCGCCGTCCAACGCTTCGTCGACCAGGTCATGTCCCGCCTCACCCGGGCATCGGCCATGCCATGAGGACCCTGGTCACGGCCCGGAACGCAGCGGTTCCCCGCACGCCGCCGGGCGGTGTGCGGGGAAACCGGTGAATCGGGGAACGCGTTAGCTGTTGAAGTTGCGGCTACCGCGGCTCACGGTGGTGCCCCGCTCGCCCCAGTAGGTCCGGACCGTGGCGCGGTAGAGGGTGTCCTCGTACGCGGTGGCGAGGCTCCGGCAGGTGCTGCCCGGGTGGCCGTAGGCGTTGTTGTTGTCCCGCCAGGTGTAGGAGGGGCCGCCGCCGTTGACCGGGGTCAGCTTGACCTCGACCCAGCGCTGGCCCTCGCTGTTGTACGCCTGGGCGCAGATGCGGTCGGCACCGTCGTCGTAGGTGATGATGCCGTCGCCGACGCCCCAACTGAACGAGGCGGCGGAGGCGGGCTGCGCGATGGCCAGGGTTGCCGCCGCCACGCCGATCCCGGCCAGCATCGTCTTGAACAAGAGCTTCATGCTTACCTTTCCCCGAACGGACTTTCGCTTACAGAACAATCTTCTCTTGGCCATGTAACGATCATGCGTTAGATGCATGTCCTCTACATAGATCGCGGGTTACGATCAAGACAAATAGCGCATTTGCCACATAAGCCACGGGAGTGCCGCGGTGTGGCCGGCCGGGCCGGTGCCGTACTGGGTTACGGCGAAAGAGGGGCAGACTGGCCAGGTGAAGGAGCGGGTGTGGCGGCCGGAGGGGCCGGTGGATGTGACGCTCGCGTTGGCGGTGCACCGGCGGGGGAGCGGCGATCCGGCGTGGCGGCGTGGGGCCGATGGGGCGGTGTGGCGGACGTCGCGGACCCCCGATGGTCCGGTCACGCTGCGCGTCGCGGTGCGGCCGGCCGAGGGTGCCGTACTGGCTTCCGCCTGGGGTGACGGGGCCGGTTGGGCGCTGGAGATGCTGCCCGCGCTGCTTGGCGCGCACGACGACGCCACCGGGTTCGAGGCCCCCGAGGGCGTGCTCAGGGAGACCGCGCGGCGGCATCCGGGGTTTCGGATCGGGCGCAGCGGCCGGGTGTTCGAGGCGCTGGTGCCCGCCGTACTGGAACAGAAGGTCGTGGGCCGGGAGGCGTTCCGGGCGTGGCGGTGGCTGCTGCGTAAGTACGGCGAGCCCGCGCCCGGCCCCGCGCCCGAGGAGATGCGGGTGTTCCCGCCGCCCGAGGTGTGGCGGACGGTCCCGAGCTGGGACTGGCACCGCGCCGGGGCGGAGGCCGTGCGCGCCCGCACGATCGTCAACGCCGCCCGGCACGCCGCCAAGCTGGAGGCGGCGGCGACCAGCCAGGACGCCGACCGGCTGCTGCGCGCGCTGCCCGGCGTCGGCGTGTGGACCTCCGCCGAGATCCGCCAGCGCGCCCACGGCGACCCCGATGCCCTGTCGGTGGGCGACTACCACCTGTGCTCACTGGTCGGCTGGGCGCTGACCGGCGCGAAGACCGACGACGCCGGGATGCTCGAACTGCTCGCCCCCTTCCGCGGCCACCGGCACCGGGCGGCCCGGCTGGTGGAGCTGAGCGGCGTACGCCCGCCCGCCCGCGGTCCCCGGATGTCCGCCCGCGACTACCGCTCGTTCTGAGATCCCAGGGGCTCTAGTGATCACGTGAAGGCCGGGTCGTAGTGTGCCGGGTATGACTGATCCCGCGCCCGCGGATTCCGCGATGCGACGCGCCCTTGCCCGCGCCCGTGACGGCAAGACCCTGGACGTCACCGAGGCCACGGTGCTGCTCGGCGCGCGAGGGGAGCACCTGTCCACCCTGCTGGCCCACGCGGGAAGGGTCCGCGACGCGGGGCTCGCCCACGCGGGCCGCCCCGGAGTGATCACCTACAGCCGCAACGTCTTCATCCCACTGACCCGCCTGTGCCGCGACCGCTGCGGCTACTGCACGTTCGCCACCGCGCCGCACAAACTGCCGAGCGAGTTCCTCGGCCCGGACGAGGTACTCGAGATCGCCCGGCAGGGCGCCGCGCTGGGCTGCAAGGAGGCCCTGTTCACCCTGGGCGACCGCCCGGAGGACCGCTGGCACCAGGCCCGCGAGTGGCTGGACGCGCACGGCTACGACGACACGCTGTCCTACGTCCGGGCCATGGCGATCAGGGTCCTGGAGGAGACCGGCCTGCTGCCCCACCTCAACCCGGGCGTGCTGACCTGGCAGGACTTCCAGCGGCTCAAGCCGGTCGCGGCCTCGATGGGCATGATGCTGGAGACGACCTCACGCAGGCTGTTCGAGGAGAAGGGGCAGGCGCACTACGGTTCGCCGGACAAGGACCCCGCCGTACGGCTGCGGGTGCTGGAGGACGCGGGCCGGACCAACGTGCCGTTCACGACCGGCATCCTGATCGGGATCGGCGAGGCGGTGACCGACCGGGCGGAGTCGATCTTCGCGATCCGGCGGGTGGCCCGCGAGTACGGCGGTGTCCAGGAGGTCATCGTCCAGAACTTCCGTGCCAAGCCGGACACCGCGATGCGCGGCATGCCGGACGCCGATCTTGAGGAACTGGCCGCGACCATCGCGGTGGCGCGGCTGGTGCTCGGGCCGCGGGCGCGCATCCAGGCGCCGCCCAATCTGATCGGCTCCGAGTACGAGCTGATGATCAGGGCGGGCATCGACGACTGGGGCGGCGTCTCGCCGGTCACCCCCGACCATGTCAGCCCCGAGCACCCGTGGCCGCAGATCGACGTCCTCACCGAACGCACGGCGGGCGCCGGTTTCACCATGCGCGAGCGGCTGACCGTCTACCCCGAGTACGTGCTCGCGGGCGAGCCCTGGCTGGACCCGCGGGTGGCCGGGCATGTGGCCGCGCTCGCCGATCCGGAGACCGGGCTGGCCAGGGAGGACGCCGTCGTGGTGGGCCGCCCCTGGCAGGAGCCGGACGGCGGGCACGCCGCCGCAGGCCGTACCGACCTGCATGTGGCCGTGGACACCGAAGGCCGCTCCGCCGACCGCCGCGACGACTTCGACCACGTCTACGGCGACTGGGACGCGCTGCGCGAACGCGCCGCCGCCGTGCGCGGCGAGAGCGCGGTGAGCGGTGACGTGCGGCAGGCGCTGCGCCGCGCCGAGTCCGACCCCGCCGGGCTCACCGACGACGAGGCCCTGACGCTGCTCGGCCTGGCCGGCGACCCATCCGGCGCGGGGGCCGACGACGCCGCCCTCGACGAACTGTGCCGGATCGCCGACGGCCTGCGCCGCGAGGCCGTCGGCGACGACGTGACCTACGTGGTCAACCGGAACATCAACTTCACCAACGTCTGCTACACCGGCTGCCGGTTCTGCGCGTTCGCCCAGCGCCGTACCGACGCCGACGCCTACACGCTCTCCCTCGACCAGGTCGCCGACCGGGCGCACGAGGCGTGGCTCGCCGGCGCCACCGAGGTGTGCATGCAGGGCGGCATCCACCCCGACCTGCCCGGCACCGCGTACTTCGACATCGCGCGGGCGGTCAAGGAGCGGGTGCCCGGCATCCACGTCCACGCGTTCTCGCCGATGGAGGTGATCAACGGCGCCGGGCGTACGAACCTGTCGATCGAGGAGTGGCTGCACGCCGCCCGCGAGGCCGGGGTGGACTCGCTGCCGGGCACGGCGGCGGAGATCCTGGACGACGACGTGCGCTGGGTGCTGACCAAGGGCAAGCTGCCCGCCCGCGAGTGGGTGGAGGTCATCACCACCGCGCACCGGGTCGGCATCCCGACCACCTCCACCATGATGTACGGACATGTGGACACACATGCCCACTGGGTGCGGCACATCCGGCTGATCCGGCAGATCCAGGAGGAGACGGGCGGGTTCAGCGAGTTCGTGCTGCTGCCGTTCGTGCATCACAGCGCGCCGATCTACCTGGCGGGGGTGGCCCGCCCCGGGCCGACCGCGCGGGAGAACCGCGCGGTGCACGCGCTGGCCCGGATCATGCTGCACGGGGCGATCGGCAACATCCAGTGCTCATGGGTCAAGCTGCGCGACGACCTGTGCCGGTCGGTACTCCAGGGCGGGGTCAACGACCTGGGCGGCACGCTGATGGAGGAGACGATCAGCCGGATGGCCGGCTCGGAGAACGGCTCCTACAAGACGATCAGCGAGATCGCCGCCATGGTCGCCCCGACCGGCCGCCCGCTGCGGCAGCGCCTGACCGGGTACGGCGAGCCGGACGCCGAGCGCCGCGCCGCCGCGGCGGCCAGCGACGGGGTCTGCCAGAGCGTGCGGCGGACCCTGCCGCTGATCGGCACGGCCGAAGGCGCCTAACGGACCTCGATGAAGTCGGCCGCGTCCCTCGGCGGGCGGTCCCTGGGGGGCGCGGCGGCGTGGCCGACGGCGACCGTGCCCATCGGGTCCCAGGACGGCGGCAGGTCGAGCACCTCGCGTACGACCGGCCGGCAGAACATCGTGGAGGACACCCAGGCCGAGCCCAGTCCTTCCACCGCGAGCTGGACCAGCAGGTTCTGGACGCCCGCCCCGGTGGCGACCACGAACATCTCCCGCTCGGCCGCGTTGCGCCGGTCGTCGCGGTAGGTGTGCGAGCCGTCCATGACCAGGCACGGCACGATCAGGTAGGGCGCGTCGCGCAGCACGTCGCCGCGCTTGATCCGCTTGGCCACGGACTGCTCGGAAAAGCCGTCGGAACGCAGGTCGGCGATCCACGCCTCGCGCATCGCGTCGACCAGCCTGAGCCGCGTCTCGGCCCGCTCCACCAGCACGAACCGCCACGGCGTGGTGTGGTGCGGGGCGGGCGCGGCGATCCCGGCGGCCACGGCCCTGCGCACCGCCTCGCCGTCCACGGGCTCGGCGGAGAACTCCCTGATCGTACGGCGGGCGAAGAGCACGTCGCGCGAGCCGTACCGGAACATGTCCTCGTCGGCGGGACGGATCAGCTCGGCCGCGCCCGCGCCGTCGTCTTCGGTGACCAGCGAACCCAGCCCCCTGATCACCGCCACGGGCACCCCGGTGATCTTGCCCTTGACCAGTTCGCCCGCCGCGGCCAGTTCGTCGGCCATCGCGGTGATGGTCACGGCCAGCGGGTTGCCGAAGGAGTCGGTCTCGCCGCGCAGGTCGTCGAGGACGCGCACCCCGGCAGCGCCGATCGCCACGTCGGTCAGGCCCTTGCGCCAGGGCCGCCCGAAGGTGTCGGAGACGATCACGCCCGGCCGTACGCCGCGGCGCGCGCGCAGCCCGGCGCGGATCGCCCGGGCGGAGGCGTCGGGGTCTTCGGGCAGCAGCAGCACGGTGCCCGGCTCGGTGTTGGAGGCGTCCACCCCGGCGGCGGCCATCACCAGGCCGCTGCGGGTCTGGCTGATCACCGTGTCGCCGCGCCGGGCGACGACCCGCTCGGTCTCGCGGGCGATGGCCGCCGCGCGGTCCGGCGCGGCCAGCACCCGGCCCTCCGCCTTGCTCACGATCTTGGAGGTGATCACGACGATGTCGCCGTCGCGCAGGTCGCCCGCGCAGCGGTCCAGGAGTTCGGCGATGTCGTCGCCGGGCCGGACCTCGGGCATGCCGGGGACCCCGGTGATGGTGATCATGCCAGCTCCCCGCCCAGCGCCACGGCCGCCCGCGCGATGTCGGCGGCGGCGGCCACGTCGTGCATGATCAGCGGCCGGGCCCGCACCCGGACGCCGTCGAGCCGTACGTCCGAGTCCTGTTCGGCGACCAGCCAGCCGTCGATCAGGCCCGCGCCGTAGAGTTCGAGCACGGCCTGCGCGCTGGTCCGGACACCGATCGCGGTCAGGCAGGCGTCGGCCATGCCGCGCACCGGCGCGCCGCCGATGATGGGGGAGACCCCGACGACGGTCTTGGCCGACACCGCCTCACGGATGCCGGGGACCTGAAGGATGGTGCCGATGCTGACCACCGGGTTGGACGGCGGCAGGATGACCAGGTCGGCCTCCTCGATCGCGTCCAGCACGCCGGGGGCCGGACGGGCCTTCTCCACGCCGACCAGCGCGAACGAAAGCGCCGGTACCGACGCCCGCAGCCGCACCCACCACTCCTGGAAGTGGATCGCCCGCCTGCCCTGGTCGTCTTCGATCACCACGTGGGTCTCGGCGCGCTCGTCGCTCATCGGCAGCAGGCGCACACCGGGCCGCCAGCGGGCGCACAGCGCCTCGGTGACCGCCGACAGCGGGTATCCGGCGGCGAGCATCTGGGTGCGGACGATGTGGGTGGCGAAGTCGCGGTCGCCGAGCCCGAACCACTGCGGCTCCACGCCGTACGCGGCCAGCTCCTCCTTGACGGCGTGCGACTCCTTGGCCCGGCCCCAGCCCTGGTCCTCGTCGATGCCGCCGCCGAGGGTGTACATGACGGTGTCGAGGTCGGGGCAGACCCGCAGGCCGAACAGGGTGATGTCATCACCTGTGTTGCCGATCACGGTGATTCGCGCCTCCGGGGCCGCGGCCTTGAGACCACGCAGGAAGCGCGCGCCGCCGATCCCGCCGGCGAGGGAGACTATGCGCATCCGGCCAGTCTTCCACCACGCGCCGTCCACCAGTGCCGATGGGGGTCCGCCTGGGCCGGGGGCAGGGCTTCGGCGCGTCCGTAACCCGGCTGAGTACCACGAAATTTCGTGGAATGGCAACCGTAGGAACGCTTATTGGGTTGGATGAGGTTGCTGGGTCTTCCGACACGAATGTCGCCCTTGTGCAAAACTTCGCTGTGCCATATGGACCTTGATGGGGGCAAGTTGTGATCAGAATCGAGGCGAGCCGGCTCCGTGACCCGGCCGCGTGGATCATGTTCGCCGTGGCGGCCGTCAGCATCCTGCTCAGTGTGCTGAGCCTGCTGGCCCCGAATCTCGGGCTGCTCTCCTATGCGAACCTGAGCGGTCTGGTCTCGCCCGTCAACGTCGCCCTGCTGGTCGGCGCGGTGGTGCTGACGACCAAGGTCGGCGAGCCGAGCCCCATGGCCAAGGCCATCACGATCAGCGCGACCGGGGCGCTGGCCGTCGCCGCGCTGTTCGGCGTGATCGCGCTGATCCGCGGCATCGCCTCCGGGGCCGCGATAGTGGAGAACCTGCTGACCGGGCTGGCCGGTCTCGCGATGGTCGCCATCGCGCTGCTCTATCTGATCCCGCAGGCGTTCCCGGCGACGCCGCGCGCTCCCAAGCAGCCGCAGGGCTTCCCCGGCTACCCGGGGCAGCAGGGCGGGCAGGTCCCGCCGTACGGGGGGCCGCAGCCCATGTACGGCCAGCAGCCGGACTACGCTCAGCAGCAGGCTCCCCAGCAGCCGCAGCAACCCCAGCACCAGCCGCAGCAGCAGCCGATGTACGGCCAGCAGCCCGAGTACGGCCAGCAGCCGGACTACGCCCAGCAGCAGTACGCCCAGCAGTCCTACGGGCAGCAGTACGAGCAGGCTCCCCAGCAGCCCGCCCACCAGGCCCCGCAGCCGCCGCCGCAGCAGGAGCCCGCGCCGCCGCAGGCCGCGCCGACCTACCAGCCGGCCGCGCCGCAGTCCGGGCAGTACCAGCAGCCCGACCCGGGCGCGGGCGCGCAGCAGGGCTACGCCCCGGCCTCCTCCGCGCTGCCCGCCCTGCCGCCGCCCGACGGCGGCCAGGACGCCTCCTACAACCAGTACTCCGGCTACGGCCAGCAGCAGGGCTACGGCCAGGACGCCTACTCCCAGCCCGGCGCGGCGCCCTCCTACCCGGCCGAGCCGCCGCAGAGCGCCTTCGGCGACCAGCAGGGCTACCAGCAGGCGCAGGGCGGCCAGGGCGCGTACGGCCAGCAGTACGCCCCGGACTACTCCGCCGACCAGGGCCAGTCCTACGAGGGCTACCAGGCGCAGCCCGCCACCCCCTCCTACGAGGGCTACCCGGGCAACACCGGCGGCTACGCCTCCTCCGGCTACGACCCGAACGCCGGGCAGCAGCCCCAGGCCGCCTACTCCGGCCAGGAGTACGGCCAGCGGGCCGACAACCGCTACGACGAGCCGAACCCGGCCGACCCGCGCGCCCAGCAGCTCGCCCAGGCGTACCAGCAGGCGCACAACTACCAGAACCAGGGCTATCAGAACCAGGGCTACCAGGGCGGCCAGGCGTACCAGCAGCCGGGTCAGACCGGCACCCAGCCCGAGGGGAACTACCCGGCCGAGGGCGCGTACGGCACCCCGCTCGGGCACCCGCAGGGCACGCCGGCCGCGCCGCAGTACGACGGGCAGCAGCAGGGCTGGGGCCAGGAGGCCCCCGGGGAATCGACCATGCGCTTCGACCCGAACGCCTATCGCGACCCGCAGCCGCAGCAAGGGCAGCCCGGCCAGCCGGGCCAGCAGCAGGCGGCCGGCGAGCCGATCGATCCGACTGCCATATACACCCCCGGTGAACCCCGCGCGTAATGACCCGGCAATCGGCGGACAGAGAGAAGGTGAGCCCGGGTCACGGCCAGAACATGTCCTGGTACGTTTCCGACCGGCGAGTGCGCTGAACAAGGCACGCGAACCTGCCACGGGGGTAGCGTTCGCCGCGATGAAGAGCATCACGTCTGTGAACCGGGGAGAGCGGGTCTTTCCCCGGATACCGGTATGCGGCTTGACGTCACACCGGGCACATGAGTGTAATTACAGACGTGTAGTTACGCCCTCCACCGGGTGGGTATGACGGAGGGCGTTCACTAGGGGGGCTCCATTGCGGGCGGGCGGCAGGGAGGTGTGCAGTGGCCGACCTGGTCGATGCACAGGCGCTCAGCGCTGAAGATCTTGGCTGGCAGGAGCGCGCCCTGTGCGCGCAGACCGACCCCGAGGCGTTCTTTCCGGAAAAGGGCGGCTCGACGAGGGAAGCCAAGAAGGTTTGCCGCGCGTGTGAGGTTCGTGCCGAGTGTCTGGAATATGCACTTGAGCATGATGAGCGGTTCGGCATCTGGGGTGGATTGTCGGAGCGGGAGCGGCGTCGCATCAAACGCGAAGCGGGCTGACCGCCTCGCGCGAGGCGGTGATCGGAGTGCCGCCTTCATGAGGATGTCCTCTTCGTGAGGGTGCGTCCTTCAGGGTGTGGCCATCGTGGGGTCGTCCGGGCGTAGACGCGTTCGGCGGACCTCGCGCGCGCGAGCCGGTCGTGCCGTATCTTTGTCGGGCGTCGATCATCGGCGTAATCGGTATTTGTCCCGACAAAACAGGACATATGTCCGCGATCGGAACTTCTGTGACCCTGGTCACCGTCACCGCGATCGTGGTCGCCCATGACGGCGCCCGGTGGCTCGATGACACCCTGACCGCGGTGCTCGGTCAGAGCAGACCGCCCGACCGCGTCGTGGGCGTCGACAACGGCAGCCGCGACGGCTGCGGGCGGCTGCTCGCCGCGCGCCTCGGCGAGGGCGGCGTGCTCACGCTGCCCCGCTCCACCGGCTTCGGTGACGCGGTGGAGGAGGTCCTTGACCGCCTCCCCGCGTCCCAGGGCGCCGAGGTACAGGAGTGGATCTGGCTCCTGCACGACGACTGCGCCCCCGACGCCCGGGCACTTGAGGCGCTGCTCTGGGCCGCCGCCCAGGACCCGCGCGCCGCCGTACTCGGCCCCAAGCTGCGCGACTGGCTGGACCGCAAGCTGCTGCTGGAGGTCGGCGTCACGGTGGACCGCACCGGGCGCAGGGACACCGGCCTGGAGGCCAGGGAGTACGACCAGGGCCAGCACGAGGGCGTCCACGACGTGCTGTCCGTCTCCACGGCCGGAATGCTGATCCGCCGCGACGTCTGGGACGACCTTGGCGGCCTCGACCCCGCCCTGCCGCTGTTCCGTGACGACCTTGACCTGTGCTGGCGCGCCCGCAACGCCGGATACCGGGTGCTCAACGTCACCCCCGCGGTCGCCTGGCACGCCGAGGCCGCCGCCCGCAGGCGCAGGCGGATCACCGTGAGCGACCACCACCCGCGCCGCCTGGACCGGCGCAACGCGCTGTTCGTGGTGCTGGCCAACGTGCCGTTCCGCGCGCTGCTGTGGACGCTGCCGCGCAACGTCCTCGGCTCGATCTTCCGGACCGTCCTGCTGGTGCTGGCCAAACAGCCGGGCAGCGCGCTGGACGAGGTCCGCGCGCTCGGCGGGGTGCTCGGGCACCCGATCCGGCTGGCCAAGGCCAGGCGCGCCCGCGCCTACGGCCGCAGGCGGCACTACCCGCAGGTCAAGCAACTGCTGACGCCGCCGGGGGCGGTGTTCCGGCGGTTCGCGGACATGGTCCAGGGCTATCTGTCCGGCTCCGGGCCGGTGGAGTCGGCCGGCCGCCACCACGCCGCCGACGATCGGCCCCCCGAGGAGGAACTGCTGCTCACCGACGCCGGGCTGATGCAGCGGACCTTCGGCAACCCCGGGGTGCTGCTGTTCCTCGGGCTGCTCGCGGTCACCGTGGCCGCCGAGTGGCGGCTGATCGGCGGGTCCGGGCTCGGCGGCGGGGCGCTCGTCCCGGTGAGCGGGGGCGCCTCGGACCTGTGGCGGCTCTACACCGAGAGCTTCCATTCCGGCGGCCTGGGCACGGACGCGTGGGCCCCGCCGTACGTGGCGGTGGTGGCGGCCCTGGCCACGCTCGCGTTCGGCAAGATCTGGCTCGCGGTGTCGGTGTTGCTGCTCGGCTGCGTGCCCCTGGCGGGGGTGTCGGCCTACCTGGCGACCCGCTCGATCATTCCGAGCACCGGCGGGCGGGTGTGGCTGGCGGCGGCGTACGCGCTGCTGCCGGTGGCCACCGGGGCGGTCGCGGCCGGACGGCTGGGCACCGCCGTGGTGCTGGTCCTGCTGCCCGCCTACGCGTCGCTGGCGACCGTACTGCTGGCGGGGGAGGGCCGCAGGTCGCGCCGGGCCGCCTGGGGGCTCGGGCTGCTGCTGGCGATCGGCACGGCCTTCGTCCCGCTCGTCTACCCGCTGACCGCGGTCATCGGCCTGCTCGGCGCGACCGCGTTCGGCGCGGCCAGGCGCGGGGTGGCGGTCTCGGTGGGCATCGCGCTCGGCGTGCCGCTGGTCCTGCTGTTCCCGTGGCTGGGACGGTTCGCCGCTGATCCGGGGCAGATCCTGCTGGAGGCCGGGCTGCACCGGCCCGAACTGACCGATCCGGCCCTGCCCGCCGAGGCGCTGCTCACCCTCAGCCCGGGTGGTCCCGGCATGCCGCCGCTGTGGGCGGTGGCCGGGCTGCTCGCCGCCGCGCTGGCCGCGCTGCTGATGCGGCGGCAGCGGATGGCCGTCGCGGTGGGCTGGGGCGTGGCGCTGTACGGCGTGCTGGCGGCGATCCTGGTGAGCCGGGCGACGGTGGCCCCGGCGGCGGGCGGCCCGCCCGCGGCGGCCTGGCCGGGGGTGCCGCTGGCGTTCGCGGCCACCGGCATGCTGGTCGTGGCCGCGCTCACCGCGCACCGGCTGGCGGAGTTCCGGGCGGCGGGCGGGATTCGCCGGGCGCTGGCGTACGCGCTGGCGGCCGTCGCCTGCTCCGCCCCGCTGATCTGCGCCGGCCACTGGGTGGCCACGGGCCTGACCGGGCCGCTGCGCGGCGACGCGCCGGTCGCGCCGCTCGCCGTGGCAGGCGGCACGCCGGGCGAACGCACGCTGGTACTGCGCGGCAGCGCCGCGGGCGGCCTCACCTACACCGTGCTGCGCTCGCGCGGGCCCCTTGTCGGCGAGGCCGACCTGCCCGTGCCCGGCCCGGCCAAGGCGCGGCTGGCCACCGCCGCGGCGGGGCTGGCGGCCGGGCGGGGCGGCACGGACGCGGGCGTCCTGGCCACGTACGGCGTGCGGTTCGTCGTGGTCCGCGCCCCCGAGGGCGGACGCGTCGATCCGGAGGTCGCCGGGGCCCTGGACTCCCAGCCCGCGCTCGGCCGGCTGAGCCTGTCCGACACCGTCGGCGTGTGGCGGCTGACCACGCCGCCCGCCCTGGCCTGGATCACCGGCCCGGGAGGCGGGCGGACGCCCGTCCCGGCCGTCACACAACCCGGGGGAGGGCTCGCGGTGACGGTCCCGGCGGGCGGCGCCGGACGTACGCTGGTGCTGGCCGAGCCGGTGGCGGACGGCCGGCGGGCCACCGGGGCGCAGGTCACGCCCGCCACCGTGGACGGCTGGGCGCAGGGCTTCACGCTCGGGCAGGCCCTCAAGGCGCCCGCCACGATCCGGATCGCCCACGAGGACCCGCTGCACCGCGTCTGGCTGTGGGCGCAGGCCGTGCTGGTCGTGGCCGCGCTGGTGCTCGCCTCGCCGGGCAGGCGCGCCGAGGAGATCGTGCCCGACTACGGCGACCAGGCCGCGGGCCAGGCCCGCCCGCGCCGCTCCCGGCGCAAGGAGATGGCGGGAAGATGAAGGTCCTGATCGAAAACCGCTTCGGGCTCCTGGCACTGGTCGTGGTCGCGCTCCTGGCCATGTACGGCGTGGCGGGCGCCACCCGCCCCGAACCCGCCCGCCCGGGCCCGCCGCCGCGCGCCAAGGTCGCCGTCCAGTCGGTGACCGCCGTGTGCCCCGGCCCCGCCCGCGCCACGGTCAGCGTCGTGACCCCCGCCCAGGCCGGACCGGGCGGGGTGGTCACCGTGGCCGAACTCGGCGGGAAGGGCAAGCCCGGTGTGATCGGGAAGCCGGGCGCGCTGTGGCGGAAGAAGGCCGCGGACCGGTCCGGACCAGTAGTGGTGACCGGCGCGGGCCCGCTCGCGGCCGGGCTGGAGGCGGCGCAGACGACGATGGCCACCGCGGGCGGCGACCGTGGCCTGTCGGGCGTGCGGTGCGTCGAACCGTCCTCGCGCGCGTGGTTCGTCGGCCCCGGCCCGGCCGCCGCCGCCGACGTCACGCTGCACCTGACCAACGCCGACTCCGCCCCGGCCGCCGCGCAGGTGCGGATCTACGCGGGGGAGGGCCCGCTGATCGGCGACCACGGGGTCGTGGTGGGGCCGGGCGAGCAGCAGGCGATCTCGCTTGCGGAACTGGCCCCCACGCCGCTGGTGATGGCCGTGGAGGTGCGCACGAGCACCGGCCGGGTGGCCGCCGCGGTCCACGTACGCCTCGGCGACGGGCGGAAGGGAGGTGGCGTGGACTGGCTCCCGGCCGCCGCGCCGCCCGCGACCAGGGTCGTGGTGCCCGGCATTCCGGGCGGCGGCGGCAAGCGCGAACTGTACGTGGCCGCGCCCGGCGAGGCCGACGCGGTGGTCCAGGTCAAGGCCGTCACCGAGGACGGCTTCTACGCGCTCAAGGGCCGCGAGACCGTCGAGGTGCCCGCCGGGTCGGTCGCCACGCTCGACGTGTCCAGCGGCATCGCGGCGGGGGCGGCGGCCCTCGTGCTGAGCGCGGAGGTCCCGGTGGTGGCCGGAGTGGTGGTGACCGGTACCGGCAGCGGCCCCGACGTGGCGTTCAGCGCGGGCGGCCCGCCGATCGGCCTGGGCAGCACGGTCGCCGAGAACGGCGGCAGCGGGGGCCGGAGCACCCGGCTGCTGCTCACCGCGCCGGAGGGGGCCGCCAAGGTGCGCGTCCAGGTCGTACCGGCGCGCGGGCAGGCCCCGCCGCCCGTGGACGCGGCCGTGCCGGCCCAGCGGACCGCGCAGGTCAAGCTCCCGAAGGTGCGCGGGGAGTACGCGCTGACGGTCACCCCGCTGCCCGGCTCCGGCCCGGTGTACGGCGGGCGGGCGCTTGAGGAGCGCACCGGCGACGGCCCGCTGATCACCGTCCAGCCGCTCGCCCTGGGCCGCGCCTGGGCGCTCGTGCCGCCGGTGGTGGACTCCGCCGTCGCCGTACTGCCCTGACCCGTTCTTTTGGGTGATCAGTGCCGGTCGTCGTAGCCGGGATCGACGGTCTCGGGGGACAGCCCGAGCAGGTTGGCGACCTGCTCTACCACCGCGTCGTGGACCAGCGCGCCCAGCGTGTCACGGTCGCGCGCCCGCGCCTCCAGCGGTCTGCGGTAGACCACGACGGCGGCCGGGCCGGACCCCGCCGCGGGCTCGGCCCGCCCGAACGGGATCGGCTCGCCGACCACCCGCCCCGGACCGTCGCCCAGCTCGCTCGCCGGGGGGACCTCCTCCACGGAGAACTCCACCGACGCCAGTTGCCTGGCCCAGCGCGGCTTGAGCCGGTCCACGGCGTCGAGCACGAAGTCGTCGAAGCGCTCGCTCCTGGACCTGGCGATCGGCACGTGCGGGGGCGCGATCGGACCGCGCATGCCACGGCCGTGGCGGTCACGCCTGCGCGGGCCGCGCGGCCGGGGCGCCCCTCCGGGCGTGCCCCCTGTTGCGGAGCTCACAGCGCAAGCTTAGGTGCTGCCGCCCGCATCGGCAGGCCCGTTCGCCCCGGGCTTGGGCGTCTGGAGGGGCCGGATAGCACGCAAGACGGTGAAAGCCATGACACCTGTCCGAATTGTGGCGACACGCTCGTTAAGAGCCGCCTGGATAGTGGCGCCTGGGACTCTTACCGGATACGGTCCCTCCGTGAGCCCCGTCCGCCGCTGTTCGCGCACCGCCTGCAGTCAGCCTGCCGTCTTCACGCTCACGTACGTTTACGCCGACTCGACCGCCGTGCTCGGCCCGCTGGCGACGTACGCCGAGCCGCACTGCTATGACCTGTGCGCCGAACACGCCGAGCGGCTGACCGCCCCCCGCGGATGGGAGGTCGTGCGCCTGCCCAGCGAGGCGGCGCGGCCGAGCAGCGATGATCTGGAAGCGCTCGCCAACGCGGTGCGCGAGGCGGCCAAGCCGGCCAAGTCCGGCAGCGGAGAGCCGGTGGGCCAGGGGATCGAGGTCGGCAGGCGCGGTCATCTCCGGGTGCTCCGATCCGCGCGACCGCAGCGCGACCGCTAGTAGGCTCGAAGCGTTCTCGGTCAGACGGACAATCGATCACCAGGGCGGAGCTGGGAGTGGGCGACCTCGCCAGGATCTTCAAGGCTTATGACGTTCGCGGCGTGGTCCCGGACGAGCTGGACACGGAGATCGCGGAGGCCGTGGGGGCCGCCTTCGCGGAGGTGACCGGGGCGGCTTCCATCGTCGTGGGGCGCGACATGCGCGCGTCCTCCGAGCCGCTGGCGGCGGCGTTCGCCAGGGGCGCGACCGCGCGCGGGGCGGGGGTGCTCGACATCGGCCTGGCCTCCACCGACCTGCTCTACTACGCCAGCGGCAGCCTCGGCAGGCCGGGGGTGATGTTCACCGCCAGCCACAACCCCGCCCGCTACAACGGCATGAAGCTGTGCGGCCCCGGCGCCGTGCCGATCAGCGAGAACACCGGCCTGACCGAGATCCGCGACCGCGCCGCCGAGCTGATCGCCGACGGCGGCCCGCGGCCCGGCCCGGTCACCGGCGAGGTCGTGGTCAAGGACCTCCTGCCCGGCTACGCGGGCCACCTGCGCACGCTCGTCGACCTGTCGGCGATGCGCCAGCTTTCGGTGGTGGTCGACGCGGGCAACGGCATGGCCGGGCACACGGTCCCGGCGGTGTTCGACGGGCTGCCGGTCAAGCTGACCCGGCTGTACTTCGAGCTGGACGGCTCCTTCCCCAACCACGAGGCCAACCCGATCGAGCCGGCCAACCTGCTCGACCTGCGCAAGGCCGTGGTCGAGCACGGGGCCGACATCGGCCTGGCCTACGACGGCGACGCCGACCGCTGCTGGGTGGTCGACGAGTTGGGGGAGTCGGTCTCGCCGTCCACCGTGACCGCGCTGGTCGCCGCCCGTGAGCTGGCCAAACACCCCGGCTCCAAGATCATTCACAACCTGATCACCTCGGCGGCGGTGCCGGAGATCGTCCGTGAACACGGCGGCGTACCGGTCCGCACCCGGGTCGGTCACTCGTTCATCAAGGCCGAGATGGCCCGCACCGGAGCGATCTTCGGCGGCGAGCACTCGGCCCACTACTACTTCCGCGACTTCTGGTACGCCGACTCCGGGATGCTGGCCGCGCTGCACGTGCTGGCCGCCCTGGGGGCGCAGGACCGGCCGCTGTCCCAGGTGGTGGCGCGCTATGCCCGCCACGTGGCGTCAGGGGAGATCAACAGCACCGTCGCCGACCAGCGCGCGGCCGTCGAGCGGGTCAGGTCCGCCTTCGACGGCCGGGAGGGAGTGACTTTCGACGAGCTGGACGGCCTGACCGTGACCGGCGACGGCTGGTGGTTCAACCTCCGCCCGTCCAACACCGAGCCGCTGCTCCGGCTGAACGCCGAGGCGGCCGACGAGCGAAAGATGGCGGAGGTCAGGGAAGAGGTCCTGGCCCTCGTGAGGAGATAGCTGTGAAGATCGACGACTGGTTGCTGGAGATCCTGGCCTGTCCCGCGTGCAGGTCGCCGCTCCGGGCCGACTCCGAGGCCGAGGAGCTGACCTGCACCTCCAGCGCGTGCGGACTGGTCTATCCGGTCCGCGATGACATCCCCGTGCTGCTCGTCGACGAGGCCCGCAAACCGTGACCTCGCCGCCTGACCTGCGCTGGGACGCGGACAGGCTCGACGATCAGGGATATCTGGTCGAGGCGGACCCAGGCGGCATGCTGCCCGTGCTCGCCTCCGCCGCGGCGCAGGTGCGCATCGCCGGGAGGGCCGTGGCCGGCGCGGGCATCGACGGCGGGCTGGCCGCCGACGGCAGGCCGCGTGCCGTGGTGGTGGCCGGGGTGGGGACCGCGGCGCTCGCGGGCGACCTGCTGTCCGCCGTGTGCGGGCCGGGCGCGCCCGTGCCGTTCGTCACCGTCCGCTCCTTCCGGCTGCCCGGCTGGGTGGGCACCGCCGACCTGGTCATCGCGGTGTCCTTCTCCGGCGACACCGAGGAGACGCTGGCGCTGGCCCGCGAGGCGGTCCGCCGGGGGTGCCGGCTGCTCGCGGTCGGGCGCGCGGAGTCGCCGTTGCAGGCCGTGGCCAGGCAGGCGGGCGCGCCGTTCGTGCCGGTGGAGGCGGCCGGTCCGGCGCGGGCCGGGTTGTGGGCGATGCTGGTGCCGCTGATCTGCGCCGCCGCGGCCATCAGGCTGACCAGCGCCGACGACGCGTTGCTTGAGACGGTGGCCGGGCGGCTGGAGGAGACCGCGCACCGGTGTCGCCCTGCCAGCGAGTCGTTCATCAATCCCGGCAAGAGCCTGGCCATGGAGCTGGCCGAGACGGTTCCGATGGTCTGGGGCTCCTCGCCGCTCACCGCCGTGGCCGCGCACCGGCTGGCCGCGCGGCTCGGCCAGGACGCGGCCTACCCAGCCCTGCACGGGGAGATCCCCGACGTCTGCCACGACCAGGCGGGCGCGCTGGACGGCCCGCTGGCCGCCCGCGACATCTTCGCCGACGAGGGCGCCCGCACGCTGCGGCTGGTGGTGCTGCGCGACACCGACGAGCACCCGAGCGTGGCGCGCCGCCGCGAGCTGTGCCTGCGGCTGGCCCGGGACCGCGGCGTTCCGGTCACCGAACTCCAGGCCGAGGGCGGGCATCCGCTGGAGCGGATCGCAACGCTGGTCGGTTTGTTGGATTATGGGAGCGTTTATCTGGCTTTGGGGTACGGTATCGATCCGTCTCCGGTCCCCGTGGTCGGCGAGCTGGAGATGCGGCTTTCCGAATAGGATCCAGATGCTGTTCCCGGGTACCCCGGCCGGTTGATCGAGAGTGGAGACGACACGTGAGCGCGAGTGGCGGTACCAAGGCGATCGTCGCGGCGTTGATCGCCAATCTGTCCATTGCCGTGGCCAAGTTCGTGGCCTATCTCTTCACGTCGTCCTCCTCGATGCTGGCCGAGTCGATCCACTCGGTCGCCGACTCCGGCAACCAGGTGCTGCTGCTGGTCGGCGGCAAGCGCGCGCAGCGGGCCCGCACCCCCAAGCACCCCTTCGGCTACGGCCGCGAACGCTACTTCTACGCGTTCGTGGTGGCCGTGGTGCTGTTCACGGTCGGCGCGGTGTTCTCCATCTACGAGGGCGTGCACAAGATCAGTGATCCGCATCCGGTGAAGACGCCGGTCGTTGCGTTCGGGGTGCTGATCTTCGCGATCATCGCCGAGACGTTCTCCTTCCGCACCGCGATCAGGGAGGCCAACCAGGTCCGCAACGGGCAGTCGTGGGTGCAGTTCATCCGCAGGTCCAAGGCCCCCGAGCTGCCGGTGATCGTGCTGGAAGACCTCGGCGCGCTGGTCGGCCTCATCCTCGCCCTGCTGGGCGTGGCCATGGCCGTGATCACCGGGAACGGCGTCTGGGACGGCGTCGGCACCATCGCGATCGGCGTGCTGCTCGCGGTCATCGCGGTCATCCTGGCCGTGGAGACCAAGTCGCTGCTGATCGGCGAGGGCGCGGGCGAGGAGACCGAGGACCAGATCGTCGCCGCGCTCACCGGCGGCCCCGAGGTGTCCCGGGTCATCCACCTGCGCACCCTGCACATCGGCCCGGAGGAGCTGCTGGTCGCCGCCAAGATCGCGATCGACCACGACGACACGGCCGCCGAGGTCGCCCGCGGCATCGACGCGGCCGAGCAGAGGGTCCGCGCCGCCGTGCCGATCGCCCGGGTGATCTACCTGGAGCCCGACCTCTACCAGTCCGAGCGCGCCGACCCGGCCACCACCGCCCCGGCGCCCGGCGCGGGGTGATCCGTCGCCACCGCTCTGGCGCGCGGCGCGGGGTGACCCTGTCGCCACCGCTCTGACACGCGGTGCGGGGTGACCCTGTCGCCACCGCTCTGGCGCGCCCGGTGGGGGCGGCCTCGCCGCTACCGCTCTGGCGCGCAGTGTGGGGTGACCAGGCCCGTTTCGTAGGCGTGGATGACCGCCTGGGTGCGGTCGCGCAGGCCCAGCTTGGCGAGCAGGCGGGCCACGTGCGTCTTCACCGTGTGCTCGGAGACCACCAGTTCGGCGGCGATCTCGGCGTTCGACAGGCCCCTGGCGATCATCCGCAGCACCTCACCCTCGCGCGGCGTCAGCCCCGGTGTCTCCGGTACGGCGGGCCGCCGCGCGGCGAACGTCGCGATCAGCCGCCGGGTGACCTTCGGGGCCAGCAGCGCCTCGCCCCTGGCCACGATCCGCACCGACTCGGCCAGGTCGCCCGACCGCACGTCCTTCAGCAGGAACCCGCTCGCCCCCGCGGAGAGCGCGTCGTAGACGTAGTCGTCGAGATCGAAGGTCGTGATCATGATGACCTTGGTGTCGTGCGCCCCGATGATCCGTCGGGCCGCCTCGATGCCGTTCATCCTGGGCATCCGGATGTCCAGCAGGGCGACGTCGGGGCGGGTCCGCTCGGCCAGGTGTACGGCCTGGACACCGTCCGCGGCGGTACCGGCGACGGTGAGGTCCGGCTGGGCGGCGATCACCGCCGCGAAGCCGCGCAGCACCACCGGCTGGTCATCGGCGATCAGCACGGACATCGGGGAGGAGGGCGCGGTCATTCGGTTGGCAGTCCGGCCTGGACGAGGAAGCCGCCGTGTGGGCCGGGACCGGCGGTGAACCACCCGCTCAGCGCGAGCGCCCGCTCGCGCATGCCGATCAGGCCATGACCCGCGCCCTCACTCTCCTCCGCACCGTCCTTGTCCCCACCCGCGTCTCCCGGACCGTTGTCGGCGACGCGTATGGCCAGCAGGGTGGGACGGTACGCCAGTTCGATCGAGACCCGCGCGCCGGGGGCGTGGACGCGGGCGTTGTTCAGTGCCTCCTGCACGATGCGGAAGGCGCTGACGTCCACCGCCTGGGGCAGCGGGCGCTCCTCGCCCACCACGTCCAGGTCCACGTCACCGGGGTGCTGCTCGATCAGCTCGGGCAGTTGGGCGAGCCCGGGTTGCGGCGCGGTCTCCGCCGCGTCCGGGATGTCCGCCCGCAGTACGCCGACCAGCCTGCGCATCTCGGCGAGCGCGTCGCGGGCGTTGCCGGCGATGTCGGCGAATTCCCGCTTGGTCGCCTCGCCCAGCTCGTCGCCCTCCTCGGCGAGCGTGAAGGGCGCGGTCTCGGCGCGTACCGCGATCATCGACACGGAGTGGGCCACGACGTCGTGCATCTCCCTGGCGATCCTGGCCCGCTCGGCCATGGCTGCGCGTTCTCTGACCTGGTCCAGCCGGTCGACGCGGAACAGGTTGAGCTCACTGCGGCTGCCGCGCAGCTCGGCCAGGACCGCCACGGCGGCGACGGACACCGCGAAGCTCGTGAACATGCTGCCGGTGCTGCCCCCGACGTAGGCGGACACCGCCAGCGCGGCCACGATGACGCTGATCGTGCCCGTCCAGCGCAGGGAGCGGGGCAGCATCCCGAACAGCGTGTAGCCCGAAAGGGCCCCGGAGAGTGCGATCGGCATCAGCGTGTGATTGTGCGGCGGCTCGCCCACCAGGAGGATGCACGCGCCCACGAAGGTCAAGACGAGGACCAGAACACGGGACCGCCGCCGCACCATCTGCGGTGCGGTGGCGAGCACCAGCCCGCCCAGCGTCAGCATGCCCGGCATGCTCAGCCCCCAAGGGCCTTCCACGCCGTACCAGACCGGGGGCATGGAGGTGGGAACGAGTGCCCACACGGTCAGCGTGAGGCCGATGGCCACGTCGAGCAGCGGAGACCGGACCAGCCTTCCGAAATCGATGTCCGACAGCGTTCGCTCAGCGCTGTCGAGCTTGGTGGTGAGCGACATGTCAGGAATTGTGGCCGTACCGCCCCGGCCTGTCGTCACTCTTTCGAGCGATGATCAACCCCGGGCCGGCCGCGCAGCAGGCGCAGCGCCTTCTCCTTCTCGAAGTCCAGCGCGCGGCGCGGGGCCTGGATGCGGCCGATGCGCAGGCCCAGCTCGCGTACGGCGTGCGCGACGCCCGGCTCGGTGAGCACCCGCAATGCGAACGCCAGCTCGGCCGGTGAGGCGTCGAAACGCCGCTCCAGCTCGATCGCGTGCGCGACGGCGGCCAGCTCCTCCTCCCCGAACCGGCGGTGCGCGCCGTGCCCGCGGACCGGGGGCAACAGCCCCAGCGCCTCCCGGTAGCGCAGCATCCGGGGCGACATGCCGAGCCGCTTGGCGGCCTCCGTGATCCGCATTCTGACAATCCTATGTCAGGATTGGCCCTCCCGGCGTGCGCTGGGGCGTACCGGGCCCATAAACTCGCTGACGACGACATCAGCCAGAGGGGAATGACATGGACTTCAAGGTGGCCGACCTGTCGCTTGCCGCCTTCGGGCGCAAGGAGATCCACCTCGCCGAGCACGAGATGCCCGGCCTCATGGCCGTCCGCCGTGAATACGCGGGCAGCAAGCCGCTGCGCGGCGCGCGGATCATGGGATCGCTGCACATGACGATCCAGACCGCCGTGCTCATCGAGACCCTGGTCGAGCTCGGCGCCGACGTCCGCTGGGTGAGCTGCAACATCTTCTCCACCCAGGACCACGCCGCCGCGGCCACGGTCGTCGGGCCGGACGGCACCGTCGACGACCCCAAGGGCGTGCCGGTGTTCGCCTGGAAGGGCGAGACGCTGGAGGAGTACTGGTGGTGTACCGAGCAGGCGCTGAGCTGGCCGGACGGCGCGGGCCCCAACATGATCCTCGACGACGGCGGTGACGCCACGCTGCTCGTCCACAAGGGCGCGGAGTACGAGAAGGCGGGCGCGGTCCCGACCGCCGACGCCGACGACCCCGAAGAGTGGAAGATCATCCTGGACACTCTCCGCCGGTCCATCGAGACGAGCCCCGGCAAGTGGACCGCCACCGCCGAGGCGATCAAGGGCGTGACCGAGGAGACCACCACCGGCGTGCACCGCCTGTACGAGATGCACAAGAACGGCACGCTGCTCTTCCCGGCGATCAACGTCAACGACTCGGTGACCAAGTCGAAGTTCGACAACAAGTACGGCTGCCGCCACTCCGTGATCGACGGCCTGAACCGCGCCACCGACGTGCTGATCGGCGGCAAGGTCGCGGTCGTCTGCGGCTACGGCGACGTCGGCAAGGGCTGCGCCGAGGCGCTGCGCGGCCAGGGCGCGCGGGTGGTCATCACCGAGATCGACCCGATCTGCGCCCTCCAGGCCGCGATGGACGGCTACCAGGTCACCACTCTGGAGGAGATCGTCGGCCAGGCCGACATCTTCGTCAGCGCCACCGGCAACTTCAACATCATCACGGCCGAGCACATGGCCGCGATGAAGCACCAGGCCATCGTGTCCAACATCGGCCACTTCGACAACGAGATCGACATGGCGGGCCTGGCCAAGCTGCCCGGCATCAAGCGCAACAACATCAAGCCGCAGGTCGACGAGTGGATCTTCGCCGACGGGCACTCCGTCATCGTGCTGGCCGAAGGCCGCCTGATGAACCTGGGCTGCGCCACCGGCCACCCCTCGTTCGTGATGTCCAACTCCTTCACCAACCAGGTGATCGCCCAGATCGAGCTGTTCACCAAGACCGACGCCTACCCGCTGGGCGTCTACACCCTGCCCAAGCACCTCGACGAGAAGGTCGCCCGGCTGCACCTCGACGCCCTCGGGGTCAAGCTGACCACGCTCACCAAGGCGCAGGCGGAGTACATCGGGGTCGACGTCGAAGGCCCCTACAAGTCCGACCACTACCGCTACTGAGTCATCCGGCGGTCGGTGCGCAGTGGAGATCTCCGGGGAGGCCGGCGAGCGGCGGATCGAGTGGGCCGCCCGCGCCATGCCGGTACTGCGGGCGGTCGGCGAACGCTTCGCCGCCGAGCGCCCGCTCGACGGCATGCGGATCGCCGCCTGCCTGCACGTGACCGCTGAGACCGCGGTGCTGATGGGGGCGTTGCGGGCGGGCGGGGCGCAGATCGCCCTGGCCGCGTCCAACCCGCTCTCCACCCAGGACGACGTGGCGGCGGCGCTGGCGGAGTACGGCGTCGCCGTGTACGCGCGGGCCGGAGTCGATCGCGAGACCTACTACCGGCACATCAGCCAGGCGCTGGACATCGCCCCGGAGATCGTCCTGGACGACGGCTGCGACCTGGTCAACACTCTGCACACCGAACGCCTCGAACTGCTGCCCGGGGTCACCGGCGGCTGCGAGGAGACCACCACCGGCATCATCAGGCTTCGCCAGATGGCCGCCGAGGAGGCCCTGCGCTTCCCGGTGGTCGCGGTCAACGACACCCGCACCAAGCGGATGTTCGACAACCGGTACGGCACCGGCCAGTCCACCCTCGACGGGATCATGCGCGCCACCAACACGCTGCTGGCGGGCAAGACGGTGGTCGTGGCCGGGTTCGGGTACTGCGGCCGGGGCGTCGCCGAACGTGCCCGGGGGCTCGGCGCGCGGGTGATCGTCACCGAGATCGACCCGGTCAAGGGGCTGGACGCGACCTTGCAGGGGTACGAGGTCCAGCCGATGGCGGTGGCCGCCGAGCGCGGCGACGTGTTCATCACCGTCACCGGCAACCGGGACGTGATCCGCGCCGAGCACCTCGCGACCATGAAGGACGGCGCGATCCTCGCCAACGCGGGGCATTTCGACATCGAGATCGACGTACGCGCCTTGGAGGACCTGGCCGAGGCGGTCCATCCGGGGGTGCGGCCCAACACGGACGAGTACGTGCTGGCCGACGGCCGCCGCCTGCTGCTGCTCGCGGAGGGCCGCCTGGTCAACCTGACGGCCGCCGAGGGACATCCGGCGGCGGTCATGGACATGTCCTTCGCGGCCCAGGCGCTCGCGGTGACCTGGCTGGCGCGCGAACGCGTCCGGCTGGTGCCGGGGGTGTACGACGTGCCGCCGGAGATCGACACCGAGGTCGCCCGGCTGAAGCTCGCGGCGGCCGGCATCGAGGTCGACACCCTCACCCCCGACCAGGAAACCTACCTCCACTCCTGGCGCACCGGCTCCTAACCCCCCAGTGGCCTACGCCCCAACGCCCAATGGCCCGCGCTCCCGCGCGTCGCCTCAAGCCGCGCTCCCGCGCGGCAAGGGCCTCGCTCCGCTCGGACGCCTTCCCCAAGCCGGGCTTCGCCCGGCGCTAGCGCCCCCGCTGGACACGTTCCCAACCTTCCTCCTGAGACACTTGCTTCGCTCACCAGACCGATGCCATCTATGGCCTCGCCCCGGGGCGCGTCGGGCTGAGAGCTCGGCAAGTCCAGGCCGTGAGGCGGCACGCACAATATGGCGGATCCGGACGAACATCCTGCGAAGGATGGATTCCGAATGTCGATATCGCTCGACCGCGCGGGGGCAGGGCAGCGGCGTTTTTTACTTACGCCTACGGAGGTTGTCCAGCCCTGTGAGAAAACCGCGCGCCACGCGGCGGTCCGGTCGAGCGTCCGCAGTGGGGCGGATTCCCAATGCCGAAGTCCCCCCGTGGCGCACGGCGCAGCACAAGGGCGCCTTCTACTTACGCATACTGAGGAATCCCTGGCGACCCAGCGCCGCGTGAGGGCCGCGCGCCACAGCCCGGTCCGGTCGTAGCAGGTGTCTCAGAAGGAAGTCTGGGGAAGCGTCGGGCGAGAGGCGCTAGCGCTGGGCGAAGCCTGGCCTAAGGAAGGCGTCCGAGCGGAGCGAGGCCCTTGCCGCGCGGGAGCGCGGGCCGTTGGGCGCAGGCGCGGGGGTGGGCTGTCGGCCTCTGGGCGGTGGCTTTTGGGGGAGGCATCGGCGGCCGTGCTGGGTGCGGCAAGGTGGTACGACGCTTGCGAAACCCGCGCCCTCAGGGGGTGCGGGCTACGGCGCGGGCGCGGGGGAGGAGGGCTTGCCGTACGGCGGGCGGCTCGGTAGACGTGAGTGGGAGCCGCCGTCGCTCTTCTGTCCCGTGCACGGTGGAGGGGCTACGGTATTCGGAATCCACCCCCGCAGGTTACGGCCCGCGCGGCTCGTAAACCGGCGGGCCCTTCATGGATGATTTTTGATGCCAGAGTCTTTGCAGCACGAGGCCGCACAACTCGCAATCAGCACATAGATGAATCTCGTGAGATATAGGAAGGGCCACCTGCCAGTCCACATGCCGGGCGTACGGTGGGCAGTGCTGAATGGAACTCCCCCGAGGTAGGGCCATGTCCAGTCCTGTTGATGATGGCGTGCGGCGGATCGGTGAGAACATTCGTACCGCCCGTCGTGCCCGAGGCATTTCGCTGGAAGCGCTCGCCGGGCTCGTCGGGCGGTCCAAGAGCTGGCTCAGCAAGATCGAGAACGGCAGGATGCGGCTCGACAAGCGCACGGACATCGCGGCGCTCGCCGAAGCTCTGGAGGTGTCCGCCGACTACCTGCTCGGCCAACCGGCGCCGGAGATCCGCCCCAACCACCCCAACCACCCCAACTACAATCTCGCGCGCCTCCAACGCGTTCTGATGGACGCCGGGCCTGGCGACCCGCCCGACGTTCCGGCGCGGTCCGTCGAGGTGCTGCGGACGGTCCTCCAGGAGGTGGATACGGCCCTGCGGCGAGTCGAGTACGGCACGATGACGCGACTGCTGCCCGACCTGATCGGCGAGTTGTACGTGCACACCGCGACCAGTCCCGAGCCGGCGAGAAGTAAAGCGCTGAAGCTGCTGATCCTGGCCTGCGGGTCCGGTGCGGCGATCATGTTCCGGCACCTGGGCGAGGTGAATCTGGCCTACATCAGCGGAGAGCGCGCTCAGCAGGCGGCCGAGCTGCTGGGAGATCCCGTCTGGCGTGGTGCCGCGGCGTTCGGACGCGCGCATGCGCGCGGTTCGGCGAACAAGCCGAGGCCGCTGATGATCACGCCCCGGATCGCTGACGAGGTGGAGCCGCACATAGGCGACGATCGCTTCGCACACCAGGTGCACGGCATGCTCAGGCTCAGCGCCGCCCTCGCGCGGCAGATCCAGGGCGACCACGATGGTGCCGCCGATCAGGCCGGTGAGGCCGCGCGACTCGCCGAGCCCTTGGGGGATGCGCCGGACGCCTTCGAGATGTTCGGCGTGGCCAACGTGGGGGTGTGGCGAACTTCGCTGGCAGTGGAGGCCGGGCGTCCGGGGGAGGCTCTCAAGTACGCCGACAAGGTCGACTCGCGCGCCCTATCGTCCCACACCCGCAGGGCGGTCCTGCTCATGGAGAAGGCCCGCGCGCACGCGATGCTCGACCGAGACGCCGACGCCGTCCGCGAACTGCGAAAGGCCGAGCGGCTTTCCCCGATACGGGTGCACAACGATCCGCTCATCAAAGAGCTGGTGGCCGACATGCTGGGCCGTAGCGGTGGGAGTGACCTGCGCGGCCTGGCCTGGCGGATGGGCCTGATCTGAAGCCGGTTTCCGCGAGGAAACAACTGAGCGTCACAGGATCCTAGCGTTCGGTGACATGAGCATTCCAGGCCGGGGTGGCACCGCCCATCCGATGAGCGGCCATATGACCGTCCCGTACACGATCGCCTACGCAGGCGAGTTGGTGACCGACCCTATCGGGTTCGTACCGTACGCGGGCCGGATGCGGTTGTCCTACCTGTCGCCTCGCCCCAACGACTGGGTGGACCCGTACGCGGGACGGCTGGGCAGCGTGGGCGGCATTCTCCGCGCCCGGACCCGTGATCTCCGGGACCGGCCGGACCGGCGCGGTCCCGCGCAGATGCGCAAGCTCAACACGCGGCGGCAGTGGCGATCGATGGACAGACTGCTCTGCCAGGTCTGCGGTGTTCCGGCGACAGATCCGGAGAGCGGGCTGGTTCCGTGGGCGTTGACCTCGACCGTGTTCGAACGCACCGGTCCGGACACCGGGCGTACCAACGCACCCCCGACCTGCTGGAGTTGCATCCCCAAGGTCGTGGCGGAATGCCCCATGCTGCGCCGGGACTTCGCCCTTTACACCGTGACCACGGTCAGACCGGCCGGGGTGCTGGCGGATCTGTACCGCCCCGGTGTGGCGCGCGGGCCGGAGCCTGCCGGGCACAACCTCTTCGTGGCCTGGGACGACTTCCGGTACCACCGGTACGCGCTGGCCGTCGCGCAGGTGGTCGAACTACACGGTATGAGACCGATCGCGCCTTAGCTGCTCTGTTGCGTGATCAGGCTTCGGACATGAGCCGACGGGATCGTCGGCCCGGCCTAGGGAAGGCGTCCGAGCGGAGCGAGGCCCTTGCCGCGCGGGAGCGCGGGCCGTTGGGCGCAGGCGCGGGGGCCATTTGCCGTGTCGGAGGTTGCAAGATGGCGGCTTACCGCTGGTTTCGGTCGGAGGCCCGGAGCGGAGGGGCGATCTACGGGGGCCGGGATCGGCACATGCCACTGGGGCGCAGAGGACGACGTAGCCGTCAGAGGAGAACACTTTGCGGTAACCGCGCACGACGAGGTCGGCGACATCTGTGGCCTGAGCGTCGATCGATGGGAAATGCGGTTGTTTCGCGATGAGATCCGCGAGGACCCAAGGGGCGCGCTGGGGCCGCGCGGCCGTTTTGGCGGCCCAGGCCACGACGCGTGTTCTTGGTGAAATGTGCGGGCCCAGCGTATTGGCGGCCTCCACGAGGACGCCGTCCGGGATCGCGGCCATCGCTGCTTCGGCGGCCGGGGCGCGGGCCGGGGTTCGGTACCAGGCGGGGGAGAAGAGGTTCGCGAACGGGAAGAACGGTACTGTCGCCATCATCGCGACCATTAGTGCTTGGGGTGCGTAGCGGCCGGATAATCGGAAGATCGGGTGCCGGACGCGGCGACGAAGCCGGGCGAGGCCGTCCACGGCGGCGCACACGAGCGCCATGACGACGGCGGAATTGTAGTGAAAGCCGGTGCCCCACCAGCCGGCCGCGCCCTGGTCGGTGGCCAGCATCCGAAGCGCCAGAACCGAGATGGAAGCGAGGACGTACGGGGAGAAGAGGGAGAGGCATAACAGCGGGCCGATCAGTAACAGCACCGTCCATACTTTGGTGCCGGGGGTCACCAAAACGTGTAATGCATCGCCCGGATGGCTCAGAATACGGATCACCGCTTCTGACAGGGTGTCACCCAAAGCCGAGTAGTACCAATAGCGCCCGGCGCCGCCGCCGAATGCCGGGATCACGACCTGGGTGGCGAGGTACGTCTGTAAGAGACCACCGCATAACAGCGCGAGCCCGGGCTTGCGATGCTCTCGCGTGAGAACGAACCCGACGCCCAGACCGGCCACGAGGATCCCGATGTCCTCTTTGACCGCCAGCAGCGCGCCCGACGATATCAGGGCGTGCGCGACCTTGCCGGCTTGGATGCGTTCGAAGACGAGTGCGGTCAGCAGTGGCACGAACGCGTACTCATGGAAGTCGAATATCACCGCCTCGGCGATCGGCCACGATATGACGTAGGCGATGCCGAAGAAGTAGGCGGCGGACACCCCCAGAGCCCGGCGGGTGAAGGTCCAGAGCGGCACGACCGCCAGGGCGAACAGCACCGCCTGCGCGACGATCAGCGTCTCGGGGCCGTCATGGAGCAGGTACAGCGGCGCGACCAGTGCCAATATGGGAGAGAAATGGTCGCCCAGTAAGGAGAAGGGCACGCCGGGGGTCTCCCAGTTGCCCTTGACGTCCGAGAGCGGCCCGGTGAGGTTCGCATATCCGCGAACACCCTGATCGAAGATCACCAGGTCGTATATCCCCGACCGGAATCCATACAGGTCGGCCAGTCCCAGCACACAGTTGATGACCGCTCCGGCGAGGACGATCGCGACCACCACCGGGCCGTGGCGCAGTCGGGAGCATGCGCTTGTCACACGTAAATGCAAGGGTTCGCTTTCAGGTCCGTAGTTGTTGATTTCACGCAGGGGAAGGCCGGCCAGAGTTCTGGCCGGCCATGTCCGCCCGGAGATTATCAGCGGCGCGCCGGCGGGGACGCCCTACGAACACAAAAGCGGGGTCAGGGGATTTCGGTGAGGATGGCGAGGGCTACTTCGATGGGGTCGCCGGTGGGGTCGGTGGGGAAGGTTTCGGGGCGGTCGGACCATTCCTGGCCGTGGGTGTTCCACTCCGCGTCGCCATTGGCGAAGAAGGCGGTCCAGCGTTCCTTGTAGTAGCCGCCCATCAGGCCCGCCCAGTCGCGGTTGGCGTACCCGGTGAGGATGGCAGAGTCGGCGTCGCCCCAGACGGTGACCAGGCGTTTGGCGGCGCGTTCCAGTTGGCGGGACTCGGCCTCGTCGGCGCCCCAGCTTCTGGCGTCGCGCAGCCAGCGGCCGAGCAGGAACTCCGGGCGGGTGGCGAGGAGGCGTTCCTGGAGGTCCAGCAGGTGCAGGAAGCGGCGCTGGGCGGCGGGGTCGGACAGTAGGGGGGCCAGGGCGCGGGCGCGGTCGTTGAGCACCTGGCGGGTGATGTCCACCACGTCGTAGCGGTAGGTGTCGGCGTGGCGCAGGCGGGGGGCGGCGGCGAGCAGGCGCCGCCAGGCGGTCTCCACGTCGGCGGGGTCGTAGTGCAGGCGGCGTGGGCCGACGACCGACGCCTGGTCGGGGGAGAGGGAGGGGGTGGCGGCGAGCACGCTGTCGGTGGCCGCGTAGACGTCCAGCTCGCCGGCGACGTCGGGCATGTCGTCGATCTGCGTCTCCAGGGGCGGGCCCCAGTTCGCGTACGCCGACTCGCGCAGCGTACGCCAGGCGGCGAGGGCGTCGGGATCGACCTGGCCGTACCGGGACCACACCCAGCGGGGCAGCCAGGTGTCCAGGTCGATGGGCTCGTCGGTCCAGGTCAGGTCGGCGAACAGGTCCCAGACCACGGGGTTGGTGTCCACCCCCTCGGCCATGTTGGACAGCCCGACGGGGGCCGCCACGGAAGACTCCGCGGCGAAACCGGCCGGGGCGGCGGCGATGTCGGGCAGGGAGCCGTACAGGCCGTGCCGTCCCCCGTAGTTGGGCAGGATGCCGTACGCCCACGGCGTGCCCCAAAAGCCCGACGTCTTCCGCCACACCGTGCCCGTCAGGTCGATGACCAGCGCGCGGGAGCGGTCGATGGCGGCCATCATCTCGGCGCGCGGGTTGCCGGTCCACGCCTGGATGACCCACAGGTAATCGGGGTCGGCCGCGCGCAGCGCGCGTTCGATGCCGGTCGCGGCGTCGGTCAGCGAGGCGCCGCCCAGGATGCCGCCCTCGTGCAGCAGGTCCACCGCCCAGGCGTTGTGGTGGCCGAAACGTTCGCGCTGGTGCCGGTAGAACGCCTCGGCGACGCGGGCGTAGGCGGGCGTGGAGGTGTCGAGCCAGTCGGGCCGTTGCGGGCCGGCGACGTCCATGAACCACTTGCCCTGCGGGACGGTGCGCGCGCCGGGGTTGCGCTCGGCGAAGCCGTCCGGGACCGTGCCGGAAAAGCCGGGCAGGATGGGCCGGATGCCCAGTTCACGCATCCGGCCGAGGACCCGCACGGCCAGCTCGGCCCGCCGTTCGGCCAGGCCGCGCGTGGTGCCGCCGCCGAAGCTGTGGATGTTGTTCAGCCACTGCCACGCCTGGTGGGACGGCGGCACGATCCACTCCAGCAGTTCCCGCTCGGCGTAGCCGAACTCCTGGAACGCCTCCAGCCAGACCAGCTCCTGGCCGAGCGTCAGGTGCGCGGCGTTCACCCCGGAGGCGGCCAGCAGGTCCAGCTCGCGCTCCCACTCCGGCCACCGGTAGAAGGGCGTGGTGTAGCCGCCCACGGTCAGGTTGTAGGCGACCCGGTGGTCGTACGGCGTGGCGGCCCGGATGTGCCGGGCCGGGAGCGGCGCGGCGGCGGGGAGCAGGACGCCCCAGCGGGAGACCTGGCCGTGCGCGACGTCACGCAGGTAGCGGGTGAAGGCGCTCGCCACGGCGACGGGCCCGGTGCCGGCCAGTACGGTCCGGCCGCTGTCCGCCAGCACTTCGTAGCGGTCACGGCCGTCGTCACTGGGGAGCGCGCGGACGTCCAGCTCGCCGGCGAGCGGCCCGGCGAGTCTGCCGATGACGTCCCGCGCGGCACCGGTCCATGGGGCGGCGCTCATAGTCGATCCTCCTGAAAGCCTGACAAAAGTGTCCCAACGGGACAACTAATAGCAGCTCAAAGCTTCACATCCAAGACACTTGTCCCATTGAGACACTTTCGCCTACAGTGCCGCCATGACGGGACTACGTGAGCGCAAGAAGGCCAACACCCGGCGCGCCCTCATCGATGTGGCCCTGCGCCTGTTCGAGGAGCAGGGCTTCGCCGCCACGACCGTCCAGCAGATCGCCGACGAGGTCGTGGTGTCGCGCAAGACGTTCAACCGCTACTTCGCCACCAAGGAGGACGTCGTCCTGGCCCACGAGGAACAGGTGATGGACGACTGGCTGGCGCTGCTGGACTCCCGTCCGGACCATGAGTCCGCCCTCACCGCGCTGCACCGCGCGGCCCGCGACTACTTCACCGACCCCGAACTCGACGAGGCCGAACTCCAACGCCGGTTCAGGGTTCAGGCCCTGATGCACGACAACCCGGCACTCATGGGCGAGAACATGCGCAGGTTCGCGCTGCGCGAGGAACGGCTGGCCCGCCACCTGGCGGACCGATCCTCGATCGGCATCGGCCTGGAGGCCCGGGTGCTCGCCTCGGTCGCCTTCGCCGCCATGCGCGTCGCCCTGCAGGAGTGGGCCGCGGGCTCTTTCGGCGACATCCCGGCCTGCCTGGATCTCCTCGACCGCACCTTCACCAAGCTGGCCGGCGGTCTCGACCTGCCGCCCCGCACAGATCCACCCCGCAAGAAGGAATAAGCATGACCTCCTCGCTCAGCCGGTCCGCGGTTTCGCGCACCGGCCGGCTTCCCCTGCTCCTCGGCGCGATGCTCGCCTTCAACACCGTCGGGTACATCGCCATCACCGCATCCGTCTCGATCCTGCTGCCCACCCAGGTCGCGGCGGCCGACCCCGCGGGCAAGCTGGGCGCGTTCGGCCTGGTGACCGGGATCAGCGCGATCGCCTCCGTCTGCGTGCCGCCGATCGTCGGCGCCTGGTCGGACCGCACCAGGGGCCGCTGGGGACGCCGCTCGCCGTGGTTCCTGGCCGGTGGGATCACCGCCGCCGCGTCGCTGGTGCTGCTCGGCTCGGTCTCCACGGTCACCGGGCTGCTGATCGGGTGGTTCCTGGTCCAGGGCACGGTCAACATCGGCCTCAACATCGTGCTCGCCGTGGTCGCCGACCGGGTGCCCGCGCGCCGCCTCGGGCTGGCCTCCACCCTGAACGGCCTCGGCATCCCGATCGGCGGCGGCATCGGAGTCTGGCTCGGCGCGGCGCTGTCCGGCTCGATCTTCCTGGCCTACTGCCTGCTGGGCGCCGTGTTCCTGGTGGGTTCGCTGGTGATGGCCCTGGTCGCCAGGGAGAGCACGGACGCCGGTACGCCCGCCCCGGCCGCGCGGTCCGGCGGCTCGATCAGAGCGGAGATCGCGGGAGCCCTGGCCAGCCTGCGCACCCGCGACTACGCCTGGGCCTTCGCCGCCCGCGCGGTGATGTTCCTGGGGTACTTCACGGCCAGCTCGTTCAGCCTGTACGCGCTGACCGACTACATCCGGCTGCCCGCCGGGCTCGCACCGGCCGCCGCGACCGCCACCAGCACCACCCTCACCACCGGCTGCCTGGTCGTGGGCATGCTGATCATGGGGCCGCTGGCCGACCGGCTGGACCGCCGCAAGCTGTTCGTGCTGCTGTCCTCGCTGCTGATCACCGTCGCGACCGTGCTGCCGCTGGTCTCCCCGACCTGGGACGCGCAACTGGCCTCGGCCGTCCTCAGCGGCATCGGCTTCGGCACCTACCTGTCGGTGGACCAGGCGCTGGTCACGCTGGTACTGCCGGCCGCCGACGGCGCCGGGCGCGACCTCGGCGTCTTCCACATCGCGCTCAACGCGCCGCAGGTCGTCGCGCCCTTCGCCGCCGCCTTCGTGGTGAGCGGCCTCGGCGGCTACCCGGCCCTGTACGCCGTCGGCGGCCTGCTGGCGCTGGCCGGATCGCTACTGGTGGTGCCGATCCGGTCGGTCCGCTGAGCCACGCTCGGGCATCAGGGCCAGGTCGGCCACGAGGGCGGGGCCTCCGTCTCGGCCGCGTAGCGTTCGGCCCGCTGAACACAGTCGGGACAGACCGGCTTCTCGACCGCCCTGGTCACCTCCTCCGCGCTGGGCTCGCGCCGCGTGCCCAGCGCGGAGAAGCCCGGCGGCAGGCCGGTCTGCGGATCGACCGCGAACATGACGACCTCCCCGGGATCGAAGCGGAACGCGCGTCCGCACGCGTAACACGGGCCGATCTGCGGAATCTGCTCCTCTGCCATGACGTCCAGACTGGCAGCTCGCGCGAATACCGGCGAGGGGGTGCGGTCCCGGACGCCCATGGAGGTGGGGGAGGGGGAGCGTCCGGGACCGCTTTAGGGGGAAGGTCTTCGAGGGACCCCTCGGGGGGAGGGGCACGTGGGCAGGGCCGCCGATTTGCCGCCGGGGGCGGCGGTCTCGCCCGCGTCAAGGTCGGAGTCCGGCTCGCGGCCGGGGGTCATGATGTTCAGCTTCCTGATCAGGAAGCTGAAGATCAAGTAGTACCCGATGCCGTAGATCACCCCTAGGCCCATGATCAGCCAGAAGTTGTTCGTGTTCGACTTGGAGGCGTTGAGCAGCGCGTCGATCAGCCCGGCGGAGAAGCCGAAACCGAGCCAGCCGTCCATCGCCGCGGTCAGCGCCATCGACACGCCGGTCAGTACGGCGTGCGCGATGAACAGCGCGGGCGCGACGAAGATGAACGCGAACTCGATGGGCTCGGTGATCCCGGTCACGAAGGAGATCAGCGCGGCGGAGATCATGATGCTGCCCACCGTCCCGCGGCGGTGCGGCGGCGCGGCCCGCCAGATGGCCAGCGCGGCGGCCGGCAGGCCGAACATCATCACCGGGAAGAACCCGGCCATGAACTCCCCGGAGCCGACGTGCCCGGCGAAGTAGCAGTACTGGTCGCCCGCCGCGTTGGCGACGGTGCCCTCGACCCCGGCCGTGCACTCCGGGACCACGTACCACACGATCGAGTTGAGGAAGTGGTGCAGCCCGAGCGGGATCAGGAACCGGTTGAACAGCCCGTACAGGCCCGCCCCGACCGTCGAGTTGGTGGCCAGCCAGTCGCCGAAGGAGCTGATCGCGTCGCCGATCGGCGGCCAGATCAGGCCGAAGACGACCCCGAACACCAGCCCGGCCAGCGAGGTCAGGATCGGGACGAACCTGCGCCCGCCGAAGAACGCCAGCCAGGCGGGGAGCTTGGTCCGGTAGAACCGCTGCCACAGCAGCGCGGTCACCACACCCATCAGTATGCCGCCGAGCACGCGCGTGGGGTTGGCCGAGGCCAGGTTGATCATGTCCACGGAGGTGTTGTCCGCGCCCATCACCCGCTGTGACACCTGGGGCCGCAGGTCGGACTCGAAGAACATCAGCTTGGTGATCCGGTCGAACACCAGGTACCCGATCACGGCGGCCAGCGCGGTCGAGCCGTCCGCCCGGCGCGCGAAGCCGACCGCGACCCCGACCGCGAAGAGCAGCGGCAGCGCGTCGAACAGCGATTCGCCCGCGCCGCGGATGATCACGGCGATCCGGTCCATCGTCGCGTTGTCCGTGCGGCCGAGCAGGTCGTCCTGGCCCAGCCGCATCAGGATCGCGGCGGCGGGCAGCGCCGCGATGGGCAGCATCAGCGAGCGGCCGATCCGGGACAGGGCGCCCATGAGCGCCGACTGTGGCGCGGACGAGGCGGGGAGGCCCGCGTCCGAAGTGGAGCTCATCGGGGGTTCCTCCTGGGGGTCGGTTGGGGAGGAGAGTCAGCTGCGCCGCTGCGGGATTTCCAGCACGGTGCGGAGCTGGTAGCGGTCGGCGCGGTAGGTCGAGACCCCGAGTTCGGCGCAGACGCCGCCGGCGAAGGAACGACGCTGGAGGAGCAGCACGGCGCCGCCCCGGGGGAGCTTCAGCAGGTCGGCGTCGCCGGGATCGGCGATGCCGCCGTCGATGGTCAGCTCGCCGCCGTCCAGGATGAGGCCGTAGCGGGATTCGAGCAGGCTGTAGAGCGAGCGGTTGGCGAGGTCGTGGGCGGAGAGGTCGGGGGCCAGGGCGACCGGGATGTGCGAGCGGTCGATGCTCAGCGGCTCGCCGTCGGCCAGCCGCAGGCGCTCGATGAAGTGGACCTCGTCGCCGGGCTGGATGCCCAGTTCCCGGGCCAGGTGGGCGCTCGCGCGCACGATCCGCCGGTCGAGGTCGCGAGATCCGGGCTCCAGGCCGCGGGCGCGCATGTCGTCGCTGAAGGAGGTGAGCCGGATCGCCATCTCGATCTTCGGGCGGGCCACGAAGGTGCCCTTGCCCGCGACCCGGTGCAACCGGCCCTCGGAGACGAGGTGATCGACCGCCTGCCGTACCGTCATCCGGGACAGGCCGAACCGCTGGCACAGCTCCCGCTCGGAGGGGATGGCCGCGCCGATGGGCAGCTCGTCGCTCTCGATCAGGTCCAGGAGGATTTCGCGAAGCTGGAAGTACTTCGGCACCGGGCTGTCCGGGTCGATCTCCGCCACGAAGCCTCCCCTCGATCGATGCGGGTGGCATGAGTTATGGTTCGTACTGGTCTAGTCCGGACTAGACCACATGCTGGATTTGGGTGTCAACGCATCGTCCGGCGACGGATCCATAACAGGCCGATCTCAAGGAGACTGGGCGGAAGATGACGACCTTTATGCGCAGGGAGATCGGCGAGCAGCCGGCGGCGTTGCGGGCCACCCTCGACGCGCTGCTCCCGATGGTCGGCGCGGTGGAGCGGGTGGCCGAAGGCACTCGGCAGACCCTCTTCATCGCCCGTGGCACCTCCGACAACGCCGCGGTGTACGGCCGGTACCTCACCGAGGCCCGCACCGGGCGGCTGGCCACGCTCGCCGCGCCCTCCATCGCCACGACCTACAAGCGCAAGGTCGACCTGGACGGCGTGCTCGCGGTCGGGCTGTCCCAGTCGGGCCGCACCGAGGAGATCGTCGAGACCCTGGCCTGGGCCAAGGACTGCGGGGCCAAGACCGTCGCGATCACCAACGGCGGGCCGCAGAGTCCGCTCGCCGAGGCCGCGGACCTGGCGCTGTGCACCGAGGCCGGCGAGGAGAAGGCCGTCCCGGCCACCAAGACCTACACCACGCAACTGGCCGCGATCGCGGTGCTGGCCCTCGGCCTGGGGGCCGACGTGGACGCCGCCGACCTCGACCGTGTGCCCGACGCCGTGGCCAAGCTGATCGACGACCCGGGCGACCTGGAGTCCGTCGTGGCGGGCCTCGCGGGCAAGCCCGGCGTGGTGGTGTCGGGGCGCGGCCTCGCGTTCTCCACCGCCCTGGAGACCGCGCTGAAGCTCAAGGAGGCGTGCTACCTGCATGCCATGGGCCTGTCCTACGCCGACCTGCTGCACGGCCCGATCGCCGTGGTGGACGAGGACACCCCGGCCATCCTGGTCGCGGCCGGCGAGGGGCCGACGCTGGCGGGCACCGTGGCCCTGGCCGAGCGGGTCACCGGCGCGGGCGCGGCGGCGTACGGCATCGGCGGCGGCGACGGCCTGGCGCGGGCCTCCACCGCCGCGCTGAACGGCCCGGACCTGCCGGAGTGGGTGGCCCCGCTCGGGCTGATCGTCCCCGGCCAGTTGCTCACCGAGGCGCTGGCCCGCAGGCTTGGCTTCGACCCTGACGCGCCACGCGGTCTGAAGAAGGTCACGCAAACCGACTGACGACCCCCTGGCCGTGCTGCGCGCTTTCCGCCGGGTCACTTCGTTTAGCCTGGTCACGGACAACGAGGAGGATGCCATGGCGGCAGACGCCGAGGCGATCATCGCCGGTCTCGGTGGTGCGGAGAACATCATCGAGATCGAGCCGTGCATCACTCGACTGCGCACGGAGGTCCGGGACGCCTCGAAGGTGGACACGGCGGCGTTGCGCGCCGCCGGGGCCCACGGTGTCATGACGGCGGGCAAGATCGTCCAGGTCGTCGTAGGGCCGGAGGCCGACACGATAGCCAGCGACATCGAGGAAGTCATCGAGGACACCATCGAGTGACCTCGCGGGCTCGGCTGACGAAGGGCGAGGGGTCGCATGAGCACCACCGTTCGCGCTCCGGTGGCGGGCTCGGCCGCCCCGCTCTCGACCGTGCCCGACCCGGTTTTCTCGGCGGGCATGGTCGGTCCGGGCCTGGCGATCGACCCGCCGCGTGCCCCGCTCGTCTCGGTCGCGCCCATCGACGGCAAGATCATGAAGTTGCACCCGCACGCCTTCGTCATCGTCGGCGACGACGGCAGAGGGGTGCTGGTGCATCTGGGCATCGACACCGTACAGCTCCGGGGGGCGGGTTTTTCGGTGCTGGCCACCGAGGGGGCCCGGATCAGGGCGGGGGAGCCCGTGGTGGCGTGGGATCCGGCGGCGGTCGAGGCCGGCGGGCGTTCGCCGGTCTGCCCGGTGGTCGCGCTGGACGCCCCGGCGGGCGCGGTGGTGCCGCTGGCCCATGGCACGATCGAGGCGGGCGACGCCCTGTTCGACTGGGCCTGACAGGGGCGTGAGCCCCTGACATGGGCCTCAGACGGGCACCGGCGGGCAGGGCCCGCGTGACAGCGAGCACAGGACGAGCACTCAGGACGAGCACTCAGGACGAGCACGGAAGGCGAGTATGAAGGCCGCGCTCTTCGACCTCGACGGCACCCTGATCAACACGGAGGTGCGCAGCCTGGCCCTCTACGAGCTGCTGTTCGTCAACAACCGGGTCGCCTACGACAAGGCCCTGCTGCGCGCCTTCATGGGCCGGCGGCTGCGCGACGTGCTGGGCGAGATGCCCGCGCTGTTCCCCGGCCGCAGCGTCGATGACCTCATCGGCGAACTGTTCTCCTACGAGGACCACGCCGGACTGCCGGAGATCGTGCCGGTGCCCGGGGCCGCCGAGCTGGTCGGCGCGGTCGCCGAGCACGGCTCGCCGATCGCCGTGGTCACCTCGGCGATGCGCTGGTGGGCGGAGAAGCGGCTGCGCGAGGTCGGCGTACGCGACCACGTACACGCCATCGTCGCCGCCGAGGACGTCGAGGTCGGCAAGCCCGACCCTTCGGGCTACCTGCAAGGGGCCCGCCTGCTCGACGCCCACCCCGCCGAGTGCGTCGCCTTCGAGGACTCCGCGGCCGGGGTCGCCGCCGCCAAGGCGGCGGGCATGACCTGCGTGGCCGTGGCGACCACCCACCCCCACGAGGAACTGACCGGCGCCGACCTCATCGTCACCGACCTCACCGCCGTCACCTGGCCGCCCGGCGCGGGCCCGGACGGCTGAGCAATGAAAGATCAATCCGAAGGAGTGGAGAACGTGGCAGAACGCAGGGTCACCGTCATGGCGGAGGTCGGGCTGCACGCCCGGCCCGCCGCGACGTTCGTGCAGACGGCGGCCAAGGCGAACCTTGACGTCACCGTGGGCAAGCTCGGCGGCCAGCCGGTGAACGCCAAGAGCATCCTGTCGGTGCTGGCCCTGGACGTGCGCCAGGGCGAGACCATCGTGATCAAGGCCGACGGCGAGGGGGCCGACGAGGTGCTGGACACCCTGGTCGCCATCGCCGCCGCGCCCTGACGCCGATGGACGGCACGACGGCGCTGTCCGGCACGGGCGTCAGCCCCGGCATCGGCTTCGGCCCGGTCCACCTGCTGGTGGTGGAGGTCCCCGAACCGCCGGTCGGCGCACGGCACGACGGAGACGCCGAAACCGAACGGACCCGAGTCCACAACGCGCTCGAACAGGTCGCCGCCGACCTTGAGGCGCGCGGCGAGACGGCGGGCGGCGAGGCCCAGGCCGTGCTGTCGGCGCAGGCCATGATGGCCCGCGACCCGGCGCTGGCCGAGGTCGTGGACACCGCGATCGGCCAGGGCACCGCGGGCGCCCGCGCGGTGTACGACGCCTTCGGCGGCTACCGCGACGCGCTGGCCGCGGCCGGGGGCTACCTGGCCGAACGCGCCGCCGATCTCGACGACGTGCGCGACCGGGCGATCGCCGTGCTCACCGGGCAGCCGATGCCCGGCGTGCCCGAGGGTGGCGGCGAGCCGTTCGTCCTGGTCGCCCGCGACCTCGCGCCCGCCGACACCGCGCTGCTCTCGCGCGAGGTGGTGGCCGCGTTCGTGACCGAGGAGGGCGGCCCGACCAGCCACACCGCGATCCTGGCCCGCGCGCTCGGCGTGCCCGCCGTGGTGGCCTGCCCGGGCGCGACCGGCATCAAGGCCGGCACCCCGGTGCTCGTGGACGGCGCGACCGGCATCGTGCGCGCCGACCCGCCGGCCGACGAGGTGGACGTCGCGCGCAAGGCCGACGAGGCCCGGCAGGCGGTACTGGCCGCGGCCACCGGCCCCGGGATGACCGCCGACGGGCGTCCGGTGCCGCTGCTGGCCAACATCGGCGGCCCCGCCGACCTGCCCGCGGCGCTCGCCGCCGGGGCGGAGGGCGTGGGGCTCTACCGCACGGAGTTCCTGTTCCTGGACCGGGCGCAGGCTCCCGGCGAGGAGGAGCAGTACGCCGCCTACCGCGAGGTCCTGGACGCCTTCCCCGGCGGCCGGGTGATCGTCCGCACTCTCGACGCGGGCGCGGACAAGCCGCTCGCGTTCCTGCCGCCGCCCGGCGAGGAGCCCAACCCGGCGCTCGGCGAGCGCGGGCTGCGCATGTTCCGCGCCCACCGGCAGGTGATGGAGACGCAGCTTCGCGCGCTGGCCAGGGCCGCGGGCGACGGCTCGGCCCGGCTCGCGGTGATGGCGCCCATGGTGGCCACCCGTGAGGAGGCCGACTGGTTCGCCAAGGCGTGCCGTACGGCGGGCCTGCCGGAGGCCGGGATCATGATCGAGGTGCCATCGGCCGCGCTGCGCGCCGCCGACCTCGCCCCCGCCGTGGACTTCTTCTCCATCGGCACCAACGACCTGGCCCAGTACGCCTTCGCCGCGGACCGCCAGCTCGGCTCCCTTGGAGCGTTGCAAGATCCCTGGCAGCCGGCGCTGCTGGACCTGATCCACATCGCGGCCACGGCGGCGGTGTCGGCGGGCAAGGGGTGCGGCGTGTGCGGCGAGGCCGCCGCCGATCCGCTGCTGGCCTGCGTTCTGGTGGGGCTGGGGGTCACCTCGCTGTCGATGGGGGCGGCGTCGCTGCCGGCCGTGCGCGCGGCGCTCGCCCGGCACACCACCGACCAGTGCGGCCTGGCCGCGCAGGCGGCGCGGGCGGCCGGTTCGGCCGACGAGGCCAGGGCGGCGGCCCGCACGCAGCTCCCCGGTCTCGCGAGCCTGGCCATGTGATCGGCGGGGCACGCGTTAGCGTTGGAGGCATGGTCCGATTCACGCGTAGGACGAGCCGGTTCGGTGCGGTACTGCTGGCCGGGGTGCTGGCCACGGCCTGCGGTACGGCCTGCGGTACGGCGGGCGGTTCGGCGGGCGGGCGGACGTCCGCACCGGCCGAACCGCCCGCCCCCGCGCCCTCCACGTCCTCGCCGCCGGCATCAGAGCCCGCCCCGACCGGCACCGCCTCGGCGGTGGACCGCACGCTGGCCGGGATGAGCCTTTCCGACAAGGTCGGGCAGCTCTTCATGCCGGTGCTGTACGGGGCCTCGGCCGACGCCTCCTCCGGCGAGAACCAGAGCAGGTACGGCGTGGCCACCCCGGCCAAGGCGATCAAGAAGTACCGCCCCGGCGGCGTGATCGTCTTCCCCTGGGCGGGCAACGTCAAGAGCGTCGCGCAGATCGTCGGCCTGACCAACGGCATGCAGCAGGCGTCGCCGCAGATCCCGCTGCTGGTGGCCGCCGACCAGGAGAACGGCACGGTGTCCCGGCTCGCCCCGCTGGTCACCAAGCTGCCCGCCGCCGCGGTCATCGGAAAGACCGGTGACACCAGCCTGGCCAGGCAGGCCGCCGAGGTCACCGGCACGGAGCTGCGCGCGCTCGGCATCAACCTCGACTTCGCCCCGGTCGCCGACGTCAACATCAACCCGCGCAACCCGGTCATCGGCCCGCGCGCCTACGGCGATGACCCACGGAAGGTGTCCCGCATGGTCGCCGCCGCGGTGCGGGGCTTCCACGACGCCGGGGTGGCCTCGACCGCCAAGCACTTCCCCGGGCACGGCGACACCAACGTCGACAGCCACAGCGGCCTTCCGGTGATCAAGCACACCAAGAGCCAGTGGGCCAAGCTGGACGCGCCGCCGTTCGAGGCCGCCATCAAGGCGGGCGTGGACGCGGTGATGAGCGCGCACGTGGTGATGCCCGAGCTGGACTCCTCGGGCGACCCCTCCACGCTGTCACCGAAGATCCTCACCGGGCTGCTGCGCGAACGGCTCGGCTTCGACGGGGTGGTCTCCACCGACGCGCTGGACATGGCGGGGGTGCGCAAGAAGTACGGCGACGGGGAGGTGGCGGTCCGCGCCGTGCTGGCGGGGGCCGACCTGCTGCTGATGCCGCCCGACCTGCCCGAGGCGCACGCGGCCGTGGTCAAGGCGGTGAAGTCCGGGCGGATCTCGCGGGAGCGGCTGGATGAGTCGGTACGCCGGCTGCTGACGCTCAAGGCCGCGCGCGGGATCCTGGAGAGCGCGCCGCGGGCCGACGCGGCCGAGGCCGAGCGGGTCATCGGCTCGGCCGGGCACCGCAGGGTGGCCCAGCGCATCGCGTAGCACGCGGGGGGCTGAATCGCCGCTTTCGCCATCTTTTGCATACCCTTGGGGGACGGCGAGACAGGAGGCGGAATGTACAAGGGTGTGCTGGTCGACTGGGGCGGGGTGCTCACCACGGGCCTGCCCGACGCCATCGGCGAATGGATCGTCGCCGACCGGATCGACGCCTCCCACTACCAGGACGTGATGCGCGAGCTGATCCTGCACGCCTACGAGGACGAGCCGGGTGGTACGGACCGCGCCCGCAACATCGTCCACGCCCTGGAGCGCGGCGAGATCGACCCCGCCGACTTCGAACGCGACCTGGCCGCCCGCCTGGTCACCCTGGACGGCGTGCCGCCGCTCGCCGACGGCCTGCTGGCCCGCATGTTCCTCGGCTTCCGCCCGGTCGAGCCGATGTACGCCATGCTGACCGCCGCCCGCGCCGCGGGGCTGCGCACCTGCCTGCTGTCCAACTCCTGGGGCGACTACTACCCGCGCGAGGGCTGGGACCTGCTGTTCGACGCCGTGGTGATCTCCGGCGAGGTGGGCATGCGCAAGCCCGAGCCGGGCATCTTCGAGCACGCGCTCGGGCAGGTGGGCCTGGCCGCCGGGGAGTGCGTGTTCGTGGACGACATCGAGGCCAACATCGTGGCCGCGCGGGAGCTGGGCATCACCGGCATCCACCACCGCGACCCCGTCGAGACCATCGGCCGCCTGGAGACCCTGCTGCGGACGCCCCTGGGGTGAGCCGGGCCGGGCCCGCGCCGCGCGTTCGGGCGGTTGTGCGCGCACCGCGCGGCCGGGGCTGGCACACTCTTGCAATGACCGGCGCCCTTCGGCGCCGCCCTGCGTAACCACCGGGGTCCGGCGTGATCCCGTCACGATCGAGGAACCCATGCGCGTCTACCTGCCGAGCACTCTCCCCGCGCTGGCCCGGGTGGCCGCCGCCGGAGAGCTCGGCCCCGCCCCGCTCACCGGCTTCGCGGTCACGCCGTCGCTGGTCGAGTGGTACGTCTCCGGCGACACCGAGGAGCTGGAGTACGTCGCCCTGACCGAGGCGGCCCGCGCCTCGCTGCGGATGCTGGCCGCCGACCGCGCCGACGGCATCGCCGTGGCCGCCCGCCGCGTGGTGATCGCCGCCGAGGTCGAGGACGCCGACGTCCGGCCGTGCGCCGGGCTCGAAGACCGCGGCCGGGTCCGGCTGGGCGAGCCCGTGCCGCTCGCCGCCATGGCCGCGGTCCACGTGGACGACCTGACCGCGGTGCTCGACGTGGACGCGGCCGTCGCCGCGCTGCCCGCGGCCGACCAGGGCGACGATGACGCCCGGTTCACCGTGGACGGCGCCGAGGCCCACGAGCTGCTGTGGTACGCAACCCAGGAGATCGACGACCTGCTCCGATAAAATGGCCGCTCTATGAAGCATGACAAATCGGCCACGCACATCGTGTGGGATTGGAACGGCACACTCTTCCATGACATCGAGGCGGTCGTCGGGGCGACCAACGAGGTCTTCCGGCCGTACGGCCTGCCCGCGCTGACCGCCGACGGCTTCCGCGAGGTCTACACGCGGCCGATCTGGCTGCTTTACGAGCGGATGCTCGGCAGGTCGCTGCGCGACGGCGAATGGGCGCTGCTCGACACCGCCTTCCACGAGCACTACCACCGGCTGATGCTCGACTGCGGGCTCGCCGGCGACTGCCGCACCAGCCTGACCGAGTGGGAGCGGGCGGGCGGATCGCAGTCGCTGCTGTCGATGTGGACGCACGAACGGCTGGTGCCCAAGGTCGCCGAGTTCGGCATCGACCCGCACTTCCGCCGGATCGACGGGCTGCGCGCGGCGGCCGGCGGGCACAAGGCCGAGCACATGGTCGCGCACCTCGCGGCCCTGGACGTGGACCCGGCGGAGGTGCTGGTGATCGGCGACAGCCTCGACGACGCGCACGCCGCCCAGCACGTCGGGGCCAGGGCGGTGCTCTACACCGGCGGGATGTCGCTGCGCACCGAGCTGGAGACGCTGGGCGTGCCCGTGGTGGACACCCTCGCCGAGGCGCTCGGCCACGCCTGAGCCTCGCCGAGACCCGATCGGGCGGGCGGGGCGACCGGGCCACCGGGCCGGCCGTACTCTTGGGGGGTCGTCCGCGATCTCGCGCGGCGCATCGTGCGACACCCCCCGAGCCCTCCGGAGGCCCCGATTAACCGCCTCGTTCTGTGGAACATCGACCTGACGCTGGTCGATGTCACCATCGTCGCCCGCGACGCCTACGCGGAGGCGTTCCGGCAGGTGACCGGGCGTCCGCTGGTGAAGCTCGCGCCCGCGCTCGGCCGGCCGGACTCCGAGATCATCTTCGAGACGCTGGCGATCAACGGCGTGGACGCCCAGGACGACCACCTGCCCCGCTTCATCGAGGCGCTGGGCACCGGCTTCGCCGCCCGCCGCGACCGGCTGGCGACGCAGGGCCGGATGATGCCCGGGGCCGCCGACGCCCTGGCCGGGGTGGCCAGGCTGCGCGGGGTCGTCCAGTCCGTGCTCACCGGCACGATCAAGGGCAACGCGGTGCACAAGCTCGCCGCCTTCGGCCTGTCCCGGCACATCGACTTCGAGGTGGGCGGGTACGGCGAAGAGGTCTACCCCAAGGCCACCCTGCTCCAGGTCGCGCAGAGCCGGGCCAAGGCCAAGTACGGCCGCGTCTTCGACCAGTCCAGCACCGTGCTGATCGGCGACTCCACGCGCGATGTGCAGGCGGCCAGGATCGGCGGGGCCGCGATGATCGCGGTGGCCTCCGGCCGGTCCACCGACGCCGAACTTCGCGCCGCCGGCGCCGACCTGGTGCTGCCCGACCTCGCCAACCCCTCAGAGGTCGTCGCGGCCGTCGCCCGCCTCACCGGCGACCCCACCGGCCGCCTGGCCGGCTGACCGCGGCCCGGCGGAGCGCGGCCCGGCCGCCGGGCAGCCGACGTCATCGGCCCCGGCCGGGTGGCCGATGGGGCGGGTCAGCCGTCGGCGGGGAGGGCGGACAGAAAGCGGGCGGCGACCGGGGCGGCGACGGCCGGGCCGGAGCCGCCGCCCTCGACGATCACCGCGAACGCCAGGTCGCCGCGGTAACCGATGAACCACGAGTGGGCCGGCGGCTCCTTGCCCGAGCCGTACTCCGCGGTGCCCGTCTTGCCCGCCGAGCCCGCAGGGAAGGACACCTTGTTCGCGGTGCCCTCGCTGACCACCGCGGGCATCAGCGACCGCAGCGCGCTCACCACCTCGGGCTCCACCTTGCGCGGCTTCGACCCGCCGGGCGGCACCAGCTCGGCGGCGACCAGCCGGGGCGGACGCCAGGTGCCGTCGGCGATGGCGGCGGCCACCGCCGCCATGTTCAGCGGGCTGGCCAGCACCCGGCCCTGCCCCATCGAGGCCGAGGCCAGGTCGGTGTCGTCCCTGGGCGCGGGATACTCCGCCCGTACGGCGGGCACCCCCGGCGTGATCGGCGCGCCGAACCCGAACCCGGCCGCCACCTCGCCCAGCCGCCCGCCGGCAAGCCGCCGCACGCTCATCTCGCCGAACGTGGTGTTGCACGAGTGGGCGAAGGCGTCCCGGAACGACAGGCTCCCGTAGTCGTGGAACTGCGCGTTGTGGAAGGGGAACCCGCCGATGTTCCGCTCGGCCGGGCACTGCACCGTCTGGTCCGGCCGGATGCCGTCCGCGACCAGCGCCGAGGCGGTCACCACCTTGAACGTGGACCCCGGCGGATACTTGCCGAGCAGCGCCCGGTTGAACCCGCCCGGCTTGTTGACCGCGGCCAGCAGCTCGCCGGTGGAGGCCCGCAGCGCCACCAGAGCGACCGGCTTGCCCACCTTCTCCAGGGCCTTCGCGCCCGCCCGGTGGACCTTGAGGTCGATGGTCGTGGCCAGCGGCTCGCCCGCCCGCGTCCCGGTCTCGGCCAGGGTGCGGACCGTCTTGCCCTTCTCCTGCAACACGACCTTGCCCGCGGCCGACCCGATCAGCCGCCCCCGGTAGGTCTCCCGCAGCCCTTCGACGAGCTGCTGCACCGAGCCGGGAGCGTCCGGTCCGTCGATGCGCTCCCCGCCCGCCGCCGTGATCGGGGCGAACTCCGGCTTGACGGTGACCGCCTTGATCGTGCGGCCGGGGGCCAGGCCCGGGTGAATCGCGGTGGGCGTCCAGGCCACCCGCCAGGCCCGCTCGTGCTCCACGAGCCGCAGCGCCCCGTCATAGGACCAGTTCACCGTGCCGCGCAGGTCGGCGCGGAAGGCCACCTTCGTGGCGTCCTCGCCGGCCTCGGCCTCCCCGGGCCGGAACGTCGCGGACGTGAGGTCCAGGCCGCGGGCGAGGGCGGTGTGCCTGCGCTCGAAGTCGGCCGGCGGGCCGACGGTCAGCCGCCGCATCGCCGCGTAGTCCTTTCGCGCCCAGGCGGCGAGGTAGGCCGCGGCGGTCTCCTCCGGCGAGCCCTGGGTGCGCAGCGCCCACAGCGCGCCGCCCGACGCCAGCGCCGCGACAAGGACCGCGATCCCGCCGATCAGCAGCCGATTCCGCATGTGTGACCCCCGATGTTCGTGTGCCGTTCGAGAACACCAGAGAGTCGCCGTCATGTCCAATACGGCTATCTATCAGGATCACATAGTTGTTTGGATATCATCGCCGTTCATGGACCTTGTCCGGCACCTGCGCTACTTCACCGTGCTGGCCGAGGAGTTGCACTTCGGCAACGCCGCCATCCGGCTCGGTATGGCCCAGCCGCCGCTCAGCCAGCGGATCAAACGGCTGGAGGAGGAGCTCGGCGTGCGGCTGTTCGACCGCTCGGCCCGGCAGGTGCGGCTCACCGACGCCGGCCGGATGCTGCTCGGCGAGGCCAGGGAGATCGTCGCCCGGGCCGACCGGCTGATGGAGCTGGCCAGGCACGGCATCGGCGGCGCGCTGAAGGTGGGCGTGCCGCCGGACCTCGGGGCGGCGGTGATCGCGGCGCTGGTGGAGAGCCTGCGCGAGCGAGATCCCGGGCTGCGGCCCGCGCCCGCCGAGATGTGGACGGCCGACCAGGTGGCCGCGCTCACCGGGGGGCTGCTCGACTTCGGCATCGTGCGGCACCCGATCACGGCCCAGGGCCTGCGGTTCGGGGCGATGCTGGTGCAGACGCCCGGCGTACTGCTGCCCGCCGACGACCCGCTGACCGCCGGGTCCACCGTCCATCTGGCCGATCTCGCCGGTCGTGACCTGGTGCTCTTCCCCAGGGAGGGCGAACCCGGCCTGCACGCCGAGACCGTCGCCGAGTGCCGCAGGCACGGGTTCGATCCGCCCGCCGTCCACCACGGGATGTCGCTCGGGCTGGTGCTGGCCGGTTCGGCGGTGGCCTTCGGGCCGCGGGCGGACGTCCCGGGGGTTCGCTGGCGTCCGCTGCTGGGGTCGCCGCTGGCCTGGCGGGTCTCGACCGCGTGGCGCGACTCGACGCCCTCGGCGGCGGAGTTCGCGACGATCGCGGAACGCATCCTGAAGGAGAACGCCGGGATGACCGAGGAGGGCGCGGCCCCCCGGCGGCGGCCCAGGCAGCGCCCGGCGACGGGGTTCCTGGCATGACGGCCGCCGACGCGTTCGACCCCGGCGGGCTGCTGCGCGCGGCCGGGGTCACCGGCTGGCTGCACGCCGCCGACATCGACACCGGCGCGCAGGTCGGTTTCGGCGCGCACGCGGCGGTGCCGACCGCCTCGGTCTTCAAGCTGCCGCTGCTGGTCGCCTTCGTACGGCAGGCCGACGCCGGGCTGCTGGACCCCGCCGAGCGGGTCGCCGTACCGGCCGCCGACCGCGTCTTCGGGCCCACCGGCATCTCCGCGATGCTCGACGACGTCACCGCCTCGCTCCGCGACCTGTGTTACCTGATGATCGCGGTGAGCGACAACACCGCCGCCGACGTGCTGCTGTCGCGGGTGGGCATCGACGCCGTCAACGCCATGCTGGACGACCTCGGCCTGACCGCCACCCGCGTCCTGCACGACTGCCGGGAGATGGCCGCCCTGCTGGACACGGACGGCGGCGAGTGGCCGGTCACCGACCCGGCCGTCATCGCCGGGCTGCGGGTGCTGGACCCGGCGAGCACCAACCGCAGCACCCCCGCCGAGCTGACCCGGCTGCTCGGCATGGTGTGGCGGGACGAGGCGGCGAGCGCCGAGTCGTGCGCCTTCGTGCGCCGGCTGCTCGGCCTCCAGGTCTGGCCGCACCGGCTGTCCTCGGGCTTCCCCTATGACGACGTGTCGGTGAGCGGCAAGACCGGCACGCTGCCCACCCTGCGCGCGGAGGCCGGCGTGGTCGAGTATCCCGACGGCGGCCGGTACGCCGTCGCGGTCTTCACCCGCTCGCACGCGACCGCCCTCAACCAGCCCCGCGCGGACGCCGTCATCGGCACCGCCGCCCGGATGGCCATCGACCACCTGCGGACTCACGCCGGCTAACGGGGAGGCCGGTGGTGACTTTCCGCGCACACGGCGACAAGATGTGTGCCATGGTTGCGGATGCTGTTGAGGAAGGCGCGCTGCTCTGGGAGCCGACCGCCGAAGTCGTGACGAATGCCCGGATCACCCGCTATGCGGAGTGGCTGGGCCGCGGCGAGGCCGGATATCAGGAGCTGTGGCAGTGGTCGGTGGACGACCTGGCGGGGTTCTGGTCGTCGATCTGGGACTACTTCGGCGTGGTCGGCGAGCGTGGCGAAGGGCCGGTGCTCGGCGGGGCGATGCCGAAGGCCGAGTGGTTCCCCGGCGCGACCCTCAACTACGCGGCCAACGCGCTGCGCCGCGCGGACACCGCACCGGACCGGCTCGCGATCATCGCCCGCGACGAGCGCGGCACGCGGACCACGCTGACCTACGCCCAACTCCGTGACGAGGTCGCACGCGTCCGGGCGGGCCTGGTACGGCTGGGCGTCGGCCCCGGCGACCGGGTCGCCGGCTACCTGCCCAACGTCCCGGAGGCGCTGATCGCCCTGCTGGCCACGGCGTCGCTGGGGGCCGTGTGGTCCTCCTGCTCGCCCGACTTCGGGGTGCCGAGCGTGACCGACCGGTTCGCGCAGATCGACCCCAAGGTCCTCATCGTCGTGGACGGCTACCGCTACAACGGCAAGGAGTACGACCGGACGCAGGCCGTACGCGACATCGCGGGCAAACTGCCCGGCCTGCGGGCCACCGTGTGGATCCGCGCCCTCGGCTCGGCCGCGGCCGACGGCGACACCGAGTGGGCCGACCTCCGCGCGGAGGCCGCGCCGATGGCCTATGAGCCGGTCGGGTTCGGCCACCCGCTGTGGGTGCTCTACTCCAGCGGCACCACCGGCCTGCCCAAGCCGATCGTGCACGGCCACGGCGGGATCGTGCTGGAACACCTCAAGACCCTCTCCTTCCACCAGGACCTCGGCGAGGACGACGTCTTCTTCTGGTACACCACCACCGGCTGGATGATGTGGAACTACCTGGCCGGCGGGCTGCTGGTCGGCGCCACCCTGGTCCTGTACGACGGCAGCGCCACCCAGCCGGACACCGCCGCGCTGTGGAACATCGTGGCCGAGGAGGGCGTGACCTACTTCGGCACCGGCGCGCCGTACATCATGGCCTCGCTCAAGGCCGAGCTGCGGCCCACCGGCCTTTCCCGGCTGCGCGGCATCGGCTCCACCGGCTCGCCGCTGCCGCCCGAGGGCTTCGCCTGGGTCTACACCCACGTCAGGCCGGACATCCCGCTCGGGTCGTTCGCGGGTGGCACCGACGTGTGCACCGGCTTCGTCGGCGCGGTCCCGCTGCTCCCGGTACGCGCGGGCGTCATCCCCTGCCGCTGCCTGGGGGCCCGCATCGAGTCCTTCGACCCCGAGGGCGCCCCGGTGGTCGGCGAGGTGGGCGAACTCGTGCTGACCGCGCCCATGCCGTCCATGCCGGTGATGTTCTGGAACGACCCGTCCGGCGAGCGCTACCGGGACAGCTACTTCGCCGAGTACCCGGGCGTGTGGCGGCACGGCGACTGGCTGAAGATCCTTCCCGACGGCGGATGCGTGATCTACGGCCGTTCCGACTCCACCCTCAACCGGGGCGGCGTGCGGATGGGCACCAGCGAGTTCTACCGGGTCGTCGAGCGCTTCACCGAGATCGCCGACAGCCTGGTCATCGACACCGGCCGGCTCGGCCAGGAGGGCCGCCTGCTGCTCTACGTCACCATGGCCCCGGGCGAGGCGCTCACCGACGACCTGGTGTCCCGGCTGCGCACGGCGCTGCGCACCGAGCTTTCGCCGCGCCACGTCCCCGACGCGATCCACCAGGTCCCCGGCATCCCGCGCACCCTGTCCGGCAAGAAGCTGGAGGTCCCGGTACGCAAGATCCTGCTCGGCACCCCGGTCGAGCAGGCCGCGAATCCGGACGCCATGGCCAATCCCGAAGTGCTCTCCCACTTCATTCCCGAATGACCCAAAGCACTTGTTCTCTCACTCGTGTCGCGATGCAATGTGCCCATGACTCGCGAGCAGGTGGAGCGGGCACTGCGCCGGGCCGAGGAACTGACGGCCCAGGTGCGCGGTGATCTGGACCGCGCGCTGGGCCTGATGTCCCGGCAGGTCTGGACGGGCGCGGCGGGCGACCGGTTCGGCGACGAACTGGCGGCCTCGCGGGCCGCCCTGCTCGGCGCGTGCGACGGGGCGGTCGATGAGCTGCGCGCCCTGCTGGCTCGGACTCCGAAGTAGCCGCCGGTGGAGCTTGAGGGAATGGTCCCCGCCGGGGTGCGGGCGCTGATGGAGGAGTTGCGCAGGGCGGAGTCCTCGCTGTCGTCGGCGGGGGCCGAGCTGTGGGGCCTGCTGCGGGCGGCGGGCCTTCCCGCCGCGCACGCCGAGACGGTCCGCCGCCTGGGGTCGTGGGCGGGGCGGCAGGTCACCGATGTCAACCGCCGCCTGTTGCTGCTCGAACGCCTGGTGGAGCACGACCCGCAGCGGTTCCGCGAGGGCGAGCAGGTGTTCGTCAACTCCGAGGTGTTCGCCCCCGGCCCCCCGGTGCCGACCGGATCCCCCGACGACCCCGGGCAGGCCGCCGCGAGCGTGTCCGGCCTGGCCGGCACGCTGTGGAAGTTCGCCCCGGCGCGCCGGCTGGCCGACCCGGACGGCTGGCGGCGCGAGTCCGGGGATACGGCCGAAGGGCTGGTCTACGGCGTGCGGCAGCCCGTCGGGTTCGCCCACGACGCGCCCGACTGGGCGACCTGGGCCGCCGCCCCCGGCCGCGCCGTCGGGCGGCTCGCGCCCGAGGCCCTGATGGCCGCCGCGGCCGGGCACGACGAAGCCGATCCCGGGGCCCGGCCGTCCGGCCTTCCGTCGGAAGGCGGCCCCGGATGAAGGCGTCCGCCCAGGGAGGCGGGACAATGACGATGAGGTGTGCGACGCGGTTCCGGCGCCGGCGAGGGCGTGGGGCGATCGTGATTCCGACGAGGATCAGTGGGGCAGATGGCTGAGCGGGTCCAGTACTACGCGATGGTGCTCCTTCTCGGCCCGGGCGACCGGGACGGCCCGGCGGGGCTCGCCCGGCGGCGGGTCCGGCAGAACGGCGTGGCGGTGGACGAGGCCATCCACCGCGACCTCAAGTGGCACCCCACCGGCAAGATCCGCGCCTGGGAGCGCGGCGACGTGGCGGGCGACCTCATCGAGATCTCCCAGGAAGAGGCCGAGCGGATCATGGTGCGCTTCCGGGAGCAGTTCGGAGGTGAGGGGACGAGCGACCCGCGGGCCCCAAAAGCACGGCGGCGTCTCCGGCGGCCACCGGGGACGGCGACCTGGCCGAGGCGGCCGGGCGCTACGCGGGCGGCACGCTCGACGCCCGCAGGCTGCACGACGTCTTCTGCGGGTCCGACATCTTCTGCGAGGCCGCCGAGGCGCCCGGATTCATCGCCAGGCGCATCGACGGCGGGATGGTGATCCCGGTCTTCAGCTCGCTTCCCGCGCTGGTCGGGTTCGCCGCCAGAGACGCGCTGGTACGGTTCGCGGCCGGCCGGACCGGCTGGTTCAGCGCCCGCGGCCAGGACCTGCTGGACCTGCTGCCCGACGGGTTCGACCTGCTGCTCGACCCCGGCACGCCGCACGCGGTGCGGTTGCGCGCCGGGGCCACCGAACGACGGGTCGTGGTCGCCCTCGGAGTACGGCCGGGCGGGGGACGGGTGCCGCGTTGACGTACGGTGGCTTTTCAGGTGATATCGGATACGGCGATGCATTGGGTGTGTCTCCCGGTCAATGACGACCGGGCGGAATGGGGGGTGTCAGGTGAGTGCCGTCCCGGACGGGGAAGGGCCGGCGAAAGCCGTACCGCCCCGTAGCTTCGGTGAGGAGGGCGCGCGCCTGTCGTACGGCGCCTACCTCCGGCTGCCCGAACTGCTCGCGCAGCAGGTGCCGCAATCCTCCGCCCCCGACGAACTCCTGTTCATCACCGTTCACCAGGTGTACGAGCTGTGGTTCAAACTGCTGCTGCACGAGCTGGAGCAGGCCAGGGACGCCATGGCCAGGGGTGAGCTGTGGCTGGCCGGCCACAAGTTCAGGCGGGTCCACACGATCGAACGCGTGCTGGTGGAGCAGGTCGAGGTCCTGGAGACCATGACCCCGCAGGACTTCCTGGAATTTCGCGCCCTGCTGGCGCCCGCGAGCGGGTTTCAGTCGGTGCAGTTCCGGGAGCTGGAGTTTCTATCCGGGGCCAAGGACGCGGCCTACCTGGAGAGGTTTCGCGGGGCGAGCGACGTGGAGGTCGCCCGGCTGCGGCGGCGCCTTTCCGAGCCCACACTATGGGATGCTTACCTGACCGCGCTCTCCCGGCGAGGGCTCCCGATCTCCGACGACGAGATCATGGAGTCTCTGCTCACCGTGGCCCGTGACCGGGGATCGCACGACGATCTGTGGCGGCTGGCGGAGGATCTGCTGACCCATGACGAGACCGCCGCGCACTGGCGGATGCGCCACGTGCAGATGGTGGAGCGCCAGATCGGCACGAAGTCCGGTACGGGCGGCTCGACAGGGGCACCGTACCTGAGAGGGCGGACCCTGCTGCACTACTTCCCTCTCTTGTGGGAACTTCGCTCGTGGCTGTGAATCCTGACGAAGTGACCACCCTCACAAAGGAGTGAGACAGCGACATGTCGCTCGATGAGGCCAAGGACGATCTGCTCAAAGCCGCGGCCGAGACCTGCGCGCATCGGGCCGGTGGCGATAATGTGAGCGTGGCGGAGGCCGTCGACGTCCTCCGCACCTACTACCGGCACGTCGCGCCCGAGGATCTGCTCGACCGCGACCCGGTGGACGTCTACGGCCCCGCGATGGCGCACCGCAGGCTCGCCGGGCACCGCCCGCAGGGCCGGGCCCTGGTGCGCGCCTACACCCCCACGCTCGAGGAGAACGGCTGGGAGCCGGGCCATTCGGTCGTGGAGGTGGTCACCGACGACATGCCGTTCCTGGTCGACTCGGTGACGATGGAGCTCGACCGGCAGGAGATCGGCGTCCATCTGGTGGTACACCCCCAGATCGACGTGCGGCGCGACATGACCGGCAAGTTGCTCGACCACGGCGACGACGATGTCACCGGGCAGCGGCTCGCCGAGTCGTGGATGCACATCGAGATCGACCGGCAGCCCGACCAGGCGGTGCTCAAGCAGCTCGAAGCCGACCTTCAGCGGGTGCTCGCCGACGTGCGCTACGCCGTCGAGGACTTCCCGAAGATGCGGGCGCTGGCCGTGCGGACCGCCGAAGACCTTTCGGTGTCGCCACCGCCGCTGCCGCCGGCCGAGGTCGAGGACAGCCTGGACCTGCTGCACTGGCTCGCCGACGGGCACTTCACCTTCCTCGGGTACCGGGAGTACCGGCTGGCCCAGGAGGGCGACGGCGACGCCCTGCACGCCGTACCGGGCACCGGGCTCGGCATCCTGCGCATGGACAAGGCGGGCTCCGACAGCTTCGCCGCGATGCCCGCCGAACTACGCGCCAAGGCCCGCGAGAAGCAGATCCTCATCATCACCAAGGCCAACACCCGCGCCACCGTTCACCGGAACGCCTACCTCGACTACGTGGGCGTCAAGCTGTTCTCGCCGGACGGCGAGGTGGTGGGGGAGCGGCGCTTCCTCGGGCTGTTCACCCACGTGGCCTACAACGAGTCGATCTCCCGCATCCCGGTGCTGCGCCGCAAGCTGGCCGCGGTGATCCAGGAGACGGGCTTCGCCCCCGACAGCCACGACGGCAAGGACCTCATCGAGACCCTGGAGACCTTCCCCAGGGCCGAGCTGTTCCAGATCTCGGTTGACGATCTGGCGCCGATGGCGCTCGGCGTGCTGCGGCTGCGCGAGCGCAAGCAGGTCCGGCTGTTCCTGCGCCGCGACGACTACGGCCGCTACATCTCCTGCCTGATCTACTTGCCGCGCGACCGCTACACCACCAAGGTCCGCACCCGCATGCAGGAGCTGTTGCTCACCGCGCTCGGCGGCAGCTCGATCGACTACAGCGTGATGATCGGCGAGTCGGCGCTGGCGCGGCTGCACGTGGTGGTCCGCGGCGAGCGGGGCAGGCCGCTGCCGGAGACCGGGGCCGGCGTGGACGCCGAGGAACTGGAGGCCCGGCTGGCCGCCACCACCCGCACCTGGGAGGACGACCTGGCCGACGCGGTCACCGAGCTGTGCCCGGAGCAGGAGGCCCCGGCCCTCATCAAGCGCTACCAGGCCGCGTTCCCCGAGGCGTACAAGGCCGACTTCCCGCCCCGGATGGCGGTGGCCGACCTGCGCCGCCTGGAAAGGCTGGCCGAGGGCGACCACGACATCGAGATCAACCTCTACGAGCCCTACGACGCGGCCGAGGGCGAGCGCCGCCTGAAGGTCTACAAACTCGACCAGCCCATCTCACTGTCCCACGCGCTGCCGCTGCTGTCGCGGCTCGGCGTGGAGGTCGTGGACGAGCGTCCCTACGAGGTGGACCGGGACGGCGACCCCTCCACCAGGGACGCCTGGATCTACGACTTCGGGCTGCGCTGCGCCGCCTCGCCCGAGGTCGCCCCGGAGGCGTTCAAGGACCTGTTCCAGAACGCGTTCACCGCGCTGTGGACGGGCGAGGTGGAGGCCGACGGCTTCAACGCCCTGGTGCTCCAGGCGGGGCTGACCTGGGAGCAGGTCATGATCCTGCGGGCCTACGCGAAGTACCTGCGCCAGGCGGGCTCCACGTTCAGCCTCCAGTACATGCAGTCGGTGCTGGTCGGCAACGTACGGCTGGCCCGCCTGCTGGTGCTGTTCTTCGAGGCGCGGCTGGACCCCAGGCGGGCCCCCGAGGTGCGCGAGGAGGTCAGCGAGGCGCTGCGCGAGGAGATCCTGGGCGCGCTGGACGACGTGGCCTCCCTGGACGAGGACCGCATCCTGCGGGCCTTCCTGGAGATGATCCAGGCGACCCTGCGGACCAACCACTTCCAGCGGGACGCGGAGGGGCTGCGCAAGCCGTACCTGGCGCTGAAGTTCGACCCGCAGGCGATCAGCGTGCTGCCGCCGCCCCGGCCCAAGTACGAGATCTTCGTCTACTCGCCGCGCGTGGAGGGCGTCCACCTGCGGTTCGGCAAGGTCGCCAGGGGCGGCCTGCGCTGGTCGGACCGGATGGAGGACTTCCGCACCGAGATCCTCGGCCTGGTCAAGGCACAGATGGTGAAGAACACCGTGATCGTGCCCACCGGCTCCAAGGGCGGGTTCGTGGTCAAGCGCCCGCCCGCCTCCGGCGCCCGCGAGGACGTGCTGGCCGAGGGCATCGCCTGCTACCGGATGTTCATCTCCGGCCTGCTCGACCTCACCGACAACCTGGTGAACAACGAGGTCGCCCCGCCGCCGGACGTCGTGCGGCACGACGGCGAGGACACCTACCTGGTGGTCGCCGCCGACAAGGGCACCGCGACCTTCTCCGACATCGCCAACGCGGTCGCCAAGGAGTACGGCTTCTGGCTCGGCGACGCGTTCGCCTCCGGCGGGTCCATCGGCTACGACCACAAGGCCATGGGCATCACCGCGCGGGGCGCGTGGGAGTCGGTGAAGTACCACTTCAGGTCCATCGGCGTGGACGTGCAGACCACCGACTTCACCGTGGCCGGGATCGGCGACATGTCGGGCGACGTGTTCGGCAACGGGATGCTGCTGTCCCAGCACATCCGCCTGGTGGCCGCGTTCGACCACCGGCACGTCTTCCTGGACCCCGACCCCGACGCGGCCAGGTCCCACGCCGAGCGCGCCCGCCTGTTCGCGCTGCCGCGCAGCTCCTGGGACGACTACGACAAGTCGCTCATCTCCACGGGCGGCGGCGTGTGGCCGCGTACCGCGAAGTCCATTCCGATCACCCCGCAGGTGCGCGCGGCGCTCGGCATCGCCGGCGACGTCATGGCGATGCCGCCCAACGAGCTGATCAGCGCGATCCTGACCGCGCCGATCGACCTGCTGTGGAACGGCGGCATCGGCACCTACGTCAAGGCGAGCGGCGAGAGCAACGCCGACGTGGGCGACAAGGCCAACGACGGGCTCCGGGTCAACGCCGCCGACCTGCGCTGCAAGGTCGTCGGCGAGGGCGGCAACCTGGGGCTGACCCAGCTCGCCCGGATCGAGTTCGCCAGGAACGGCGGGCTGATCAACACCGACTTCATCGACAACTCGGCCGGAGTGGACACCTCCGACCACGAGGTGAACATCAAGATCCTGCTGGACCGGGTGGTCCGCGACGGCGAGCTGACCGACAAGCAGCGCAACCAGCTCTTCCTCGACATGACCGACGAGGTCGCGAGCCTGGTGCTGCGCGACAACTACGCCCAGAACGTCGTGCTGGCCGCCTCCCGCGCCCAGGCCCCGGCCATGCTGCACATCCACGCCCGCTACCTGCGCAGGATGGAACGCGAAGGCCGGGTGGACCGCAACCTGGAGTTCCTGCCCTCGGACAAGGCGCTGGCCGAGCGCCGCCAGGCGGGGCTGGGGCTGACCGCGCCGGAGTTCTCGGTGCTGCTGGCCTACACCAAGCTCGGCACCGACGCCGCGCTGCTGGCCTCCGATCTGCCCGATGATCCCTACCTGGCGTCCTGGCTGGTGTCCTACTTCCCCTCCGAGCTGCGCGAGCGGCTGCGCGCCCAGATGGACTCCCATCCGCTGCGCCGGGAGATCATCACCACCCGCGTGGTCAACGACCTGGTCAACTCCAGCGGCACGACGTTCGTGTTCCGGTTCGGCGAGGAGATCGGCGCCTCGGTCTCCGACATCGCCCGCGCCTACCTGGTGACCCGCGAGGTCTTCGACATGCCGACCTTCTGGCGCGCGGTGGAGTCGCTGGACAAGGTGGACACCGGCACGCAGATCGCCATGCTGCTGGAGGCCCGCAAGCTCACCGAGCGGGGCACCCGCTGGCTGCTCGGCAACCGCAGGCCGCCGCTCGACCTGGCGTCCACGGTGAACTTCTTCGCGAAGGAGATGAACGGCCTCATTCCCCACCTGCCGAAGCTGCTGTGCGGCCCCGACCTCGCCGCGTTCGAGGAACGCCGGGACGGCTTCGTCAGCCGCGGCGTGCCGTACGAGCTGGCCGAGCGTACCGCCGCCATGGTGCCCGCCTACTCCACGTTCGACCTGGTGGAGGTGGCCTCGCTCATCGGCCGCCCGGTGAGCGAGGTGGCCGAGGTCTACTTCGACCTCGCCGAGCGGCTGCAACTGGCCAGGCTGCGCGAACGCGTGATCGCGCTGCCCCGCGACAACCGCTGGAACTCCATGGCCAGGGCGGCGCTGCGCGACGACCTGTACGCCGCGCACGCCTCGCTCACCCGCGACGTGCTCACCCACAGCAAGCCGGGACTGTCTCCCGAGGAACGCCTGGCCAACTGGTCGGAGGCCAACTCCGCGGCGGTGGCCCGCTCGCGGCAGACGCTGTCGGAGATCTGGGAGAGCGACACCTTCGACCTCGCCACGCTCTCGGTCGCGCTGCGCGCCATCAGGACGCTGGTGGCCACCAGCAGCCTGCCGCACAGCGAGGCGTGAGAGGGCGCCCTACTTGCCGGAGACCCTGGTGATCGCCCCGTCGAAGGCGATCACCTCGGCCGGCTTGCGGGCGCCCTTGGCGGGCACCTCGGCGGCGTACTGGTGGGTCTCGATGATCCGCATCTCCTTGGCCATCGCCGGCTGTTCGGCGGCCCAGCGCGCGTCCTGCGGGATCGCGATCCACGGCGCGCTGGGCAGCTTGGCGCTCAGCGTGGTGGTGCGGGTCATCGCGTACTGGACGAACCCGCCGCCGTCGCGGGTGCGCAGCCCGAACACCGGCGACTTGGTCGCGCCGAAGATCGAGTCGAAGTTGAGCCCGTCGTGCCTGGCCTGCTGCTTGCGCTCGGCGATCTCCGCGGAGTAGCCCGTGGTGTGCTCGCCCGGCGCGATCAGCGCCGCGGAGAAGCCCTGAGAGCCCTCCTCGGCCACCGTGGCGTGCAGCGGGGCCATCAGTTGCGGGCTGATCTCCACGCTCTCGTCACGGGTGGACAGGGCCGTGGCGTAGCCCTCGGCGTCGAGGGCGACCTCCGGCGGCTCGGCGCCGGGGTAGAGCAGCGTGGCGAAGCTGAGCTGCCAGCGCGACTCGTCGTTCTCCTTCATGAACGTCAGCACCGCCGAACGGGAGCCGCCTGCCCGCCTCTCGCCGCGCTCCCGCCCGGCCGGGCCGTCGCGCCGTTCGACCACCGCGGTGAACCAGTACGGGGCGCGGTCCAGGCGCGGCACGTACAGGACCGGGTCGCCCCAGCCGTAGCGGGGCGGCTCCATGTCGTTGGCCCGGTAGGCCGCGGTGGTCAGCGCGGCCTGGCCGTCGCGGACGATCTCCAGCGCCATCCGCAGCTCGCCGCCCGCCCGCAGCACGTCGTCGGTGGCGAGCAGGCGCGTCACCACCCGGCGGGCCTCCTCCTGCTTGACCATCGGGGCGGTCACCGTGCTCGCCGTGGCCGTGCCACCGGGCGTGGCCGCCGGGGTGGTCGCCGCCACGGGGGACGACTCGCCGGCCTTCCTCCCGCCGGCCGAACACGCCGCCAGCACGACCGGCAGCAGCATCAGCGTGGCCACGAGCACCCGACGCCGCCCGTTCGCTCGCACCGATCGCCTCCCCCTTAGCCCACCGCCTGCCCATGTTACGGCCTGCTCGTTGCCTGACAGGGGCTCACGGTCGCGTACGCTTAACAACCGTGGCAGTAATCGATCCGTCAGAAGAGATCAACGAGCTCGTCGGCACCATGAAGGGCATCAAAGACGTGCTCGACCTCGACGGCATGCGCAGGCAGATCGAGGAGCTCGGCGAGCAGGCTGCCGCGCCCGACCTGTGGAACGACCCGGAGGCGGCCCAGCAGGTCACCAGCAGGCTCTCGCACATACAGTCCGAGTACAACCGGGTCGAAGGTCTCGCCGCCCGGCTCGACGACGTCGCCGTGCTCTACGAGCTGGCCGAGTCCGAAGACGATCCGGACACCCGCCAGGAGGCCGACCGGGAGCTGGCGGCGCTGCGCACCGAGGTCAGCGCCCTGGAGGTCCGCACGCTCCTGTCCGGCGAGTACGACTCGCGCCAGGCCCTGGTGACGATCAACTCCCAGGCGGGCGGGGTCGACGCCGCCGACTGGGCGGAGATGTTGCTGCGGATGTATACCAGATGGGCCGAGGCGAAGGGCTACTCGACCGAGGTCTACGACACCTCATACGCGGAGGAGGCGGGCATCAAGTCCGCCACGTTCGCGATCAAGGCCCCCTACGCGTACGGCACGCTGCGCGGCGAGCACGGCACCCACCGCCTGGTGCGGATCAGCCCCTTCGACAACCAGGGCAGGCGGCAGACCTCCTTCGCGGGCGTCGACGTGGTCCCCGTGGTCGAGCAGACCGACCGCATCGAGATCAACGAAGAAGACCTCCGGATCGACGTCTACCGTTCGTCGGGGCCCGGCGGCCAGGGCGTCAACACGACCGACTCCGCGGTCCGGCTCACCCACCTGCCCACCGGCATCGTGGTCTCCTGCCAGAACGAGCGCTCCCAGCTCCAGAACAAGGCCACCGCGATGGCGGTGCTGTCGGCCAAGCTGCTGGAGCGCAAGCGGCAGGAGGAGGCCGCGAAGATGGCCGAGCTGCGCGGCGAGTCCACCACCTCGTGGGGCACCCAGATCCGCAGCTACGTCCTGCACCCCTACCAGATGGTGAAGGACCTCCGCACCGGGGTGGAGGCCGGCAACCCGAGCTCGGTCCTGGACGGCGACCTCGACTCGTTCATCGAGGCGGAGATCCGCTGGATGCGCCGTCAGGAGTCCGGCAGGGGCGAGTGAGCCCCGGGCGCGCGCTTCGGTACGGCTAGCCGAGCACCAGCTCGCGCAGCCCCAGGGAGAAGATCAGCAGGGCGATCAGCGCGGCCACGATGAGCGCCGGCGGGATGCCGCCGGGGCCGCGTCCGTGCAGGTCGTCCCTGATCGCCCGGCACTGCGGACAGCGGCCTTCGGCGACCGGCCCGGCGCACCTCGCGCAGATCAGATGATCGCAGCTCATGGTCTGCTCCCCTCCTCATTGCCCTACCGATGCTATACGCGCAATCGTTTTGTTTCCGTTATGGACCTTCCATGCCAGTGTTCCCCCTAGACTGTGCTCTGGCCAACCGGAACGTCGATCAAGGGTAAAGATCTACGCCCCCCGGCCGGCGAACGGCGGGATGTGGCCACTACCACCCCCGCGACCGTCCCAAACCCCTAGACTGACATGCCGTGATGCGCCCGTGATCCATTTCGATAACGTCACCAAGGTCTACGCGAACCAGAACCGCCCGGCCCTCGACCACATCAGTGTGGACGTGGACAAGGGGGAGTTCGTGTTCCTCGTCGGGCCCTCGGGGTCAGGCAAGTCGACTTTCCTCCGTCTCGTGCTGAAGGAGGAGCGGCCCAACGCCGGGGCGATCCATGTCGCCGGCAAGGACCTCGCCCGCCTGTCCAACTTCAAGGTCCCGCACCTGCGCCGCCGTATCGGCTGCGTCTTCCAGGACTTCCGGCTGCTCCCCAACAAGAACGTGTACGAGAACGTCGCGTTCGCCCTGGAGGTGATCGGCAAGCCCCGGCGCTTCATCAGAAAGGTCGTTCCCGAGGTCGTCGAGCTGGTCGGCCTGGAGGGCAAGGCCCACCGGATGCCCGACGAACTGTCCGGCGGTGAGCAGCAGCGGGTCGCGATGGCCCGCGCGTTCGTCAACCGCCCCATGATCCTCCTCGCCGACGAGCCCACCGGCAACATCGACCCGGCGACGAGCATCGGCATCATGAAGGTGCTCGACCGGATCAACAGGACCGGCACCACGGTCGTCATGGCCACACACGACGCGGCGATCGTCGACTCCATGCGCAAGCGCGTGGTAGAGCTGGAGGACGGCAAGATCGTCCGAGACCAGTCGCGCGGAGTGTACGGCCAGGCGTACTGATCAGCATCCTTAAGACCGGACCAGGAGTTACAGGAAGAGCATGCGGGCGAATTTCATCTTCTCCGAGGTGTGGATCGGCCTTCGCCGCAACCTCACGATGACCGTCGCGGTCATCGTCACGGTGGCCATCGGCATGGCGCTGCTGGGCGTCGGACTGATGATCAACGCCCAGGTCTCCAACATGAAGGACTTCTGGGCCGACAAGGTGGAGATCTCGGCCTTCCTCTGCTCGAAGGACTCACCGTTCGAGGCGTGCAAGAACACCGGCGGCGTCACCGAGCAGGAGCGTGAGACGCTGCGCCAGCAGATCCAGGCCATGCCCGAGGTCCAGCAGGTCTACTACGAGGACGCGGCCAAGGCCTACCAGAACTTCAAGGAGCAGTACGGCGCCGACAGCGTGCTCGTCGCCGCCGTCAAGGTCGAGGACATGCCGGAGTCCTTCCGGGTCAAGGTGAAGAACCCGGAGAGCTACACCGCCGTCATGGAGCGGATCAAGGGCGCGCCGGGCGTCTCCAACGTCGTCGACCAGAAGAAGATCCTGGAGATCTGGTTCTCCCTGCTGGAACGGCTGCGCTGGTCGGCGCTCGCGGTCGCGTTCATCCTGGTCTTCGCGGCGATCCTGCTGATCGGCAACACCGTGCGGCTGTCGGCCTACAACCGCCGCAGGGAGACCGGCATCATGCGCCTGGTCGGGGCCTCCAACCTCTACATCCAGCTCCCGTTCGTGATGGAGGGCATGATCGCCGGTCTGGTCGGCGGGGTGGTCGCGGCCACCCTGTTGATCATGTCCAAGGTCTTCCTGTTCGAGAGCGTCGGCCAGTACCTCGGCAGCAGCGCGCTGGGCTGGAACGACGTCGCCTGGGTGATCATGCTGACGATGGCCATCGGCGTGATCATCTGTGTGATGGCCTCGTTCGTCACGCTCCGCCGTTACCTCCGGGTCTGAGGCCGGCCGGTAGGCTCGAAGGCATGCCACACGAGACCGGGCGCAAGACGATCGCCAGAAACAAACGCGCCCGCCACGACTACCACATCGAAGACACCTTCGAGGCGGGCATGGTGCTGCGGGGCACGGAGGTCAAGTCCCTCCGGGCCGGCCGGGCATCGCTTTCGGAGGGGTACGCCACCGTCAAGGACGGCGAGATGTGGCTGATCAACGTGCACATCCCCGAATACTCACAGGGGACATGGACCAACCACGCGGCTCGCCGTACGCGCAAGCTGCTGCTGCACCGCAAGGAGATCGACAAGCTCGCCGGCAAGACCAAGGAGGGCGGGCTGACGGTCGTCCCGCTGGAGCTCTACTTCAAGGACGGGAAGGCCAAGGTGGAGCTGGGGCTCGCCCGCGGCAAGAAGGACTGGGACAAGCGGCACGCGCTCGCCGAGAAGCAGGCGAAGCGGGAGATGGCCCGCGAGACGCGGCACAGGTACCGGTGACCGTGGCATCTGCCCTACCCTTCCGGACCCCGCTCAGGAGGACCGTCGCCGCGGCCCTCGCGCTGGCCGCCTCGGCGCCGCTGCTGTCCGGCTGTTTCGAGGAGCCCTCGGCGCACGACGCGGTGCGCGACTTCCTGGTCGGCTGGCAGTCCGGCGACTACCCGATGGCCGCGCGCCGCACCGACGGCGACCCGGCGCATGTGGCCAAGGCCCTTGAGGACGTACGGCTGCAACTCGACGCCGCGTCCCTGCGGTTCCACCTCACCGGCGTGTCGCGGTCCGGCGACGCCTCGCAGGCCGGTTTCCGCGCCGAGATCGACCTGGGGGAGAACAACCCGCTGTGGGTGTACCACGGCAAGCTGCCGCTGCACCTGGTGGACGGCGTCTGGAAGGTCCGCTGGTCGCCGAGCGTGCTGCACCCGCAGCTCAAGGAGGGGCAGCGGTTCGCGGTGCCGCCGATCTCCGACAGCCGCCAGCCGGTGCTCGACCGCAACGGCGACGCGCTGCAACGCGACGCCGTCCTCTACGTCGCCGGGGTCACCCCGGCCAACCTGAAGGACCCAGAGCGGCTGTGCGAGGAACTGGCGGAGGTCACCGGCTTCGCCCAGGACCGGCTGCTCAGCCGGATCCACTCCGCCCCGCCGAACGAGCTGGCGCCGCTGGTCACCTTCGGCCGCCGCAAGTACGCCGAGTTGCAGTCGCGCCTCACGGCCATCCAGGGCATCACCATCCGCCCGCAGAAGCAGCCGGTGGACCCGGGCGCGCCCACCCAGATCGTCGGCCGGGTGAGCGCGATCACCCCGGAGACCGAGCAGCAGCTCGGCGGCCCGCAGCGGGCGGGCGACTCGGTGGGCCTGAGCGGGTTGCAGAAGGCGTACCAGGACCAGCTCACCGGCGCGACCGCGATCCGGGTGATCACCCTTGACCTGAAGACCGGCAAGGAGGTCTCCGAGCTGGCCAAGTGGGAGGGCCGGTCCAACGCCCCGGTCCAGACCACCATCGACGCCCGCCTCCAGGGGTCCGCCGAGGTGGCCGTGGCCAGTGCGAACAAGGCCGCGCTGGTGGCGGTCAAGGGGTCCACCGGCGAGGTCCTGGCGGTCGCCACCCAGCAGTTCCACCAGGAGAAGGACGCGCTGGGCGGGAAGTTCGCCGCGGGCAGCGTGTTCTCCATCGTGGCCGCCGACGCGCTGCTCCAGTCCGGGGTCACCGCCAAGCAGCGGCTGCCCTGCCCGCCGGAACGCTCGGTGGGCGGCGCGCGGTTCCAGCAGGCCGGCGCTTCCGCCGGGAGCACGCCCACCTTCAAGGGCAGCCTGGCCAACGCCTGCGTCACCGCGCTGGCCGCGCTCGGCCGCCGGGTGGACGCCGGCACTCTGACCGCCAGCGCCCGCAGCTTCGGCATCGGCAGCGACTGGCAACTGCCGCTGAAGTCCTTCTCCGGCTCGCTGCCCAGGCTCACCAGCAGCGCCGCCAGGGCCAGGGCCATCGTCGGCCAGAACATCAAGGTCAGCCCGCTGTCCATGGCGCTGATCGCGGGAGCGATCAAGAACGGCACCTGGCACCCGCCGGTCCTGGTCAAGCAGCCGGCCACCCCCGACCCGGCCGCCGAGACGCCGCCGGTCCGCCAGCCGAACCCGATCAAGCTCGACCCCGCCCGCACCGAGGTGCTCAGGGGCCTCATGCGCGCCGGGGTCACCTCCGGCACCGCGGCCACGGCCAACGCCAACGGGCCGCAGGTACACGGCATCAGCTCGTTCACCACGGGCAGCCGGTCGTGGTTCATCGGCTACCAGGACGACGTGGCCGTCGCGGTGCTCGCCGAGGGCAACGATCCGGCCGCCATCGCGGGCGCCTTCTTCCACGGCGCGCACAGTACCGCGTGACGCTATGAAAAAAGGGAAGCACCCGGAGCAACCATGGACCGCCCCCTTCGCGTCTTACTAGGTGACTGAGCACCGCTTGGGGGGTTGCGGGCTCGGTCGCTGTGATAGGACAAGGCTTCATCTCGGGGGAAGCCTTGCCGTCCGGACCGGCGCGACCCTGCCGGTCGGCCCCGGGAGCGCGTGCGTGCGTGCCGCGCTCCCGGGGCTTCGCGCCTCACGACCGGCTCACGACCTGCCTTACGACCAGAGTTCGAAGGGCTCGTCGATCTCCTCCCCGGCCAGGAAGCCGGGCAGCAGGGCGGGCAGCCTGCCGGGATAGAACGCCTCCCGGCTCGCCACGACGTCGGCGACGGTCCACCAGCGGAAGCCGAAGTAGTCCTCCAGCTCGTAGTCCAGGCGTTCGGCCTCGTCCACGTCCGGGCCCGGTACGGCGAGCCGCACCTGCATCACGACCTCGTTCTGCACGTGCCGCTTGTCCCGATGCCGGAACGACGCCCGCCGCCGCCAGGTCGGCGGCCCCACCTGCGCCGCCGTCACGGCGATCCCGGTCTCCTCCCGCAGCTCCCGCACCGCGGTCTGCACGAACGTCTCCCCAGGGTCCATGCCGCCCCCGGGAAGCTCCCACCATGTCCCCAACTCAGGGTGTGCCGGCTCACGCGTGTGGAACAGCAGAACCCGCTCCAGGGAGTCGCGCACCACCAGGCGTACGGCGTCGCGTTCGACGATCGGATAGTCCTGCGGAAGCTCGATCACGGCGGCCCCTGGACGATCGGGAATCATGTTGGCATGAAGGGTGTTGTAGAGGGTATCGTCAGAACACTCGGTGGGCCCCGACGGACACCGACAGCTTGACAACAGCACATGGGGGTGATGTGGTTTCGACTTCGATCTTGCAAAGCAGTGGGAAGCGGGCCGAGGACTGCGGACATAACCTCGTTAATCCTGTGACCGCAAACAACAAGTGCCAATAAGAAGCACGCTGAGGTTTCCCAGGCCAGCCTGGGCCTCGCCGCCTAAGCAGCGAGTGACCTCTGCCGGCTCCGGGATCGCCTCCGACCCGAGTCCGGCATCGCTAGGAGGCTCAACCGCCGACCCCGGCCACGGGGGTCGCGCGGGAAATCTTACAGTGGCTGAGCCCGTCGGCGACACGCCTGTGTGATCGCCGGGGCCGAGAAACTCTGTAACAGGCTGCGCCCGGAGAAGCCCTGTTTTGGGGTTGAAGGACGCGGGTTCAATTCCCGCCACCTCCACATCTACGAACCGCCTCCGACCCGCCCGGGTCGGGGGCGGTTTTTGCATGAGGGTGCACCGAGGGTGCACGGGCATGCTGAAGCAGGACGCTAGCCATGGTCATCTTCTACCTTCACGGAACCCGCCCCCTGGGCGAAGGGACTTGTGGTTCTTGGCTCCTCGACGCGCTGAAGGCATCGAGTACCGAAAGAAAGAAGGACGGCACGTACTCCTACTACGTCCACTGGAGAGTGGGCGGCAGGCGGACGGGCCCTCCGCGCTCCTACGCCTTCGACGACCTTGAGACCGCGAAGGTGTTCCGTGGGGCCCTGCTGGCCAACGGGCACCGAGACCCGTACAGGAACCCGGCGTTCGCCGAAGTGCTGGGCGTGGTTCCGAAGCCCACCGACGTGAGGGTCTTCCGGGACGTGGCCGAGGAGTACCTGGGCAAGCGGATCAACGCCGAGCGCCGGACCCTGGCCGAGTACCGCCGTGACCTCGCCGCGCACGTCTACCCCGCCGTCGTCGTATTGCCCAGCGGGCTGCTTTTGGGCCCCCTGGAGCGGGTGCCGGTCGATGACTTCACCGATGAGGCGATCCAGGGCTGGGTCACCTACATGCAGTCCAAGACGTACGGCAAGAAGACGCAGCGGCCGTACTCGGCGAAAACGATCATGAACGTTCACGGCACGGTCATCGCCCCCGTCTTCGAGTACGCGGTGAACAAGCGGTACATCGGGCACAACCCGTGCCGTGATGTCGTCCTGCCCGAACGTAAGGGCAAGACGGTCACCGCCGACAAGCCGGTCTTCGGCAAGGAGATCGCCGTGTGGATCGAGTGCGCCTACGAGGTGGACCAGGCCGCCGGCGACATTGCCCTCATGCTGCTGGCCACCGGCCTGCGCTGGGGCGAGCTGACCGCGCTGCGGGTCTGCGACATCGACTTCACGGCGGGCACCGTGACGGTGAACCAGGTGGTCCGTGAGGACGAGAACCGGAAGCTCTACATCGAAACCCTGGAGGGCAAGAGCCCGCACGCGTTCCGCACGATCGTGTTGCCGGCCCGTCACTCGGCGAAGTCATAAACCCAGGCGCATCGGAGACCAAGGTCACACGCTGTTACCGGCGCTGGGTGCTTGCCCGTCGCGCTGCGACTGCGCTGCCTTGGCGAGGTTACGGACGTGGACCTCGGCGGCTATCCGCCGCCCCGGCTCGACCTCCGCCCACCACGGGTCCTCCCGCACCACCTCGCCGAGTCGCCGCTCCTCGGCGAACGCCGCTTGCCACTGGGCGCGCTGCTCATCGGTCAACACCGCCGTACCGGCCGCGACCTCTGTAGGCCGGGGCTGTGCTGCCGACAGCCGCGACAGTTCCGCGCCCGCGTCCAGGAACGCCACCACCGCCTCAACGACACGGTCCGGCACATTGAACTCGGCCATGGGTAACACTCCTTACCAGAACGGAAATCCGGGCCGATTCCAGGCGCCACACCGGCGGCCGGTACGGCACGACCCACCGACGCCCGGCAAAGGCGAGGGGCGCGGACGTAAACCCCGACGGATGCCACCCTCCCCGGCATGGCCGCAGCACCCTTCGACCTGATCATCGAGCAGGGCACCGACTACGAGACGCGGCTCACGCTCACCCACAAACCCGCCCCCGACGCCCCCGCCGTCCCGGTAGACCTGACCGGCTGCTCGCTGCGCGCGCAAATCCGCCCGCACCGCGGCGCGGATGCCGGGTTGCTGTACGACCTGGGCGGCGGTCTGGCCATCACCGACCCGGCGGCGGGGCACGCCCGGCTGTTCATCCCCGGCGAGGACTCCGCCGCCTGGACGTGGCGCACCGGCGTCTGGGACCTCGAACTCCTCGACGCCGGCGGAAGGCCCCGCAGGCTCTTGCAGGGCACGGTGCGCGTCGATCCCGAGGTGACCCGGTGACCCCGCCCGACGTCGAAGTGACAACCGAAGGCGGCATCGACCTCCAGATGCGGCAGGACGGCGACGTCCACCTTCTGGTCGAGCAGGCCGGGCCCGTGGTGGAGATCGCCGTCGCCGTACCCGGCGTGCAAGGTCCGCCCGGCGAACCTGGCGAACCCGGGGAGCCGGGCCCGCGCGGGGAACGCGGCGAGCAGGGACCACCCGGCCCGGAAGGCGGCACCTACCAGCACGACATCGTGTTCGCCGCCCCCGCCACCGTCTGGGAGACCACCCACCCCCTCACCCGGCAGCCGAACGTCACCTGCTTCACCCCTGGCGGCGACGTCATCGACGGCGACCTGTCGTTCCCCACCCCGCGACCGTGCGCGTCACCTGGGCGGTGCCCATGTCGGGCACCCTCCGCCTCACCTGAAAGGCCCCGTCATGCCGAACTGGTACAGCCAGCACAAGTACAACCAGATCCCAGGCGTCGGGGTCGTGCTGCCCACCTCCAGCAGCGAGCCCACCGCACCCGTGCCCTTCGAGCTGTGGGCCAGCCCCGCGACCGGCAAAGCCTCCTGGCGCACCACGGGCGGCACCTGGATGGCGCTGGACGACGTCACCGATGGGGCGATCACCGATGCCAAGATCGCCCCGGGAGCGAACATCGCCCTGAGCAAGCTGGCCACGAACCCGCTCGCCCGCACCAACCACACCGGGCAGCAGCCCGCCTCCACCATCAGCGACTTCACCGCGCAGGTCCGCGCAAACCGGCTCGACCAGCTCGCCGCCCCCGGCGGGGATGTCGCCATGGCCGGGTACAGACTCACCGGCCTCGCCGCCCCGGCCAACCCCGCCGACGCCGCGCGCCTGGCCGACGTCCAAGCCGCCGCCGGCATCTCCGTCAAACCCGCCGTGCGGGCCGCGACGACCGGGACCATCACCCTGTCCGGCCTGCAAACCATCGACGGCGTGACGGTGACGACGGGGGACCGCGTCCTGGTCAAGGCGCAGACCAACCCGGTGCAGAACGGGCTCTACACCGCCGCAGCGGGGGCGTGGGCCCGCACCGCCGACACGCTGGCACCGAACACGTTCGTGTTCATATCCGAAGGCTCCACCCTCGCAGACACGGGGTGGGCGATCAGCAGCGACGCAGCGATCACCCCCGGCACCACCCCTATCACCTGGGCCCAGTTCGCCGGAGGCGGCGGCAGCGCCGGACCCGGCGCGGGCCTGGTCCAAAACGGTGCGAACCTCGACGTGGCCGCCGCCGACGCCTCCATCATCGTCAACCCCGACAACATCACCGTCGGTCTCGTCCCCATCGCCAAGGGCGGCACCGGCGCCACCACCCCGGCCGCCGCCCGGACCGCGCTCGGCCTCCCCAGCCCCTATACCGGGAACCTGCCCGCTCTCACCGCTGGTGTGTGGACCAACATCACCCACAACCTGGGCACCCTCGACGTGAACGACCCCGTCTTCCGCGGCCTCGCCACCGGCGAATTCGTCCGCCTGGACGCCAAGACCATCGACGTCAACACGGTCGCCGTCCGCGCCGACATCTCCGTGGCCGCCGACACCCTCCGCATCAAGGTGACCGCCTGATGACCCGCCACCTCACCCCGCTCCACCTCGCCCAGCCCACCATCAGCCCCGCCCCGCCTCCCGCCGGGCACATCGCCCTCTACCCCGGGCCCGACGACACCCTCCGTCATCAGACCCCCGCCGGGCACGAGACACGGATCTCCCCGGCCACCCGCACCGTCCTGCCCCAAGACCACCTGCACACCGACACCGGATGGTGGCGCCCCGTCCCCGGCCTCGACACGCCGGCCCAGCCCGGCCTGTACCGCCTCACCCTGTCGGCGGACATCACCGCGAACCTGGGCGGCTCGACCAACCTGCGCCTCGACGGCCCCCCGGCCGCGTTCGGCTCCTTCGCCGCGTTCGGCACACAAGAAGACGGCCCGTGGCACATCGGCCTCAACGGCTACCACTGGCTGGACGACCTCGCCGATACCATCCGCTCCCCACACAGAAGCGCCGCCGCCGACGGCCTGGTACTGATCACCGCCCCCGGCACCATCACCGTGGAAGCCGGCCTGGCCGGCCTGAACCAGAGCGACGACTTCGAGGACGGCGACACCGGCTACGCCCTCGACGGAGCGGACCTGGACCCGGCATCCACCGACGTGGCCCACGGCGGCGACCAGTCCGGGAAACTCACCGCCCACGCCGGCGACCGGGCCATCATGTACGACTGGTGGCCCACCGGCCCCGGCATCGACTGGACCCTCTCGGCGTGGCTGTACGCCCCGACCGGCCACCCCAAAGGGTCGGCGGCGATCTCCTGGTACGACGACGACGGACAAAAGATCAGCGACCTCCGCGACGAACGGCCGGTCCCCGCCGCAACCTGGGTCCAGCACCAGGTGACCGGCACAGCCCCGCCCGGCACGGCCGAAATGTACGTACAGATCGGTATGGAGACCGCGGCAGGTCACGCCGCAGGAAGCGTCCTGTACGTGGACGACGTGGTGTGGCGGGCCACCTCGGGGTGGATGCGCATGCTCGCCGGATCGTTCCTGCAATTGACACCCGTCTGATCCCTGTTGGGTGCCCTGCCACTCCGGATCAACCCGCCGCCGCGGCGGCGGGCAAGGGGACGGTCAGGAACCTCATGCACACCATCAGCTTAGAACGTGTTCGGTGATCTGCCGGTCGGCGTCAGCGATCTGCGCATTGCCCCGGTAGGGCTGCCATCCGGCCCGTACCCGGCGTAGCTCGGCCTGTACCCGTGCGGAGACGATCGACCGTAGCCCCGGGCCCAGGGTGAGCACCGTGGCGGCGGCCTGTTCGATCTGCCCGGACAACAGGTGGGCGTGGGCGGCGCGTAGCCCGATGAGGGCCCGCGTGCGCTGCTCGATGGGGCGGCGCGAGTCCATGGAGGCGGCGTAGTGCCCGGCCGCGGTGGAGTGATCGCCCAGGGCGGTCAAGGTGAGCCCGGTCTGGTGCTGGAGCGATTCGCGGCGGTAGGCGCCGGTCCACATCGCCTCTGGTGGCGAGTCCGCCCGCTCCACCAGCGTTTCGGCGCGGCGGAGCAGGTCCAGGGCGTCCCACCGGCCGCCGATCCCGGCGTGGGCTTCGGCGCGCATGCCGGTCACCCAGGCGCGCGTGCGTGCCGGGCCGTGGCTGCCGAGGGCGGAGGCGGCGGCCTCGGCACAGTCCATCGCCTCAGCGTGGCGGCCCGACTCGGCCGCCAGGACGGCCATGCTGCGCAGCCCGGTGGCGCGCAGCGCCCGGTCGCCGACCTCGTCGGCCAGGCGGATGGTGGCGATGTAGTAGCGGATGGCCAGATCGGGTGCTCCGGCGTCCATGGCCATGTAGGCGGCCAGGTAGGTCAGCTCGCCCGCCGCGCGGAACAGCGGCGTGCGGGCGGGGCCGGTGGTGCCGTGCAGCAGCGGCGCCACCTCCCGGCTCAGGTAGGCGGCGACCGCCGCGCGGGCGTGGCCACCGCCGTACCGGTCATCGAGATCGGCGAAGACCGCGGTGGTGGCGCGCAGGCGGTCCACGTCGCCGGCACCGCCGCGTCGGCCGCCGGTGGGCGGGGCGGCGGGCCGGGGCCGGCCGGGCGGAACGAGCCCGGCGGTGGTGAACGCGACTGCGGACAGCAGGCTGCGGCGGTTGAGCACATCGTCCTCCCCGAGGGTGGCCAGCCGGGCGACCGGGTCGCCATCCCAGGGATTGTCCCCCGCACCGGCTTGGCTCACCTGTTGCCATCCCAAGTCGGCGGCGGTCAGATCAGGGCGGCCCAGGCCGCGCCGGAACGCCGTCACGGCAGCCGTGACGGCTTCAGGCATGGGAGTGGTGCCGGTCAGCCAGTGGCCGACCGCTGAACGGTCGTAGTACAGGGGGCTGCCGTGCTCGGCGGCGGCGGCGTTGATCCGCGCCGCGGTGGTCGCGTGGGTCCAACCGGCGTCTTTGATGGCCTGGGCCAGGGCCCGGTTGGCGATGGGACGCGTCCGTGCAGGCGGCATCACACACGCACTTTCACATCGGTTCACATCGCTGACCCCTCGACGGTGCGCCGCGCTGGGCGCACCGTCAATACAACAGCAAGTGATTGGATGCTCGCTCCCCGCGGGCACCCGCCCCCCGGAATCGGAGGAATCGATGACCACCACAACCCCTGCCCCCGCCGTCGCCCTGGCCGTCCCCGCCGCCGAGCGCCCACAGGACCAGGCCCCGCGCGACCCGCGTTCCTTCGTCCCGCCCGAGGTGTGGGAACGGCAGATCGCCCTCCTGGTCCGCGACCACCCCTGGGACACCATCATGGCCAACCGGGTGTTCGGGCAGGCCATCGCCTACCTGATCACCGCGATGGAAAAGCACGGCCGGCACCTGGAGATCGGATGCGGCCCGCTCGTGGACCGGGGCGTCCACGGCTTCATCCTCGACACCCGCAACTACCGCGAGTTCTGCCGCCGGCACTTCGGCGGCCGGTTCCTGGAGCACATCCCCGAGATCGAGTTCAAATATGACGGGTCGGTCGAGCGGACCGCCCACGTGATCGCCGCCAACGGGTTCGAGGTGGACTGGCCGCTGTGGCAGGCGGACTTCGCCAAATGCACGCCGTGCGCGCCGGGCACGGAATGCCACTAGCCCCTCCACCCAGCCAGGCCGGGCCGGGCACCTGCGGGTGCCCGGCCCTTCGGCTGCCGGCGTAGGATTCCCGCCGGTTTCTCGGCTTTCCCGGCGATCACTCCCGCCGGGCCGATACGGTGACGCGCGTCCCGTCCATCGCGTCCCCCAAGGCCCGCCATGCCCGACAGCCCCACCGCTCCCGAAACACCCCGCAAGCCCGATAGGCCCCTCATCACCGATGGCGTCACCTACTGGGACCACTACGCCTCCGGCATGCGCCCACAGCCGCCGCAGGACGCCCTGAAAGACGCCTTCGGATGGACGCAGTACCCCGAGCACGGCCCCGGCGACGAACTACTCGGCGACCCCGCCACCGCCCTCGAACTCGGGTTCGGCCGTGGCAACGCGGTTGCCGCACTGGCCACCAAAGGCGTCGAGGCGACCGGTGTGGACCTTTCGCCGCTCCAGGTCGCCTCAGCGCGGCAACGATGGGGACACCTGCCCGGGGCGCAGTTCGAGGAAGGTCACGTGCTGCCCTACCTCGCGGACACAGACCGCCGCTGGGACGCGATCTACTCGATCTTCGGCGGGCTGTGGTTCACTGACCCGGCGGAGTGGCTGCCGCTGGTCCTGCGCCGCCTCGCGCCGGGCGGGAGGCTGGTGTTCTCCCACGCCGAGGCCGTACCAGGCAGCTATGGTGTGCAGGGCATGTACGGGGCGGGGTTCACCGGCCGCCGGGTATGGGTGTACCGATGGGCGTACGAGCCGCACGTGTGGGCGCGGATACTTCAGGACGCGGGGTTTGAGGCGGTGCGGGCCTGGATCGAGCCCGCGCCGGAGCCCGACTACGTGGGGACGCTGTTCGTGACTGGCCAGAGAGCGGCGCGGAATTGACCGCTCCTTGATCACTCATCGCCGTGCCCCATGTCCGCCTCCGGGAGCAGGTCGCGGTCACGTCCACGGAGGTGGTGTATGAAACAGCCTGCGCGTGATCCTGCCCGCCAGGTTAAGCGGTAAGGGTTCGCGGCAGCGGGTCGTGAGCGGGCGTGTCGCCGTCGATCACCCGGAGCCGGGCTTTGGCCGGCACGTCCAGACCCATGTAACGACGCCCTTCCACCCACTCATCGGTCTGCTCGGCCGGCACTGCGCCCACGAGGCGGATGATCGCCGCCCGATCGGGGAAGATGCCGACCACGTCGGTGCGGCGGCGGATCTCCTTGTTCAGCCGTTCCTTTAACCGGCCCTGGCCTTTTGGGCAAGGCGGTGGAGGAGGTCGCAGTTCAGCGCTCGAGGCGGGAAATGTGGTCGGTGAGTGCGTCGGCGACGCGGGCGTGGCGGGCCGCCTCGCTGTCCCAG